>JBOHGE010000051.1:28874-38304 GCA_050700055.1 Pseudonocardiaceae bacterium
TCAGCGGGGGTTGGAAAGGCTTGAGGGAGATAGTCTACGGTCCGGCCATACCGAGGAATACCACGATAGCATGACCCAGGGCGACCATGTCCTCGTCGGCGAGACGCCCGATCCTTTCTCCCATCTTCGACCGGGGCATAGTTGTGATCTTGTCTACCATGAGGCTCGGTTGGCGTAGGCCGTTTACCGCATCGGCGCTGATGGGAATGCGCAGTAGCGGTGCCTCGGTAGGGTCGGTCGTGAAGGCGCAGACGGTTACCGAGTCGGTGGCGTCGAAGCGGTCGTCTTGGATGATGACCACCGGCCGTGGCTTTCCCGCGTAGCCTTTGCCTACCGCCGCCGTCCAGACTTCGCCACGCCTCACTCGCCATCCCACGAGATGGCGTCGATGAACGTCTGGTCATCGTTGGCGTGACCGCTGGACGTAACCACCACCGACTGCTGGTGTGCCTCGGCCACGAACGTGGGAGACCGCACGTCGGGGACCCAGATCTGGATCGGTCGCAGACCTTGGGCTCGAAGCCGTGCTCGGTGGGCACGGACACGTCCATGAACCCGCGTGCGATCGGGTTCAGCCATCCGCCATGTTACATGTAACGCGCGATACCGCACACCCATCGACCCGCGTTGTCGGGCTGACTGTGTGTGCTCAGCACAAAAACGCGCCGGCTGTGAACTTGATGCCGGTTACTCATGGACAGGGCGGGTTGTAGGGCAGATCCCGCGAAACGTACTGTTCCCAATTGGCCCGGGTGAGAGTGTCCCTGGTGATGGTGCAAATCCGCTGGATCGCCTGGTCGACGTTCGTAGTCCACAGCCGCACGGTCTGGTCGTTGCTGGCGCTGGCGAGGGTGCGCCCATCCGGGCTGAACTCCACCCAGTTGAGGGTACCGGTGTGGCCGGTGAGGGGCTGGCCTAAGGGGATGGGGTTGGCTGGGTTGGTGACATTCCACAGTCGCACCGTCTGATCATCACTGGCACTAGCCAGAGTGCGCCCATCCGGGTTGAACCCCACCCAGTTGACGGCACCGGTGTGGCCGGTGAGGGGCTGGCCCAAGGGGATGGGGTTGGCCGGATCGGTGACATTCCACAACCGCACCGTCTGATCGAGGCTGGCGCTGGCCAGGGTGCGCCCATCCGGGCTGGACCGCACCGAGTAGACGCCGCCGGTGTGACCGGTGAGGGGCTGGCCCAAGGGAACGGGGTTGGCCGGGTCGGTGACGTTCCATAACCGAACAGTGTGATCATGATCGAGGCCGGCGCTGGCCAGAGTGCGCCCATCGGGGCTGAACCGCACTGAGGAAACGCCGCCAGCATGGCCAGTGAGGGGCTGGCTCAGAGGGGTGGGGCGAGCTGGGTCGGTGACATTCCATAACCGCACGGTCCGATCGTTGCTGGCGCTGGCCAGAGTGTGCCCGTCCGGGCTGAACCCCGCCGAGAAGACAAAATTGGTGCGGCCGGTAAGAGGCTGACCCAAAGGAGTGGGGCGAGCTGGGTCAATGACATTCCATAACCGCACCGTCTGATCGCCGCCGCCGGCGCTGGCTAAGGTGTGCCCGTCTGGACTGAATTCCACCGATGTGACGGCGCCAGTGTGGCCGTTGAGAGGCTGACCCAGAGGGGTGGGGCGAGCTGGGTCGGTGACATTCCACAGCCGCACGGTCCGATCGTTGCTGGCGCTGGCCAGGGTGTGGCCGTCCGGGCTGAACCCCACTGACCAAACGGCTTTGGTGTGGCCAGTCAGGGAAGTGAGCGCAATGTTCCACAACCTCACGGTCCCATCGACGCTGACGCTGGCCAGAGTGCGCCCATCCGGACTGAACTCCACTGAGTAGACGGCACCGGTGTGGCCGGTGAGGGGCTGGCCTAGGGGAATGGGGTTGGCCGGATCGGTGATATTCCACAGCCGCACCGTCTGATCGTCGCTGGCGCTGGCCAGGATGTGGCCATCCGGACTGAACCCCGCCCGGTTGACGCCGTTGGTGTGGCCAGTGAGGGGCTGGCCCAAAGGGACGGGGTTGGCCGGATCAGTGACATTCCACAACCGCACGGTCCGATCGACGCCGCCGCTGGCCAGAGTGTGCCCATCCGGACTGAACCCTATCCAATTGACGGCGCCGGTGTGGCCGGTGAGGGGCTGGCCTAAGGGTATCGGGTTGGCCGGATCGGTGACATTCCACAGTCGCACCGTCTGATCAGGGCCGGCGCTGGCCAGAGTGCGCCCATCTAAACTGAACATCACCGACCAGACGCTGTCGGTGTGGCCGGTCAAAGGCTGGCCCAGAGGTATCGGGTTGGCCGGGTCGGTGACATTCCACAGTCGTACCGTTTGATCGCCGCCAGCACTGGCTAAAATACGCCCATTCGGACTAAATCCTGTCCAGTTGACAGTGCCGGTGTGGCCGGTGAGGGGCTGGCCTAGGGGTATCGGGTTGGCCGGGTCGGTGACATTCCATAGTCGCACTGTCTGATCGACGCTGGCGCTGGCCAGAGTACGCCCATCTGGACTGAACCTCACCGACCAGACGCTGTCGGTGTGGCCAACCAGAGGCTGGCCCAAGGGGGCAGTTAAGGCTGGATCGGTGATATTCCACAGTCGCACTGTCTGGTCGGCGCCGGCGCTGGCCAGAGTGCGTCCATCCGGACTGAACCCCACCGACATGACGCCGTCGGTATGACCGGTCAACGGAGCAGTAGACAAGGTAGCGTTCGCATCGGTGATCAGGGCTGTGCACCGGTCCTCAATCCGTCGCATGCGGTAGGCAGTGAGATCGAGTTGCGCCGCTAAGGACACGTCGATGTTGCGCAGTCGGTCGGCTTGGGCGATGATCTGGTTGAAGGTGGCGTTGTCGCGCTCTCGCAGCGCGGTGGTGCGTTGTTGGAAGGCGACGCCCGCGGCCACCAGCGCCGCGATCAACAGTATCGCCAGAGCGGTGACACCACTACGAGCCAGCCGCATGGTGCGGCGGTGCTGGCGGATGTGCTCACCGACCAGATCGTCCTTGGGAATCTCCCGCACGGCTGCCGCGACATCGGCCACGCACTCCCGCAACCGGGGGTTGGACTGGTCCACCTGCTCCACATTGCGCAACCAGCGCAGGTCCACCCAGCGCGGTTCCTCGACGAAGACACCGCGTAACGCAGGCGGCAAGGCCGCTGCCGCCCCGTCCCCGGCGTCGTCAGCCCAGGCGAACTCACCCCCGGTGAGCACCACAAGTAACCGCTGCGGCGACTTGTTCGCCAGCCACCACGCGACCTCGCGGTTGACCCACGGTGATCGTGCCGCCTCCGGCGAGGCCATCAACACCAACCAAGCCGAGGAGCCCAACGCCTTCTCGATGGACGACCACAGCCCTGGATTAGCGGATAAGCTCGCGGTATCCCGAAAAACTCGCAAAGCACGCGGCCGATACCACGGTTTCGCGAACTGCTCCAACCCGCTCTGCAACGCCTGCGCTACCGCACCGTCCAGAGCGTGGCTGTAGGAGATGAACGCGTCATATCCCGACCCGGTGGCTTGATTGATACCGGCCTGGCCGAAATTGCGTGTTTGCTTGCGAACAGAGTTCCCCACCGGCTGCTCCCCGACGTTCCCCATCGATCACCCCCCGGTGCTGACGTACCGGTCACGGCCGGGTCCGGTGCCACCCAGCTGCCGCTGAACACGGCGGCAGAGCAGTGCCTGCCGGCTCCACGTCTTTCTCACAAACGGTGGCTCTCCCGTTACTGTAGGGAATGGTGCGACCGCTCGACAGCGAATTACCGAGTGTGCGGTGCGCCGCTGCCGGTCTAGGTCCATGCTGGTGGACGCAGAGACTTACCTGACCCGGAGCCACAGCTTGACGATCAGCGTGCGGAGTCTCATGGCGCCGGTCTCGGGGTCCGGCGCGGACAGCCGCAGTTCGCCGATCGTGATGACCGAGACGTGAGAACTCAGTGGCGGTGTCGCGCAGCTTGCCGTAGCGCGAAACGCGCGGACAACGCACCTGGCCGAATTGCCCTCGGGACACGAAATATCCTTGGTTGCAGAGGAAGATCCGCCGCGCGGGGAGGTCGTCATGCGAGATCGTGAGCCCACGGTACGTAGCCGGGAGTTGGGTGAGGGGCTGCGTGAGGTGATGGAGCGGGCCGGGTTGACCGGCCAGCAGGCTGCCTACCTGCTCGGGTGCTCACCGAGCTGGGTGTCGCGGATACTCTCGGGCAAGCGCAGCGGCAGTGAGACGGACATCGCCGCGTTCCTCGGGGTGTGCCGGGTCAGAGCCCCGGAGCGGGACCGGCTGCTTGAGCTGTGCCAGCAGCAGCACACCCCGGGCTGGTTGCAGCAACATGGCACCCGGCTACCCAAGCAGGTCGTGACGTTGATCGACCACGAGAACAAGGCGGTGGCGATCAGTGCATTTGAGTCGACGCTGGTGGCTGGCCTGCTGCAGACCGGGGACTACTTCCGTGCCGTGATCAGCAGCAATGCGAATATGCCTGGTGACGAGGTGGACGAGCGGGTGGCCGCCCGGCTGGCCCGCCGCAGCCTGTTCAGCCAGCAGCGCCCGCCGCGGTTCACCTTCTTCCTGCACGAGGCCGTGCTCCGGTTGCCGATCGGTGGCCCGGTGGTGATGTCCGATCAGCTGCATCACCTGCTGCGGATGTCGGTGCGCCCCTGCCTCACGCTGCGGGTGGTCCCGGCCGCGCTCGGCGCGCACGCCGCACTGTCCGGCCCGTTCACCCTGATGGAGTTCGCCGAGTTCCGGCCGGTGGTGTACCTGGACAGTGAGACGTCGAGCCTGTTCCTGGAACGGCGCGAGGAGGTGACCGCCTATCAGCGCATCCTGGGGGCTCTGGCGCAGACCGCGCTGGACGAGGGACAATCCAGGGAGCTGATTGCCACTCTGGCAACCGAGTTCTCTGCGGATCGAGAGGACCATTATGACCGCGCCTGAGCCGGCTGACATCGTCTGGCACACCAGCAGCTACAGCGCCCACGGCGGCACCTGCGTCCAAGTCGCCCCCGCCCCAGGCCGCGTCCTGATCCGCGACTCCAAGGACCCCGACGGCCCCGCGCTGGCCGTCCCCACCACCTCCTGGCGGACCTTCCTCACCACCGCCACCCGCTGAATGCCAGCTGCACCCGCGGTTGCGATCATCGAACGGGGTCCTCGGTGAGCGCAACGATGCGGATGCCGCGGGCCAGGGCGTCGATGTCGTCGATGATCGGGATGAGCCGGGCGAGGTCCGGGCAGGAGCTGAACAGCCGGACGTCGGTGCCGTGCCCATCGACCCGCCACGCGTAGTTCAGCGTCGCGTAGATCGCTGCCGGATCCGGTGGGTGGCCGGGACCGGGATCGAACGGGCAGTACCGCAACGTCCGCAGCCCGTCGCCCAGGTGCTCGGTCGGGAAGACCTCGACGAGCGGCGGCTCCACCGCCTCCGGGTCGTCGGCCCCGGTCAGCTCGCGCAGCGCCGCGTCCCGCTCACCGGCGGCATCCCACACGCCCAGGCACACCTGCAGCGGCATCATCCGTGGGTCGGGCAGGTGCAGGAAGAAGTGCTGCGCGGGCAGCGGGCCGCCGGACTGCAGCTTCTCGGCGAACAGGGCCAGGGTCAGCGCCAGATTGTCGACCTGGTACTCCGCGGGCACCAGTCCGGAGTCGCCCCAGGATGCCTCGGCGAGATCGCGGGCCCAGGCACGATGGTCGGGCCAGGTCTGCTCGTCCCAGACCATCGGCAGCTCGATCCACACCGCCGGGTCGTAGTCGATCTCGGGCCATCCGCTCACCGGTGCCGCCACCGGAAGGTGGTCATCACCGCGTCGAAGAGCTCGACCAGCAGCTGTGCGAGGTCACCTGATCCCAGCGTGCTGAACGAGACGACCACCCACCGGCCGAGGTCACCCGGTACGGCCAGCACGTAGTCGACCCGGCGGGACCCGTCACCCCGCTCGGCGTCGGCCGCCACCAGATACTCGGCCCTGGTCGCGACCGTTGCGGCGACGTCCACCGCTGTGGTGTGCGCGTCGTCGGCGAGCAGCTGGGCGGCCAACCGGGCCGGGTCCCCCTGCTGCGCCGAGTCCAGCGACATCTCGGCGACCACGAACGACGCGGCGGCGGTGACGCCGTGCATCCGCTCGGTCGGCACGTACAGGTCCAGCCCACCGTGCTCCCGGGCGCGCTCGGCCAGCTCCCGCAGCCGCCCCCGCAACTCGTGGCGCAGGGTGGCCACCCGGTCGCGGGCCAGACCGGCGAACGACCGGTCGAGGATCCTGGTGATCGTCTGCTCGGTGCCCCGGCGCAGCGGGATCCGCGACCAGCCGGGAGGCAGCACCACGGTGTACCCGGTCGGCGCGCTCGCCTGGTGGTCCGGCGGCGCGGGCTCGGTAACGGCCGTCACCGGACCCGCCGCGTTCGGAAGGTGTAGTGCAGCACGAACGTCGCCACGCCGGACAGCACGGATATCCAGCAGAGCACGACGAGCGCGGGTGGCGCACCGTAGAACCCCGCGATCACTCCGATCCCTCCCGCGAGAACCCCCGTGCCGGCAGTGACATTGATGACCTCCCGCAGCCAGAACACCTGCCGGCACGCGGGCCGACGGCATACGATCATCACGACCAGAGCGGCCACCGAGGGCAGGACCCAGACCGCTGCGGTCGTCGCGCCGAGGTATCTGGACTCGATACCCACGATGTCGGGGTCCACCAGAATGCCGCAGACCGCAAAAACGATCACCGCGACGATCGCGACGGCGCGCAGGGCGAGCAGGGCACGCTGACCGAGCAGCCGGTCGGCGGCATCCCTGCTGGCCTCGGCCGGGCTGAGAGAGCCGCCGGCATCGACACCACCACTGCGGCCACGCCCCCTCACCACGTGGAGCCCACTTCCTGGGTGAAGTGGTTCTTCGCGTCCTCGTACTGCGTGACACCGGCATAGTCCACAATCTTGTCAGCGAAATCGGCGACGAAGCCGCTGGACCACGCCCCGAGGCTGGTATCGCGGAGCGAGTCGGCGTGGCGGCTGGCGTGGGCGACGTCGGCGTCTCCGGGGAATCTGCCGCGGATGGCGTCGATGTCCTTATACGATCGTGCGGCACCTATGTCGTTACCGGCCCGTAGTGTCTCGCCGCGAGTGGGATCGGCCAGGGGGGCGTTGCGGACCTGCTGCGCGGCCCGGCCCTGGGCGTGCCGCGCGTCACGTTTCGCGGTTTCGATGAAGCGCCGGGCGCCACGTCGTTGGGCGGTTGTCGCGGTGCGACGCTGCAGGGTCCGTCCGGCGGCGCTGCGGGCGGCGCGGCTGGACCGCAGGGCGGAGCTGCGGGCCGTGTGACCGGCGACGCGTGCCCCCGCCTCGCGGGTCGCCTGCTGGACACCCCGTAACCGGGAGGCCATGCGCAGGCCGACACCGAAGGTGGCCAGCGCGAAGACGTCGAGAGCCACCTCGGTCCAGGATCCGTCACCGGACACAGCGAGAGCCGTGTGCCCGGCAAGCGCTAGCAACGTCAGCCCGATCGCGAGGCCCGCGATGATGTTCACGCCGGGAATGATCAACGCGACGAAGGCCAGCGCGGTGGCGACCACACTCAAGATGTCAGCAACAGTCTTGATCCACCCGGCGTTGCGGTGCACCCAGTCCTTCACGTTGTCCCACCAGCTGTCCTCGACGTCATCGTGGATGGCGTCATCGATCCGCTGGGCGTGCCGGCGGCCCGTGTTCCGAGCGTGCTCGACCGCGTGATCCAGCTGCCGTTGCGCGGCGGCCAGCTCCTGGGTCGCTTCGTCGAGCGCGGCCCGCCTGCGGCGTTCGCCGGCCTGCTCGTCCGGGCTGGGTGGGGCATCACCGGGCGGCCGGATCGCGGCGCGGGCGGCCTTGGCCTTCTCCAAGGCCCGTACCGATTCGGCCTGGGCGTGGGCCAGCTCCGGAGCCCAGCTCGACAGCTCCCCGGCGACCCGCTGATAACGACCGACCGTCTTCTGCAGTTGCCCGGCGAGGTCGGTGGCGGCGGTGCGCAGCTTCTGGGCATACTGCCCGGTGAGGGTGCCGTCGCGGCCGATGGCGTGTAGCCGGGAGATCTGAGTGCGCATCTCGGTGGCCACATCCTGCAGTCGCCGGGCCTCATCGGTGATCCGGTCCGGATCCCCCTTCAGCGGGTCCGAGGGGGCTAACGGGGACCAGTCCACCGGCCGACGCATGATCATCCCTTTCCGGAGCGGATCATCGAGTCAGCCAGCCCATGGTCGACGCGGGTTAATGCCTCCTTGGCGCCGGCGCACATCCCGCCGACGTTGTTGATCGACTCGACCAGCTTCCCGCGGTGCCGGTCCCAGTTGTCCACGAAATCGTTCATGGCCCGGGCGACGTCGCAGGACCCCCAGATGCCCGTGTTGGCGTCGCGGCGCGCATCGGCACCGTCGAACTCGGTGGCGATCAACCGCAGGGACTGCGCCGAGTGTGCCAACATCGCGTAGTCGACCGTCAAATCGGCCTTCGGCACACCTCCCGGTGATCGTGGCGACAGAACCTACCAGCCATGCATCGTGCGCCGAGGAGCCCTCACTCTGCTCCGGAGTTTGAATGGTCGGCCAGCAAGCTCGGCCGCATCGAGACCGCCCAGCAGGGCATCGATGTGCACAGTGTGCGCAGGCCGACTATGTCCGTGCGGTGTTCCGCGGCTACCCGCCGCCCCGCACCGAGGCTGAGATCGACCGGACCGTGCAGGTGCGGCTGTTCCGCCAACGCAGGCTCATCGAGGACCCACCACTGGAGCTGGTGGTCGTGTCGGAGCCGATCCCCCGCTGCGCGGCCTCGATACGGTTCACAGGGTTCGGGCAGACCGCGGTCCAGGGTAGTCACCATGCTCGGCGCAGCCGCTCGGCAGCGGCGTTCGACGATGACACCACGTCCGCCTACGCCGTGTGGTACTAGATGCCAATCATTCTGGCCAGCACGCGTGCTGGCGCAGGTCGGCGAGCCTCGACTCGGTGGCTGACGTGCTGCGCACTGTCTTCCGGTTCGAGGTGACCTTCCGCCGGGTCAGCGAGACGGGTCCGACCTCGCTTGGTGACGGCGGCTTCCAGGAGGTCGGCGGTCTCGACGTGGAGATGGACGTCAACCCGGTCAGCATCGCCCGTCGGTGCGGTGCGGGAATCCGCGCGATCCCGAACCCGTAGGCGAGGAGTGGGTCTCAGCGGGCAGGTGGCAGCCATCGGCAAGCGTCGCTTCTTTGGCGGACAAGTCTTCTGCTGGCAGAGCTGTGCGAGCACAGCTCTGCCAGCCTGATCAAGAGCAGCTATCCCCGGTGCCCTCCGCTGCCACGACTCCCATGATCGCTGTTTGGGGTGTGCCACGAGCATGCAGGGAGGTTCGGATGTAGAGGTCTGGGTCTTCGTGTGTGGTGCTGTGTTGGTGATGGAGGTGGGCCCTCCGGGACCGCTCTGCAGGGGGAG
>JBOHGE010000052.1:0-37731 GCA_050700055.1 Pseudonocardiaceae bacterium
CTCCCAAACAGTGATCATGGGGGTCGGGGCGGCAAAGGACGCCAAAGATAGCTGCTCCTGATCAGTCGGGCAGCTGTGCTCGCACAGCTCTGCCAGCAGGAGATACTCCGCACTGTGCGACATTGGTGCAGGTCACCATCGTGGTACCCCGAGTGGATGAAATCCCGTCGCGCCGAGCCGAGAAGTTCGGCCAGCGCGGCCGGTTGGTGGCGCGATCAGCTCGGCGAGTCGGCGGGGTCGAAGGTACGTACGCCGGGGAACCGGGAGAAACCGCGATCGGCGGTCGCGATCCGGCAGCCATGAGTGCGGGCCAGCGCGGCCAGCAAAGCGTCGGGCACCAGGTTCGTCCGCAATCCCCGATCGTTGCCCGCGAGCCACTGGAGCTCGGTCCACGCCGCATCTCCTGACGGCAGCCAGCGGGCCCGCCGAGCTCCCCGTATCCGGGCGAGGAACTCGAGCGTCACCGGCATCGGGGCCGGGTCAGCGAAGATCTTCGGGTTGGTGACGAGCCGAGCGAACCCGGCGAGCACGATGTCGTGCAACGCGAGCTCGTCGGCACCCGCGATCATGCCGCCCAGCCAGGTCGCGTACCGCGCATGATGCTCGATCTCCCGGCGGAACGCGTACACCAGGACGTTCACCTCCGGCAGGATCACGCTGGCCGGTTCTCGTCGAGGATCCCCCACACCGCGTCGCGATCGGCGAGGTCGACGAGGATGCGTCCGTCCGGGTTCCCATAGGCGGGCAACGGTTGCGGCTCAGCGGGGTACGGGATGTCGTGCTGTTGCAGCACTAACCGCAGACCTTCCTCCACCAGACTGGTCAGAGTCTGCCCGCTGTCCGCAGCATGCGCCTTGGCCTGCGCCACCAGGCCGTCCGGAAGGTTGAGCGTCGTCCGCATGCAGACCAGCATACCCCACGATGCAGACGTCTGTACCCGTGAAAGAATGCGTGATCCGGGTGACCGGGTTGGTCACGGCTTGCGGCCGACACCACCGGCGATGCAATGCTGGACGGGGTGCAACGGCGTGATCTGCGGACCGTCGGGCCACCACTCAGCGCAGCGGGTGAGGCCGGGCTCCAGCAGCTCGAGGCCGGGGAACATGCCTTCGATCTCGGCCCGGGTGCGGAACCATCCACAGCCGATCGGGCTGCGCAGGAAGACCTGCTCGATCCGCCGGGCGAGTTCGCTGTGCTCCTTGGTCTCCGGATCCAGAAAATGGCTGAGCACCACATAGGAACCCGACGGCAGCGCGTCGATGTACTCCCGCATGATGTCGGCCGGACTGCGCGGACCGCCGTAGTGGTGCAGTGTGCCGTTCTGCAACAACGCGATCGGCTCCGAGAAGTCGAGGCATTTGCGGACGTTCATGTCGTCGATGATCTGGTGTGGATCGAAGATGTCGGCGCCAATGAGGTGCGTATGGTCGTTGTCCTGGAGCAACGCGCGGCCATAAGTGAGCACGACGGGATCATTGTCGACGTAGACTACGCGTGCCTCCGGTCGGATGCGCTGAGCGACCTGATGGGTGTTCTCCGCCGTCGGCAAGCCTGAGCCGCAGTCGAGGAACTGGGTGACCCCGGCCCGGTAGGTGAGAAATCGGATCACCCGGGTCAGGAACATCCTGTTGTCCCACGCGATCTGCTTCGCCTCCGGTGCCACCGCCAGGATCCGCTGCAGGAACTCGCGGTCGACCTCGTAATTGTCCTTACCGTTCAGGGCCGCGTCATACGCCCTGGCAATGCTCGGCTTGGTGGTGTCGATGGCTGTGGCATCGTCTGAGAACAGCGGATCAGTGCGGTACATCAGGCCTCACAGAGCGGTGCGGGTACCGGAGGCCGCGCCGTGGCAGCGCTTGTACTTCTTGCCCGAACCGCACGGGCAGGCGGCGTTGCGGGAGGGCTCCTGCGTCGTGGCGCCGGCATGCCGACCGCGGCGGCGCACCTCGGTGCCACCGCCTTCAGCCGGTCCGGTGTAGGTCAGCGGCGGCGACGCCTGCTCCGGCAGCGCCGGAGCCACCGGCGCGACGGCAGCAGCAGCCGGTACGGCAGCGGCAGCTGGTGCGGCGGCCGGGGCCGGGACGGGCACTGGCGCGGGGGCTTGCGCCGGATCGGCATCAACTGGCTCGGTGACCTGCACCTGCACGTTGAACAGGAACCCGACGGACTCCTCCTTCAACGCCTCGAGCAGCGCGCTGAACATCTCGAAACCCTCACGCTTGTACTCCACCAGCGGGTCACGCTGCGCCATCGCACGTAGCCCGATGCCCTCCTTGAGGTAGTCCATCTCATAGAGGTGCTCGCGCCACTTGCGGTCCAGCACCGACAGCACCACCCGGCGCTCGAGCTCGCGCATCGCACCCGGGCCTGCCGCCTGCTCCAGCGCTGCCTCCCGGCGGGCGTACGCCGCTCGCGCGTCGTCGAGCACGGCCGACAGCAGCATCTCACGGGTCAGCTCGCCAGCAGCGTCACCGAGATCTTCATGGCTGATCCCGACCGGGTACAGCGACCGCAGCGCCGTCCACAGCTTGTCGAGATCCCAGTCCTCGGCGTAGCCGTTCTCGGTGGCACCGTTGACGTAGGCGGTGATCACATCCGCCATCATGTGATCGATCTGCTCGCGCAGGTCCTCACCTTCGAGCACCCGGCGGCGCTCAGCGTAGATCACCTTGCGCTGCAGGTCCATGACCTCGTCGTACTTGAGAACGTTCTTGCGGATCTCGAAGTTCTGCTGCTCGACCTGGGTCTGGGCGGACTGGATCGCTCTGCTGACCATCTTGGCCTCGATCGGGATGTCGTCCTCCATCCGCAACCGGGTCATGATCGACTCGACCATCGGGCCGTTGAACCGCACCATCAGCTCGTCACGCAGGGACAGATAGAACCGGGACTCGCCGGGGTCGCCCTGGCGCCCGGAGCGACCCCGCAACTGGTTGTCGATCCGCCGTGACTCGTGCCGCTCGGTGCCCAGCACGTACAGCCCACCCGCCGCGACGACCTCCCCGGCCTCGACCTCGACCTCGCTGCGGGCCTTCTTCACGGCGGCCTCCCAGGCGGCTTCGTAATCCTGCGGAGTCTCCACCGGATCCAGCCCGCGGGCCCGCAACGCGGTGTCGGCGAGGAACTCCGGATTGCCGCCCAGCATGATGTCGGTTCCCCGCCCGGCCATGTTGGTGGCCACCGTGACCGTGCCCTTGCGGCCGGCCTCAGCGATAATCAACGCTTCCTTGTCGTGCTGCTTGGCGTTGAGCACCGAATGCGGGATGCCGGCAGCCACCAGCGCCTTGGAGAGGTACTCGGAGCGCTCCACGCTCGCGGTGCCGACCAGCACCGGTTGTCCTTTGGCGTGCCGCTGCGCGATGTCGGCCACCACCGCGGCGAACTTGGCCTCCTCGTGCTTGTAGATCAGGTCACCCTGATCCTTGCGGACCATCGGCTGGTTGGTGGGGATCGGCACCACCCCCAGCTGGTAGATCTGGGCCAGCTCGGCGGCCTCGGTCTGCGCGGTACCGGTCATCCCGGCGAGCTTGGCGTAGAGCCGGAAGTAGTTCTGCAGCGTGATCGTGGCCAGGGTCTGGTTCTCGGCCTTGACCTCCACCTGCTCCTTGGCCTCGATGGCCTGGTGCATTCCCTCGTTGTAGCGGCGGCCGTGCAACACCCGGCCGGTGAACTCGTCGACGATCAGAACCTCGCCGTCGCGGACGATGTAGTCCTTGTCCTTGGCGTAGAGCTCCTTGGCCTTCAGCGCATTGTTGAGATAGCCCACCAGCGGGGTGTTGGCGGCCTCGTAGAGGTTGTCGATGCCCAGCTGGTCCTCGACCAGGGCCACCCCCTCCTCGGAGACACCGACGGTGCGCTTGCGATCGTCCACCTCGTAGTGCACATCGCGCTTGAGCATCGGGGCGAGCCGGGCGAACTCGCCGTACCAGCGGGAGGACTGATCAGCCGGCCCGGAGATGATCAATGGCGTGCGGGCCTCGTCGATGAGGATGGAGTCGACCTCGTCGACGATGGCGAAGTGGTGCCCACGCTGCACGCAGTCATCGAGGTTCCAGGCCATGTTGTCGCGCAGGTAGTCGAAACCGAGCTCGTTGTTCGTGCCGTAGGTGATGTCGGCGTGGTAGGCGGCGCGGCGCTCGTCGGAACTCAGCTGGGACAGGATCACCCCGACCTCCAGCCCCAGGAACCGGTGCACCCGGCCCATCCACTCCGCGTCGCGCTTGGCGAGGTAGTCGTTGACCGTGACGACGTGCACACCCTTGCCGGCGATGGCATTGAGGTAGGCGGGCAGCACGCAGGTCAGCGTCTTACCCTCACCGGTACGCATCTCGGCGATGTTGCCCAGGTGCATCGCCGCGCCACCCATCAGCTGCACGTCGAAGTGCCGCTGCCCCAGCGTGCGCTTGGCCGCCTCGCGGAGCACCGCGAACGTCTCGGGCAGCAACTCATCCAGCGACTCACCCTTGGCGTAGCGGCTGCGGAAGTCACCGGTCTTGGCCTGCAGCTGCGTGTCGGGCAAACCGGCGACGTCGGCTTCCAGGCCGTTGATGTGGTCGGCAATGGCGCGCAGCCGGCGCACCGTCTTGTGCTCGCCGGCGCGGAGCAGTCGGGACAGGACCACCGTGACAGACCTCACTCGTATCGGGACACAACGCGGCCGGCGGGCTGCTTATGGCGTGCCGCGGGGCAACGGGCGCCGCCGGTTCTGCGCGCCATCGTATGCCCAGCACCAGCGGCGCCGTCATCAGCGCAGGTTAGCAACGCCCGAATGCCATGATCGCCGGCTGGGTGCCGGGAACGACACGTGCTGTCGTGGTAGGCACCCAGCCGGCGATCATGCTTGCTGGGCCGGGGTCAGGAGAGCTCGATCACGCCGTAGTGGAAGCCCCGGCGGCGATACACCACGCTGGGCAGGCCGGATGCGGCGTCGGAGAACAGGTAGAAGTCGTGGCCTACGAGTTCCATCTCGTAGAGCGCCTGGTCGACGGTCATGGGTTCGGCGGTGTGCCGCTTGCGCCGCACGATGCGACCCGGTCCAGCAGAGTCCGTTGAGTTCCGCCGCTGGGTGGGCAGCTCGTAGTCGACGTCGGCTACGACGTCGGCATCGACGTCAGGCGAGGGCGAGTGACGCTGGCCATTGCTCTGGGCACCACCACTGCTGCTCTGTGCCCCGTCAGCCTGCGCACCGCTACCGGCAGCTGAGACCAGGACCGCCGCCAGCGGTGCGGTGGCCTCGGCGACGGAGGTGGGTTGGCGCCGACCGTGATGCACCTTGCGGCGGTCAGCGGCTCGACGCAGCCGGTTCTGCAGCTTGCTCGTGGCCGCGTCCAGCGCGGCGTAGAAGTCCGGACCACACGCTTCAGCACGGACTACCTGCCCGCGACACTGACCGGTGATCTCCACCCGCTGGCAGCTCTTGGACTGCCGGGGGTTGCGTTCGTGAAACAGTTCGACGTCGTATCGGATGGCCTTGTGGTCGTAGCGTTCGACGCGGGCGAGCTTCTCGGCGACGTGCACCCGGTAGTGATCGGGCACCTCAACGTTACGACCCTTGACGACAATGTTCACCTGGGCGACCTCCTCGCGTTGTCCAGCAGGACTGCGGCGACGCCGGGGCACAGCGGTGATCCTCAGGCGGCAGGGGGGCCGCCCGCGGCGATCACTCGACCTCCGGCGCCAGGATCATGGCTTTCTCGCCTCCTCCCGAACCAGCAGCGATGGATGCTGATCCAGGAACCGTAGTCCGCCTGAGGTGACCTCGCCAGAGTTTGGCGTCCAGTTGCCCAGCCTCAACACCCTGAGTGCTACACCTCGGCCATTACGACAACGGCGCGTGACGACCCGCTGCGGTGAGCGCCACGATCGCGGGCGTGCCGATACCCGCCCGGCGCAACACCGCCACGCAGGCCATCGCGGTGGCGCCGGTCGTCACCACGTCGTCGATCAGCACGACGGGCGTGCCGGTGGGCGGCAGGCCGGCCCGGCGCAGCGACACCCGGCCGGCCAGGTTGGCCTGCCGGGCCGCGGCCGAGAGACCGACCGAGTCACGCACCCCGGCGGCCATCCGCAACGCCGGCGCGACGGTGGCCACCATCCCCGCGCCGGCCAGCACCTCAGCCGCCCGCTGCGCCAGCAGCGCCACGTGCTGCCCGCCGCGGCGAGCCGCCGCAGATCGGCGCGACGGCACGGGCACCAGACACAACCCGCCGGACCCAGCTGCCGCACGCAGCGGCGGCTGCAGCAACGCGGTCGCCAGCGCAGCGCCCAACGGCCGGGCGAGATCGCGGCGACCCTGTTCCTTGAAGGCCAGCAGCGCCGCCCGCAGCCGGCCGCGGTAGGCCGCGAGGGCGTATACCGGTGGGGTGGCCGAGCCCGAGCAGCACGGCGGGTACACCCGCACCGGCGGCCCCAGCAGCGCCGCGCAAGCCGGACACCAGGGTGCTCCCGGCGCCCCGCAACCAGCGCATCCGACCGGCAACAACAGGTCCAGCAGCACGTGCACGCAGCCAGTGTGAACCAGCACCGGACCACCGCTGCGCCGCCGGTCCCGCTGGCGGCGCAGCGGTGCACAGCGGTCGACCTGTCCCCACTTCCCAGCAGCCGGACTTGCACCAGACGATCAGCCGAGGTATAGGGGCACCGCGCCGGGCCCGATCCCGCCGAGCAGCGGTTCCCACTCCTCCTGGGTGTCGGAATAAGCCCACAGCCCGGTGGCATCGGCCACCACGATCTGGCGGCCGAGTGCCGCGGTGATGCTGGTCACCGGACCGGTCAAGTTGGTGTTGGACAGCTCCCGACGGGTCAGCCCGTCCACCGACACCGAGGAGACCTGGGGGGACAACCCGGTGGACACCACCACCAGCAACTCCGGACGCGCCCACTCCACCCCGGCAGCAGGCGTCAGGTTGCCCGCCCGGAGCACTTGCGGATGGCGCAGGCTCACCATGCCGGAGTCGCTGACCACAGCAGCCACCACGAGCCGCCCACCCACCACCGCGACCGCTCGCACCCCGTCCGGGGACAGCCGCAACTCCGTGATGGGACCCAGCCGAGCGAGCTCAGCGGCCTCCACCTGGTAGGTCGACGACGGCCCGCGGTCCACGACGACCACCCCGACCACCGTGCGACCGTCCAGCACGGTCCACACCTCGGCGCCCGACGGCCGCCAGGTGGGCCGGGTCATCGACACCGCATCCAACGCCGCCACCCCCAGATCCCCGCCGGCCCGGCCCACCCACAGCTGGGGGCGCTGGTCCGGGTCGGCGACCACCGCCGCCAGCTGCTCCCCACCGGGGCTGGACCGGGCCGCGCTGAGCACGGTGAGCGTGCCGTCGCCGGCCGGTCCCGGCGCCGGCACGCCATCCAGCCCGCGCAGCCGACCGCCGGCGACCACCTGCCCCGGCGCACCGGGCCGCGGACCGGTAGCCGAGGTGTAGGCGGCGATATCGGCGGTACGCCACTCGGTTTGGCCGGCAACCAGCGGTTCGCCGTCGGCGAGCAACTGCAGTGGGACGGGCAGCAGGCCGTCCAGCGTGCTGACGATCTGTGCCGCGATCAGCCGCCGATCCGGCTCGGCCAGCCCGGCCAGACCGGTCAGATTGATCACAGCTCGCCCGGACCTGCTGATCAGCACGTTGGATCTGGGCCGGGTCTCTTTCGGCAAGGCCGTGGTGACAGCTCCGGCCAGCCGTTGCGACGGCCCGGCGAGCAGCAGGTCCAACACCCGCCCGGGCAACGTGGACAACGGCTGCGCCGGTACCCAGCGCAGATCCGGCACCACGACGGTGCGGTTCGGATCGATGAAGTAGACCCGGACCTGACGGTAGTTGTTCGCAAAAGCGCCGGCCTCCACGAAAACCCCGGGCGGCGGGTTGGTGATCCGCCATTCGTTCTGCTCTCTGACCACGTCGAGCCCGATGGTGAACGGCTCCGCATTCGGCACGAAGCTGCCGTCCTCGGTGAGCTTGCCCAGTTGCGGCCCCGCCACCTGGATCCGGCGCAGATCGTCTGCCGGATCGGCCTGCGGGGTGGCCCCGGGAGCGTCCTCGATCACGGTCAGGCCAGCCCGGTCGTCCCAGGTCTGTGCCGCATCCCGGGACAGGAAGGCCCGAGCGGCGGCGTGCCCGTTGGCCGGGCTGCCGGTGGCCTCGATAAACTCTCGCACCAGCCGGAACGGATCGACACCCCGTTGCGGACCGGCCGGTGGAGCTTGCCCCGCGCCCACCCGGATCGAGCGCACCACCTGCAGGTCGGAGCTGTCCGGGATCGCGGCGCATCCGGCCAGCAGGACCAGCAGCGCCATGACCGCAGCAGCCCGCGGTAACGTCACGCCCATCACTGGCTCCCGGGACGGACCGGCACGGGGCGGTCTGGCATCGGGGCGTCCTCGGGGCACAGCGGCAGCGGGCTGCTGGTGAGCTGCCGGCCCCGGCTACGGGGCAGGGTGAGCCGGAAAGCACTGCCCTGTCCCGGTGCACCCCAGGCCTGCAACCAGCCGCCGTGCAGCCGAGCGTCCTCCAGGCTGATCGACAGCCCCAGCCCGGTGCCTCCGGTGCGCCGGTCCCGCGAGGGGTCACCCCGCCAGAACCGGGTGAAGACGCGGTCGTGGTGGTCTGGATGCAACCCGACGCCGTGGTCGCGCACCAGCACCGCGACCGCGCCGTCGTCCGCGGCGACCGTCACCTCGACCGGGCGCCCCTCGGCATGGTCCAGTGCGTTGGTGAGCAGGTTGCGCACGATCCGCTCCACCCGGCGCCGGTCGATCTCGGCGAGCACCTCCGCGGCCGGCAGGTCCAGTCGCAGCGGAGTGCCGGCCTGCTCGGCGACCGCCCGCACCGCCGCCACCGCGTGCTCCACGGTGGCACACACGTCGACGGTCTCGCTGTACAGCTCGGCCACGCCGGCGTCGAGCCGGGAGATCTCCAGCAGGTCGCCGAGCAGCGCCTCGAACCGGTCCAGCTCGTTGACCAGCAGCTCGGCCGACCGATGCAGCGCCGGATGCAGCATGTCGCGGGAGTCGTAGAGCACATCGGCCGCCATCCGCACGGTGGTCAGCGGGGTGCGCAGCTCGTGGGAGACGTCGGAGGTGAAACCGCGCTGCAGCTCACCGAACTCCTCAAGCTGGCGGATCTGCCGTTGGATGCTCGCGGCCATCTCGTTGAAGGAGGTGCCCAGCCGGGCCATGTCGTCGCTGCCGACGACCGGGATGCGCTCCGCGAGATGTCCCCCGGCAAAGCGTTCGGCCACCTCGGCGGCCTGCCGGACCGGGATCACCACCTGGTGGGTCACCAGGCTGGCGATGCCGGCGATGAGCACCAGCAGCACCACGCCCCCCACCAGCAGGGTGGACTGCACCAGATGCAGCGTGCGCTGCTCCGCGGTGAGCGGGAACAGCAGGTAGAGCTGCATGGTGCGACCGGCGCTGGCCACCGGCATACCGACCACGAGCATGGTCACCGCGGTCGAGCCGCGCCGCACCGTAGTGATCTTGTTCGCGAGCGCCCCGTACTCCACGGCGGAGCGCAGCACAGCAGGGACGTCGTCTCGCGGGCCGATACTCTGCGCCACACCCGTTGAGCCACCACGGGCGACCAGTACCGGCTCGTACGCTCCGGCGCTGGCCGCCGCCGAGCGTTCCCCGCTGGGGTCCGGGTTGGTCAACCGGTCGACAGTCGTGGTGAGCCGGCTGGTCAACGACGCCGACGTGGGATCGACCGCACCGAGCTCGGACTCCACCACGACCCGGCTGTTGTCGGCTTGCAGCAGCGCGGCCTGTGTCTTGTTCTCGATCAACTGCTGAGCGATCTGGGCCTGCAGCACCATGCCCAGCACCAGCACCACGGTCGAGGACAGCACCACGGTGCTGGCCACCACCCGGATCTGCAACGAGCGCCGCCACATCGCACCGGCCACCGCCGCCAGCTCACGGGCCACCCCGGTGGCCCGGTGCAGCGGATCGGTCACCCGGGCCGTGAGCGACATCAGCGCGCAACGATGTCCGTCATGACGCGCCCGCTTTGTAGCCGACACCACGCACGGTGAGCACCACCTCCGGATGCTCCGGATCCCGCTCGATCTTGGAACGAAGTCGCTGGACGTGCACATTGACCAGCCGGGTGTCCGCGGCGTGCTGGTAACCCCAGACCTGCTCGAGCAGCACCTCACGGGTGAACACCTGGCGCGGCTTGCGGGCCAGGGCAACCAGCAGATCGAACTCCAGCGGAGTCAGCGAGATCGGCGTCCCGTTGCGGCTGACCTGGTGACCGGGCACGTCGATGGCCAGACTACCGATGGTGAGCTGCTCGGCGGGGTCGGCGTCGTTGCGGCGCAGCCGGGTTCGTAGCCTGGCCACCAACTCCTTGGGCTTGAACGGCTTGACCACGTAGTCGTCCGCACCGGACTCCAGACCCAGCACCACGTCGACGGTGTCGGTCTTGGCGGTAAGCATCACGATCGGGACGCCGGACTCCGCACGGATCGCCTTGCACACGTCGATACCGTTCATGCCCGGCAGCATCAGGTCCAGCAGCACCAGGTCCGGCTTCAGCTCACGCAGTGCAGGCAATGCCTTGGTGCCCTCGCTGACCACCGCCGGCTCGAACCCCTCCCCGCGCAGCACGATGGTCAACATCTCAGCTAACGCGGGGTCATCGTCAACCACAAGTATCCGAGCCCTCATAGACGCCATGGTGTCATTGCGCGCGACGCCGCACGCGGTCGGGCAGCTCGCGTTCATCCCCCCAGCAGCTGCACCACCAGGTCACCGGGCGCAGTGGTGCCGTCCAGCACCGACCACGGAGCCAGCCAGCTTCTCGCAGCGAGCCCGTCATAGACAGCGGCGCACCGGGCCTGCAGGTCCGCGTCGATCTCGTAGAGATCCTTGGCCCGCGCGCCGTCGACCTCGGCCCGGCCGTTCGCGCGGGCTGCCGCGACGCTGGTCGGCACCCGCAGCAGGAGCTGGACATCGGGCACCGGGAGGTCGAAACGGTCCATCTCCACGCCGCGGATCCACTCCACGAACGTGCCATCGGCATCCTCGTGCAGCCGCGCCGCACCATAGGCCGCATTGGACGCGACGTAGCGATCCAGCAGCACCACATCGTGGCCGCTGCGCAGCTCGCGCAGCTCGTCGGCAGCGTCGCGCCGGTCCAGCGCGAACAGCACCGCCATCCCGTGCACCGAACCGGCCAGGTCGCCCAGCCGGCCGTACAGCGCCTCCCGCGCCAGATCGGCGTGCACCCCGATGCCGTAGCGGGGAAACGCCATCCGGCCGACCGTTGCCCCGTGCCCGGTCAGCGTCGTGGCCAACGCCTCGGCGAGGGTGCGCTTACCCGCCCCGTCCAACCCCTCGATCACCACCAGCCGCCCCACAACGGCACACGCTATCCCCCGCAGCACCGCCAGCTGCGCCCGCCGAACCCGGCAGCGGCTGGGAGGCTGAGCTTCGCTGGGGTAAGCACGCCGAGGTAAGGCGGGTGTAAAGTCGCCCGCCACACTCAATCCATCGAGGGGGCGCGAGATCTTGGTCACACCTCAACAACCACTGGGTGGTCCGTTTGCCAACGATGCAGCCGGATTCCAACCGCACCAGCAGCCTGCCCAGATTCCTGACCATCAGGGTTCGACTCCTGATGGCATGCAGAGACAACGGAC
Organism: Pseudonocardiaceae bacterium; assembly: GCA_050700055.1. Classification (GTDB taxonomy): domain Bacteria; phylum Actinomycetota; class Actinomycetes; order Mycobacteriales; family Pseudonocardiaceae. The sequence continues at coordinate 11,653 of JBOHGE010000052.1, forward strand.
ACCGACAACTGATCAGGCTCAGGACTCCTGGTCGGGAGACACTAGCGGTTACGTGTCCGATTCTCCAGGATATGTAACTGATCGCGGCAACCCTGGTGCACTGCCACTCGCGCAGGCCATGCCGCCCGCGCTCACAACCGATCAATGGTACCCCGTTCGGTCGAGGCGCCGTAAAGCGGACGCATCGACGCTGAGCCAGCTCCTGTTCAGCCTGCCAGAATTCTTGTGCAGTCTTGTCGTCATGTGGTTCTTGGCGCAGCTCTTGGGTGGAGTTGCCGGACTCGCTCTCATCCCGTTCTGGCTGGCCTCTGGACTGGTCTTCGTGTTCTATCGGCCAGCCGAAGAAATCCTTGCCCGGCTGTATTTCAGGTGCCGCAAGCCGACGCTGGCACAGCAGAAGCTAATCGAGCGTCTCTGGGGTGAGGTGGCCAACGCCGCGGGGGTGGACGGCTCAAAGTACACGCTGCGGGTCCAAGACAGCAAAGAACTTAATGCGTTCGCCGCCAGCGGGCACATTGTGGGTGTGACCCGATGGTCGTTAGAGAAGACGCCACCTCACCAGCTTGCCGCAGTGCTCGCCCACGAGTTGGGGCATCACCTGGGTGGCCACTCGTGGGCACTGCTATTGAGTTCCTGGTATGCGCTTCCAGGTCGCGTCGTGCTGCGAGTCACGTGGGCTATACTCAAGTTCATCATCAGATTTGCATTAGCTGTTGCCATGCAATTTTCAATCGTTGGCTACCTCGCGGTATGCTTCATGGTGATCGCTTTGGTATTCTTCGCGTTCGCAGTAGCGCCATTTCTTTTGGCAATCTATCTGATTCTCCCCGCCCTGGCCTGGTTCGGCCGCAATAGTGAGAAACGAGCGGATAGATTCGCTGCCGAGCTCGGCTACGGTGCGTCATTGATCGAGGCACTCAACAGCTTCCAAGAGCAGAGCGATGCCCAAGATATCCGGCTTTCTCTGGTGGCACGTGTCATGGCCAGCCACCCACCACTCCATGACCGGATCCGGCGACTCGAGGAATTCGAGCAAGGCATGTCGGCGTCGCAGGCTTGATCTCGGGAGAAATGATCGATGAATGCACAGTTGACCACGCAGCCCGATCCTCTGCGAAGTCGGGCTCGCCTCTTCGCGCCCGGCCGGCGCCTGGGCTGGATTTTCCGTGACCGGCAGAGTTATGTCCAACCATTCACGGAGCCGCCACCGGCCGAGCCGGTCGAGTCCGGAGACCTGCAGCGCCGAGCCCACAGCGCCGCGCTCGATCATCGCGCACGATGCCGAGCAATCGCCAAGATCGGCGGTGGGGCAGTCTTATCACTTCTGTTCCTGGCGGTCATCGGCCAGTCCGGCGGGCTTGCGACACTTGCCATCTTGGTCGCCTTGGGCGGGGTTGGCACGCTGGCCATGTCCTACTTTCGTCACACCCAGGCGCAGCGCGCCGTCGAAGAACACGACGAGAGACAGGCGGCCAACTACAACAACGTTTATCAGGCGTGGCAACAGCGCAAGCTCGCCCACGAGCAAGCGGAGTCCAGCCGAGTGGATCGATTGGACGAATGGGGAGCGGTAGGTGTCTCGCCCACAACCCGCAGAATCGATGTCTTCGGTGGCAGCGTACGCAGCAGACAGGCCCTCTTGACCGTATACGCCACCTCCACATTGCCAGAACGTCCGGTCATCGTACTCGATCTCACGGCCGACAAGATCTGCGAGCAACTCGTGCCGCTGGCCATTGAGGCCGGAGTTCCGGTCGACCTGCAGTTGCTGCCGAGCGATCTATCCGATACAAGCTTACTGGCCGGGTTGGAGCCGGGTCAATTGATCGACGCGCTGATCGAGTCGATGTACGGCGATGACGTAAACGCCGCGCGGGCCGAGCGGAGCATGGATACCCGCATCTTGAAAGAACTCTGTAAAGCGCTCGGCGAGGAACTGACGCTCTCTCGATTGGGTGCCGGCTTGCGCGCCCTGATGGGTGAGCCAGACGAGTCGGATACACTCACCCGTCACGAACGAAACCGGATCGCCGACGAACTGTTCAGCGACGAGTATCGGCGCCAAGCCTACACCAATGTCCGTCGCATCGAGTCATTCATCCACCCGCTGGAGAAACTGGGTAGCCGGCCCGCCGATCTCAAGCACGCCTATCTCACCTGTCTTGCATTGGACGACGACGGCATCAGCGCCCAGAACGAGTTACTCATCGACCTCATGGTCCAGTGGTTGACACGTCAGCTCAAGATGATGAGACAGCTGGCGCCGGCGATCATCATTGCTGGGGGCGAAGATGTCAAACGACGTCATTTCGAGCGCCTTTCGGACATCTGCGAGCGGTGTGACGTCCAAGCCATGTTCCTCTTCCCCCATCTACGGGAGACGACGCAAGAGCTGATCGGGGGTGGCGCGGTCGCATTCATGCGGCTAGGCAACCATAAGGAGGCCATGAGTGGCGCCGAGTTCATCGGCCGTGGACACAAATTCGAGATCAGCCAGCTGACCAACACACTCGGCGGTAACGAGAGCTACTCGGTCGCCAAGTCCGATGGTGGCTCCAAGACTCGGGGCTCCAGTCTGAGCACCGCAATAAGCTGGGGCACCAACTGGAGTTCGAACACTTCGGAGACCCGCCAGCCGAGCGGTCCAGCAGGGCTGGGATCCACGCTGGGATCCACCACCAGTGGGCACTCATCGGGCGGTAACCGAAGCCAGACGGAGACCACGGGCACGAATGAGTCTAATAGCACGACCTGGTCGACCACGCGTACTCAGGCAGAAGGCACTAACTGGAGCAATGCCAGCACGAAGCAGCGGGTGTACGAATTCATGATGGAGCCCGCGGCACTGCAGGGTTTACCGGACTTTGCGCTGCTCCTCCTGGATCGTCAGGCCGGCGGTGCGGCTCAGTGGCGCATGGTGGAGTTCAATCCCGAAATCGTCACTCTGGATCGCGTCAGCACTGCGCCGTTGCCTGAGCTTCCTTATCCACATCCGATCAGCACGCCCACATCGCCGGCGGCGAATCCGGGGCGACACGATGCCCCGCAGCACGACTGGCCTACCGGGCCGGAACAGCGACAGCAGAGCCTGCATCCGTACGGCTCCTAGCTGAGACGGCGGCGGCTGACGATGATCTCGGAAAAAGTGTGGCAGCGTTTGCAGGATCTGGACGTCTGTCGCGTCATCGAGATTCCGCGCAATAAGACGGCACGGGATCACTCTGACGGTGAGCAGGACAGCGGTGCGCGACAACGATTGGCTGCACTGATCTCGGCGTATCACTCGCAGGCGGCCGATGGTGACATGGTGGTGATGAGCTGGCATCGCGCTTCTGCATCGGGTGATGTGGAGATCTATGTAGGCGGTGCCGCATTGCTCGGGGTCCAGCGTGGCGGTGACACCGTGCTGAGTCTTCCGACCGGCGGGCGGGGCACCCGGCTGGCTACCGGGGAGTTGGTCAAGACCCTCGAGACACTGCCGTGTTGGGCCGGTATCGCCGGGATCACCGATGGTCTACTGGTCGATGATCGGCCGGACAATGACCAGGAACTGTTGCGCCCGTCGCTGGAGGATTGCCTGCTCGGGGTCTGGCAGCAGCCATTCGCCTGGTTGGTTGTCGCGGAGCCGGTGACTGCGCATCATCTTGAGAAGATCTCCGGCGAGGTCGCCGACCGACAACGACGAGCTCAGGCGAAGGCATCAACGTCGCCGGAGTACTCGATCGAGGCGCAGCGGATGCAACGGCGTCACACGGAACTGTGCCGGGGGGCGTCGACCGGGCTGTGGCGAGTGCGCATGCTCGCCGGTGGTGACTGCGCTGAAGCGGCGTACCGGGTGGCGGCGCTGGTGTGTGCGTCTGCCGACCTCGAGCGCCTGCCGTACGCACTGAATCCTGGTGCAGACGTCCAGCGGCTCGCCACGATACTGGAGCCAGCACCTACTGGGGTAGGCGATGACTGGTTCTACGCCAGCTCGGCGCTGCTGGCCGCAGTCGCGAGACCGCCCGTCCAGGAAATCCCGGGTATCCGATTCAGTCTGCGACCAACCTTCGACGTCACGCCCGAGACTGCGGTTCCTGGCGTAGCGCTCGGGCAGATCATGGATCGCAACCGTAATCTCGTCGGAACGCTGACGTTGCCGCCTTCCAGCCTCAACCGACATACGTTCGTCTGCGGCGCCACCGGGGCCGGGAAGTCGCAGACCATACGAGGATTACTCGAGGCGGCGGCCCGTGTACAGCTTCCTTTCCTGGTGGTCGAGCCGGCTAAAGCCGAGTACCGGTTCATGGCCGCACGGCTGGCCGGCGTCTCGAACGTGGTTGCGATTCGGCCAGGCGAAGTCGACGCTATGCCGGCCGGGATCAACCCCCTGGAGCCGGCATGTGACGCTGACGGCAGGCGGTTTCCGCTACAGACCCATGCCGACCTCGTCCGGGCGCTCTTCCTGGCGGCTTTCGAAGCAGAAGAGCCGTTTCCGCAAGTACTCAGCGCCGCATTGTCTCGTTGTTACACGGAGCTGGGCTGGGATCTCGCTATTGGCGAGCCGATGGTCGATGGCGTGGCACCACGCTATCCGACGCTAGGCGACCTCCAGCATTCCGCCGAACAGATCGTCACCGAGATCGGGTACGGCAAAGAGATCACCGACAATATTCGGGGCTTCATCCGGGTACGACTGTCGAGCCTACGACTGGGGACCACCGGCCGCTTCTTCGAAGGCGGGCACCAGATCGACTTCGGTAAACTACTGGAGCGCAATGTGGTGTTCGAGATCGAGGATGTCGGCGATGACCGGGATAAAGCATTCCTCATGGGCACGGTTCTCGTCCGGCTCGTCGAGCACCTGCGTATGGAGCAGCGGCGTACCGGCGGTCACGCCGTCGCGCTCCGACATCTGAGTGTGTTCGAGGAGGCCCACCGGCTGCTCCGGCGCTCCGAGGGGTCTGGTCCAGCAGCCCACGCCGTCGAGATGTTCGCCGGGCTGCTCGCCGAAATCCGGGCGTACGGCGAGGGACTCATCATCGCCGAGCAGATCCCCAGCAAACTCGTACCGGACGTTATCAAGAACACCGCGGTGAAGATCGTCCACCGGTTACCCGCCCTTGATGACCGTGCGGCTGTGGGGGCGACGATGAACATCACCGACGCACAATCGGAGTACCTGGTCACGCTCAACCCCGGCAACGCCGCAGTCTTCACCGACGGTATGGACTACCCGATACTGGTTCGAATGGCCGACGGAAGCGTCCGTGAGGAAAGCATCCGGCACGCGCCTGTCACACCCGCATGTCTGATCACACCCCGCAGCACCACGTGCGGTACCACGTGCCGAGAGACACCGTGCACGTTACGGCAGATGCGTGCCGCGCAACGCATCCTGGAGACAACGCCGCGCCTGGTCATCTGGGCCGAACTCGCGGTGGTGGCCCACCTGACCGGCTGGACCATGCCGATACCGCGCTGGTCGCTGCTCAACGCGGTGCGGGCCATCCCGGCTCGAACTCGCGACTGCGCGCTGTCACACGCCGTCGATGCCGCCGTTGCTGTCCGCAGCACGGTGAGCGCTACCTGCGTGAGCCCGCATGCCCTCGCTGAGCATGTCACCAACGCCATGCGCCGGCTCGTCGAGCACGACGAACGGCACATCGCCGAGGAACCCGAGTGGCTAGCCGCGCCGTATCGCTGGTGCCTGGTATGGGATGCGCTCATGACAGTCGATCGTGACGATCCGGCCGCCGGGCGCCATCCGCGCTCCGACGAATGGGCGGGTCAGTACGGTCGGATGATCCCCGGTGCCACTAACCGCGATCAACTAGCCGAGGTCCGCCGTTGGTTTGACACCGACCAGCGTGACCATGCCGCGTGCCAGGTAATCGCTTACGGGGTAGAAAGCGTACCTGTGATCGTCACCGCCATCGGCGCGAGTCGTGAGTCGCCGGACTGGCAGGATCGAGTGGCCGAGCAACTCACGGAGTTCATCAGCTGTACCTGGCCACTGCGCTACCTAGCTTCCGCAGAGCCCTGATCCGGCAGCGCAGCCTCGTGGAAGGAAGATGGTGCAGGAAAATTCTGAAAACAGGCAAGAAAGATCCGATCCGTGCACCACGGAGAAAAATATAGCGGAGACCAACAGCTACCTGAAGGAGAAGCTCGGAAGATCGCAAGAACAACCTGAGACGTCCGAGCGATCCGAAGCGTGCGACTGGCACGACCGCCAGGATCACGCGGCGAAAGTCGGGAGAATTCTGGGGGAACAGGCCGGAACTTGCGAGCCGAGAGCGCTGAAGGAGAAATCAGATGACTCTGCTAGCGATGAGGGCGGTGACGACCGCCCCCCTAGCGGGGATCATGGAAAGAGTGGCGGTGACTCTGGTTCGCTGCGCCGCGGTATGGCGCCGGTTGCCGTCGATAAGCAGTCCACAGAGGAGACGGAGCAGAACAGACGCGAAGAGACCTGGGGCCGCGACCACCAGCCGACCACGGCGCAGGCCAGCCGCTTCGATCACCGCAGTGCGTGCCAGTACCTGGATCGACCACCCCATCAGCCTGACCATGGACCCGACAACCCACGGCGTCGATGAGCACGGACACACCTTCAGAGACCGTTCAGGAACACCAGGCCGAGCAGGTCGAGTGGGCCGCAGAGTCCGCCGAGCAAAACCAGTCACCGCAGTCCGATATCGAGCAACCGTATTCGTCACGTCACGACCACGCCAGTGAGCTCAGCTATCCGGATGAGATGGATGAGGGCACTGACGACACCGGTTCAGATGATGCAGGTGCCGCCAGCCCAGGATGTGACACCACCGGGACCGACGAACTACGTGCCGATGATCGCGAGTCCGCCGGCGTAGCGATCGAGACGGCCGCTGACATCACGAGGCCCGAGCGAGGCGCCGAGTCCGACATGAACACCCCCACAAACCGGCAGTCGGACACCCGCAGCGCGGAACGTGAGCGACTCGAACAGTCCAACGTTGCCGAACCCGAGAGCAACGAGGGTAATCCAGACAGCACAACCGCGCCAAACGTCGATCAACAGGTCGACGATAGCAGCGAACACGCAACGGAGAATGACGGAGAACCCGGTCGCGAGACGGATCCGGTGCCGATCACCGCTGAGGATCCCGCAGCGGCGATCGATTCAACCGGCATGTCCGAAGCTGACGAGGTCGACGACGAGCTGTCGGCTACCACGTCGGATGATCGTGTGGACGAATGGGCACAGAGCGAGACCGAAGATCTCCGCAGTACCGACGAGTCGGTGTCGGAGATCCTTGATACGTCCTTGGCACGCGACACCGCCGACGTGTCCGACATCGATGACGGTGCGGTCCAGCCTTCGGACGTCGAGCACGGGTCTGCGACACCGGGCTCACGAAACCGTGCAGCCGATGATGACTCCGCGATCGACAAAACTTTATCGTTTGTCAATGAAGTTCTGCACACCCAACATGGGCTCAACGCCTTCCGGTGGTTCGACGAGAATGTCTTCGGCAACTACTCCCGTCCACCCGAGGAGAAATCGGTTCACCTCTACCAGCGAACCCCAGAGGTCAACCTAGGCGAAACAGCCGATAGCGGCTCAGTGCGCTCACCGAACCGTGAGACGGTTGACCATCCGCACGATCACGAGATCGCTCTCAGGGGCGATCGGCTGGACTCTACAGCAAGCGTAGACGGAGGCCGCACCGGAAAGGTTCCGTCTTCCAGCGCGGATACTTCTCGGGTGCACGGTGAGCCCGATAAGCTCCAAGACAGCGAGTTGGACATCGATGACGATCGTAGCGCACCGGTTCAACCGGATGAGGACGATGACCAGCAGTCGGCGGAGACCGCCGAAGCGCTTTCGGTGGTGACCTCGTCCTCCGATCTCCGATGTGCCGAAGACGGTGCGATCAGTCCGACTTCAGCTGTCGATTTCAGCAAGGGCGGAGATTTCACGGAGCCTACCAGCGAAGCAGTGGGCGAGAGCACCGAAGCAAGGGAAGTCGAAACGAAGTACGGAAACAAGATCACAAAACAGATGCAGCAGCGCGGTTGGACCCCGGAAACAGTTGACGAGACAATCCGGAACCCCCATCGCACGGTGGAGACCATCGACGAGAGACGCCGCAAGGATGGGACGAGGAATAACGATCCGGCAACGGCGTACCTGAATGATGACGACAGCTACGTGGTGCGGAACAACAAAACTGGTGACATCGTCCAAGTAAGCGACCGCACCGACCCGGACTGGAGGTCGAACTTCTGATGACCGAAGATCACATCGAATTGCTACGCGAATTTCCCGACAACGTGATCATACGAGGAAACTCGGTCTATTTCGCAGTTGGCGACGCTGGACGTGTCGTGGACTTCTGCCGTATGCGCGGGTGGGCCGTGGTGGGTCTTGAGGGTCTCCATCTCGACCGTGGCACTGTGGTAGCAGATATGAATCTCATCGCGGACTTCAGCGAAGAGGATGACCAAGATGACTGGTCTCGATACGTCCAAGCCTGCGCAGCTGAGGCTGAAAGAGTGCTGGTTGAATGGGCAGGAAATTCTGAGTTGCTGGTAGAGGTCGTCGTCCTCACCTGTCCTGACGGCCCGCCCTAAGTCGCGAAACGAGCGGTGTTACCTGTCCAGCTTCCGGTAGGCACCGTGCCCACCTACAGCTGGCGTGCAACCGCGAGCCGCGTCAAGCACGCACGGCGAAAGGCATCCGCCTCGATAAGCCTGCTCGGTGATGGCAGGAGACCATCAAGGTACCCCATCGTGTCAACAGTGATGGCTTCCGCCGGTACGCCGGCCGCGAGCCTACCGACCATTCGCGTGCGCATAGCCGATCGCGGCTCAGGAGCGAGCGACCATCAGTCTCTCGCGCAGCTGCTCTACCTTGACCAACCCAGCGCGAGTCGCCCGTCCCCTAACCGCCGTGAACTCGACGTCAGCGACCTACGGCCGGCCTGGGACGTCGCTGACGTCGAGTTCACGGCGGTTAGGGGCGACGAGACCGGTCGCGCACTCGAGGTGTTGGCAGTGCTCCTCGAGGACGGTCAGCTCGTCATCCATGCGATGGATCTCCGCGCGAAATACTGCTCCATCTACGATGCCGCGAAGGAGGCGACGACCGAATGACCACAGCGACTCCCGACGACGCCGACTATGATCACTGTGGCGCCCAGGCTACAGTCCGTGACAACGACAATGGAGGGCGTCAGCCATGGGCGCTCGCCCGAACCGGGCGTTTCAACTCGCGCGACGCGCCCGGGCGTTCACCCAGGCCCAAGTCGCCACGATGGCCACTGACCTGGTCGAACAGACCACCAGCCGGCGTTGCGGGATCGACGCCGACTACGTCTCCAAGGTCGAACGAGGCGAGATCAGCTAGCCGGGTGCGGCGTACCGGTCTGCCTTCCGGACGCTGCTCGGCGCCGCCTCGGACGCTGACCTGGGGCTGCACTGCCCCCGCTCCAACGGTACGGCACTGATCGTCGCACCCCGTCGCTGGTCGCACCGGCTATCGGTGGAGGTGAGCCGACCTGGGCGGAGGACGCCATGCTCGACCGGGACCTGATCCGTTATGCCAGCTCCGCCGCGCTCGGCGCACGCTGCGCCGCATTCACCCCCAAGGAAGCTCTCCCCTCAGTGCTCTCACCCCCTGACCCACCGCAATCTGGCCCCAGAACGCAGAAAAGCGGCGGCTAGGGGCGCATCCGGGCGACCAGGGCGGTGTCGTAGTGGCCGGAGACGAACTCGGGGTGTTCTAGCAGCTCGGCGTGGAAGGGGAGATTGCATTTCGGACCGGTGACGGTGAATTCGGCCACCGCGGCCCGGGCCCGGGCCAGCGCTTGAGCCCGATCAGCACCGTGCACCACCAGCTTGGCCAGCAACGAGTCGTAGAACGGCGTCACCGTGGTGCCCGCCGCATAGCCGGCGTCCACCCGCACCCCGTCCCCGACCGGCTCCACCCACTCGGTGACCGGGCCGGGGCCGGGCAAAAACCGCTTCGGATCCTCGGCGTTGACCCGCAGCTCGATCACGTGCCCGTCGGGGACCGGGTCGGCGAAACCGGGCGCGTCCCCCGCGGCGACACGCAGCTGGGCGGCGACTAAGTCCACCCCATAGCGCAACTCGGTGACCGGGTGCTCCACCTGCAACCGGGTGTTCATCTCCAGGAAGTAGAACTCGCCGGTGTCGGCATCGAGCAGGAACTCCACCGTTCCCGCGTTGCGGTAGCCCACCGCGTAGCCGACCTGAATCGCGGCGTGCTCCATCCGGCGGCGCAGATCCGGGTCGACGGCGGGCGACGGGCTCTCCTCGGCGACCTTCTGGTGTCGCCGCTGCACCGAGCAGTCCCGCTCCCCCAGGGCCACCACCCGGCCGTCGGCCAACCCGAGGACCTGTACCTCGACGTGGCGCACCCGCGGGAAGTACCGCTCGACGAACAGCCGCGGGTCACCGAAGAGCCGGTGCGCGAACGCACTGACCCTGGCGTGCTCGATCAGCACCGCATCGGCGTCGGCCGCCACCGCCATCCCCATCCCGCCTCCGCCGGCAGCGGCCTTGAGCATCACCGGGAAGCCGACCCGCTGCGCCTGCGCCACCGCGGCGTCGGCGTGCGCCACCGCACCGTCCGAACCGCGCGCCACCGGCACGCCGGCCGCCGCCACGGTGGCGCGCGCGGTCACTTTGTCGCCCATGACCGCGATCGCCTCAGCGCTGGGACCGACCCACGCCAGGCCGGCATCAGCCACCGCTCGGGCGAACCCGGCGTTCTCCGACAGGAACCCGTAGCCGGGATGCACCGCGACCGCACCGGTCCGGCGGGCGACGTCGAGCAGCTGGTGGACGTCCCGGTACACCTGCGCCGGTGGCCCACTGAGCTCGACTGCATCGTCGGCCTCGGCGACGAACGGCAGGTCGGCGTCCACCGAGGAACACACCGCGACCGTGCGGATCCCCATCATCCGGGCGGTGCGGATCACCCGCCGGGCGATCTCCCCCCGGTTGGCGATCAACAGTGACTCAAACACTCAGACGGTCCCCCTGCCGGAGCCGCGACTTGCGGGCCCCGTAGCCGAAGTAGACGATCAGGCCGATCGCCAGCCACACCACGAACCGGATCCAGGTGCCCACCGAGAGGTTCAGCATCAGCCACAGGCAGGACAGGATCGCCACCAGCGGCACCAGCGGCACCAGCGGGGTCCGGAACCCGCGGGGCAGGTCCGGCCGGGTCCGGCGGAGCACCAGCACCCCCGCGGAGACCAGCACGAAGGCGAACAAGGCACCGATGTTGACCATCTGCTCCAGCCGCGTGATCGGGAACAGCGCAGCGACGACGCCGAGGACCACACCGACGCTGACGGTGGCCGGCACGGGCGTGCCGCGCGCACCGGTCCGGGCCAGCGCCCGGGGCAGCAGACCGTCCCGGGACATCGCGAACAGCACCCTGATCTGGCCCAGCATGAGGATCATCGCCACCGTCGTGAGCCCGGCCAGCGCGCCGACGGCGATGATCCCGGCGATCCAGGTCAACCCGACGTTGCTGAAGGCGCTGGCCAAGGTTGCGGTGTCGCCGCTGGCGGTCGTGGTCAGCGCGGTGTAGGGCTGCATGCCGGTGATCACCAGTGCGACCGCCACGTAGAGCACCGTGACGATCGCCAGCGACGCGATGATGGCCCGGGCCATGTCGCGCTGCGGGTTGCGGGCCTCCTCGGCGGTGGTGGCCACCACGTCGAAACCGATGAACGCGAAGAACACCACCGAGGCTGCCGCCAGCATCCCGAGCACCCCGTAGGTGCTGCCCTGCGCGCCGGACAGCAACGACAGCAGCGACTGCTCCGACCCGCCACCGCGGCCGGGCTCGGCCGGCGGGATGTAGGGGGTGTAGTTGCTCGCCCGGACGTAGCCGATCCCGACGGCGATCACCAGCAGCACGACAGCGATCTTGATAGCGGTGATCACCTGGTTGACCCGGGAGGAGAGCCTGATCCCCAGAGCGAGCACCACGATGAGCACGCCGACGACCAGCAACGCGCCCCAGTCGACGTCGATCCCGGCGACCTCGACGGTGGTGGTCAGCGCACCACCGGTGGCATCGCTCAGGTACGCCGACCAGGACTTGGCCAGCGCCGCACCGCCCACGCTGAACTCCAGCACCAGATCCCAGCCGATGATCCAGGCGACGAGCTCGCCGAAGGTGGCGTAGGAATAGGTGTAGGCGCTGCCGGCGACCGGGATGGTGGAGGCGAGCTCGGCGTAGCACAGCACGGCGAACCCGCAGGCGATCGCGGCCAGCACGAAGGACAGGGACACCGCGGGGCCCGCCGTGTCACCGGCCTGCTGGGCCGCGAGCACGAAGATCCCGGCGCCGATGGAGACGGCGACACCGAACACCGTCAGGTCCAACGCACCGAGATTCCTGCGCAGCCTGCTGCCCGGCTCGTCGGTGTCCGCGATGGACTGCTCGATCGACTTGGTCCGCCACAGCCCGCTGGTCGCCATCACAACCCCCTCCGGTGATACCGCTCAACTGCTGGTCGCTGAGGTGCGGTCCAGATCGGGCTCCAGGTAGATGATCCGGGCCGCGCGGACCGCGCCGCGGACCCGTCCCTCAGCCTCGTCGATCACCCGGGCCAGCTCGGTGGTGGACATCGCGGCCGGCACCGCGATCTTGGCGGCGATCAGCAGCTCGTCCGGACCGAGGTACTGGGTCCGAAGGTGGATCACCCGATCCACCCCGCCGCCAACCAGAGCCTGGCAGATCACCCGCACCTCGACCGGCCCGGACCCCTCGCCGATCAGCAGGCTCTTGGTCTCCACGATGAGAATGATCGCGATGATGCCCAGCAGAACGCCGATGCACATCGTGCCGATCGCGTCCCAGCGGATGTCCCCGGTGAGCATCGACAGCCCGACACCGCCGAGCGCGAGGACCAATCCGAACAGCGCACCGGCGTCCTCCAGCAGCACGACCGGCAGCTCCGGGGTCTTGGACTGCCGGATGAACTGCCACCAGGTGCCCGCACCCTTGAGGGGGCTGGACTCCCTGATCGCGGTGCGGAAGCTGAAGGTCTCCAGCATGATCGCCACCACCAGGATCGCGATCGCAACCAGCGGCGAGGTCAGGGGCTCCTCGCTGGCCAGCTTGTGGAAGCCCTCGTAGAGCGCGAAGACCGACCCGAGGCTGAACAGCAGCAGCGCCACGACGAACGAGTAGAAGTAGCGGTCCCGACCGTAGCCGAACGGATGCTCCTGGGTGGCTTTGCGCCGGGAACGCTTCTGGCCGAGCAGCAGCAGGCCCTGGTTGGAGGTGTCGGCCACCGAGTGCACCGCCTCGGCGAGCATCGACGACGACCCGGTGACCAGGTAGCCGATGAACTTCGCCACCGCGATGCCGGCATTGGCCAGCAACGCCGCGATGATCGCCTTCGTTCCGCCACCCGCTGACACCCCGCCAGCCTACAAGTGACCACACCTACCGCTATTCGGAGCCGGATGGCGATCTGAACGGCTTCCCGAACGCCATCCGGCTCCGAACGGCGCTCTCAGCCGAGTCCGGGTAGGGCGCGGAACAGCTGTGTGGGGCCTGGGCCGGGGTGCACAGTGACTGGGGGATCGGTGGCCGCTAGCCATACCGACGCCCCGCGGGGCACCATCACGCCGGCACCGTCGGGACCGCGCAACTGTGCTGATCCCTGGGTGCACAGCAGGATCTGCGGCCACGGGCTGTTCAGGCGCACCGGGGCCGACTCGCCGTCGGCCCACTCCAGCCGGGTCAGCTGGAACTCCTCGGCCGGGGTGCGGTAGGCGATCTCGTGCGGCTCGACCGGTGTGCCGCGTTGTACCGGCAGCTCACCGTGAGCGAAGTCCAACACCTTGAGCAGCTCTGGGACGTCGATGTGCTTGGCCGTCAGACCACCGCGCAGCACGTTGTCGGAGTTGGCGCTGATCTCGACACCGGTACCCCGCAAGTAGGTGTGCAGGTTGCCGGCCGGCAGGTACAGCGCTTCCCCCGACGTCAACGTGATGTAGTTGAGCAGCAAGGCAGCGAGCATCCCGGCATCACCCGGATAAGCCCCGGCCAGCTCCAGCGCCACCCGGCACTCGGGACGGAAATCGCCACCGGAGGTCGGGGAGGCGTGGCGACGCCGATCGCGGCGCAGCAGCGCAACACAGGCATCCAGGATGGCCGGCAGCAGCGCTTTCACCGCCGGCTCGGGCATCGTGATCCAGGTGGTGAACAAGGTGCGCAGCCCGTCGGCGCTGGGCTCGGCCGCCAGCATCGCCCGGTAGGGTGCCAGCAGCGGCGTGTCCAGCATGGTGAGGAACTCGACGGTGCGCAGCGGCTCCCGGAAGCCGGCCAGGGCATGCAGCTCGGTGAGCGCGCAGATCAGCTCGGGTTTGTGGTTGGGGTCGGAATAATTGCGTTCCGGGGCCTCCCGCGGGACTCCCCGGGCCTCTTCGCGGGCGAAGCCCTCGGCGGCCTGCTGCGCCGATGGGTGGGCCTGCAGGCTCAGCGGCTCCTCAGCGGCGAGCACCTTGAGCAAGAACGGCAACCGGGTGCCCCAGCGCTGCACGCACCGGGGACCGAGGTGGCGATCCGGGTCGGTGTGCAACGCCTCCAGCAGGGTGGTCTGGGCACCATCGGCATGCAGCAGTACGGAGGGGTCGGCCGGATGCGCGCCGAGCCACAGCTCCGCCTGCGGGTGCGGGGCGGGCACCGGGCCGCCGAGCAGCTCCGCGATCACCGTCCGCGAACCCCAGGCGTAGGGCCGAACCACGTTGCGTAACAGCTCCACAAACCCTCCTTCGGCGCCTGGCTGCTCGTCATCCGATAGCCGGCCCGCCCCCGCCCAACACACCCCGCCCCAACCCGAGGTACAGGGCAGCGAAGTCGAACCGTAGAGCCAGCACCGCAGCGGCACACGCACCGGCACCGGGGTCGCCTCTGCGCACCATCAGCTCCTCATCGGCTGTCACCACGTCGGCGCCGGGCAAGACGTCCAGCGCGGCAGCGCGTTCGTACCCGGCGCGGGGATCCGGCAGCGCACCGAGCAGCACCGGCCGGACCGCCCACCTGCCACCTCGTTGCGACTGGTCGGTGAACGGGTCGTGGAACACGTCGGGCGCTGCGCCGGCGCGGGTCGCCTCCTGGCGCAGGATCGGCAGCGCTGCCGCCTCATGGAATCCCGCGGCATGCGCCACCACCCCCGCGTGCGCAGCCAGCGCCCCAGCGCAGTGCCCGGCCACCGCGGTGGCCACCGGATCAGTGCCCCACAGCAACGGGGTGCGCTCGGTCAGCCGCAGCGCCAGTGACTTGGCGGGGTTGACGAACGACTCGTGGGCCACGTGGTCGCGCTCAGCCTCGCGGTCCAGCTCGCCGGCCAGCTGCTCGGAGTCTGTCGCCAGCAGTCCCAGGATGTCCAGCAGCAACAGCCCGGCGGTGAGCGTGCGTGGCAACGTCAACCCTGGTGGCACCGCGATCCGCGGCACCAAAAGCACCGATCGACCCGCGGCCGCGGCCGCCACCGGGCCGTCGGCCGGCGCGGTGAGCACTATCTGAGCCCCCCGGCGGACCGCCCGGTCGATGCCCTCGGCCAGTTCCTGGTCCCCGGGATCGGTGGTATTGGCCAGCACGATGTCCAACGGCCCCACCCACATCGGGACCGACCGGGTCAACACCACCGGCACCGGGCAGGACGGCCCGAGCAGCGCCAACAGCAGCGGGGCCGCAGCCGGCGTGGCGCCCGGGCGGGTCAGCAGCACCAGGGCACGCGGACGTTCCCCGGTCAACCGCCCGAGACCGGCCTCGTCGGCCGTGGAAGCGGTGGAGCGCACCTGGGCGCCCGCGGTGGCCGCAGCCCGGAGTAACCCACCGGTGTCGGTGGCCTCCAGGCGCCGGGGATCATCAAGCAGCTGGTCGTCGAACACCTGGTCACGGTGCATCACCTGCCCCCCGACCCGCCGTCGCCCGGACCGGTGCCGGGCAACACCTCGTCGAGCAGCAGCACCGGGATACCGTCGAGCACCGGGAAGCTGCGCCCGCACGCGGTGCAGGTCAACGCATCGGCCTCGGGGTCAGCAACGGTGCCACTGCGCAGCGGGGCATGCTCCGGGCACGGACAGGCCAGAATCTGCATCAGCTGCGGGTCCACGTCCATCGTCCTCACCTCGCAGGTTGGTGGCTCTTCAAGAGCACCTCAGTCACCTTTGGTGGCTCTTGAAGAGCCACCAACCCCGCGGACCAAGACCAGCACCTGGTCGCGCAGCGCGTCCACCGCAGCCGTGTCCCGGGCCTCGACGTTCAGGCGCAGCAGCGGCTCGGTGTTCGACGGGCGCAGGTTGAACCAGGAACCGTCGGGCCACCGCATGGTCAGGCCGTCGAGCTCGTCGACCTCGACGCCGTCGCGCTGGCCGAACCACTCCCGCACGGCCGCCATCCGGCCCCGCGGATCGTCCACCGTGGAGTTGATCTCACCGGACGCGGCGTAGCGGCTGAACTCAGCCATCAACGCCGACAACGGGCGCTGCTGGCGACCCAGTGCGGCGAGCACGTGCAGCGCGGCGAGCATCCCGGAATCGGCCCGCCAGAAGCCGCGGAAGTAGTAATGCGCGGAATGCTCGCCACCGAAGATCGCCCCGGTCTCCGCCATCCGTTGCTTGATGAACGAGTGGCCGACCCGGGTGCGCACCGGCCGGCCGCCGTGCTCGGCGACGATCTCCGGCACGGCCTGTGAGGTGATCAAGTTGTAGATCACCGCCGCTCCCGGCTCGGTGGCCAGCTCACGAGTGGCGACCAGGGCGGTGATAGCGCTGGGGCTCACCGGATCACCGCGCTCGTCGATCACGAAGCACCGGTCGGCGTCGCCGTCGAAGGCCAGACCGAGATCGGCTCCGTGCTCGCGCACCGCTGCCTGCAGGTCCACCAGGTTCGCCGGATCCATCGGGTTGGCCTCATGGTGGGGGAAGTTGCCGTCCAGCTCGAAGTACAGCGGGATGACCTGTAGCGGCAGCCCCCCGAACACCGCGGGCACGGTGTACCCGCCCATCCCGTTACCGGTATCCACGACAACTCGCAATGGCCAAATATCGGACAAATCTACCAGAGTGTGCAGGTGCTCGGCGTAGTCGTCGAGCATGTTGCGCTCCGTGACGCTGCCGCCGCCGGGGCCCGGTCGGATGCCCCGCTCGACCGCAGCCCGGATCTCACCCAACCCGCTGTCCTGGCCGACCGGGGCAGCACCGGCCCGGCACAGTTTGATGCCGTTGTAGCGGGCCGGATTGTGGCTGGCAGTGAACATCGCACCCGGCAGATCAAGCCGCCCGGAAGCGAAGTACAGCAGGTCAGTGCTGGCCAACCCGAGCGAGACGACGTCGAGGCCACGATCGGTGACCCCCGCGGCGAACGCAGCGGCCAAGCCGGGTGAGGACTGGCGCATGTCGTATCCGATCACCACCGCCCGTGAACCCGCCGGACCACTCACAAGATCAGCGAAGGCAGCGCCGATATCACGCACAATCGCAGCATCCAACTGCACACCCACGACCCCCCGAATATCGTAAGCCTTCACTATCCCTGACAACGTCGACATCGCTCCAACCTAACTCGCCTGATCCGCATTCAGCGGGCTCAGCGGGGTTATCGAGGTGCCTATAACCCCGCTGAGCCCGCTGAATGCGGATCAGGGAGGGGTTGGGAGGGCTCTGAGGTGGCGGGTGGGGGGTAGGGGGCGGTCTGGGCGACCGGCTTCGCGCACGGCTTCGGCCAGGGCGGTGAGGTCGTCCACCGATGGTTGCGGCTCGGGGAACTCACCGTCATGACGTACCACATCCCAGCCCCGCGGAGCGGTCAGCCGCAGCGCGTGCCGCTCACACAGGTCGTAGGAGTGCGGCTCACTGTAGGTGGCCAGCGGACCCACCACAGCAGTGGAATCGGAGTAGACGAAGGTGAGTGTGGCGACCGCCGAGTTCATGCACCCGGTTTTCGAACATCGCCGCAGGCTGCGCACAACGGCACACGTTAGCGCCAGGATGCCGGACAGTGCGGCAGGCGCGCGGAGGGCCACCCCGTCCGGCGTACTCTCAGCAGATGACTACGACCCGATCGCCCCTGCGCAAGCGCCGAGACCGGCGTGGTCGCGGGGTACGCGGGTTGCTGTTCCCAGCCGAGCTGCCCGCGACCCGCAGCCGCTCGGAACGCTTCGACGCGATCGTGCTGCACGCGCTGGAACCGATCGATGTGCGCTGGCACGCCGGGCTCGAACGACTCGACATCGCCGTCGATGAGGTGCCAGAGATCACCAACTGCGATCCGAACACGGTCACCTGGGGTAGCGACGTGGTGGAGGACGGCAAGGTCCCGCTGGCCCGCCTGGTCCCGGCCGGAGTGGACGACGACGGCCAACCCACCCGAGCCAGGATCGTGCTCTACCGGCGACCGCTGGAGACCCGGGCCCGAGACGGTGCAGATCTATCCGATCTGGTGCACGAGGTGCTGATCGAGCAGATCGCGACCTACCTGGGTATTGATCCGGACGTCATCGACGGCCCCGGCTAGCGCGACGAGCGGCGCCGGGAGGGGACCGCGGTGCCGGCAACCAGCAGCAGCACCGCGCTCTCGGCCAGCAGTAAAGCGTTGCGGGTACGGTCGGAACGATCCACCCGAACCTCTGCCGCACTACCCTGCACGGGGACCGCAACCTGATGTCCCCAACCACGCACCACCGCCACCCCACGGCCGTTCACGGTGGCCCGCCAACCCGGTTCGTCATTGGCCGCGACGACGAGCAACCTGCCGTCGGCACCAGGTGCAGCCCGGACCGCCACCCGCGGGGACGTGGCGGGGGCCAGCACCCCGCTGACCCCGGGCTCGATGGGTGGAGACGCACCGGTACGCGCCTGCGCAGCCAGGGCCGGTCCCAGCAGCTCAGCTCCCGGGACCGGTCGAGTCACCCGCATCACCGGCCTGCCGTCCGCGGTCGGTGGAGCAGGCCGGGCCAGCGGTCCGGCTGCGGCAAGGGCCCGAGCACCCTGAGCCGCGGTGGGCAGCACCACGAACTGCACGCCGCTGGCGGCCACGTTGGCGATCGCGGCGGACGTCTCCCCCGGTTGCCCGGCCAGCAGCGCAGCGGCCACCCGCTCCAACCGCGCCCCGGTAGCGCGCAACGGCGCGATGTCGTCGTCGCCGAAACGGGCGGTCCTCGAACGAGTCAGCCGCACCGGCTCTCCCGGCGCGCCGACGACCAGAATGGACGTCGCGGACCGGGCCAGCTCGGCGGTCAACGCCGGAGCCAGCACCGGCAGGCCGGCTGGGGGCTCGGCAGTGAGCGGGCCGCCAGCGCCGACGGCCACCGCAGCTACCGACAGCACCACCACACCAACCCATGGCGCGACGGCCAATGCCCTGCCCCGACGGCCGCCGACCCACCATCCAGCCGGCGTGGCGGCCGGCCCAGCACGCCCGGCCAGCAACGCGACCCATAACAACCCGCAACCGATCAACAGCAGCGCACCCGCGGTCGACCCCGGCCGGGGGTCCCCACCAGCCAGTGGCGGCACCGGCGACCGGACCACGACCAGCACAGTGACGGCACCGAGCAAGGCCAGAGCCAGACCGGGCACCATCACCCAGGACGGCCGGGCGCACAGCGCGATCACCGCGGCGATCACCACCACCGCCCCCACCCAGGGCGCGATACCAGGCCCGCCGGGGTCCAAGGCGAGTAGCTGCAGCCAGCTGGGCGCCAGCTCGGGTACCACTGCACCCACGCCGTGCAGCAACACCGAGGGCCGTTGGATCACCACTGCCGGCCAAGGCATGAGCAGCCCTAACGGCAGCAGCACCACGGCGAACAGCCCGACTGAGCGGCGCAGCGTCGGCACCCGGGCAGCGGGAACCACAACGAAGCCGACGAGCAGCATCGCCAGCACCAGAAGATGGATCAGCGGCGCGAACGCGCCGATCACGGCGACGCCCAGTGCGGTGCCGGCCGCGGTGGACAGCCAACCACCCGACCGCCCGACCGTGGTACCGCGCAGCACAGCCACCGACCCGGCCAGCACGAGCGGGAGCAACAGGTGCACCAAGACGACGTCGAGCCGACCCTGGGCCAGACCCGCGACGCCGGGCGGAAGTAGCGCGTAGCCAGCAGCGGCCAAGGCGCGACGCGCCCGGCTGACCGGCAGCGCGCAGGTGGCCCGGTAGGCCGACAGCGCAGCCAACGGCAACGCACCCAGCAGCAACAACGAGACAGCGATAGCCGGTGACCCCACCGGCAGACCGAGCACCCCGACCACCGCTAGCACGGCCGGCGCCGGAGCGGCGCTACCACCGCCGATCGGGTGCCAGGCAGCCAGGTAGGACGACCAGGTCTCGATCAGGCCCTCAAGCGGCAACAGCCGGCCACCGGCGAGGTCCAAGCCCAGCCGATGACGGTTGACCAGCACGGCGAGCAGCATCATCGCCACGGTGAGCAGGGTGGGCGGGGCGAGCAGGAACCGTCGGATGCGGGTGCCGATCCCGACGTCCACCAGGTTCAACACCGCCGAGTCGCCGTCTACGGTGTTCTGGGAGGCATCGGCGTGCCGGGGAACGGGCGAAGGCCGGTCTCGTGTCGCGGTCTCGGCAGCACTGCCGTTCAGAGCAGCTCGTGGGGCAGGACCGTCACCAAGGGGCTTACCAGCAGTGCCCGACATGCCGACCCCTTCCTGACCGTGCCCTGTTAGTGGGGGCACACCGTACGGCCCCGGGCGATAACCGCGGACGCCGGGAGGCGCTGCCCTCAGACCGCGCGGCGTTTGAGCCTGCGGCGCTCCCGCTCCGACAACCCGCCCCAGATGCCGAACCGCTCATCGAAGGCCAGCGCGTACTCCAGGCACTCAGCCCGGACCTCGCAGCCCGAACAGATCCGCTTCGCCTCCCTGGTCGAGCCACCCTTCTCGGGGAAGAACGCCTCGGGGTCGGTCTGGGCACACAGCGCACGCTCCTGCCACTCCTGCTGCTGAGGCTCGTCGAACAAGCCGGCGAGCAACGGCTCATCGGGCACCGGTGCCCACCGGTCCTGATGCACGTCTGCGCCTTCTGGTGGACTGCTGCAGCTGTCCATCTCGTCCATGGCGGTCCGCCCTCCTCGCCATAGAGTTCCTCCCCAGTTCGCGGACTCCCCGGGCTGTGCGTCGAACAATAACAACCATGTGATTACACCCGTGTCATCGGGGTTGCAAGCCGCCAAGCCGATCATCAGCAGATCCCCGGCGTGTCGTAAGCGACACGCGCAATCGATGATCCGGAGATGCGCTTCAGCGCGCAGGCATCCCAGTTGCGGGCAGCAGGATCGCGGTGGCCGACGAGCCCACCACTGTCATCTGAGCGGACCCTGACCCGTACGGGTCAGGCGGCTCCGGATAGGCGGCGTCGATATACACCCATCGCACGGTGGCGGCGACGAACAACACCGCAGGAACGATGAACCACCGTTTGCCCAGCCACCGTGCCAGGACGGGGACAATCGTCAGCAACGCGGTGACCAGTGCCAGGACCGTACCCGCGAAGGCGGTGAACCATGCGCCTTCTATGTGGTTCGAGTCCCCTATCCCGGAAGGCATCATGAGCCAGGCGACGACGGCGAAGAAAAGCGTTGCCAGATTGCCGATGACGAGCACGGCACCGCTGAGCAGGGCGCCGAGGCGCTGGCCCAGTCGTCTGGGCGGCTCACTGGGTCCAGGGCTGGCGGGATGCTGTCGAGTTGTCATCGCAGCGCCTCCCTCGCCTGGCCCAGACCGGCCTCGAAGGTCCGCCCGTAGCCCTGTGCATTTTGCCAGTTCGGACCACCGTTATAACGGGCGGCCAGCTCCCGGTACTGGGCGGGGGTCATCTGGTCGGCAGGTACGTTCGCGAACTCGCTCTCCGCCTTCAGATTCGCCAGGTACCTCGAGGCGATGAAGATGTTCTGCGCCGGATCCTTCAGCGCCGACTTGACCTCGTCACGCTGCTGTTCGCTCAGGTTGTGCGGGTCGTAGCCCAGTATTTCGGCACCGCGGCGTATCTGCACCGCCATCGGCCCGAATGAGGTCTCGTCCTTATCCCCGGCGAGCCGCCCGGGGAGGTACTCAGGTGTGACCGGGCTCCACGAGCTCTCCGCCGCCCGGCGGGCGTCGTAGGTATCATCGTCCAAGGCATACGGCTTTCCGCCGACCTCGATCCAGGCGATGCCCGCGATCATGTCCGGTGGCAGTCCCGTCTCGGCTGCAGCCGCGTTGATGAGTTCCTTGTTGTCTCGGATCCACTTCTCCTTGCCGCCGGGGAGGGCGTCACGAAGCCAATAGCCCTCGCCTTTCGGCAACGACTTGAGCCGGTTGCGGATGTGCTGCAGCGCAGGCGAGATAGCAGCCCCACCGGCGCTGGGGAAGTCGCTTTTGTCCCCGCTGCCGGGCAGCTGCGCGAGAGGGTCGTTGCGGGCCTGCGCGGACTCGTTGATCAGCGGTTCGAGATACCCGATGACGTCGGCGGCGTCCTTGAAATCGCCGCCGCGGAAGTCCGGGAGCGTCTCGTACGCCGTCTTCAGCTTGGCGAGACATTCCCCGCGGCCACTCTTCTCGATCGACAATGCCCGGCTGAACGCCTTCTCGGCCTGCTCGTACGCGCTGGTGGCCTCGTCGCGGATCTTGTCGACGTCCATGCCGAGCTCGGCGATCCAGTCCAGCACACCGGTGGTCGAGCGGATGTCCTCCCACTTGCGCATGGGCTCCGCCAGCTGCGCGGTGCGGGTGACCGCGTCGGCCACCGACGAGACCAAGTCGTTCAACTTCCGCTCGGCGGCCAAGCCGGACTCCAGATACTTTTTCGCCTCTTCGACCTTGTCGGCATAGCCCAGCAGCGCGGTACGCGCCTGGCCGAAACCTTCGGACAAGCCGGTCACCAGACTGCGAACCTCAGCCAGGCGGGCGTCGTACCGCTCGCGATGCACACTCTCCCAGATCGTGCCCTCCTTGGCCTTCGTGACCGATGGCTCAACCGAGTCGAGCAGGTCACGCATGCGGGCGAACTCCGCAGCATTACGCTCGATCAGCTCAGGATTGCAGTCCTCGAGGAACTCGACGTCAGCATGGTGGGTCACTGTCCGTCACCGATCTGTCGGGGCGACATACCGGCCCAATTCCAGGATCTTGTTCAGATCTCCCTGGACCCGCACATCCACCTCGACATAGGCTTTCCCGGTCGCCCTGAGCTTCGTAGACAGTGCGATCAACAGCAGCACCAGATCCTGGTACTGGTCGTCGGCGAACCTGGCGAACTCCTCCACTTTGACGCCGACGTCGGGGTGTGCGCGCGGTACCCGCGCCATCGTCCCGATGTCACCGTCGAGCCGGCCCTCGTGCAGCAACCCGGCGATCTCGATGAGCAGGTGCGCACTGCCATCGATGGATGGCGGCTCGGCGGAGAATCCACTGCCCATGTCGCCCCTCCCCGCAAACCGGCGATACCCACGAATCGACCGGCCCTCCAGGATAGACGAGGTGCATGACCGCGTCATGGTTTCGACCGACGGGCAAGGCTCTGTCACCCCTGAGTTCACTCTTCTCATATTCGGGTTGTAGCGCTGCGACGTCGCCCGGTAACGTCCCGACCCGCACCACGTCGGTCGGCAAACGCCAGAGCCACTCGCAACGCCAGTGCCACCGCGGGAACCGGGGATAGGAGGCATGGGTTGGGCGACCAGTTCGACATCGTTCCTGAGTCGCTGACGTCAGCGTCCAAGAGTCTGACTCAGAGTGCTGACGATCACGCGGCAGCAGTTCAGAAACTCCAATCGCGCATCCTGGGAGCCGGCTCGCCGTGGGGGTCGGACGAGATCGGCTCGATGTTCGGTGAAGCATATAACGAGGTGTCCAAGCTCGGCATCGAGGCCCTGACCGCGTTGACCGAGGGCGTGCGGGGCACGGCCGACGGTCTGCAAGCGATGGCCCACAACACCCAACAGAGCGACCGGGACGCTGCAGCCGGGTTCGAGAACATGGGGGTAACCCTATGAGCATCATGCTCCCCGGCGAGCTGGTCGAGGTCATGGAGGTCCTGGGCTTCAGTTGGCCGCATGCGGACGAGGACAAGATCTTCGAATGCGGTCGGGCGTGGAAGGATTACGCGGGCGAGGTCGAACGTGTCATCGCGGACGCAGACCGGGCCTGCCGGGAGGCGGTCGAGCGCAACCGGGGCGAGTCGATCACCGCGTTCGGGGATCACTGGCGGGAGCTGGGCGGCGAAGGGGACCTTCGTCGTGCCGCGGATGCGGCGAACATCGTGTCGGACGCGTTGGAACTGTTCGGTAATGCGGTCATCGCCATGAAGACCGCCACCCTCGTCCAGCTCGGCATCGCAGCCGCCGCGATCATCGCCTCGGTGGCCAGCGCGATCTTCACCGCGGGCCTGTCCACCATCGCTGGAGGAGCAGCGGTGCAAGCGGCCCGGGTCGCGATTCGCAAGATCATCGATGAACTGATCGAGAAGCTCGTCAAGACCATCATCCCCAAGCTCAAACACGAAGCGCTCGATATCTTCGAAAAGATGACCAAGCGGCTCCGCCAGTACCTGGGCGACCTCGCCGGCAAGCTGCGTCAGATGCTCCACCGCAAAGGCCCCGACCGAAACGGTCCGCTCATCAATAACACTGCCAGGAAGCCGCCGACGCATGGCACTCTGCAGAAGCGTGCGGGCATCAAAGAAGGTCCTGTGCAGCTCAGCCCCCGTAAGGGAGCAAGCAAGGAGGAACTGGAGCAGTATCAAGAGTACATCGACGCCGCTAACCGAGCCAAAGATCAAGGACAGCTATCCCCGACGGGTCGGGTCAAGGTAGACGGCAAGCTCAAGGTCGACAAAGAGGCTGCCGCAGCAGCCGAGCGCCGCAGCCAAGAACGCGCCGGCAAGCCCTACGGAGACGACCACGCAGCGCACCTGCCGGACACCACCTGGACAGGCCAGGCCGAACCCCCGCAAGGATGGGGTCGACACACAGCGGATGTGAACAGGAACATCGGTAGCCAGTCAGGAAGGTATCCTGAAGGCTATAAACCGACCGAGTTCGAACTTGGGGAGCCCCGATGAGCGAGCAGACCACCTGGCCGGTACTCATCGGCACCATGGGCATGGTCAAGGAACAGATTAACAAAGAAGACACCAAGCAACTCGCCGACTTCACCATTCCTCGCTTTAAAGCCACCGAGGAGCAGATCAAGGATACCGAGGAACGCTTGGGTGAGCCCCTCCCCGCCTCCTACAGCGAGTTCCTGTTGCACGCGAACGGCTGGGACTGCTTCTTCTGGACTTTGGACCTATTCGGCACCGAGGACTTAACCGCCGGACCCCGTCACGAGGCAGCGGCCAAAGCGCTGACCACCTACGATGACGCGGGCGCACTCGAAGCACTAGACCTTACCATGGATCAGGTCATCCCCATCGGCATCGCCACCAATAGCAACGACCTCCTCATACTCATCGGCGAAGGCCACCCAGACGCCGGAAAAATATCCTGGATCGACGGAGAAGAAATTGACCGCTACAACAACTTCGCCCATTACTTCACCTCGATGATCGAGTATCAACGCCTCTACCTCGACAAGCTTCGCGCCGAGACTTATACAAAATTCCACTTAGACTAGTCAGCGATCATTGTTTCAAAAAAGCTGGCGACATGCGGCGCAGACAACGACTTCTCCGGTCGACGGAAAAGAGATGATTAAACCCTTGGGTTCAAAACTTTCACGACGGAGAAGCCGTTGCGGTTCGATCGCATGTCAGGACTGGACGCTGAGCAACTCGACGAGCTTGAGCAGATGGTCGGTGAACTGCTCGCGAAGCCATGGGATAAGGGCAAGGGCCGCCCGAGGGGAACTCACCTTGCGCGAGGCACTTATCGTCACTAGGAGGCTAGAGAGGCGAGCCTCGGATCGCCGAGTCTGTGGGCACGCCAAGTGGCAATGCCACTAAGTTAGGCGACCCGGCGTAGTTCCACGGTCGGTGGCCCGTCGTGCTTGGTTCCGGTATCCATAGCTCGTTTGACTCGGTAGGAGTTATGGCGGGCTCGTTTGACCACGCGGGGG
>JBOHGE010000053.1:0-37689 GCA_050700055.1 Pseudonocardiaceae bacterium
GTGGCAAACAGTGTGATCACACTGTTTGCCACTCACGAGCCATTACCGCAGAGGACCGGTGGCGAGTAGGCCGCCGTCTACTCGCACGGTCTCGCCGGTGATCCAGGAGGCGGCGTCGGACACGAGGAACGCGACAATCCCGGCGACGTCAACGGGCGTGCCCAGCCGGCCCATCGGGTACGCCTCGGCGACCTGATCCTCGCCGTGGGCGTACAGCGCGGTGGAGAACCTCGTCTTGACCACCGCCGGGGCGACGGCGTTCACCCGGATCGACGGGCCGAGCTCCCAGGCCAGCTCCTCGGTGAGCCGGATCAGCGCTGCCTTGGACATCCCGTAGGCCGCGATCGCCCGGGTGGAGCGCAGCCCCGTGACCGAGGCCACGTTGACCACTGCGCCGCCGTGCTCGCCCATCCACGCCCGGTGCGCCTGCTGCACGAAGCCCAATGCCGCCACCACGTTGACATCGAAGATCTTGCGCACTGTATCGAGGTCGGCATCGATCAACGGCCCGTACACCGGATTGATCCCGACGTTGTTCACCAGCACGTCCAGCGACCCGAAGCGCTCTACCGTCCGGTTCACCGCCTCGGCCCGGGCCGAGGCATCACCCGCGTTTCCGGGTACCGCGAGCACCCGGTCGGCCGCGCCCTCGGCCGCGACGGCGAGTTGGTCGGCAGCGCAACTAAGCTCGTCGGGCTTGCGGGCGGTGATCGTCACTGCGGCGCCGCGGGACAGCAGTGCAGCGGCGATGGCGTACCCGATGCCACGGCTGGCGCCGGATACCAGCGCGGCGCGTCCAGCGAGGTCATGAAGGGTGTGATCGGTGCGCACACCGTCGATAGTCATGGCGGCACGGTAATCCGGATGCGGTCGCCGGTAGTATGGGTGCGTGGTCGCGACAAGCTGATGTGCTGCCGGCCCTGCCCGCTACGGCGCGGTGGGGAGACGACCCCTGCCGGCGACCACCTTGGGAGTTTCTCACCGTGATCACAGCCACCGACCTTGAGCTGCGCGCCGGGTCCCGCATCCTGCTGTCCGGAGCCACCCTGCGGGTGCAGCCCGGTGACCGGATCGGCCTGGTCGGCCGCAATGGTGCGGGCAAGACCAGCACGCTGCGGGTGCTGGCCGGCGAGAGCCAGCCTTACGCGGGCCAGATCCACCTCGTCGGGGAGCGGGGCTACCTGCCGCAGGACCCCCGCGAGGGTGACCTGTCGGTCCCGGCCAGGGACCGGGTGCTGTCCGCCCGCGGGCTCGACCAGCTGCTGCACGAGATGGAGAAATCGCAGTCGGAGATGGCGGAGCTGGTCGACGGCCACGACCAGAGCCGGGCGGTACGCCGCTACAGCCAGCTGGAGGACCGGTTCTCCGCGCTGGGGGGCTACGCCGCGGAGAGCGCGGCGGCCCGGATCTGCGCCAGCCTCGGGTTGCCCGACCGGGTACTGGCCCAGCCGCTGCGCACGCTGTCCGGCGGGCAGCGGCGCCGGGTCGAGCTGGCCCGGATCCTGTTCGGCGCCTCGGACGGCTCGGGTGGCCGGTCGAACACCACGCTGCTACTCGACGAGCCGACCAACCACCTCGACGCGGATTCGGTCACCTGGTTGCGCGACTTCCTCACCGCGCACGACGGCGGCCTCGTCGTGATCAGCCACGACACCGACCTGCTCGCCGCGGTGGTCAACAAGGTCTGGTTCCTCGACGCGGTACGCAGTGCGGCCGATGTCTACAACCTGAGCTGGCAGCGCTACCTGGACGCCCGGGCGGCCGATGAGAAGCGCCGCCGCCGGGAACGCGCCAACGCGGAGAAGAAGGCCACCTCCCTGATGGCCCAGGCCGACCGGATGCGGGCCAAGGCCACCAAGGCCGTCGCCGCGCAGAACATGCAGAAGCGGGCCGCCAGGCTGCTGGCCGGCGCGGAGACCGAGCAACGCGCCGAGCGGGTGGCCAAGATCCGCTTCCCGCAGCCCGCCGCCTGCGGGCGGACCCCGCTGACCGCCAACGGGCTGGGCAAGTCATACGGCTCGTTGGAGGTCTTCAGCGGGGTGGACCTCGCGGTCGACCGGGGCAGCCGGGTGGTGATCCTCGGTCTCAACGGCGCCGGGAAGACCACCCTGCTGCGGCTGCTCGGCGGGATGGAGACGCCTGATGCCGGCCGCGTCGAGGCCGGGCACGGCCTGCGAGTGGGGTACTTCGCCCAGGAACACGACACGCTGGATCTCGATGCCACCGTGTGGTCCAACCTCCGGCACGCCGCCCCGGACACTCCCGAGCAGCAGCTGCGCACCCTGCTGGGCACCTTCCTGTTCCGCGGCGAACAGCTGGATCAGCCGGCCGGCACCCTGTCCGGGGGCGAGAAGACCCGGCTGGCGCTGGCGACGCTGGTGTCCTCAGCGGCCAATGTGCTGCTGCTCGACGAGCCGACCAACAACCTCGACCCGGTGTCGCGAGAGCGGGTGCTCGACGCGCTGCACCACTATGGCGGCGCGGTGGTGCTGGTGACGCACGACCCCGGAGCGGTGCAGGCGCTGGAGCCGCAGCGGGTGATCCTGCTGCCGGACGGCACCGAGGACCACTGGAGCACCGACTACCTCGACCTCGTGCAACTTGCCTGACCGGCACCGGCTGCGCACTGGGCGTACCCGGACAGCACCGTCATTACTCCGGATGGCCCCACCGCAGGTACCGCTCACAGATCCACCTGGAGATCGTCTAGCGGAGATCGCTAGCCTGGTCGATCATTACCGCAAGGGCCGTGACCGGCTCTCCCCGTATCGGAAGGAAAGGCGTTCGTGGTGGCCGACCTCAAGAAGGGCAGCCGGATCACCGGCATCGCCCGGGACAAGCTCGCATCTGACCTGAAGAAGAAGTACGAGAAGGGCGCCAGCATCCGGGCGCTCGCCGAGTCGACCGGGCGATCCTATGGCTTTGTGCACCGGGTGCTCTCGGAGTCTGGGGTGACACTGCGTGGCCGTGGCGGAGCCACCCGGACGAAGAAGAAGTAGCCGCAGACTCGCTGCCGGAGCGAGGATGACGCGGGGTGCGCACGGCATCGTCGTGAGCACCCCGTGGCCGAGACCACCTGCCGGGCTGGTCAGAACGGTGCTACCGGTCGGGTCGGTCTTTGGCGCCGACCCCGGTGCTCAGCTCGGAAAGCCGCCCCGCTAACCCGTCTCCGGGGTGCAGGGGCGGGGTGGCGGCGCCGGCGCCCTGCCGCATACCTTCGAGCAGCTCCAACAAGGCGTCTTCCGCGGAATGCACCGGCCGCCAGCCGAGCTCGTGACGTGCCCGGCTGGTATCCATCAGCGGGACTGTGAGCAGCAGGTCCACCATTCCTGGCTCGGTGGGGACGAGCCGGGCCCACCAGGCGAATGCGGCGAGCTTGCGCAGCAGCCCAGCCGGCACCGGGACCGTCCGGGCGCCGAACAATGCGGCCAGCTCGTCAGGCCCGATCGGCGGCTGCGCCGCTATGTTGAAGGCACCTTGTGCGTCAGCTCGCAGCGCCGCCAGCCGGAACGCGTGGCCGACGTCGAGGCTGTGCACAGCCTGGAACCGCAACTGTGGCAACCGCGGCACCAGTGGGATGAAGTGGGGACGGAGCAGGGGAGCCGGCAGGAACGGACCCAGGAACAACCGCCGGATCCCGCTCGCCGCCGATCGCTTCAGCACGAAACCCGGCCGCAGGCGGACCACTCGAATGTCCGGATTGCGTAACTCGAAGGCATCGAGAATACGTTCGACATATGCCTTCTCCCGAGAATACGTGCTGGTCGCAACGCCGTCGGTCGGCCAGGACTCATCCACTGGTTGGTTTTTCGGTCCCGCTGAGTACGCCCCGACCGAGGACGAGTACACGATCGCGGGCACGCCGGCATCGGCAGCAGCCTGGAACACCCGGGAGGAGCCGAGCACATTGGCCGACCATGTCTTCTGCGGATCGCGGGAGGGCTGGATCAACCACGCAAGATGTATCACGACATCGGCACCGGCGAACGCGGCAGCCAGGTCGTC
Organism: Pseudonocardiaceae bacterium; assembly: GCA_050700055.1. Lineage (GTDB taxonomy): Bacteria > Actinomycetota > Actinomycetes > Mycobacteriales > Pseudonocardiaceae. The sequence goes on from JBOHGE010000053.1 coordinate 4,006, forward strand.
AGTGGCCACGTCAGCGCTCACCCACTGGACCTTGCCCACCACTTGCGACGGTCGGCGACGCGCGATGCCGACGATCTTGTCGACCGCGGGCTCGTCGCGCAGCGCGGCGAGAACCGACGTGCCGAGGTTACCGGTCGCTCCGGTCACAGCGACTCGCACGAGATCACTCCTGTCATTCGCCGCGGGCCCGGGCGGTCTCGCGGTCATTGGCCTTGCGGATGGCATCCACCAGCTCGTTCTTCGTCATCCGCGAACGCCCGCGAATGTTCAGCCGCCGCGCCAGCTGCGCAAGGTGTTTTTTGCTGGCGTTGGCATCGACGCCCCCGGCGGTGGGCTGGTCGGGGTCAGCGGCACCATGAGCGGCCTGCTCGTCTGAGGGGCCGGCGTGTTTTTTGGGCTCCCAGTGGTCGCCGACCTTCTCATGGGTGTGCTTCACTGCGGCGAACGCAGTGCGGTGTGCTCGCTCACCCTCGCCGTAGCTGTCCACCGCAGAGTCGTGCGCCTTGATCCAGGTCCGTTTCGCCTTGCCGCCAGAGCGTTGCAGCGTGCTGGGCAATTCCTCGCGTCCCGGCATGATCCAGCCCTCCTCGTCCACCTGTCCGGCAGGAGTACCCACCAGGCTGTGGTCTCAACCCGGGGCCGGCGTGGGATGGTGAGGGCTGTGCAGGAGGTGGAGATGACCAGCATCATCGAGGTTGCGGAACGCGGCAGGCCGCTGGCCTACACGTTCGAGGACTTGATGCGCTACCACGGCCCGGACTCTCCTGGCGGTGTGGCGCATGCCTTCAAGGTGCTGGAACGGGCGCTGCCACTGCTGGCACCGGATGGTCTGGTGGAGCGACGCGAGATCGTGGTGCAGACGGCCTTCGCCGGCCCAGGTGCCCGCGACGGATTCGAGATGGTCACCCGAGCGGTGACCGGGGATCGGTATGTCGTCGATGACGTCCTCGCGCGTCCAGACCTGGGTCCGACCCGTGAGCGCTTCGTCTTCCGGCTCGGTTATCGAGCGCGCAGCGTGACGGTTGCCCTGCGCGAAGGGTACGTGCGGGAGGAGTTCCTCGCGCTGGCTCGCCTGGCGGACCGCACCGGGGAGCAGGAGAGCCGGCTGACCGTCCTGAAGCAGGAGTTGGCGGACCGGTTGCTGGCGAGTCCGGCGACCGAGGTCTACGACGTGGACGGCGACGCCTGACCGGTAACGGGTGCTCACAGGTGACGGAGCTGGGGCCACAGCTGTGACCACGGCGCCCGCCGGCCGGTGCAGAGCCAGACCGGTGTGGGCAGCGAGGTGAAGGTCATCACAGGGCCGGTGGTCACTGCCGCTACCTGCCGGACCTCGGTGAAATACCGGTGCAGGTAGGTGGGATCGGCGCCGATGAACAGCACGGTGTCGGCGTCATCTGCCGGCGTGCCGAAATACCAGTAGCCGCGATGCGGGCTGAACGGGTGCGGCAACCCGCGAGCTGGGCCGTACCGGTCGAGAGCGCTGGCGTCCCAGTACGAATGGGCGACTACCGCTGTGCTGCGCTGCGTGGTGGGTGGCAGCGCGCGGTAGGCACCGGTTACCGAATCCGCCAGCTCCGGCCAGCCAAGGGTCGCCAGTGACACCGCGCGGGCCGGAGTCGGCCATGCGGTGGGCAATACCGGCAGGCTGATCAGGGCGATGACCGCCGAGAGGACGTAGACCGGCCGGGTGATCACCCATCGCCACCAGCGGGCCGGCTCACGCCGTTGTAACTCCACCGCGCCCGCGGCCAACAGCGGCGCCACCAGCCCCGCCACATAGTAGAAGCGACCGCCGGTGACGAAGAACAACACGACCAGTCCGACGAAAGTCCACCCGAGGAAACGGTAGGAGCGCAGCTCGGGGGAGCGCAGCAGCCGCCACAGGCCGTAGCAGAAAAGCACTGTCCCCACCCCCAGCCCGGCCGTGGTCAGTATCAGTAGCAGGAACGCCAGCCGACCACCGAAGAGATCCTCTTTGGCGATGACTCGGGTCATCGCGAGTAGCGGCCACCCATGGTGGGCTTGCCAGAGCAGGTTGGGCAACGTCGCGAGTGCCACGAGCACCGCCCCGAGCCACAGCAGCGGGCGGCGCACCAGCTCCCGCGGACCCACGGCGAGCACGCTGACAGCTACGACAGCCCACAAAGCGACCATCAGCCACTTGTTCTGCAACGCGATCGCCGTGACGGCACCGAGCCACAACAGCAATCGATCGTCGCGCAGCCGTACCCACCGCACCAGCAGCCACGTCGCCACCGTCCACAAGAATGCATCGATCGTGCCGGTGCTGAGCAGATGGCCACCGGCTGCTTGATCGACGACCGTCGCCATCGCATACGTCCCCGCGGTCAACACCTGCGCCCAGCGCTGCCCGCCGAGCTCTCGAGCGATCAGCGCGGCCACCAGCACGCCTACCGCGGGCAGCACCGTCGCCGGCAGCCGCTCCCCGACGAGCGAACCAGGCCAGACGACGTCCATCGCGCGGACCAGCAGCGGCACCAGCGGCCCCTGATCGGCGTATCCCCAATCCAGGTGGCGACCGGCGACCAAGAAGTACAGCTCATCAGCGACGTAGCCGACGCGCCCGCTGGTCAGCAACAACACCAGCCCGACCCCGGCGGCGATCGACAGCACCGGCCAACGCGCCAGCGACGTGACGGGAGAGTGGGTCTGTGCTCCCGCCCCGACTCGACGAAACCCTGTTGCTCCCACCATCAGCACTCCCGGTAGCGTCTCTTGATCGCCGAGCACGGCGAGGAAGGAGCAGTGCTTTGCGCTTTCGGCCGCCGTCTGATCCAGCCGTGCGCCGCCTCAACGGTCTGGACGCGGGATTCCTCAGCCTGGAGACAATCCAGCAGCCAATGCAGAACATCGCCCTGGGACTTCTCCGGGCCGGCCCCGGCGGCCCCCTCACCGGTGCCGAGCTGCGTCGGCATCTCGCTGCCCGGCTCGACCAGCTCCCAGCATTCCGGTGGCGAGTCGTTCCCATCCCCCTCGGCTTGGCCCCTCCGGTGTTCGTCGAGGATGCCCGCTTCGACCTCGGAGATCACCTCCGCCAGATGGTCCTTCCTGAACCGGGTGGGTCCGATGAGCTCGGCGCCGCCTGCGCACAGCTCGCCTCCCGGTGTCTGGATCGGGGTCGGCCGCTGTGGCGGATCACCCTGATCGACGGCCTCGCCGACGGGCGGCAAGCAGTGCTGCTGGAGATCCATCACGCTCTGATGGACGGCTTCGCCACCCGCACCACCTTGACGCGGATCTTCTCGGGGGATGAGCCAGCAGCCTCGTCGCCGGCGTGGCAGCCAGGCCGGGTGCCCGGACCTGTGCAGCTGGTTGCCGGGGCGTTGGGTCATGACGCCCGGGCGTGGGCCCGGCTGCCGGAGCTGATCGGTCGCACCAGACGTGCGACCGTGGCAGTACGCCAGCGGCGGGCGGCAGCGGCGGTGCAAGCGCCGAAGGCCGGTGTCGACGTGCCCCTGTCGGCCATCAACCGAGGATTCACCTGCGAGCGCCGCTTCGCCCAGGCATCCCTGCCGCTGCACGACGTGTTGGTGGTGAAGGACGTTGCGGGTGTGACGGTCAACGACGTCGCACTGGCTCTGGTCGGCGGCGCCCTCCGTGGTTACCTGCAGGTGCGCGGGGCGCTGCCCGACCGGCCGCTGGTGGCGAGTGTTCCCGTTGGCATGGACGAGCAACCGGGTGCCGCCCCGCGGGCCGCGGGTAACCGTTTCACCCGCCTGACCACATCGCTGGCCACTGACGTCGCCGATAGCTGGGAGCGCCTGCAGCGGATCAGCACGGTCACTGCGGAGGCGAAGGCGTGCCTTGATCTCGCGGGCCGGGAGCTGCTGGTGGACTGGCTGGAGTGTCTTCCGCCGATGTTCGTGGACACCATGGTCCGGCGCGGTGAGGCGGCGAGGCGCCGCCCCGGCAAGCGATCGACCAGGCTCGACGTCAATGTCGTGGTCTCCAACCTTCGGGGACCCTCGGTCCCCTGGCGGCTCGGCTCCACCGTTGTGGAGGAGATGTACCTGGCCGGGCCGCCCAACAGCGGGATCGGGGTGAACTTCGCGCTCTGGGACTACGCGGGCCGCCTGCTGTTCGGGATCCTGTCGTTCGCCGATTCGGTCGAGGATCCCGCGGAGCTGGCCGGGTGGTTGTCCCGTTCTCTCGAGGAACTCGTCGCGGCCGCCGAGTGCCGCCGCGTCCCGATGAGGTGACGTCACGTCAGTTTCTCCAGGTGATCGGCTGCGGCGGTGGCACCGCCGGCGGCGGCGAAGGAGGTCTGCACGCGCCGCGCCGCGGCCCGATAGGACGGGTCGTCCAATACGGTCGTGATGGCGTCACGCAGCTCTGCGGCACCGACCCGGCCGAAGTGCACCCGGATGGCCGCACCGGCGTCGACGACCTGCCCCGCAATGATCGGCTGGGAGTCGCGGATCGGGGCTACCACCAGGGGCACGCCGTGGGCGAGTGTCTCCAACACGGTGTTGTCACCGGCGTGGCACACCACCGCGTCCAAGCGGGGGAGCAGGTCGAGCTGGGGAACGAAATCACGGGCCAGCACATGGTCGGGCCGGGCACAGACCAGGTCGGGGGGTGCGACCAGGATGGCCTGCAGGCGTTGGGCCAGCGGTGCTACCGCTTCCACCACGGTGGCGAAGAACCGCCCGCCGGCCGCACCGTTGACGGTGCCGAGTGAGACCAGCACATGCCGGCGGGCAGGATCCAGCCAGTCCCAGGGGAAAGTCGAGGTGCCGGTGCGTGCGCCGATCGAGGGCCCCACGAAGGCGTAGTGGCCGGGGAAGGTGCTGAGGGATCCGACCAGCGCTTCGGTCGTGAACGCCAATACCAGATGGTCGGAGAACCTCAGGTCGACCGGGTCGGTCACCGCGAAACCACGCTGGAAATCGGCTAGCAGCTGGTGCACCCACGCGCCGAGTCTGGGCATGGTGGCGTACTGGTCAGTCAGCTCCGATGACATGGTGGCCGAGGTGGCCCAGGGCAGCCCGCGCTGGCGAGCCACCAGCGCACCGGCCAGCGCTTGCTGGTCGACGACGAGGACGTCCGGGCGGAACTCGGCCACGGCGGCCGTGACCCCGGGCACCATCGAGGTCGCCAGCGGGATCAGGAAATCCGTCCACAAGGACCGGAACGCCGCCACTCGCCGCAGGCTCTGGTAGCGCTGCTGGACCTGCGCCATCGTCTGACCGCCGACGTTTGTCTCGACCGGGATCAGCCTCGCCCCAGGCGCCAGCAGCGGACCGACGGTCCCGGCGTGCCCGGCCCAGGCGATCTGGTGACCGCGACCGGCCAGCTCCCCGCCGAGGGCGACGGTGGGCAGGGTATGGCCGACCAGCGGCGGCACCACGAACAGGAACCTGCTCACCGGACGACCACGCCGGCGGGCAGCTCCGCCTGGTGATACAGCCGGGTGGCGTCGCACGGATCGGTCACGTCAGTTTCTCCACTTGGTCGGCTGCGGCGGTGGTACCGCCGGCGGCAGCGAAGGATGCCTGCACGCGCCGCGCCGCGGCCCGGTAGGACGGGTCGTCCAGTACGGCCGTGATGGCGTCGCGCAGCTCGGGGGCACCGACCCGGCCGAAGTGCACCCGGATACCGGCTCCGGCGCCGACGACCTGGCCCGCGATCACCGGTTGGTCGTCGCGGATCGGGGCCACCACGAGTGGCACGCCGTGCGCGAGGGACTCGCACACCGTGTTGTGCCCGGCATGGCTGACCACCGCATCCAGGTGCGGGAGCAAGTCGAGCTGGGGGACGAACTCGCGGACCAGTATGTGATCCGGCGGCGGATCGACCAGCTGGGACGGAGCGACGATGATCATCTGCAACCGGTCTGCCAGCGGCGTCGCCGCCGCCATCGCGGCAGCGAAGAATTTCTGGCCGACCTTCTGGTTGACCGTCCCCAGCGAGACCAGGACGTGCTGACGGTCGGGGCGTAGCCAAGCCCACGGGAACTCAGGTCCGCTGGTCCGCGTCCCCAAGGTGGGGCCTACGAACACGTAATGGCCGGGGAAGTCGCGGACCGGTCCGACCAGGGTCGCCGCCGTGAACGCCAGCACAAGATGGTCGGAGAACCGCAGGTCCACAGGGTCCGACACGGCATAGCCGTGCTGGAAGTCGGCCAGGAGCTGCCGTATCCACGTTGCGAGTTTGGGCGCAGTAGTTAACGGGTCGGTCAGCTCCGCCGAGGTGGTAGCCGAGGTCGCCCACGGCAGCCCGCGCTGGCGGGCCACCAATGCGCCGGCCAGCGCCTGCTGGTCCACGACCATGACATCGGGCTGAAACTCGCCCGCTGCGGCCACCGTCCCAGGCAGCATCGAATGGGCCAAGGGGATCAGATACTCCTCCCAGAGGAATCGGAACGCCGCGGCCCCCCGCAAGCTGTGCGGGCGGGGGCGCAGCGTGGCCAGTGTGTCGCCGCCGCAACCGGTATCGATCGGAAGCAGCGTCGCACCACTCGGCAGTAGCGGGCCGACATGCTCGGGGTACCCGGCCCAGGCGACTAGGTGACCGCGGTCGGTCAGCTCTTGGCCCAGTGCCGCCGTGGGGAGGGTGTGCCCGGCCAGTGGCGGTACCACGAACAGGAACCGGCTCACCGGAGACCCACTGCCGTCGGGGCAGCGAACCAGTCCAGGACGATGGCGCGCAACACCTGCGTCGCATTCCACAGCACGAAATGGTCGAGACCCGGCAGAACAGTGAGTGTGTATCGGGCCAGCTGATCGTCCAGTAGGTACGCGTGGGAGAGAACGTCGGACTGGCCCCCGTACACGGCGCGTACCGGGCTGGTAATCATCCGCAGCTCTTGCTCCGACAGGGGTTCGGTGTCCAGCAGATCGGTCGTGAGGGTCGTGTGCTTGATCAGGTGTTTTCCGGTCTCGGCAAGTCTCGGGGCAATCCGCTGTCCCAAGTCACCGTCGCTGAGATCCCTCCCAACCTCCCTGATCGTGGCGGCCATCCGCTCGCCCCACCCCGGGATGGGAACGTGGGCATCGATTAGCAGCATGCTGGCCACCCGGTCGGGATATCCCACTGCGAAGCGGAGCGCGATCGCACCCCCGTAGCTGTGGCCGACCACATGCACCGGACCGTCGACGTCGAGGCTGTCGAGGACGGCGACGAGGTCGGCTACCGAGTCGTTGACCCGGTAGCCGGTGCGCGGGCGCTCAGACAGGCCATGGCCACGCAGGTCATAAAGGATCACCGTGGCGCCGGCATAGGCTACCGGGTTGGCGAGCGTGTGATAGAAGCTTGACAGGTTGTCCAGGCACAGCCCGTGGATGAACACAACCGGATGCTCTGGTTGGCTTGCCCGATGACGTGGCGCCAACCGTTGGACATGAAACCGGATGCCGCGCGCGATGATCTCAGCCATCGATCGCACCGGCGAGGGACAAACAGTTCATAATGTAGGTGACCAGCTCGCCAACCGTCATCTCGATGATCTCGTCGAGTTCCTTGGCTGCGAGGAATGCTACGAAGTCGACACGATCACCGTACCGCTCGGTGAGCATTGTGGCCAGCTTCACGAACTCAATGCTTTCCAATTCGAGATCCGCATCGAATGATGTGTCCATGTCGATGTCAAGATTCAGCGCGTATTCCACACCGATGATTTTAATCAACATCATGCGAACCTCGACCAGGATACGGTCAGGTGTCATCAGATTGCCCCCTCAGCTGTGCGCTGTCTCTCAGGTGTGCGCTGTCTCTGCTCGCGGGCCGAGCCGCCTCAGGCGGAGTCCAGGCCACCACGTACGGCTCGGGTTCGCCGCCTGCTGCGGTCTGCACCCAACGATGGGACACCTTGTCACCGGTCGTGACCAGCATCCGGTCCCCGTTGATCCGCGTGACGGCGAAGCGGTCCGGACGCCCCCCCAGCCCGGTGCCCGCCGCCTTGGCGACGGCTTCCTTGGCGGCCCAGAACCGGGTCACCCAGCTTGGCCGCTCCCGCACCGATGAGCACATGGCGTCGAGCAGGCGGCGTTCGGCTTCAGTGAGGATCGCCTCCACGGTGCGGTCATCCCGGTCGGTGATCTGCTCGATGTCGATGCCCACGCCGGGCGGATGCCCGGGATGGCCGATCAGTGCCACGGCCAGCGATCCGGTGTGTGCCAGGGACACCTCCGGCGTCTCGGCGAAGGGGCCCGCCACCAACGGCCGTCCCGACGCGTCGTTGCTGACCGTGATCTCGATCGGGAACACCGGTCCGGCACCGGCGTCCCAGAGCCACTGCCGGACCGCGTCCTTGACCGCGATCCGGCCCAGCAGCCACTGCCGCGCCGCCCGGGGGGTGCGCCGCTGGTAGTCCGCGCGTTCGGCGGCACCGAGATAGCGACGCATGATCAGCTCCCGGGTGGCCGGATCCGGCCACCGATCCCGGACCAGGTACCAGCCGCCGGGTTGACGCTGCGCGATCCGGTTATGCCCCGGGAACAGCAAGACCGGCCAGGTCACCTCGTCGGTGTCGAACCGGCGATCCCGCCACCGGTCGATGCGGGCCCACAGCCGGCCATCCGCTCGGCACAGCTCGAGATCGGCGACGACCTCGGTGGCGCAGAAGGAGCTGATTCGGACCACACATCGCACCCGCTCGCCGGGCACCGGAGGCGAGCTGTAGTAGTGCACCTGGTTGATCGCGGCCGGGAACGCCAGCCGATCCCGCTCGGTCCGCTGCATGATCCAGAAGCCGAGCAGCTGACCGGCGTTATCCAGCAGCGCGCCGGGCGTGGACGGGGCGATCAGCTCGCCGACGATCCCGTCGTCGGCGATAGGGCCGAGCTCGGCGACACCCTGGAAAGCCGGGCCGTGAAACATCCACCGTTCGGTGTACAGGCCCGGCGCGGTGACGTCGCAGGGGCGGCTCCCGGTGAGCGGCGAAGCGGCCGGCGGTGGTGCCGCCGGGTAGCCGTCGGCGAGCAGCACTGTGCCGCGCGCGTAGCCGTCGAGTACCACGGTCACGCTGCCATCCGGGTGCAGCGTTGCGCTGATCGTGATGGTGGTCGGGGGGGCGACGGCGAGCCAGCGCTGCGCCCGGACGTCACGGACACCGACAACCGTGCGGCCCGGGCTCAGCGCCCGCGCGGCGTCTGCCATCAGTTCGAGCATCGTGGTCAACGGCACCACCGGGTACTGGTCGGCCGGCTCGGGCCAGCCGTCCGGCTGCTGATAGAAGCAGTGATCGGTGAGGTACGGCATGGTGGCCAGGGAGAGGGTTCGGGTCGTGCTGGCTTGCCGGGGGACGTCCCGTGTCCACGAGCCCACGACATCTGTGGCGGCGGTGGTGGCGTCCCGCAGTGCCGCGTCGAACTCGGCCAGCACCCGGTGGCCCGTGGCAGCCAGCTCCGCCGGCAGCGCGGAACCACCCCGGGCCGGGGTGAGCGGCGCAATGATGTCGCCGAGCCGGATCAGCGGCGCCCCCAGATCGAGGGCGACCACCGGCCCACCGGATTGGGCGTGCCCCGATGCCCGGATCTGCGACGCCCCGATCCGCGACACACCGGGCAGCCGATCGAACCGGGGCGTCCAGCCCTCCACCCACAATGCGGCAGCGACCCGGCGGAGCTGGTCGAGGCCGGAGCGCCGGGGCGTGTTGGCGGTCACCGCGAGATGTGGCAGACCAGCCAACGAGTCGGCCACGAATCCAGGCAAGCTCCCGGTGCCGACTTGGACGAAAGCCCGCGCCCCAGCCTCGTACAGTCGCCGGACCAGCGGGCCGAAGCGCACCGGCTCGAGCAGGTGGCGAGCGGCGAGGTCACGGATCTGGTCGGGATCGTCGGGGTAACGGTCGACGGTGGTGGCCGACCAGATCGGGCGGATCGGCGGCCGCACCGGTAGGCAGGCGAAGGTGTCCAGGATCCGGCTCAGGCACGGCGCAAGCATCGGCGAGTGGAAACCGGACCGGAACGGCAACACCTGCCCGGTGGTCCCGCGCGCCTGCAGCCGGTCCAGGACGGCGGCCACGGCGGCTTCCGTACCACAGACGATCGACTGGTGCGGGCAGTTGTCGTGCGAGACCACGACCCCGTCCAGCCCGTCGATGAGCCGGGTGGCCTGTTCGGCTCCGCAGCCCAGAGCGGCGAACAGCAGCCCGGGGACGTGCAGCGCGGCGGGATCGAAGGAGACGATGAGCTCCTCGACCGCTCTGCGCGGGTAGATGCCGGCGGAGGTCATCGCGTTCCACTCACCGACGCTGTGCCCGGCGACCAGATCGGGTATGACGCCGAGCTCGCGCAACGCCGCGTCGAGCAGCCGCCCTACGGCGAACACGCCGAGACCGTGACGACCGAGCACAGCGGTGTCGCCGAAGTCCGGCCGGTCCAGGTTGAAGTGGTCGGCGACGTCATCGGTCCGGGGCTCGAATCCCTGCTCCAGTCCCGGGAAGAGGAACACCAGCCGGCCCGGTGCGGGCTCGGGGTGCAGCGGGTCGGCGGTGAACCAGACGTCATCGCGACCCCGCCACGGCGTGCCCTGCGCCACGATCCGTCGGGCCAGCGCCAGCCGGCGCACGGTGGGTGCGACGATCGCCAGCCGGCAGGGCCCACCGGCTGGTGGGGCGCTCACGCCGTCCCGGTCGAGCAAGACGGCATCGGGCACCTGGAGCTGCCGGTTCAGCTCGTCCACGCCGACCCCGGCCAGTAACAGCACCCGCTCGACACCCGGGGGCTGGGCTCGCCGGGAGCGCCGGGTGTCCGGCGCCTGCTCCACGATGGCGTGCGCGTTGATGCCGCCGAAGCCGAATGCGTCGACTGCGGCCCGGCGCGACGCGCCTCCGATCGTGGTCCACGGTTGGGCCTCGGTGACCGGCGCGAAGCGGGAGCCGGCCAAACCCGGGTGCGGGTCCTCGCAGTGCAGGGTGGGCGGCAGCACTCCGTGGTGCACGGCCAGCGCGGCCTTGATCAGCCCGGCGACACCGGCGGCCGGCATCGTGTGACCGATCATCGACTTCACCGAGCCGAGGCCGATGTCGGTACCGGTGCCGCTCGCCGGCCCGAATACCCGGGTCAGCGAGACCAGCTCGGTCTCGTCGCCGGCCGGGGTCGCGGTCCCGTGCGCCTCGAGCAAGCCGAGCGCACCCGGTTCGGTGGGATCCAGACCGGCGGCCTGCCAGGCCCGCTCGATGGCCCGTACCTGCCCGTCGGACTGCGGGCTCATCAGGCTGCTGGCCCGACCGTCGCTGGCTACCGCGCTACCACGGATCACCGCATACACCCGGTCGTCGCCGGCGTCGGCGAGACGCTTGAGCACGACCATTCCGGTGCCCTCGCCGATGAGGATGCCGTCGGCGCCGCGGTGGAACGGCCGGATCCGCTGGCTGGGACTCAGCGCACCGAGCTGGCTGAACACGCTCCACAGCGTGACGTCGTGGCAGTGGTGCACCCCACCGGCGAGTACCACGTCGCATCGACCGGCAGCGAGCTCCCACACAGCGTGGTCGACGGCGACCAACGACGAGGCGCAGGCCGCGTCGATGGTGTAGGCGGGACCTGCGAAGTCCAGCCGGTTGGCCACCCGGGAGGCCACCAGGTTCGGCACCAGGTCTATCGCGGCCTCTGGCCGGTCCGGACCGAGGCGTGCCTGGAAGGCGATCCGGACCTCGTCCAGCCGGGCATCGTCCAGGTCGGGGAGTAACTCACGCAGGGTTTGGACGAGCTGGTTCGCCGTGCGTATCCGCTGGTCCAGCCGGGCCAGACCAGGCGTCAAGTAGCCACCACGACCGACGATCACTCCCGCCCGGGACCGGTCGCCCAGCAGGTCCTCGCCACCGGCGTCGGCGAGTGCCTCGGCGGCGACGTGCAGCGCGATCAGCTGATCAGGTTCCCCGCCGGCCGCGGCCAGCGGCATGATGCCGAACCGTACCGGGTCGAACCCGACATCTGTCACGAACCCGCCGCGGCGGCAGTACAGCCGGTCACTGCGCCGGGTGACGGCGGCATCGGGGTCGTAGTACGAAGGATCCCAGCGGGACGCCGGCGCGTCGGTGATCGCATCCACGCCGGCCAGGATGTTGGACCAGTAGGTGGCCAGGTCAGCGGCACCGGGGAACACCGCGGCCATCCCGACGATGGCCACCTCGACCGGTTCAGCCATGTCGTCCGACCTCTGACGTTGCGGCCTCGAACCTCGCCGGCTCGGCGCACATGTACACCACCTGCGGCTCGGTGCCGCCGGCCAGCTCGGCGAGCAGGCAGGCGACGCCGTCGGCGGCCTCGATCAACCCGATACCACGCCGCTCGTACTGCTGCCTCAGCTCGGCGGAGACCATCCCGGTTGCGCCGGGCCCACAGTCGGGTGTCGCCCACGGCCCCCAGTCGAGGGCGAGCACCCGGCTGCGGGTTCGGCCGGCCCAGATCCGGGCCAGTGTGTCCAGCGCGTCGTTGGCGGCGGCGTAGTCGACCTGTCCCCGGTTGCCGAACACTCCCGACACGCTGCCGAACAGCACCAGAAAGCCGAGGTCGTCGCGGGCCGCTGCGGCGAGCGCCTGTGCCCCGTCGACCTTGGTCGCCCACACCCGGGCGAACGCCTCGGGGGCCTTACCGGCCAGCAGCCGGTCAGCAAGTACCCCGGCGCCGTGCACGATCCCGTCCAACCGTCCACGCCGGTGGTACACGCTGTGCACCAGCGCGTTGACCGCCACCGGATCCCGCACGTCCACCGCGGAGTAGTGCACCGAGACAGCCACCCCGGCCAGCTCGGCCAATGTGGCCCGGATCTCGCGCTGGGCCAGGATCCGGCTGGTCGCCACCTCGATCTCAGCCGGTGGGCGGTCCCCGGCCTGGGCCAGCACCCGGCGCAGCGCGACCCGGTCGGTCGCCGCAGCGGTCACCGGATCCTCGTCACCGACCGGCAGCGGGGTACGCCCGACCAGCTCCAGATGACCGCAACCGGCCCTGGCCAGGCCGATCGCGACCTGGGCGGTGATGCCGCGGGCGCCGCCGGTGAGCAGCACCACCGAGTCCGCCCCCAGCTCGAGCCCGGTGGATCGGCCGGAGATCAGCGGCGCCGCAATGAGCCGCAGCGTCACCCGTTCCCCGGCCGGGTAGCCCACCGCGGTGGGCGAGCCGGTGCTGAGCAGCTCGGCGAGCAGGTTGCCGGCGATGTGCACCGGCTCGTCCTTGGGATCCACGTCGACGACCCGGACGACGCGATCCGGGTACTCGCGGGCGATCGTGCGGACCAGGCCGGGCAACCCGACCCCGGCCACTCCGTTGGCCGCATGCTGGCGGCCGAACCTGCCGCCCGAGCCGGTGACCACGAGCAGTTGGCCGATCCCGCCGACGATGGCGTCGCGCAGCGCGGTGAACCCATCCGGCAGCACCGGTGCTCGGCCCCGGTCCAGCGCGGCGAGATAGACCAGGGAATCGGTTTCCTTACAGACCTCCGTCCCCGTCGCCTGTTCCGGACTCAGCAGCCGTACCTCGGCGCCACGGCGCTCCAGCAGCACGGACAGCTCCAGCGCGATGCCCACCCCGTCCCCGACGATGGCGACCCGGCGCCCGGCAAGCGACACGTCGGGCAGCCCGGTCAGCGGGGGCAGCGCTGCGACGTCGACGAGGTAGCGGCGCGCGCGCTGAGGTGGTGCGGCCGGCGCCGGTGGGCTGGTCCGGCTGGTGATCCAGTCGACGATGCCGCGCAGCGTGCGCAGCCGGGACAGCTGCTCCATCACCGACTCGTCCAGTGCCGCGCCGGCACCGGCCAGACCGAGCCGGTCGGTGAGCACACCGATCATCTCGGTCCGCTTGATCGAGTCGATGCTCAGGTCCGCCTCCAGGTCGAGGTCGGCCTCGAGCATGTCGATCGGGTAGCCGGTGCGTTCGCTCACCAGGGACCGCACGGTGGCCAGCACCGCATCGGGCGTGAGGTCAGCCGGCTCGACGACTTCGGCCGGATCGGATCCGGCTATCTGATCGGCGACCACGATCTGCGCGGGCGATGCGGGTGGCAACGCGGTGGGCGCAAGGGTGGGGTTACCGAGGTAGCCGAGCATGACCTCACGCTGCGCGGCGACCAGCTCACGGGTGTTGCGCAGGAACTCCAGCACCGCCGCGTCCGACCGCACGGGTGCCGTCGTCTGTTGCGCCGGTATCTGGTGCGCCGGTATCTGTTGCGCCGGGCGCAGCCCCCCCGGCAGGTACTGCCCGTCGGCGGTCTTGACCGCGTGGCCGTTGACCACCCAAGCCGGGCGCCGGGGTACCGCCGCTGCTGACACCGGGCTCGCGTCCCGGCCATGGAACAGCGCGGCCGGATCGACCGGTACCCCGGCGGCAGCCAGCTCCGCGAGCGCCAGCAACAGCCGCCGCAGCCCGGGCTCGCCCGGTGCGTCGGTGGCCACCGCAACGTGCGGTCGGTCCCCCAGGATGGTGGTGACCAGTTGGGTGAGCACCCGGCCTGGCCCCGCTTCGACGAATACCCGCACCCCGGCCGAGTACATCGCCTCGACCTGCTCGACGAACCGGACCGGCTCGGCGACGTGGTTGGCCACCGTCTCCCGGATGGCTGCGGGCCCGGTCGGGTAGGGCGCAGCGGTGGTGTTGCTCCACACCGGCACCCGCGGTGCGCTGACCGTGCAGCGATCCAGCTCGGCGGCGAGGATCGAGGTGGCGCCGGCCACCACCGGGCTGTGGAAGGCGCACGCCACCGGAAGCCGGGAGCCGGTCAGCCCGCGACCGGCGAGCTGGTCCAGCACGGTCTGCACCGCCGAGGTGGGTCCGGAGATCACCGTCTGGGCGGGGCCGTTGTGGTTGGCGATCACTACCGGTTGATCCCCGAGCGCGGCCCGGACCTGCTCCACCGGTGCGGTGACCGCGGCCATGGTGCCCGGATCAGCTCCAGCGGCAGCAAGGATGGCCCGGCCCCGAGCCTCGCTGAGCTCCAGCAACTCAGCGGGGTCGACAGCACCGGCTGCGGCCAGTGCCACCAGCTCGCCGTAGCTGTGTCCACCGAGCTGGTCCGGTTGCACCCCCAGCGAGGTGAGCAGCTCATACATGGCCAGCCCGGCGACGCCGAGGGCCGGCTGGGCAACCCGGGTGTCAGTCAGCGCGGCCCGCTGCAACGCTGACTGCTCCGGGCCGAACGCGGCCGGCGGGTACATCGCTGCGACCCACCGATCACCGAGCTGCAGGAATCGGCGTAACCGCGGAAACGCCAGGAACAGGTCGGCCAGCATGCCGGGGCGCTGGCTGCCCTGGCCGGGAAACAGGACCGCGAGTTGGCCGTCCGGCTGTTCGTCCGGCGCGATGAAAACATCATCCGCCGCCGCTGCGGCCCGGATTCGTGCCAACTTGCTCGCGAGGTCATCCAGGTCAGCGGCGACCACCGCGACCCACACCCGACCACGGTGCGAGCCCGCCACGGTCTTCGCAAGGTCTCTGAGCCGCCAGGGCCGGCCAGCCACGTCATTAGCGGTGAGCAGCTCGGCCAGCCGGGCTATCTCCGCGACCGCGCCGGCCCGGTCCACCCCGGTGAACAGGAACAGCTCGACCGGCCACGCGTCGAGCCCGTGCCGTGGCTCGGGTGCCCCGTCGTAGGAGGTGAGCACGGCATGGAAGTTCGTGCCGCCGAACCCGAACGCGCTCACCCCGGCCACTCGACGCGCCGGAGACGCCCACGGCTGCGCCGTGGTGTTGAAGGAGAACGGGCTGCTGGCGCGGTCCCAGTACGGGTTCGGATCCCGCAGCTGGCCGGTCGGTGGCCGTACCCCGGTGTGCACCGCCCGGGCCGCCTTGATCAACCCGGCTATCCCGGCCGCGCACTTGGTGTGTCCGATCTGGGACTTCACCGAGCCCAGCGTGCAGCTGCCGGTCGGGGTACCGGCCGCGGTGAACAGCTCGGTCAGCACCGCCAGCTCGGTGCGGTCGCCGACCACGGTGCCGGTGCCGTGCGCCTCGACCAGCCCGACGTCGGCCGGTGAGATCCCGGCCATCCGGTAGGCGCGCTCCAGCGCCCGGCGCTGCCCGTCGGGCCGTGGCGCGGTCAACCCCAGCGAGCGCCCGTCACTGGCCGAGCCGATCCCTTTGATCACCGCATAGATCCGGTCACCGTCGCGTTCGGCGTCGGCCAGCCGCTTGAGCACCACGCACGCCACACCTTCACCGAGTGCGATGCCGTCGGCGGAGGCGTCGAACGGGCGGCACCGGCCGGTCGGCGACAACGCGTGCGCCGAGGCGAACATCTGGTAGTCGTGGATGCTGTTGTGCAGATCGGCACCGCCGGCGAGCACCACGTTGCTGGTACCGGCCCGCAGCTCCTTGCAGGCCAGGTCGATGGCGGCCAGCGCGGAGGCGCAGGCGGCGTCCACCGTGTAGTTGGCGCCACCGAGATCCAACCGGTTGGCGATCCGGCCGGCGATCACGTTGGCCAGCACCCCCGGGAAGGAGTCCTCGGTCAGTCTCGGCAGCTGCTCGTCCAGCCCGGGCGGCAGGGTTGCGTGGTAGGCCGGGTAAAGCGAACGGAACCCGTAGGCGTTGGCCAGGTCGGTGCCCGCCTCGGCGCCGAAGATCACTGACGTGTGCTCCCGGTCGAAGGCCCGCTGGGCGTACCCGGCATCGTGCAGTGCCCGGGCGGCCACTTCCAAAGCCAGCAGCTGGACCGGCTCGATGCTGGCCAGCGCCGCCGGGGGGATGCCGTAGGCCAGCGCGTCGAACGGGACATCCGGCAGGAAGCCTCCGCACTGCGTGGGCTTGCCGTATACCGCCGGGTCCCATCGCTCGACCGGCACCTCGGTGACCGCGTCCACCCCGGCCAGCACGTTGGCCCAGTAGCCGGCCAGGTCCCCGGCACCCGGGAATACCCCGGCCATGCCGACGATCGCCACGTCCAGTGGTTGGGCCGGCCGCGATGCGACCTCGTCGTCGGCGTTGGTCGGCTCGACACCCAGCTCGGCGACCCGCACCGCCAGGAAGCTCGCCGCGCCCTCGGTGACCTGCGCGTGCAGGGCCTCAATCGTCGTCGTCGCCGAGCGCAGGGTGGCGACCTCGCCGAGCATGACCATGCCGTCGGAGTGCTGGACCTGCTCGTCCACCGAGACCAGCAGCTCCCCGTCGCGGCGCAGCCCCTTGCTGGCGATCCGCAGCCGCCCCAGGTTGAGCCGCTCCAGCTCGGTCCACATCTGATCGCGCGGCGCTCCAGCGGCCACCAACCGGGCTTGGGTCTCGGTGAAGGTGCGCACGTATGGAGAGTCCGCACAGCGGGTGGCGTGACCGGGTGCGGTCTCCAGCAGCACAGTGCGCTGGCAGGACACCGCGGCCCGCTGGAATCCCGGCGCGATGGCCCCGGCCGCGACGGCTTGCCGGGTGAACAGGTACGCGGTGCCCATCAGCACCCCGATCTGGGCGCCCCGCTCGACCAGCGGCGCGGCCAGCGCGGTGACCATGGCCGCCGAGCGCTCGTCGTGAATGCCGCCGGCGAACAGCACCCGCAGCTGCCCGGCGCACCCCTGGATGTCGTCGTAATGCAGCAGGCGCTGCAGCTGGATGTCCCACAGCGGGAAGCTGGCCTGCGGCCCGACGTGCCCGCCGCACTCCCGGCCCTCGAAGACGAACCGCCGGGCCCCTTCGGCCAGGAACCGGTCCAGCAGACCGGGGGAGGGCACGTGCAGGAACGTCTCGATCCCGGCGGCCTCCAGCGGTGCCGCCTGCGCCGGCCGGCCCCCGGCGATCAGTGCGTAGGGCGGGCACACGTCGTGTACCGCGGCCAGCTGCGCCTCGCGAATGTCCGGCGGGACGAAGCCGAGAATGCCCACCCCCCACGGCTGGGCACCCACCAGAGCAGCGGTGTGCTCGAGCAGTTCCTGGGTCTGCGCGCCGCTGCTCAACGCCAAGGCCAGGAACGGCAGACCACCTGCGGCCGCCACGGCCGCAGCGAACTCGGCCTGGTCACTGACCCGGGTCATCGGTCCCTGCACCACGAGCGGTCGCACCCGCCGCGCCGAGTACGACTGGGCGGTGCGCAATTGCTCGGTGACGGCAGCGCGGACCGCCGCCACGACGCCGCCTGCGGTCACGTACCGCTTCGCCAGTGGCGCGGCCAGCGCGCCGTCCTGGCCGACCGGCAGTGCACTGAGGTCCCGGGCACCGAGCCGGGCAGCGACCGTGCCTGCGTCCAGAGCCGGCAAATCCGGACGCGTGTAGAGACGATGCCCACCGATGACCGCGGTCTCGGTGCCGTCCATGGTGCGGATCGCCGCGGCCACTTCGGCCGGCAGGTCGGCCTCGGCGACCAGCGCCAGCTGCGCATCCAGCACCACGCCGGCTGCGCCGCCGGCCACTGCCGCGGCAGCCGTGTGCAGCCCGATCCCGCCGGCGGCCCAGACCGGGATGCGGATCCGCGGGTCGGCCAGCAGCTGCTGCAACAGCACGAACGTCGTCACGGTGCCGACCCGGCCGCCGGCCTCTGCACCCTTGGCGATCAACCCGTACGCCCCGGCCTGGGTTGCTGCCCGGGCCTGCGCGACCGAGGTGACCTCGACCAGCGTCCGCCGCCACGGAGCGGGTGTGCACTGCGCTCCGGGGGGGTGCACCACCAAGTCCACCCGCTGCGGCAGGTCGGCCGTTGCCAACGGGCAGTGCGCCGGCATCCGCACTCCGAAGCCGCCGGGCCACCACCGGCAGATGTCCGCCAGCGCGGCCCGTGCCCGGCCGGCGTCCCGACCCAGGTCGAGGACCCCCACCGCGCCGGCTCGGGCGAGCGCCATGGCGAGGTGGGCATTGGGCTCCTCGAAAGGTGTGATCCCCAAGACCAGCTCACGATCCTGCAGCCTGCTCATCGTCGGCGCTGTCCTCCCGTACGCGGGCTAGCGTTGTTTGTCCATCACGGTGGATCCGCTCGGACGCGGTACCTGCCCAGCACGACGATGCGGCGGCCGAGCCGGCCGGTGTCGAGGTCGTGCCAGGGCGAAGACCGTCAGCGATGGCTGACGTCGAGCAGTGAACGACGAAGACGAGACGTGATTACGTCCAGCACGACCAGGCCCCCCTTGCCTATCGCCTACGGCCCCCCCATTCAGGCCTACGGACAAAGCTAATCGTAACAGTAGGTGATAGCAAGGGCACTGACCCCACCGAAGGTGACCTGAATGGTCTACCACTACTGAATTGCATGGTAGGCACTACGTAGTCGTCCCCCATGACCTCGTAGGGGTTGCGGACCCCTGCGGTCACGGCAGGGCAGGCACACTTGGTTGCGCTTGGGTCAGGTCGCGGTCCTTGGTCTCGGCCATAGCCGCCGTGCACACCAGGCTGAGCAGGGCGAGTCCGCACAGCAGCAAGCCGATGGCGAAGCTACCGAAGGTCGCTGCCAGTGGCGCGGAGACCAGCGGTGGGAGCGCGCCGCCCAGGATCCCGGCCAGGTTGTAGCTCGTGCCGGCCCCGGTGTAGCGGTACCGGGTGGGGAACGTCTCGGGCAGGAACGCTCCGACCGCGCCGTAGCCGAGACCTTGCAGCCCCAGGGTGACGATCACCGCGACGGCGAAGGCCACCGGGGAACGGGTGTCCAGCAGCGGGAAGAGCAGCAGTGACCACACCACCGCGCCGCCGCAAGCCGACATGATCACAGTGCGCCGGCCGATCCGGTCGGCGTAGATCGCCGACAGGATGACGCCCAGCGCCATCGCCGCTCCGGCGGCGATCCCGATCGACAGCACCAGGTTGCGGCTCAGCGCCGCACCGGTGGGGCTGGTGCCGTAACTGGTGAGATAGGTCGTGCCGGTGTAGAACATGGCGAACATGATCGTGAGACAGCCGGCTGCCAGCAGGATGTCCCGGGGCGCCCGGGTGAACGCCTCCCGCAGCGGGGTGCGCGCCGCCGCGGGCTGCCGCGCAGTGTCCCGGAACACCGGCGTCTCTTCAATCTTCAACCGGACGTACAGGCCGGCGCCGACCAGCACGATGCTGATCAGGAATGGAACCCGCCACCCGAAATCGAGGAAGGACTGGTCGCCGTTACCGAGAGTGAGACCGGTGACCAGAAACGTCGTGCTCGCCAGCGCGATAGCGATCGCTGGGCCCAGCTGCGGGAACATCGCGTATCGCCCGCGCTGGCGCGGTGGTGCGTATTCCGCGATCAGCAATGTTGCGCCGGCCCATTCCCCGCCCACCGCAAGACCTTGCACGAATCTCAATACGACTAGCAGAGCAGGGGCCATGATCCCGATCGTGGCCGCCCCGGGCAGCAGCCCGATCAGCACGGTCGCGAAACCCATCAACAACAGTGTGGAGATGAGCGTTCGCTTGCGACCGATCCGATCTCCGTAGTGCCCGAAGAGCATTGCGCCGACCGGGCGAGCGATGAACGCCACCGCGAAGGTGGCGAAGGAGGCCACCGTGGCGGCAGTCGAGCCCAGCGCCGGAAAGAATACCGTCGGGAACACCAGTGCCGCGGCCGTTCCGTAAATGAAGAAGTCATAGAACTCGATGGTGGTTCCCACGCAGCTCGCCAGCGCTACCCGTCGCATCCCCGCACTGTCGGGTGTGCTCTTCATCCGTTTCCCCCGCTTCCTGCGCACCACGGATCATGAGTATCAGCCTGCCGGGTAGCCGCCTCGCATCGGTAGCGTCTACCACATCCACCTACAGAGGAGCGCCGCCAGTGACTGCTGGATACCTCGCGCGTTCGCGGATCGTCGCCCCACCCGGCTGGAGCCGCTGGCTGGTTCCACCGGCCGCCCTGTCAATCCATCTGGCGATCGGTCAAGCCTACGCGTGGAGCGTGTTCAAGAAGCCACTGGAAGCCTCGCTGGGCATCTCCGGTGTCGCCAGCGCGTTGCCGTTCACGCTCGGCATCGTCATGCTGGGCCTGTCCGCAGCGCTGTTCGGTACCAAGGTCGACACCATAGGTCCGCGCTGGGCCATGTTCGTCTCGATGTGCTGCTTTTGCAGCGGGTTTCTCATCTCCGCACTGGGGGTGTCGATCGGGCAGTACTGGCTGGTCGTCCTCGGCTACGGCTTCATCGGTGGGATCGGGCTGGGTATCGGCTACATCTCCCCGGTCTCGACGCTGATCCGGTGGTTTCCCGACCGGCCGGGCCTGGCCACCGGTATCGCGATCATGGGCTTCGGTGGGGGAGCGCTGATCGCGGCCCCGTGGTCGACTGCGATGCTGGCCGCGTTCGGAGCAACCGGCCCGCGCCCGGATCCGGGTGGCATCGCGCTGACCTTCCTCCTCCACGGCGGCGGTTACGCGGTGTTCATGTCAGTAGGCTGGCTGCTCATCCGGGTGCCGGCTGACGACTGGAAGCCGGCCGGTTGGCGACCTGTGTCGCAGTTGGCCGGTTCGTTGGTCAGCGAGGGTGCCGTATCGGCCCGCAATGCGATCAAGACACCGCAGTTCTGGCTGCTGTGGGTGGTGTTGTGCTTCAATGTGACGGCGGGTATCGGCATTCTGGAGCGCGCAGCACCGATCTATCTGGACTTCTTCCCCGGCGGAGCCGGGCTCGCCGCCGCCGCGGCGGGTTTCGTCGCGATCCTGTCGCTGGCCAACATGCTCGGCCGCTTCGTCTGGTCGTCCACCTCCGACCTGATCGGCCGCCGGAACATCTACCGTTTGTATCTGGGTATCGGCGCGTTGCTCTACACAGCCGTGACGCTCACCACGAACGCCAACAAGGTGGTGTTCCTGGTCTGTTGCATGGTGATCCTGTCCTTCTACGGCGCTGGATTCGCCACCGTGCCCGCCTACTTGCGTGATTTGTTCGGCACCTACCAGGTGGGCGCGATCCACGGCCGGCTGCTCACCGCATGGTCGACGGCAGGGGTGCTCGGCCCAGTTATCGTCAACGCGATCGCGGATGCCCGGATCGCGGCCGGAGTCACCGGCCCGGGTCGGTACACCCTGTCCTTCTCGATCATGGTCGGATTGCTGGTCACCGGGTTCATCTGCAACGAGCTCATCCGCCCGGTCAGCCGGCGGTTTCACGAGCCGGCAGCTGCGCAGGCGGCGACGGCGGCATGAGCACCGGATCCGCCTCGAACAGGCGCGCAGGGCTCACCGTAGCGGCCTGGGCATGGGTAGCCGGGCCTTTTCTCTACGGCTTATACCAGCTGCTGATCAAGATTCCAGCCCTGTTCGGCGGCTGACCCGGCCCGGTTTGCGGTTGAGCAAAAGACTGCCAGGATGGTGATCCCGTCGACGTCGACGGGTGGCAAGGAGGATGCAGACGTGAGCGAGCTGACCCGCCCCGACGTGGTCGTGCCCCAAGGGCCGGCGCCGACCGAGCTGGTGATCGAGGACCAGGTGATCGGCGACGGCACCGAGGCCATCGTCGGTTCCCAGATCAGGGCGCACTACATCGGGGTCTCGCACGCTACCGGAAAGCAGTTCGATGCGTCCTGGGACCGGGGAGCACCGCTGGAGTTCCGGCTCGGCACCGGCCGGGTGATCAAGGGTTGGGACGATGGAATAGTCGGCATGCGAGTCGGTGGTCGCCGCCAGCTCACCATCCCGCCGCATCTGGCCTACGGCGACCGCGGCGCGGGTGCCGCGATCAAGCCTGGCGAGACCCTCGTCTTCGTCGTCGATCTGGTCACCGTCCGGTAATCCGGCGTGGTCAGCTCTCAGGCGCCGAGAACGAACGCGGTGAGCATGGTAACCGGGCAATTACCCGCCGGTGAGGACCACGGCCGCCTCGGGCTCGGTGACGCGGAAGCTGAAACTCTCCTCCAAGTAAAGCGTCACCAGCTCGGCATCGTGCCGGATATAGCCGATCGAGAGGTCCTGCCCTACGTCGAGGATGAAGTCACCGCCGCGCTTGCTCAGCACTAGCGCGCCATCGAGACCCGGAGCCCACACCACATCTCCGCCCAGGATCTTGTTCAAATGCTCTCGTAATGGGTAACCGTGCTCGGTCGACTCCATCACAAAGGTGTACCCGTCCGGGCCGATGGCCAGGGCGTACGGGCCCTCGACGCCAGCTTGCCGAAGCAGATCTGTGGCCTGGGCAACCGCGTGAGGATAGGCCATGGGGTCCTGGCCCAGCATCACCGACGGATGAGCGCTGGACTCCACGATCCCGGTGATCCCCGCTTCCGGCCACCCGTGGAACACGGCACGGTTCTCGATCAGCGCGGCATCGAAAGCGGCACGGTCGAGATCGGCGTAGTCCACGTCGGTAGCGCCCCGTTCAGCGTCCTGCAATCCGGCGCATTCCACGGTGAAGCTCACCCGAAACTCACTCAGCGCCAGGACTCGCCGTTGCCGCGCAAGCACTGTCTCGGACTTCGCGCCCGGCGGTGCAGCACCCAGCGCGGCGGTCCGGCCGAGATTGGTGGCGGAATACTTCCAGCCGTGCGGCCCGGACCAGTCGACCAGCCGGCGAGCGGCCAACCTCGGCATCAGGCGGCTCTTGGCTTCGTCGTCGATCTGCTGCCAACCCATGGCCGGGATCGGTGCGTACTCACGTAGCAGGTGGTCAGTCATTGTCAACGTCCTTTCAAACTACCGATACCCAGCGAGGTGTTCCCCTTGCCGAGGGAAATCTGTTTCTGTATCACGCTGACGTACTTTTGCGGGTCCTTGTCGCTGGTGTCCAAGTCCCGCGCGTCGGCATGATCGGCCTTGAATGTGCGGAACCGGCGACCCAATTCCTCGCGGAGACTGAGCGGGGCGTTACGCCGGAAATCAGCGAGGGCATCGTCTTCCTCCTCAGCCATGTGATCACTATTGGCCACCCGGGTTTTGCGAACAGCATCCCACCATTGCGGGCTGCCGGTCGGATGCCGGGCTGCCTCGTGTACCCCATCGCGGATGTCGTTGTGGTCGCCGATCGCGTCGACGGTCTCGTCCTTGGCGTCGTCGCCACGACGTAGCAGCTGCGGGTAGAAAATGACCTCCTCAGCCACTGCATGCAGGTCGAGCAGCGCGGCAAGAGGCTCCCAGATCGCGCGTAGTTGCTTGGGCTCGCTGGCATCGTCAAGGGCGGCGAACTCCCGCCGAAACGTCTCGTGATCGTCCAAAATCAGCTGTGTGATATCGGCTGTCTCAGCAGTCATCTCCCACCTTCCGGAGTTGGTCTCTTACCGATTAACCGTCGGGACGCTCCTCTTTCAACCGCTCCGCCAGCGGGCGGTCAGTGGCCTGCTCGATCGCCGTGGTTCCATACCGATCGGAAGCCGACCAGCCCTGCGCGGCATCCATCCCACCCTCCCAGGGGTCGGCGCCGAGGTTGTCCTCATCAAGGATCTCGCTTCGCGTCAGATCATGATCGTCGTACCCCGGCGGGTCGGGAATGGACAATGTCATCACGTGCCTCCAGCCGTTCCTCGGTTCCTCGGTTCCCCGTGCCACGGGATGCCCGATCCTCGTGGTGGTAAACCGAGTTGTAGGGACGTCGAGGAGCGCGAGCTTGAGCTCGGTGAGCTTCCTCCCGAGGCCGACCCGGCGGTTGCCGACTGCCAGATTCGGGTAGACGATCGTCATGAGACGGATCGCGGCGCAGGCACTCATCGAGCGGTTGGCGGGCTGGGGCGTCGACACGATCTTCGGGCTACCCGGGGACGGCATCAACGGGATCATGGAGGCGTTGCGGCGCTGCCAGGAGCAGGTGCGATTCTTCCTGGTGCAGCATGAGGAAGCCGCAGCGTTCATGGCCACTGGGTACGCCAAGGCCACCGGACGGCTGGGAGTGTGCCTGGCGACGTCCGGTCCGGGCGGCATTCACCTGCTCAACGGCTTATATGACGCCAAACTCGATCACACGCCGGTGCTGGCGATCACCGGTATGCCGGAAACGAGTGTGCTGGGCACCGGCTACCAGCAGGAGGTCAACCTACCGGCGCTGTTCGCCGATCTCGCCGAGTACAACCAGATGGTCACCAACCCCCAGCAGGTGCTGGGGCTGGTGGACAACGCCGTGCGGACCGCGATGACCCGGCGTGGCGTGGCGCACTTATGCATGCCCAACGACATCCAGATCGCCGGTGCTGATGATGACCCGTATGCCCATCCGGCGCCGGTGCTGCCGCAGCACGGCTCGACTGCGTTGCCGAGGCGTTCCGGCGTGCCCGATCCGGAGCAACTGACCGCCGCGGCTGAAGTGCTCAACGCCGCCGAACGGCCCGCCATCCTGGCTGGAGTAGGCGCACTGGGCGCCCGGTACGAGGTATCCGCAGTCGCCCACCGGCTGGCCGCACCGGTGATCAAGACACTACCGGGCAAGGCGGTGATTCCCGACGATGTCGCATTGTCGGTCGGTGGTATCGGGCTGCTGGGCACCCGGCCGGCTAAGGAGCTGATCGATGACTGTGACGTGCTGCTCATGGTCGGCACCAACTTCCCCTACACCAAGCACCTGCCCAAGCCAGGCACCGTGGCGGTGGTGCAGATCGATACCGAACCGGTACGTCTCGGTGTGCGGCTGCCGGTGGTCGCGCCGGTGGTCGGTGACGCTGCTGAGTCCTTGATGGGGCTGTTGCCACTGCTGCAGCAACACGACGACGCGCACCTGAAGCGCTACCAGGCAAAGATGATCGAGTGGCGAGCCGAGATGCAGGCGCTGGAGAACCCTGACCGGACTCCGATCGCCCCGCAGTACGTCGTCGGACTAATCGACAAGTCGGCGTCCGATGACGCCATCCTCACCTGTGATTCCGGCACGATCGCCACCTGGGCAGCCCGGCACTGGACGATCCGCGGGCAACGCCAGTTCTACCTGTCGGGGAATCTGGCCACCATGGCGCCCGGGTTGCCCTACGCGATCGCTATTCAGCACGCCTTTCCCGGCCGTCAGGTGATCGCCTACGTCGGCGACGGGGGATTCTCGATGCTGATGGCCGAATTCCTGACCGCGGTCCGCCAACGGCTGCCGATCACCGTGGTGGTGAGCAACAACAACTCGCTCGGCCAGATCCTCTGGGAGCAGATGGTGCTGGGCTACCCCGAGCACGGGGTGCGCTACAACCAGCCGGTAGCTGACTTCGCCGCGTGGGCCACGGCATGCGGCAGCTTCGGCGCCAAGGTTCGCCAGCCGGGCGAGTTACCCGCCGCGCTGGGCACTGCACTGGCTCATGACGGGCCGGCGTTGGTCGACGTGGACGTCGACCCGAACGAACCGCCGCTTCCCGGCAAGGTCGCCTACGAGCAGGCGAAGGGTCTCGCCCAATCCTGGTTGCGCGGGCAGCCGCACAAAGCGGCCATCGCCAGCACGATGTTCAAGGATCGGATCTCCCAACTACTCGAGTGAGGACCGTGATGACTCCCGACCCACCTTTGCCACCCGACCCCCATCCGATACCGGTTCCCCCACCCGAGCCCCCGGTTCCGGTGCCCGCGCCACCGGGGCCGTCACCATCCCCGGTACCGACACCGCCCGGACCGGTACCGTCGCCACCCAGCATCAGCGGGGGTGCGGCAACGAGGGAGCCGGCTGCCGGGTGCCGGCCCACAGATCACCCGTGAGCTGCACCCGAGTCAGCACGTCCGGCGCAGTGAACAGCAGATCGGAGGGCTGCCGGCAGCTGCGCACCTCGTCCCAGTCCAGCGGGGTGGACACCGTCGGGCGTTCCCGTGCCCGCAAGGAGTAGGGAGCCACGGTGGTCTTGGCGGGGTTGTTCTGGCTCCAGTCGATGAACACCTTGCCGCTGCGGGCGGCCTTCGCCATCCGGGCTGTCACCTGCCCCGGGTGTCGTCCGGCGAGCTGCTCGGCCACCGCCCGGGCGTAGCCGGAGGTCTGTTCCGGGTCGCGCACCCGCACTGGTGCATAGATCTGCAAGCCCTTGCTGCCGCTGGTCTTGGGGTAGCCGGTCAACCCGTCGGCGGCCAGCACGGTGCGGATCCGCTCAGCCACCCGGCAGCATTCCACCACGGTAGCCGGCGGTCCCGGGTCGAGGTCGAAGACCAGCAGGTCCGGGGGGTGCTGAGCACCCCCCGGACCCACCGTCCACTGCGGAACATGTAGCTCGAGCACCGCGAGGTTAGCCAGCCACACGAGCGTGGCCAGGTCGTTCACCACGGCGAAGTGCGTGGTCGCCGCGCCCTTGGTGCTACCCGGAGTGGGCACCTCGACGGTGTGCACCCAGTCCGGGGCGTGCCGGGGTACGTGTTTCTCGAAGAAGGACTTTCCGTCGGTACCGTCGGGGTAGCGGCGTAGCGTCACCGGCCGGTCCGCGAGGCAGGGCAGCAGCACCGGGGCGATCCGGGTGTAATAGTCGATCACTTCGCCCTTGCTGAACCCGGTGGCGGGGTAGAGCACCTTGTCGAGATTGGACATCTTGAGCCGCCGGCCGTCGACGACGACGGTCGGTGCATGTACCGGCGGTGCGGCGGTGCGATCGGAGCGGCGACGCACCATCCAGTCCCGGCCCTCGCCGGAGAAGAACACGAACCGCCCGCGGGTGCGGCTGCCGTGCAAGATCACCGCGATCTCGTCGTCGGTCCACTTCTCGGTCTCGTAACGGCCGCTGTCCCAGATCGTCACGGAGCCGGCGCCGTACTCGCCCTTAGGAATCTCGCCGTGGAAGGTCAGGTATTCCAGCGGGTGATCCTCGGTGGGTACCGCCAGCCGAACCTCGCCTGACCTGGTCGGCAGGTTCTTGGGCACCGCGAAGGAGACCAACACACCGGCACGCTCCAAGCGCACGTCGTAGTGCAACCGCCGCGCGTGGTGCTCCTGGATGACGAACCGATCTCCACCGCTTCGGGCCGGCGGATCCTCCGCAGGCACCGGCTCGGGGGTACGCCGCGGATCCCGCCGCCTGCGGTACTCACCAAGGTCGGCCATGCGTGCATGACTACCGCATCCGCCGCTTCCGAGACAGCCATTCGGAGCCGATTAGCGATTTCGCGGGCTGCCAGACGGCCATTTGGCTCCGAATGGCCGTCTCGGGCTCAGGGCAGCACCGTCTGCTGCATCCATGCCATCCCGAGGTGCACGCCCAGCAACAACGCCAGCGGCAGCACCACGCCGAGCAGCACGAGCAGGAGCATGGTTTTGGTCCACATGGCCTCAGTTGCCTTCCCGGGCCGGGATCGCCCGTTGCACGGTTGCGCTTCCTCGGTGACCTGTTCATCGGTGCGGGCGACTCAGGGGTTACCCCGACGGAGCTGTGCCGGCACCGGTCACTGATCAGCGCCGCAGGGCGGTTCATACTCGAGCTGGAAAATGTGCTGCCGCTGGCCAGGAACTGCCCGTCGCGGCTGAAGGCCACGAGATGCCCGATGCTGGCATACCTGGTGAGCGGCTCACAGCTGCACCAGAAGCTTTTCGGTGCCGCTCGCGGCGGCGGTGGCGACCACTCTTTCCGGCCGCACGGAACCTACCGCACCGCAACAGCAGGTTGCTGTGCGCCGGATTCAGCCCAGAGCGGGCAGGCACCTGACGCAACCGAGTCGGGTCTTGCTCACCGACAACGTGGCGGCCACACCGCAGTGCGGGCACTGTTCCTCGGCGAAGGCGCCCAGCGAGCCGAGCCAGTCGAAGACGAAAGGGTAGCGCCGCGGCCCGCGACGGATGTCGACCGGCACCCGCCAGCCGGGGACCAGCACGACGTGCAACCGGTACGGCCGGATCACATGGCGGGCCTGGTACTTCTCGTCGATCTCCAGCAGCCGCCGGGCTCGCTCCTCGCGGGTGCTCGCCGCGCGGGCCGCAAGGAGCTTCGCCCGGTCGGGATCAGCCGATGCCCGGCGGCGCTCCAGCGAGCGCAGCACGTCGGCGTAATAGGCGCCGGCATGCGCGTGCTCGCGCCGGTGGGCATCCGACGCCTGGTCCGACAGCGCGGCGCGACGTCGCTCGGCGGTCTCGTCGAGGATGTTGTGGGCGTGACGCAGCGCCGCGGGCACAGCATCGAGAACCGGAGCACGGACCGGGCGTTCCGATCGCGGGGCGGCGCGCAGCAGCGTGACCTGGTCGGGACCGAGCCGGCGGCCGGAGCCCGCGTCGACCCAGCATTCCAGCCGCTCCTGGTAGCACTCCTCGGGTGACACGGTGTAGGTGACCAGCGCGCCCACCCGCAGCACCGGCCGGTCGATGCGAACCGGCAGGCCGGTGACGTCGATCCGGCCGTGCTCCACCGC
Source organism: Pseudonocardiaceae bacterium (assembly GCA_050700055.1). Classification (GTDB taxonomy): domain Bacteria; phylum Actinomycetota; class Actinomycetes; order Mycobacteriales; family Pseudonocardiaceae. Next base: position 33,034 of record JBOHGE010000053.1, read on the forward strand.
CACCTGGTCGCGAACTCGCTGCTCCAGCAGTTCAGCGCTCGGTGCGGGGATGCCCGGCGCGGCGAGGGCAACCACTCCGACGTCCCCGTCGTGCAACGCGGCATCGGCCGCCTGGATCAGCACCGGATGACCGGTAGCCAGCAGCACCGACCCGTCCTCCCGGGCGATGTCGGGCTCGGCGGTGACGACCAGCTCGTCGGGCAGGTCGAACTCATCGGCCACCGCCGGGGGCAGCACGACCAGCGTGCTGTCACCGGCCCGCTCGGTGAGCCCACCGCGGTCGTCGACGTAGCGCAGCCAGAACTGCAGACCAGGGTCCATGCTCAGTTCTCCCCGACCAGCTGATCGACCGCGCCGCGGGTGCGCAGGTAGTCGGTGCGGGCTCGGGCCAGGTCGGCGCCGAGGCCGTCGAGCGACGCAGCGAACTCGGCATCGTCGGCGGCGGTGACGTAGGCCGAGAACACCGAGGTCTCGAAGTCGAAGTCATCGGTGACCCGCCCCAGGATCATGTCCAGTTCCCCCACGACCAGCTCGAACAAGTTGATCTTCGACTCGAGCACGTGCAGGATGCGCTCCTCGATCGTGCCGCGGGAGACGAGGTTGGCCAGCAGCACGTCGTGTTCCTGGCCCACCCGGTGCAACCGGCCCAGGCGCTGCTCGATCTGCATCGGGTTCCACGGCAGATCCACGTTGATCATGACGTGGCAGAACTGCAGGTTGCGTCCCTCGCCCGCCGACTCGGTGGACAGCAGCACCGGCACGTCGCCGCGGAACTCCTCGACCGCGGCGTCTTTGTCCCGGCGCGACAGGCTGCCGTGGTAACAGGCCGCCGGGATACCGGCCGCCTCTACCTCAGCGGCGAGCGCGTCGAGGGTGTGCCGAAACGCGGTGAACACCAGCACTTTCTCGCCCCGCTCGACGTGGGTGCGCAGCCGGGCCAGCAGCTCACCGGTCTTGCGGGGGCGCTCGATCGCCCGCGCGCGGGCCGTGAGATCGGCCCAGCCGACCTTGTCCAGCGTGGGCGCCACCGCAGCCGGGCTGGAGCCGGCCAGCCGGGTGAGGCTGCGCAGCGTCAACAGCCGCGCCGGCGACGCCGAACGGGCCTCGTCGCGGATCCGGGCGACGATGTCGGCGTACAGCGAACGCTCGGCGTCACACGGCGTGACCAGCACCGTCTCGGCGAGCCGCTGCGGCAACAGCACCGCAACCTCACTGCGCCGGTGACGCACCATGATCTCCCGAGTGCGGGCGCGCAACGCAGCGACGTTACGCAAGGCGTCGACACCCGCGTCGGCGTTGCCGTGGGTGCTGTGGAACTGCGCGGCCGTGCCGAGCAGGCCCGGCGCGACGAGATTGACCAGCTCGTAAAGGTCCTGTAACCGGTTCTCCACCGGCGTGGCGGTGAGCAACAGCAGGTAACGGGTGCGCAGCGCCCGGGCCAGCCTGCCCGACGCGCTCGACGGGTTGCGCAGCCGGTGGGCCTCATCGACGATCACCACGTCCCACCGCTCGTCCAGAACGGCGGCCTTCAGCGGGTCGCGCCGGGCCGCGGCCAGCGACGCCAGCACCACCGGACGGTCTCCGTCGCTTTCCCAGCCGCCACGGGCGGCCACCGTGGTGGGCAGCGCGAACTTGCGCTCCAGCTCCTCACGCCACTGCCCGACCAACCCGGCCGGGGTGACGACCAGCGCGCGGTCGGCCAGCCCACGCATCCGCAGCTCGGAGAGCACCAGCCCGGCCTCGATCGTCTTGCCCAGCCCGACCTCGTCGGCGAGGATGGCCCGCCCCCGCATCCGGCGCAGCACCGTCTGCATCGTCGCGAGCTGGTAGTCGAACGGGGTGAACGCCAACCGGGACTCCGACAGCACCGTGTCGAACCCAGGCCGGCTCCACACCGCCCCGGCCTCGTCGACCAGCGCCGAGCGCCGCTCATCGACACTCGCGGCGCCGGCCAACCGCTCCAGCAGCGGCCCGTACAACGCCAGCACCTCGACTTGACCGGCGTCTGGTGAACACGGCGCCTCCCATGACAATGCGACCGACATCTGCACCCCTCCCGTCCAGCGACGAGGCGAAGGCTAGTGGAACCCACCGACAATCCGACCGGCCCTGCCCGGGCCGCCACGTGACCGTGGGCGCGCCACGCCGTCGTCGGTCCCTGCCGACAGTTCACCGTCGCCCGCGCGGATACTGGGTGGATGACTGCGGCAACGACGAAGATCGAGCGTTCCGGGCCGGCGATTCGGGCGGTCCTGGCCGAGTCCGCTCCAGCTGAGTGCGTGCGGTTCGAGGCCGAGTTCCAGCAGGCCGTCGCGCGGGCCTCGGCGACGTTCGATGTCACGCCGCTCGATGCGATGCTTGATCGGTGGTGGGGTGTCGCGGCGATCCGAGCCAATCCACTCTCCGAGCACGAGCAGGCGCAGGTCACGCGGGCCAAGGCCGGCGATTTCACCGGGCTGCTCGCACGTGACGAGCACGGGAACTGGATCCGGCTGTAAAAATGCCCCGCTACGGGCAGGTGTGGTTGGAGATCGCCGATGAGCAGTACGCCAGCCTCCCGGCCGAGGCCCGGGAACAGGTCGACAAGCGGGTCGAGGAGCTACTGGAGAACCCGCGCCTGCCCCACGCCGCCGCCTACGACGCGCCGACCGACCAGTGGACCACCATCTACGGTGGCGGGATCGGCCTGATCGTCTACGCCGTGGTCCATGAGCGGCGACAAGCAATCATCCTGCGGCTGGTGTAGGCGAGCGGTAAGCAAGTAGTCGGGTCGGCCGCGGTGGGCGGTGTGACCGTGGATCTGCGAGAGGACAAGCCAGCGTACCGGCACGCGTCGATCAACATCTCTCTTGACCGGCCGTGCACCGGCAAGGCATCGGCCGCGTCACCATACTCACACTGGCCCGCTACCTCATGCGGGAACGAGGCCACCACCGCCTGGTCACCGATCCCGCTGCCGACAACGAGCTTGCTGATGGGTCCTGGGTGTACTGAGCACGAACCGCTCCCAGCAGGCGGCTTATTGGGGGGACTACGGACGGGCGCTGGCTCGTGTGCGAGGTCGCCGAGACGATGCAGTACCGGCATTGCGTCGCGCGGAGTTGATCTCGCCGCATCGAGTCCTCCGTGATCCGATCACTCGTGAGGTGATCGCTGAGCTGCTGGTGCTCACGGCGACGGGACGACACTCTGGAGCGGGAGCTGCGAGGCATGGCGTACCGGGCCAGCCTGCCGGTGGTGTAGTCCCGCCTGGGTCCTTGCCGTACGGAAAGATCCGCTGCTGCCGACCCACCATGGTTTCAGTCATGATCGACGAGGCGGACCGAGCGCCACACGAACGTACCCGGATGGTGATCCCCGTCACCTGCACCGTGCACGGCGGCGCGCGCGGTTTCAGCAACCTGGTGGTCAGCAAGCGAGACGGGGTGATCGAACTGGACCCGCGCGCCGTCGGAGCGTGCGTGATCGTCTTCGATGAGAATGCCGCAACCCAGCTCTTCCGTGTTCTCGGCGAATGGTTGGGGGCTGAGCCGGTGGCTCCGCCGTACCTGCGATGACCGCGCCGGCAGGGCAGTGGGCACCTATGGTGCGTTCGAGAATGTCCGCGCGGAAGACGGTGGCGGTCGCGCTGATCTTCGGCGAGCATGATGTGCCTGGGGATCGATCGAGCTGGGGTAGGTGTTCGTGGGCAGTGAGCAGACCATCGCGCAGCACTACTCGCATGGGGAGCTGGAACGGGAGATCCTCGATGCGCTGACCACGGCGGGTGCGGACCCGGAGCACCTGGATCCCGACCAGCTGGCGCCGGTTGACGAGTTTCACATCGGCGGCCGGCGAGCCACGGTGGCGTTGGCCGACCAGCTGGATCTGGGTGCGGGCCTGCGCGTGCTCGACGTCGGCAGCGGGTTGGGTGGTACCGCCCGCTACCTGGCGCGCAGGCACGCTGTGCAGGTGACCGGGATCGACCTGACTGAGGAGTACGTACGCGTCGCAACATCGTTGAGCCGCCGGGTCGGTCTGGCTGAGCTGGTGCAGTTCCAGCACGGCAGCGCGCTGCAGTTGCCGTTTGCCGATGCCTCGTTCGACTGCGCAGTGATGCTGCACGTCGGGATGAACATCGCGGACAAGGCGGCGCTGTTCGCCGAGATTCGACGGGTGCTGGGGGAGGGGGGCAGGTTCGGCGTCTACGACGTGATGCGGGTGGGAAACGGTGAAATCGCCTACCCGGTACCGTGGGCGGCCACCTCCGCCACCAGCTTTCTCGCCGAGCCGGAGCAATACCGGCAGTCGCTGACGGCGGCCGGGTTGGCGGTGCAGGCCGAGTGCGACCGGAGAGACTTCGGGCTCGACTTCTTCCGCGAGATGCGAGCCCGGGTCGCGCGAGAAGGTCCGCCCGTGCTCGGCCTGCACATCCTCATGGGTCAGGACGCATCACTGAAGATCGCGAACATGGTCGACAACCTGCAACGAGCTGTGCTGGCTCCCACCGAGATGATCTGCCTCGCCCGGTAGGAGGCGGCGAGACCGCTGCCATCGCGACACTGGTGGCCATGCCCGGGAATGTCGATTGCGTTGCAGCCATCCCCGGCGTCCCCCGCTGCCACGACCCCCATGATCGCTGTTTGGGTGCAGAAAACGACAAATTTTGTCGTTTTC
>JBOHGE010000054.1:0-36187 GCA_050700055.1 Pseudonocardiaceae bacterium
GTGCCCACCCCGTCGGCTGGACGACGGGAGCCGTGTGACGCGAGAGCGTCACGCACGGTTCAACGAGCGCCGGGGGGTGCAACTCCCCCCGGCGACTCACCTGCCGAAAACGACAAAACTTGTCGTTTCCGGCACCCAAACAGCGATCATTACCCCGAGGACCGCCATCTACCAAGATCACCTTGTCCATCACGCGCTGATGGTGGGTACGCCGTCGTAACCGACTCGCCATGCGTTGCCCGCTGGGTCTCCGTGCTTGCAGACGATCTTGAAGTCCGTCAGCCCGGTTTCCTCGCGGACTTCACGCAGCGCGGCGTCCAAGGGGCGCTATGTCCCATCCGAGACTGCGCTCGGAAGGAATGGCCCCTTCGGGGCAGCTCTGGTTACGGGCGCGCGGCACTTGCCTGGCGTTTCGAGCCAGGTAGGCACACAGCCCTCACCTACCCGCGCATTGTTTGCGTTTACGCAGGTCGACGGCATGGGCCGGTCGGGTCCAGCGGTCGCCTGTCCGATGGGGGTCGCCCTATGGTCTCCGTGGGAGACGAGGTGTCTGCGTCTCTTTTGCCCGGATGTGCGGCAGCCAGCGATATGGGGTTGTGCCGGCGAGCCGGCTGTTCTCCCTCAGCTACGGAGGGTCCGCCGTTGAGCGTGGCACACGGGCGCGACATCGACAACTTTTTGTCGATCGGACGGTTCCAAGCGCCTAGCACCGCTATTCGCTTCGAAATACGGTGACCGCGACCCGCTCTGGTGTCGCCGAGTGCGACAGGAGAGCTGTTCGCAGCCGCCCTGACAGCTCTGGTGGCGCACTCGGCGCATGCAGGGCTGTCGCTGCGAGGTAGGGGTGATCACGGACGGCAGCACACCGCATTCATCCCTCAGGGCGGCGCGCAGTGCCCACGGCGTTGGTTCCGAATGCGACTCACGATTGCCGCCACCTGTTGCCGGCCGGTCATACTCAGCGTCTGGGATGTGCGACGGTGGTCATCGCGGGAGACGTCTGCAAAACTCGGCTCACGTGTCAACCTCCGAACTCCAGGGCGGCGAGATCGTCCGGCGTGAGGTCCAGCCGAGTGGCCCCCATGTTCTCCTCGACGTGTTCGATCGAGCTGGTGCCTGGAATCGGAAGCATTGTCGAGGAACGTGCCAGCAGCGAGGCGAGCGCGATCTGAGCGGCAGTCGCGTCGTATCTCTGGGCGATCTGATCGAGCCGACCTCCGGGGACCGCGAGCTCACCGGTCGCGAGCGGGAACCACGGCAGGAAGGCGAGCCCCTCGCGGGCACAGACATCCACCAGGTCGTCCGAGCGGCGGTCGATGAGGTTGTAGCGGTTCTGGACCGACACGACGTCGGCGATGCCGCGCGCCCGGGCCAGTTCGGCGGCTGAGACGTTGCAGACGCCGATGTGGCGCACCAGACCCGCCTGCTGCAGCTCGACCAATGTCCCCACCGACTCCTCGATCGGAACCTGCGGGTCGACGGCGTGCAACTGATAGAGATCGATCCGCTCCAGGCGAAGGCGTCGAAGGCTGGCCTCGCACACCGCGCGCAGATGCGATGGTCGGCCGTCGGCGCGCCACTGGTTGGGGCCGTCCCGCAGCAGGCCGCCTTTGGTGGCGATGACGAGGTCGCTCGGGTAGGGGTGCAGGGCGTCGGCGATCAGCAGCTCCGAGACCTCAGGGCCGTAGGAGTCGGCCGTGTCGATCAGGTTCACGCCGAGCTCGAGCACCCGGCGCAGCAGAGCCTTGACCGCATCCGGATCGGGCGGGTCACCCCATGCGCCACTGCCGGTGATGTGCAAAGCCCCGAAGCCGAGCCGGCGGACGGGCAGATCGCCGCCGAGCAGATGCAGATCCACGGCAGCCCCTCCGTGCTCTGGAACTTCCACGAGCATCCGTGTGACGCTAGGTGGTGCCGGCAACTGCGACAAGTCAGTATCCAGATGCGCTTCGCAGGGTCGGAAAGTGAGGGGAGTGGGCGATGGCAACGCAGCAGGGCGCCGGGTTGGGGGTGCTGGCCGCGGAGCTCACCGCGCTGCTCGGGCCGTCGGCGGTGATCACCGATCGGCAACGGCTGCGCACCTACGAGTGTGACGGGCTGGCGCAGTACCGGGTGGTGCCCGGCATGGTGGTGCTGCCGGAGTCCGCCGGGCAGGTCGCCGCGGTGGTCCGGGCCTGCGCCGCGGCGGGGGTGCCGTTCGTGGCCCGCGGCTCGGGCACCGGGCTGTCCGGCGGGGCGCTGCCGCACGCCCACGGCGTGCTGATCGTCACCTCGCGGATGCGCCGCATCCTGGAGGTCGACGTCGCCAACGAGCGGGCGATCGTCGAGCCTGGAGTGGTCAACCTCGAGGTGACGAAGGCCGCCGCGCCGCACGGCTGGTACTTCGCCCCCGACCCGTCCAGCCAGCAGATCTGCTCGGTGGGCGGCAACGTCGCGGAGAACTCCGGCGGGGCGCACTGCCTCAAGTACGGGTTCACCACCCACCACGTGCTGGGTGCCGAGGTGGTCACCCCGGACGGGGAGCTGGTCTGGTTGGGCGCCACCACCCGCGATGCGCCCGGTTACGACCTGCTCGGCGCGTTCGTCGGCAGTGAGGGCACGCTCGGGATCGCCACCAAGATCGTGCTACGGCTGCTGCGGGCGCCGGAGTCGGTGCGTTGCCTGCTCGCCGCGTTCCCCGGGGTGGACGAGGCGGGCACCGCGGTGTCGGCGATCATCGCCGACGGCGTCGTTCCGGCCGCGATCGAGATGATGGACGCGCTGGCGATCGAGGCTGCCGAGGCCGCGGTGGCCTGCGGTTACCCCGAGGGCGCCGGTGCGGTGCTCATCGTGGAGCTCGACGGCCCGGTCGTCGAGGTGGAGCACACCTTCGCCGCGGTGCAGCGGCACTGCACCGACGCGGGCGCCGTCGAGATCCGGGTGGCCCGCGACGCCGCGCAGCGCGCGCTGTTCTGGAAGGGCCGCAAGTCCGCGTTCGCCGCGGTGGGCCGGATCAGCCCCGACTACATCGTGCAGGACGGGGTGATCCCCAGAACCGCGCTGGCCGAGGTGCTGCGCCGGATCGCCGACCTGTCGGCCGGCACCGGGGTGCGGGTGGCCAATGTGTTCCACGCCGGCGACGGCAACCTGCACCCGCTGGTCCTGTTCGACGAGACCGAACCCGGTCAGGCGCAGGCCGCTGAGGAGGTCTCCGGCGCGATCCTCGACCTGTGCATCGAGCATGGTGGCTCGATCACTGGCGAGCACGGCGTGGGGGTGGACAAGATGAAGCACATGCCGCGGATGTTCACCGCCGATGATCTGGACACCATGCAGCGGCTGCGCTGCGCCTTCGATCCCGCCGGGGTGTGCAACCCGGGCAAGGTGTTCCCCACCCCGCGGCTGTGCGGAGAGGTGCCCGGCAAGCGCTCCGGCGGGCACCCGCTGCAGGCCGCCGGCCTGGCCGAGCAGTTCTGATGACCCTGGAGGGTCTGCGGGTGGCCTGCGCTGAGGTGGCGCAGGCCGGCGTCGATGACACCGTGGACGGGGTACCGGCGCGCTGGGTGGCCTGGCCGTGCGACACCGCGGAGGTCTCGGCGGTACTGCGCGCGGCGGCCGGGCTGGGGCTGCGGGTGGTCGCCCGGGGCAGCGGCACCCGGCTGTCCTGGGGCACTCCACCGGCCGGCCTGGACCTGATCGTGGACACCAGCCGGATGGCTGCGGTGCTCGGGCATGTCGCGGGTGACCTGGTCGTCACCACCCAGGCCGGCCTGCGGATGGCTGATCTCCAAGCGACGTTGGCCCCGTACCGTCAGCGGCTGGCCCTGGACAGTGCTGGCACGGTCGGCGGCACCATCGCCACCGCCGCGTCGGGGCCACTGCGCTACCGGTACGGCTCGGTGCGTGACCTGCTCATCGGCATCACCGTGGTGCTCGCCGACGGCACCGTCACCCGCTCCGGCGGGACGGTGGTCAAGAACGTCGCCGGCTACGACCTGGGCAAGCTCTACACCGGGTCGCTGGGCACCCTGGGGGTGATCACCGAGGCGGTGTTCCGGCTGCACCCGCTACCCGAGGCTTGCCGTTGGATCACCATGCCAGCCGACGCCGAGCGCGCTGCGGCTGCTGTCGCCGCGGTCCGGGCAGCGCAGCACGACCCGGTGGCCATCGAGGTGGATCGAGATGCGCTGGGCGCTCCGGTGACCGTCGGGATCGCCCTGGAGGGCGTTGTCCAGGGCATCGACGCCCGGGCCGGCGACGTCGCGGACCTGCTCACCGCGGCGGCCGGCGCACCGGCGACGGTGACCGCGCAGCCGCCGCCGTGGTGGGGCCACCCACCGCCGGGACCTGCCGCGGCGGTCACCTGCGAGCCCACCGGGCTGGCCGAGCTGCTCGCCACCGCGCCCGGTGCACTGCGCGGCTCGGCGGGGGCCGGGGTGCTGGTCGCCGGGCTGACCGATGGCGACCAGCTGGTGACCGAGCTGGCTGCGCTGCGCCGGATCGCGGCTTGGCACGGCGGCACCGTGGTGCTGCGCTGCGCATCCCCGCGCCGCAAGGCGGCGCTGGACGTCTGGGGGCCGGTGCCCGCGCTGGGGTTGATGCGCCGGCTGAAAGACCAGTTCGATCCGGAGCACCGGCTGGCGCCGGGCCGCTTCGTGGGAGGGATCTGATCATGCGCGACGGTGCCTTCGATGATCACCACCCGCCGCAGCCCGAGCTGGTCAAGGACTGCGTGCACTGCGGGTTCTGCCTGCCGTCGTGCCCCACCTATGTGCTGTGGGGCCAGGAGATGGACTCCCCACGTGGGCGCATCCACCTGATGCAGGCCGGTCTGGAGGGTGAGCCGCTGTCGGCGTCGATGGTGGGCCACTTCGACGCCTGCCTGGGGTGCATGGCGTGCGTGACGGCCTGCCCGTCCGGCGTGCAGTACGACACGTTGATCACCGATACCCGGGCACAGGTGCAGCGTCGCTATGAGCGGCCCCGCCGGGAGCGGCTGCTCCGCGAGGCGATCTTCCGGCTGTTTCCCTACCCGCGGCGGTTGCGGGCGCTGCGTGGTCCGCTGGCGCTCTACCAGCGCAGCGGGCTGGGTCGACTGCTGCGGCGCAGCGGGCTGCTGGACCGGCTGCCCCCGACGTTGCGGGTGATGGAGTCGCTGGCCCCGACCCTGACCCGGCGCCGGCAGCTGCCGGCGCGGGTGGCGGCCTTGGGGCGGCGCCGGGCAGTGGTCGGGATGCTTACCGGCTGCGTGCAGGACGCGTTCTTTCCCGAGATCAACGCTGCCACCGCGCGGGTGCTCGCCGCCGAGGGCTGTGACGTGGTGATCCCTCGCGGGCAGGGTTGCTGCGGGGCGCTGTCGCAGCACCTGGGACGCGAGGACGAGGCGAGCGCCTTCGCCCGGGCGTTGATTCGTCGCTTCGAGGCCGCCGGAGTGGACTACGTGGTGGTCAACGCCGCGGGCTGTGGCTCGGCGATGAAGGAGTACGCGCACCTGCTGCGCGACGATCCCTCCTACGCCGCCCGCGCGCAGGCTTTCGTCGAGCGCACCCGCGACGTCGCAGAGTTGCTGGTCGAGCTCGGCCCGGTCGCGCCGCGCCACCGGCTGGACGTCACGATCGCCTACCACGACGCCTGCCATCTCGGGCACGCGCAAGGGATCCGGTCCCAACCCCGGGAGCTGCTGCGGGCCATCCCCGGCCTGGTGCTGACCGAGATCGCCGAGGCTGACCTGTGCTGCGGCTCGGCCGGGGTCTACAACCTGCTGTACCCCGAGCCGGCCACCGAGCTCGGCGATCGCAAGGCCCGCAACGTGCTCGCCACCGGCGCGCCGGTCCTGGTCACCGCCAACCCCGGCTGCCTGATGCAGATCGCCGCCAGCGCGCAACGCCTGGGCACCCACCTCACGCTGGCCCACACCGTCACCATCCTGGACGCCTCACTCCGGGCCGTCCCAGCTGGGCTCACACCCGGAACTGGGCGAAGAGGGCGTACATGAGGTCGGTGCCGCGGCGCAGCGCTTCCACGCCGACCCGCTCGTCGTTGCCGTGCATCCGGGTGAGGGTGTCGTTGTCGACGATGTAGGGGTAGAGGCCGTACACGGGGATGCCTTTGGCCCGCCAGGGCCCGGTGGCGGTGCCCGCCTCAAAGAGCGTCGGCGCGGTCTTCAGCTGGGGGTGGACGGCGGTGACGGCGGCCTCCCAGGCGGTGAAGACCTCGGTACCGGCCGAAGCCGGCCCCGACGGTGCCGGGTAGGGCGACGGGGTGGCCGCGATCGCGGCTTCGATGCGGGCCAGGACCGCCTCGGGGGCCTCGCCGGGCAACCCGGTGAGGCTCATGCCCACCTTGTCGTCTGCGATGGCGGCGCGCATCTCGTCCAGAATCCGGGAGACCGCGGGCCCGCCCGGGAGCAATCGCACATTCACCTGTGCCCGGGCACCACCGGGAATGATATTCGACCGGTACCCGGCGTTCTGCGTCACATAGGCGAGCGTCGGGCGCATGAGGGCATTGTGTAGCCAGGGATACGGCGAGCGGGCCAGCACGACGGCCCCGGCTCGGTTTCGCTCCGGCTGCTCCTTAGCGGACAGCATCAGCCGCACCGCCTTGGCCAGGGCGTCGTCGCCGGTGGCGTCGGCCAGCGCCTCGAAGTGCCGCTGCACCAAGGGTGACAGTGCGACGTCGGGCTGGTACTCCGACAGCCGGGCCACCGCCCGGTTGAGCCGCACCACAGCCGAATCGGGCTGGGGTCTGGAGGAGTGCGTCGTCGTCGCCGTAGTGGACAGCTCGACGAGGGCGAATACCTTGTCCTGGCAGGTGAGGGTGGCCAGCATCGGCGTGACGCCGTCGGCCTGGGCCAGCATCCACCCGCCTTCGGTGAGCACCGCCCCCGCCGACACCTTGTCCCAATGGTGCTCGGCCAGCCAGCGGGTGCCATAAGGCCCGCCCTCCTCGTCGCAGTCGGAGACGAACACGATGTCCCGGTCGAATCGGGCTCCTTCGGAAAGGTGGCGCAGCAGGGCGGTCATGCATGCGGCGTTGGCGCCTTTCATATCGAGCGCCCCGCGTCCGTAGAGGAAGCCGTCCCGCACGTCACCGGCGTAGGGATCGACAGTCCAGCGTTCCCGTTCCACCGAGACGACATCGGAGTGCCCGAGAAACAGCAGCGCAGCGGCGGCCCCGGTCCCGGAGATACGCGCCACGCAATGGACGTTGTCCACCTTGGGTGTCGGGATGATCTCCGCCGGCACGCCTGCCGCCGCCCACTTGGCGGCGAGGAACTCGGCGTGCGGGCGGGTGATACCGCCCTCACCATTATGCGAGGTGTCGAAGCGGATGAACGACCTGACCAGGGCGACGGGGTCGAGGTCAGCCGGCTCGCTGCGGGTGCCTGCCGGTGGTGCCGGGGCCTGCGCATGGCACGCGGCCAATCCCATGCCAGCGGCGGCGATCTGCGTGCCGGCGACGAGAAATCGCCGACGGCTCCAGTGCGGCTGCTCCATGGGATCCCCTTTCCCGCGGCTCACAGTCCAGCATTGCGGTGGCTGAGCCGTCGCGCCACGACAGACCCACGGTGTCCACAGCGTGATGTCGCTTAGCACCAAACCCCGACAATCGCCGAGTCGATCGCCTCGCGCGGGCGCAGTTGTGCACAGGGCTCCAGTTATCCCCATGTCGATCATGGTCGGCTACCGGCATCGCTGCCGGCCGCGCAGCCTGAGTGGGACCGGCCGAGGGGTCGGCTCCCCGCCATAAGCCGGCGGGGAAGGTTGCGAGAAGGGCGTGTGAGATGAGAGAGACACCGGTGACTGTGGTGGGAACGCTGGTCAGCGACATGCGACCGCGCCGGGTTGGTCCAGACGCGACGCTCGTGCTCAATTTCCGGGTGGCGTGCAACGAGCGTCGCTTCGACAAGACGTCGGAGTCCTGGGTGGACGGGGAGAGCCTCTACCTGCCGGTGAACTGCTGGCGCAGGCTCGCCGAGAACGCCGCCTCCCTGGTGAAGGGCGACCCGGTGATCGTCAGCGGGAGACTGCGTACCCGGGAGTGGACCACCGAGCAGGGTGAGCGCCGATCAGTTGTCGAGCTGGAGGCCAACGCGGTGGGTCCGGACCTGGCGCGCTGCGCGGTCACCGTGCGTAAGCCGCGCCGGGAGCAGCCGCCGGTAGCCACCGCCGACGGTTCCGAGGCCGGGCCTGACGTGGGGCCGGCCGACCGGACGGGCCCGCTCGACACCGCCGAGGCCGGGTATGAGGTGAGCCTGTCTGAGCTGGCCGAAGCGGCCCGACCGCTGGTACCCGTGCCGGCTTGACCGGTGCGTCAGGGCCGGGCGGCGGTCGGCCGCGCGGCCCGGCCCCGGCGCTTGCCTCTACGATCGCGGCCGTGGCGGAGTTCATCTACACCATGAAGCAGGTGCGCAAGGCGCACGGCGACAAGGTCATCCTCGAGGGCGTCACCATCGCCTTCTATCCCGGCGCGAAGATCGGAGTGGTCGGGCCCAACGGAGCCGGCAAGTCCAGTGTGCTCAAGATCATGGCTGGTCTCGACCAACCGAACAACGGGGAGGCTTTCCTGACCCCGGGCGCGACGGTAGGCATCCTGCAACAGGAGCCCGTGCTCGACGAGGAGAAGTCCGTGCTGGGCAACGTCCAGGAGGGGCTGGGGGAGATCAAGACCAAGCTCGATCGGTTCAATGAGATCGCCGAGAAGATGGCCACCGACTACTCCGATGAGCTCATGGAGGAGATGGGGCAGCTGCAGGAGCAGCTCGACCACGCCGACGCGTGGGACCTCGACTCGCAGCTCGAGCAGGCCATGGACGCTCTGCGTTGTCCACCGCCCGACGAGCCGGTGACGTACCTGTCCGGGGGAGAGCGGCGCCGAGTCGCCCTGTGCAGATTGCTGCTGTCAAAGCCTGACCTGTTGCTGCTCGACGAGCCGACCAACCATCTGGATGCGGAGAGCGTGTTGTGGTTGGAGCAGTTCCTGGCGAGCTACCCGGGTGCCGTGCTGGCAGTGACCCACGACCGGTACTTCCTGGACAACGTCGCCCAGTGGATACTCGAGCTCGATCGCGGTCATGCCTACTCCTACGAGGGCAACTACTCCGCCTACCTGGAGAAGAAGGCCGATCGGCTGGCGGTGCAGGGCAGGAAGGACCAGAAGCTGCACAAGCGCCTGCGCGACGAGCTCGCCTGGGTGCGATCGGGGGCAAAAGCCCGGCAAGCCAAATCCCGAGCCCGGTTGCAGCGTTATGAGGAGATGGCAGTCGAAGCCGAGCGCACCCGCAAGCTGGACTTCGAGGAGATCCAGGTTCCGGCCGGGCCGCGGTTGGGCAGCGTGGTGGTGGAGGTGTCACACCTGGACAAGGGGTTCGACGGCCGTGTGCTGATCAAGGATCTGTCCTTCACCCTGCCCCGCAACGGCATCGTGGGGGTGATCGGGCCCAATGGAGTGGGCAAGACCACCCTGTTCAAGACCATCGTGGGCTTGGCGGAGCCCGACTCCGGCACTGTCAAGATCGGGGAGACGGTGCGGCTGTCCTACGTCGACCAGGAGCGTGCCGGCATCGAGCCGAACAAGACGGTCTTCGAGGTCGTCTCCGACGGCTTGGACTACATCCAGGTCGGCAACACGGAGATGCCCTCCCGGGCCTATGTCAGCGCCTTCGGATTCAAAGGTCCCGACCAGCAGAAACCAGCGGGGATACTCTCCGGCGGCGAACGCAATCGGCTCAATCTGGCCTTGACGCTCAAACAGGGCGGCAACCTGATCCTGCTGGATGAGCCCACCAACGACCTCGACGTCGAGACGCTGGGCTCACTGGAGAGCGCGTTGGAGCAGTTCCCTGGCTGTGCAGTGGTGATCTCCCACGACCGATGGTTCCTGGACCGGGTGGTGACCCACATTCTCAGCTGGGAGGGCACCGAGGAGAATCCCGCTTCCTGGTTCTGGTTCGAGGGCAACTTCGAGGCATACGAGCAACACAAGGTCGAGCGGCTCGGCGCGGAGGCGGCGCGACCACATCGCGTGACCCACCGCAGACTGACGCGGGACTGACCGGGTATGGGGTTTTTGATGATCGGGAACGTCGATGGGGGTGGGAGGTGAGCAGCACGGCGCGCGACGGAGTCCGCACCGGCCTGCTGGCCGGCAGCGGCGAGGCGGCATCGCTGGTCGAGTCGGCGACGCTCTTGCGCTGGCGAGCGCCTGAGTTGGCGTTGTTGCTGGCTGACCGGGCGGTGACCGCGGCGCAGGACGACCAGGCGGCTGTCCTGCGGGCGGACCAGCTCGCGGTGTTCGCGCTCAACCGCCTCGGACGTCACGGGGAAGCGGCGCACCGGCTTTTCCCAGCGATTCGTAGCGCCCATACCCCTGCTGGGCTGCGCCACGAGCTGCACGTGGAGCTGGCGCACTGCGCGGCGGCGCTCGGTGAGTCGGCCACCGCCCTCGGGGCGGTGCGCGCCGTGCTGGCCGCTGGCGACGACGTGGCCCCGGTGCTCCGGGGCACCGCGCTGGTCGCCGCGGCCGAGGCGGCGGGCGCGCTCGGCCGGTGGGACCTCTTCACCCCCGCGCTGGACGAGGCCGATGAGCTCTACCGGGAGGACCCGAGCCTCGACCGCGACACCGCGCTGTTGTTGCGGGCCACCGCGCGGGCTGCCGACGCAGCACGCCACCGCCGACGTGGCGCGGCGGCCGAGGCCGAGGCGCAGGCCAGGGCCGGTCGCGAGCTGCTGTCCGGTCTGGCTGATCCTGAGCACGACAGCGGCGAGCTCAGCGCGCGGCTGATGCTGGAGATCGTGCTGGCACTGCTCGACCGTGACGATCACGACGCCGCGATACGGGAGGTGCGGCCATTGCTGCGCCGCCCGGTGCGTGCCTCGGCGGCTGGCGCGGTCGGCAGGCTGCGGCTGGCGCTGGCTACCCGGGTGCACCTCGCGCAAGGCCGGCACGAACCGGCGCTGACCCTGCTCGCCGATGCCGTGGAGGGAGCCCAACGTCATGGGGTGGACGCGGTCCTCGCCGAATGCCTCGAGGGGCTGTCGCACGTGCACGAGGCGCGGGGCGAGTTCGCGGACGCCTTGCACTGCGTGCGCGCCGCCCGAGCAGCGGAGGGCCGCCATCGCCGCAACGTGGAAGCCGCGCGGGCCACGTTGCTCGAGCACTGCGGGTTGGCGCGCCGCGAGCTGGCCGGTTTGGTGGATCAGGTTGCTGCCCTGCTCGTGAACGCCGGTAGCGGGTGCGCCGGGTCTGATCCGGACAACGGTGTGCCGGTTGCCGAGGTCACCGCCGATGACGCCCCGGATGAGGCGACGGAGACTCCGGTGGCGCAGATCTCCGAACCTGAGTTTGCGGAGATCCCCCAGGTGCAGCCGCCACCAGTGGAGACTCCTGAGGTGCAAGCACCGGTGGTGCAGGCATCCGAGGAACAGATCTCGGAGGTGGAGGTACCCGAGGTCGAGACTCCGGATGCCGAGACGGCCGAGGTGCAAGCTGAGGCCGAAGCATCCGAGGTGGAAGCATCCGAGGTGGAAGCATCCGAGGTGGAAGCATCCGAGGTGGAGCCTTCGGAGGTGGGCTTAGCTGAGGTCGAGATTCCGGATGCCGAGCTTTCGGAGGAAGAGGCTCCGGACGTCGAGGCTCCGGACGTCGAGGCTTCGGACGTCGAGGCTGTGGCGGTCGAGACCTCCGAGGCGGCGGAGACTGTGGAGCTGGAGATCCCAGCGGCGCAAGCCTCGCAACCGTTCCTGGCTGAGCAAGCTGCGGAGCTACCGTCTGCTCAGCCGCCGATCGGTGGCCAGTCATGGCAGTCCGGAGCACGGCACCGCCGCGGTGCCGACACGTTGGTGCGGGTGAGTGACCTGCTGCCGGCGTCGGCCTTGTCGGCTGGGCGCTCCGGTCGTCGTCGTGCCGAGGAACCGGCCGAGGGACATCGTGGTGCTTCCGGACCGCCACCGGCTCCGACACCGCGGGCGATGGGTTGGGAAGCTGGAGATGTGCGCCCGGCCAGCGACGGTGATTCGCCGCAGTTGGGTCTCGGCGATTTGTTGGCTGAGGCACTGGCGGCGTACCAGCAAAGCCGTGTCGGCGACACCGCTGCCACCGGGCGGTATGGCGATGAAGGTGCCGCTGACGTCGGGAGCGGGCGCAAAGCGCCTCCGTACGGTCGTCCAGGCACTCGCGGGACAACCGGTCTTGCGCTCGCGGCACCGATCAGCCGGCGCGAAGACGATCCTTCCGAGGCGCTCACCAACCCGCTGCTGCGGCTGCCGGATCTCACTGCGGAACCGCTGTGGATACCGCCTGAGGTGGGTCGCCAGTCTGCCGCCGGGGACTAGGTGAGCGACCTCTCCCCACTCATCGCGCTGTACTACCGCTTTGTGCCGGCTGAGGAGCTGAGCACCGCGGAGCTTGACCAACTGGTGGCAGAGGTCCGGTCGCATCGTGAGTTGGCTGCTGATCGGGTGCCGGGCCGGGCGTTGGTCCGGCTGCTCGATCCCACGCTCGGTAAGGACGGCTGGAACTCTCCAGACACCGTGATCCAGATTGTCACCGACGACATGCCCTACCTGGTGGACTCGGTGCTCGCCGAGCTGGCTCGCCTCGACGTCTCGGTGCGGCGTCTCGTGCATCCGATTGTCTTCGTCCGCCGCGACCTCCAGGGAACCCTGCAGGAAGTGCTTGCCGGTGCTGAGCCCGACGACCTGCCCACCGATGCGCTGGCTGAGTCCTGGATGCACGTCAACCTGGTCCGCGTCACCGATCCCGATCGGGTTCGGCAGGTGCAGCGGCGTCTGCGTGCGGTGCTCACCGACGTGCGTGAGGTCGTCGAGGACACCCAGCGCATGATCAGCACTGCGGGCGCGCTGGCCGACGAGCTCGACACAGCGCCGCCGCCGCTGCTGCCGGCCGAGGAAGTGGCTGACGGCGCTGCGTTGTTGCGCTGGTTGGCCGACGGGCACTTCGTCTTTCTCGGTTACCGGCGATACGAGTTGATCCGGCAGCCGGCTGAGCACCCAGCGGTGGACGGCGCCGGGCTCGCGCTGCGGGCAGTGCTCGCGTCCGGGCTCGGCGTGCTGCGTCGGGACAGCCTCGCCGCCAGAGGCTTCAGCGTCGGACCAGACGTCGACCCACTGGCCCGGAACCTGCTGGTGCTCACCCAGGCCAGCGCACCCTCCACCGTGCACCGCCCGGTCTACCCGCACTACATCGGTGTCAAGACGTTCGACGATCGCGGGGAGGTCACCGGCGAGCATCGCTTCCTGGGAATGCTCGCCACCTCAGCGCTGCACGAGAACGTGCTGGGCATCCCGGTGATCGGCCGCCGGGTCCGCGCGGTGATCCGTCGAGGTGGTGTCCCGCTGGACTCCTACTCGGGACAGCGGATGCTGGAGGTGCTGCAGACCTACCCGCGGGCTGAGCTGTTCGCCACCGACTCCGACCTGCTCTACCAGACGGTGACCGGGGTGCTGTCGTTGGCGCAGCGGCGCACCTTGCGGCTGTTCTGCCGGCGTGATCCCTACCGCCGGTTCTTCTCCTGCCTGGTCTACCTGCCACGGGACCGCTACACCACCACAGCGCGGCTGGCCATGCAGGACGTGCTGGTGCGCGAGCTGCACGGCACCGCACTGGAGTACAGCGCGCAGATCGGCGAATCCGTGCACGCCCGGGTGCACTTCACCGTGCACACCGACCCCGACGATCCCGGCGAACCCACCGCCCCGGACGTCAGGGTGATCACCGAATGGCTCGAGCGGGCCGTCCAGACCTGGGACGACCTGCTACTCGACGCGGCCCCGGCCGGTGACACGGTTACCGCCCAACGTTATCTGGCGGCTTTCCCGCAGGCTTACAAGGAGGACTTCAACGCTGCGACCGCTTTGGCCGACATCCGCCGGTTAGAGGCACTCACCGAACCCGACGGCTTGGACCTGCGCTTGGACCTTCCGGACGCCGCGATAGCCGGGTTCACGCTGTACCTGGCAGGGCAGCAGATCACCCTGTCCCAGGTGCTGCCGGTGCTGCAGCAGATGGACGTCGAGGTCGTCGACGAGCGGCCCTACCAGGTGATCCGGGGTGACGGCGTGCACTGCTGGATCTACGACTTCGGGCTGCGTCTGGATGCCACCGTCCCGGAGCAACACGTCGAGGACGTGCAGCGGCGGTTCTGTGCCGCGTTCGTGGCCGCTTGGCGGGGCGCCTGCGAGGTGGACCGGTTCAACGCCCTGGTGCTGCGCGCCGGATTGGACTGGCGGCAGGTGGCGGTGCTGCGCGGCTACGTCTGCTACCTGCGGCAGGGTCGCAGCCCCTACAGCCAGCGCTATGTCGAGGACGTGCTCGTCGCGCACAGCGGCATCGCCGCTGCCCTGATCACGCTGTTCGAGCTCCGCTTCGACCCGGCGCTGGACCCGGCCACTCGGGACATCAGCCACGACGAGCTGGCCGCCCGGATCACCGCCATGATCGACGAGGTGACCGGGCTGGATGCCGACCGCATCCTGCGCAGCCTGCTGACCTTGATCCGCGCCACGCTGCGCACCACCCACTACCGCGGGGACGCCGCCGGTGATCCCCGGCCCTACCTGGCCCTCAAGCTTGATCCGGCAGCGGTGCCGGAGCTGCCCGAGCCGCGGCCCGCGTACGAGATCTTCGTCTGTTCCCCGCGGGTGGAAGGCGTGCACCTGCGCTTCGGCCGGGTCGCTCGTGGTGGGCTGCGCTGGTCGGATCGCAGGGAGGACTACCGGACCGAGGTGCTCGGGCTGGTCAAGACGCAGTCGGTGAAGAACGCCGTGATCGTGCCGGTCGGGGCCAAGGGCGCGTTCGTGGTCAAGCGCCCACCTACGCTCACCGGCGACCCCAGGCTGGACCGGGAAGCCGCCGAGGCCGAGGGCATCACCTGCTACCGGATGTTCGTGTCCGGGCTGCTCGACCTCACCGACAACCTGGTCGAGGGCACCAGCCGGCATCCCGATCAGGTGGTGTGCCAGGACGGCGATGACAGCTACCTGGTGGTCGCGGCCGACAAAGGGACCGCGACGTTCTCCGATATCGCCAACGAGGTCGCCGCGTCCTACCGGTTCTGGCTCGGCGACGCGTTCGCCTCCGGTGGTTCGGCCGGTTTCGACCACAAGGCCATGGGGATCACCGCCCGGGGCGTGTGGGAGAGCGTCAAGCGGCACTTCCACGAGCTCGGCATCGACACCCAGACCGAGGACGTCACCGTGGTCGGGATCGGGGACATGTCCGGCGACGTGTTCGGCAACGGGATGCTGTGCTCCGAGCACATCAGGCTGCTTGCGGCGTTCGATCACCGGCAGGTCTTCGTCGACCCCGATCCGGACCCGGCCGGCTCGTATACCGAGCGGCGGCGACTGTTCGAGCTTCCGCGCTCCTCGTGGCAGGACTACGACCGCCGCCTGATCAGTGCCGGGGGAGGGGTGTGGCCGCGGACCGCCAAGCGGATCCCGGTCAGTGCGCCGATGCGGCGGGCGCTGGGCCTCGCTGGGAGTATCACTGAGCTGTCCTCGCCGGATCTCATCCGGGCGATCCTGCTCTGCCCGGCGCAGCTGCTGTTCAACGGCGGGATCGGCACCTACGTCAAGGCCGCCACCGAGACCCACGCCGACGTCGGCGACAAGGCCAACGACGCGGTCCGGGTCGACGGCGCGCAGCTGCGGGTGCAGGTGGTGGCCGAAGGCGGCAACCTGGGCCTGACCCAGCGTGGCCGGATCGAGTTCGCCCGGGCCGGCGGCCGGCTCAACACCGACGCCATCGACAATTCCGCCGGGGTGGACTGCTCCGACCACGAGGTCAACATCAAGATTCTGCTGGACCGGTTGGTCACCGGCGCGGTGCTCAGCGTTGCGGAGCGCCGCAGGTTGCTGTCCGGGATGACCGGCGAGGTCGCGGCGCTGGTGCTGGCCCACAACATCGACCAGAACACCCAGCTCGGTGTCAGCCGAGCGCATGCCACGACGATGGGGTCGGTGCACGGCCGGTTGGTGACCTACTTGGAGCAGCGCCACGGGCTGGATCGCCGGCTGGCGGTGTTGCCGACCCGGGCTCAGTGGCAGGCCACCGCCGAGGGGCTGACGTCACCGGAGTTGTCCACCCTGATGGCGCACGTCAAGCTCGCGCTGACCGATGAGGTGCTGGCCGGCGACCTACCCGACGCCGACGTGTTCCGCGCCCGGCTACCGGAGTACTTCCCCGCGCTACTGCGTGACCGGTTCCCGGAAGCCATCCGGGACCATCCGCTGCGTCGCGAGATCACCACCACGCTGCTGGTCAACGAGATCGTCGATCGCGGTGGGATGACCTACGTCTACCGGCTGGCCGAGGAGCTGTCAGCCACGGCCTGCGACGCGGTGCGGGCCTTCGCGGTGGCTACCGTGGTGTTCGACCTACCGGCGACCTGGCAAGCGATCGCCGACCTGGGTCCTGGGCTGCCGGCTTCGGTGACCGACGCGATGCTGCTGGAGCTGCGCAGGCTGCTGGACCGGGCCAGCCGGTGGCTGCTGCTGCACCGGCCACAGCCGCTCGCGGTCGCCGCCGAGATCAACCGGTTGCGCCCGGTCGTGCAGGGGTTGGCCCCTCGGGTGCCGGGCTGGCTGGCCAGCACCGAGGCCGACCACGTCGCGGCCGCCGCCCGCCGGCTCACCGGGCAGGGGGTGGCGGACGAGCTGGCGTTACGAGTGGGCGCGGGGTTGAGCACCTTCGGCCTGCTCGACGTCGTCGAGGTGGCCGAGTTGGCCGGCGCCGACGCCGGGCAGGTGGCTGCGCTGTACTACGCGCTGGCGGCGCACCTGGACATCGACCGGATGCTGAGCTCGGTCAACGAGCTGGCGCGCGACGACCGGTGGCACGGGCTGGCTCGTCTTGCCCTACGGGATGACCTCTACACAGCCTTGCGGGACATCACCCTGGAGACACTGCACACTGGTGATGTCGGTACTGACCCCGGCATGGCCATCGCGCGGTGGGAACAGGTGAACTCCGCACGGTTGTCCCGGGCCAGGGCCACCCTCGCGGAGATCTCCCAGGCCGGGAGCCCGGATCTGGCGATGCTGTCGGTCGCGGTGCGGGCGCTGACCCGCTCGTGAGTGCGAAACAGTGTTATAACACTGTTTCGCACTCACGACCCCGACCGGAGGGAGGGCAGGGGGGTTTGGCGGTGTTCAGCACGGAGGTGGCGGTGCGGTGGTCGGACATGGACGTGTACGGGCACGTCAATAACGCGCGGGTGGTCACTCTGCTGGAGGAGGCACGTACCGAGTTGCTGTTCAGCGAAGGTGCCCGGCGCGGTGCCGGGAGCCTCGCCGACGGCGTGGTCGTCGTCGAGCTCGCGGTGCGTTACCGCCAGCCGCTGGTGTACTCGGCCAGGCCGGTGCGGATCCGGCTGTGGGTCAGCGAGTTACGGGGCGCCTCGTTCGCGTTGGACTACGCGGTCGCGGCCGACGACGGTGACGCGGTCACGGCCCGCACCCGGCTCGCTGCCTACGACACCACGACGCGACGGTCGCGCCGACTGATGCCGGTGGAGCAGGAGTTTCTGGCTGCATTCCGCCCCGACTCGACAGGTGACCACGATGGCTGAGCTGCGGATTCCGGACCCGGTCGAGCGGGACGATCTCGCCGCCTTCGTCGCCCGCGCGGTCCGTTTGGACGGTGCCGCGATCGTGCGGCTGCGCAACGGGCCCGGCCGGGTGCACGCCTGGGTGGTCACCCCGTTCGACACGCTGGTGACTCGCTCGGTGCGGGGTGTGGTGCGCCCCGGTGATCTCACCGTAGGAGGATCGGACCTGCTGGCCGCGGTAGCGGTGGCCGGCGCCGCGGTGGTCGACCCGGGCCGGGCGCAGGATGCGCGGTGGCGCTCGGCGTTGCCGCCGCAACAGGGCTGGCGCGAGGTGGACCAGGTTCCGGCCGGGGTGCTGGCCGAACTCGCCGACCAGGGTGCCGCTGTGGCCAGAGACAATTCCGGCAAACGCGGCTTGCCCTCGGCCGCGCTGCTGGACCAGAAAGTGATCACCGTCAGTGGCGCTGGACTGGACGTGAAGGTGCCGCTGCGTTGCCTGTTCGCGCTGTCCGGGATGGGTTTCGTGGGCAGTCATGCCGCGGCGGAGACCGTCCGGGTATCGGCCACCGACTCGTGGTTGCGGCTGGACGCCCGCTACGGCGCGGCGCTACGCCGCCGCCACGCCCTGCTCCCACTGAGTCTGGTCATGCCGGCGGCTCGATGAGCCAGACGGCGGTATCGGGTGGGAGCGCGTCACCGGTGTAGGAGAGCGGACCGCTGGTCAGCAGCACCTGACCGCTCGGTAGCGGGACCAGCACGCTGGAGGTGTTCAGAGCGCAGACCAGCCCGCTGCCGTTGCGCAGGAATGCCAGGCATCCGGGCGGCGCGTCGTACCACAGCACCTCAGTGCCGGCGAACGCCTTATGCTCTCGGCGCAGTTGCAACGCCTGGCGATACAGCGACAGCGTCGAGCCGGGGTCCTCCAGCTGCGCCGCGACGGTCCGGCCGGCCCAGTCACCGGGCATCGGCAGCCAGCTGCCGGGGGTGTCGGTGAACCCGTAGGGCGCCACGTTGCCTTCCCACGGCAGCGGCACCCGGCAGCCGTCGCGCCCGCGCTGGGTGTGCCCGGACCGCCGCCACACCGGGTCCTGCAATGCCCAGTCGGGCAGCTCGACGTTCGGCAGTCCCAGCTCGTCGCCGTTGTACACATACGCAGCTCCGGGCAGGGCGAGCTGCACCAGCGTCATCGCCCGCGCGCGCCGCAGGCCCACCGCGCCGCCGCCGTAGCGGGTCACCGGACGGACCACGTCGTGGTTGGAGATCGTCCAGGTGGCTGGTGCCGGGCTGTTCTGGACGGCTATCAGCGAATGCTCGATGGCTGCGCGCACGCTGTCGGCGTCGAAATCAACCTGCAGCAGCCGGAAGTTGAATCCCAGGTGCAGCTCGTCGGGACGGACGTACCGGGCGAACGCGGCGTCGTCGGCCACCCAGATCTCGCCGACCACTAGCCGGTCCGGGTACTCGTCGAGCACGGTGCGGATCATCCGGTGAATGTCGTGCACACCGTCGGCGTCGAATCGCGGATCGGTGACATCGGTATCCAGCAGTTGCGCGCCGGCCCCGATGAGCTGGGGCATGTCCGGCAGTCCAGCGGGTTTGGCCATCCCGTGCGCCACGTCGATGCGGAACCCGTCCACACCCCGGTCCAGCCAGAACCGCAGAGTCTGCTCGAGATCGGCCGCCACCTCCGGGTTCGCCCAGTCGAGGTCGGGCTGTTCGGGCGCGAACAGGTGCAGGTACCACTGGCCGTCAGGCAGCCGGGTCCACGCCGGGCCGCCGAAAGTACTGGTCCAGTTGTTCGGCGGCCGGGACCCGCCGAACCCGGTGCCGTCCCGGAAGACGTACCGGGCCCGCTCGGGGCTGCCCGGCGCTGCCGCCATCGCGGCCCGGAACCACTCGTGCTGATCGGAGGTGTGGTTGGGCACCAGGTCGATGATCACCCGTAGCCCGTGCCGGTGGGCGTCGACGATGAGCTGATCGAAGGCGTTCAGGTCACCGAACAGCGGGTCGACGTCGCGTGGATCGCTGACGTCATAGCCGTGGTCGACCATCGGAGAGCGGAAGAAGGGAGTGAGCCACAGCCCGTCCACACCGAGCAGCTCCAGGTAGCCCAGCCGGCTGCGCACCCCGACGAGGTCACCTATCCCGTCACCGTCGGCGTCGGCGAAGGAGCGGACATAGACCTGGTAGATCACGGCATCGTGCCACCAGGCATGGTCATCGGAGGCCACCTCCCGGCGGCCGTCGGCTCGTGCCATCAGTGCCTCAGGTCAGTGAGTTCTGCAAGCTGTTCGCCGCCATCTGCAGGTAGTCCCAGAGCACCGTCCGGTGGGTCTCGTCTAGATCGGCCTCGTCCACCGCGGTGGACATGCAGCGCAGCCATGCGTCCCGCTCGGTCGGGCCGATCCGGAACGGGACGTGTCGCATCCGCAGCCGCGGGTGCCCACGCTGTGTGGAGTAGCTGTGCGGCCCACCCCAGTACTGCATGAGGAACAGCCGCAGCCGCTCCTCGGCCGGACCCAGATCCTGGTCCGGGTAGATCGGGCGCAGCACCTCGTCCTTGGCCACCAGCTCATAGAAGCGGCCGACGATCCGGCGAAATGTCTGCTCGCCACCGACGGCCTCGTAGAAGTTCTCCGGGCTAGCCACCTCCCCATCCTGCCTTGCCGGATCGGTAACCGGTTGCCGAGGCAGGGCAGCAACCATCAACCCGGTGGGGTGGTGAGGCGAGCGGGCGAGGGCGGTGGGATCCCGGCCTCGCCGAAGGCGGCCTTGATGCCGGCCAGCAGTGCCCGCTGCACCGCCCACTGGCGCCCGGCCCGAACCTTGGTCGTGATCCGCAGGGTCACCCCGTCCGAGCTGATCGACTCGATCCCGAGTACCTGCGGGGGCTCGAGCACGTCGGGAGCCAGCGCACTGCCTGCGGCGGTCAGCTCGGTGGCGGTCCGGCCGGCGAGCGCGGTGGTGATCGGGATATCCGCATGATGCCCGACGGGCAGGTCGACGACGGCCACCGAGAAGCCCTGGCTGGAGTTGCCGACCCGCAGCACCTCGCCGTTGCGGACGTACCACACGGTGCCGTTGGCGTCTCGCAGGGTCGTCACCCGCAGGCCCACGGCCTCTACTGTGCCGGTGGCCTCGCCGAGGTCGACCACGTCACCGACGCCGTACTGGTCCTCGACCATCATGAACATGCCGGACAGGAAGTCCTTGACCAGGTTCTGGGCACCGAAGCCCAGCGCGATACCGAGGATGCCGGCCGAGGCGATGATCGGCCCGAGATTGATGCCGAGCTCGCCCAGCATGAGGGTGGCCGCGACCCCGTACACCACCAACGTCGTGCCGGACCGCAGCACCGAGCCGATCGTGCGAGCCCGCTGTGAGCGCCGCTTGGACAGCAATCCCGTGCTGCGCCAGGACTGCGGTGCCCGCTCCCGCAGCGGGCGGAGCAACCCGGGTGGTGGGCCCTCTGCCGTCACCCGAGCCAGCCGGTTGATCGTCCGGTGCACCGCCAGCCGGATCAGCACCGCGAGCGTGACGATGAGCAGGATCCGCAGCCCCGTTCCCATCACGGTGTCGGCGTAGCGGGCCAGCATGTCGTCGTGGGTGAGCTCGAAGATGCGTGCGCACCACGAGCCTGCGTCCTGGGCACAGCCAGGTTCGAGGTTCGCGGGTTGGAAAGCCATCTGGTGCTCACCACCTTCAGGTCGAGCCCGGTGTACTGCGCGGGAGAGTGTATCCGCGGCCGGCTCCCAGCACCGTTCGTGGCCGATTCTGTGCATGGTCACCGACACGTGTCAGCATCTGACACGTGCGCGATCGCCGCCTTCATGGTGGACTGGTTGCGCGCATTGCCGGAGGTGGTCGCGTGCACGACCGACAACCCAGCCCGGAGGGTCACCCAGCGGGGGCGGCCTGGCGGACCGCCTCGCGCTCAGGAACCTCAACCGGGCTCCTCGATACCGCAGCTGCCGACACCGCTGCTCCCGTGGACACGGGCGTACCGACCTGGGGACGTCGCCGGGTGCTGCTGCTCAATGCCAGCTTCGAGCCGCTGACCGCGCTGCCGTTGCGCCGCGCCGTCGTGTTGGTGGTGCGCGCCAAGGCCGACGTGGTGCACGGTGACGCCGCGGGTATGGTGCTGCGCTCCGCGAGCGCCAGCATCGTGGTCCCCTCGGTGATCAAGCTGCGCACGTTCGTGCGGGTACCGTACCGGGCGCGAATACCGATGACCAGGGCAGCGCTGATGCATCGCGATCGGTACCGCTGCAGCTACTGCGGAGCCCGCGCCGAGACCATCGACCACGTGGTGCCGCGCAGTCGCGGCGGGGAGCACTGCTGGGAGAACTGTGTGGCCTGCTGCGCCCGCTGCAACCACCGCAAGGCCGACCGGCTGCTGTCTGAGCTGGGTTGGAAACTGCGGGTGGTGCCGCACCCCCCGCGCGGGCAGCATTGGCGCCTGCTGGCCACGGTGCCCGACGCCGACCCCCTGTGGTTGCCCTACCTCGCCGACGTCGCCTAAGACGGATGCTCTTCAAGAGCCACCAACCCCCGCCGCGCCGGCTCGCAACCGCCACCAACGTGCCGGCGCACGCCCGCTGGCCATAAGGTGGGTCCTGTGGCGGACCTGCACGAGTTGACCGCGTTGGCGCAGGCTGCGGCGGTGCGACGGGGCGAAGTGAGCCCGAGCGAGCTCGTCGAGCATTATCTGCGGCGAGTCGACGGGTTGGGCGCGTTCGTCACCGTCACCGCCGAGCGTGCCCTGGACGCGGCTCGAGCAGCCGACCTACTGGTGACCGCGACTCCTGACCCGGCCGAGCTACCCCCGTTGCTCGGCGTCCCAATCGCGATCAAGGATCTGACCGCGACCGCGGGAGTGCGCACCACATTCGGTTCCGCGATCTACGCCCGCTACGTGCCGCCGGTGGACGATGACGTGGTACGGCTGCTCGCCGAGGCGGGGACGATCAGTTTGGGCAAGACGAGCACACCCGAGTTCGGGCTGGTCTGCTACACCGAGCCGGCCGGTCTGCCGCCCGCGGTGACACCGTGGAACACCAGCCTGATGGCGGGTGGTTCCTCCGGCGGGGCGGCCGCGGCCGTGGCGGGTGGCTTGGTGCCCTTCGCGTCGGGCAGCGATGGTGGTGGCTCGATCCGCGGTCCTGCGTCGGCCTGCGGCGTGGTCGGTCTCAAACCCAGCCGGGGGAGGGTGTCCCGCGGCCCGGTGGGGGGTGATGTGACGTTGCTCTCAGTGGGCGGCCCGTTGGCCCGCACCGTAAGCGACGCTGCGGCGCTGCTGGACGCCATGGCGGTGGTGTGCCCGGCTGAGCCGGTGATCGCGCCACCGCTGCCGCCGGGGCAGAGTTTCCTGCAACAAGTGCGGTGCGAGCCCGGGCGGTTGCGAATCGGCCGCTACGCCGACTCCCCGTTGCCCGGTGCCGAGCTGGCGGCGGAATGCCGCCAGGCGTGGGAGGACACTGCCACCCTGCTGGACCGGCTGGGTCATGAGGTGGTGGACACCACGTCGCCGTTCGAGTTCGACGCGCTGTGGCCGGCGTTCCAGGTGATCTGGTCGGTGGGAGCGCACGCCATGCCGGTACCGCACGAGGGGCAAGATGCGCTGACACCGTTCACGCGATGGCTGCGCCAGCGGGGTGCTGCGGTCAGCGGACCGGAGTTTCTGCGGGCGATCGCGCAGATCCAGCAGGCCGGCCGGGCCGCGGTCGCGGCGCACGCGGAGTTCGACGTTGTGCTCACCCCAACCCTGGCGCAGCTGCCCCGGCCGGTGGGGTGGTTCAGCTCAGCACCCACCCCCGAGGAGAATTTTGAGCGGCAGACACGGTATACGCCCTATAACGCGCTGTACAACGTGACTGGGCAGCCCGCCATCTCGTTGCCGCTGCACTGGACCGGCGACGGGCTCCCAGTGGGAATTCAACTCGCGGGTCGCCCCGCCGGGGAAGACTCCCTGCTCGCGCTGGCTGGGCAGTTGGAACGGGCCCAGCCGTGGGTGCAGCGGCGACCGCCTATCTGGTGACGCGCCGACACGCACCGTTGGGTTACCGTGATTCTGTGATGTCCCCGGAGACCATTCTCATCCTGGTGGGCCTACCGCTGGCCATTATGGTCTTGCTGGGGCTGTTGACGCTGCGGCCCAACCTCGTCCGGTCTCGTCGCTACCGCCCCGGGCAGGAATGGAATCACCCGCCGGTGCTGTGGACGGCGAACCCGGAGGCGCTGCGCGACCCCGGCCCGCGGAGAGCCGGGGCAGCCCGGGGAGGCGCACGTGGCCACTGGTAACGCGCAACACGGCCCGCCCGCCCGGCGCGGCCACGACGACGGCTGGTCCAAGCTTGCGTCCGGCGAGGCCGTGGTCGGCACCGGACGGATCTCCGCCGCCCGGCGGATCACGCCGGTGCTGCCGACCCTGCCCTTCAGCACTGCTGAGCTGGTGACCCTCGATGACGCGTTGGCCCAGGCCAGCCGCCGGGCGGGCCTGCGTTTCAGCATCTACCTCGGGGACCTGGGTGCAGACACTCGGGCCCGGGCCGAGGAGCTGCACGAGTTGCTGGGTGACCGCGCCGACGACGCGGTGCTGGTGGCTGTCTCACCCGCCCAGCAGGTGGTCGAGGTCGTCACCGGCCGCAAGGCCCACCATCGGCTGCCCGACCGCGGGTGCAAGCTCGCGGTGGAAGGTATGGTCGCCGCGTTCAAGCAGGGCGACCTGGCCGGGGGTCTGGCCACCGGGCTGTGCACACTCGCCGACCAGACCGACCCCTGACGCTGCTTGTCGATCACTTTCCGGCGTCGAATGCGCGCGCGTTCAGTGCCCGGACCACACCGGCCCGACCCTCGGAGACCAGCCGGTATAGCGCGGACGGGTGGTCACCGGTCTCCAGCCAGGTGCGTGCGACGTCCACACACCGCTGCTCAACGACCCACGACGGGAACAGCCCGAGCACGCAGGACTGAGCGCGCTCTGAGGTCCGGCGGTCCCACACCTCGGCGATCTCGTCGAAGTACCGGTCCAGGTACGGGGCGAGTAGCTGCGTCTGCGCGTAGTGGCTGAAGCCGCTGATGATGGCCTCGCTGATGGCGTTGGGCAGCTCGTCGTCGCGCATCGCCCGCTGCCAGGCACGTTCCTTGGCTGCCGGAATGGGCAGCAGCGCCAGCGCTCGCTCGGCTTGCCGGCGCCCGGTTGCGGTGGCGTCCCGGTTTTGCTCGGCGGCGATCTCGCCCTCACCCGCCACACCGTGCGCGGTGAGCGCTTGCAGCAACCGCCAGCGCAGGTCGGTGTCCACCCTGAGCGCCTCGGGCACCCCCTCGCCGGCCAGCCAACCGGTCAGCGCATCCAGTTCCGGTTTGCCCAGCAGCGACGTGGTCAGCGTGTTGACCAGCGCGAGCTGGTGGTCGGAGCCCGGCTCGGCGGTGCTGATCAGGTCCATGAGTGCACGAGTGAACTGCGACCAGCCCTCCTCGACGGCCCAGCCGGGCTCTGCGTAGGCGGACAATGCGGCCTGCACTTGCAACAACAACCGCTGCACGACGCTGATCTCGGTCTCGGCCGGCAGACCCCCCAGCACCAGCGCCACGAAGTCCCGGGCCTTGAACTCCGCGTCGCGAGTCATCTCCCACGCCGCCGACCAGCACAACGAGCGTGGCAGCGACTCTGTGATGTCGCCGATCCGGTCGACCAGGGTCGCCAGGGAACTCCCGTCCAGCCGCATCATGCAGTAGGTGAGGTCGTCGTCATTGACCAGCACCAGCTGACCCGCCGGCACTCCGATCAGCTTGGGGACCTCGGTGCGCTCCCCGCTGACATCGAGTTCCAACCGGTGCGTACGCACCAACGCACGTGTGCCGGGAGCTGAGTCGTAGACACCGATTGCGAGGCGGTGGGTGCGCCGCTCCCCGGCCCCGGGCCGGGCACCGCCCTGGAGCACGGCGAACGAGGCGAAGGCACCGGAACCGTCCACGGTGAACTCCGGTTGCAGCGTGTTGAGCCCGGTGGTCTCCAACCATTGCGCGCTCCAGCCGGACAGGTCCCGACCGGACGCCTGTTCCAGCGCGGCCAACAGGTCGGCGAGCGTGGCGTTGCCCCAGGCGTGCCGGGTGAAGTAGATCCGCAGGCCGGCGAGGAACTCCTGCAGCCCGACGTAGGCGACCAGCTGGCGCAACACGCTGGCGCCCTTGGCGTAGGTGATGCCGTCGAAGTTGACCTCTACGGCCTGCACGTCGGGGATGTCACAGGCGATCGGGTGGGTGGACGGCAGCTGGTCCTGCCGGTAGGCCCAGGCCTTCTCCACGGTGGCGAACGTGGTCCACGCGCCGGTGTACTCGGTGGCCTGCGCCTGGGACAGCACCGACGCCCAGGTGGCGAAGGACTCGTTGAGCCACAGGTCGTCCCACCAGCGCATGGTCACCAGATCGCCGAACCACATGTGCGCCATCTCGTGCAGCACCGTCTCGCAGCGCCGCTCGTAGAGGTAGCGGGTGACCCGGCTGCGGAAGACGTAGTCCTCCAGGAAGGTCACGCAGCCGGCGTTCTCCATCGCTCCGGCGTTGAACTCCGGCACGAAGCACTGGTCGTACTTGTCGAACGGATAGCGCACCCCGAAGGCGCGGTGGTAGAAATCGAAACCCTGCTTGGTCTCGGTGAACAGCCGCTGCGCGTCCATGTGCTCGGCCAGCGAGGCCCGGCAGTAGATGCCCAGCGGGATGGTGCCCGCATCGTCGGTGTGCTCGTCGGTCCAGCGGGCGTAGGGGCCGGCGATCAGCGCCGCGATGTAGGGGCTGATCCGGGCGCTGTCGGCGAAGACATGACGGACCGCTGCGCCGGCGTCCTCGGTGCGCTGGCAGGACGCGTTGGAGAGCACTACCCAGCCCGCAGGTGCCAGCACCCGGACGCGGTGCACCGCCTTGAGGTCGGGCTGGTCGAAGCAGGCGTACATGCGCTTGGCGTCGGCGGTCTCGAACTGGCTGTACAGGTAGACGCCGCCGTCGACCGGGTCGACGAAGCGGTGCAGCCCCTCACCGGTGTTCATGTAGCGGCCCGCTGCCTCGACGATCAGCTCGTTGTCAGCGGCCAGGACCGGCAGGGCAATCCCTTTCGCCTCGTCGTAGCCGGTGATGTCGAG
This sequence comes from Pseudonocardiaceae bacterium, assembly GCA_050700055.1. Taxonomy (GTDB): domain Bacteria; phylum Actinomycetota; class Actinomycetes; order Mycobacteriales; family Pseudonocardiaceae. The sequence goes on from JBOHGE010000054.1 coordinate 26,689, forward strand.
GGCGGTCCCGTTGAGGGTCGCCGAGCTGACCTGGGCGGCCACCAGGTCGATCCAGCTCGACGCGCCCGGGTTGCGGCACGAGAAGCGGACCGTGGTCTTGGTGTAAAACGTTGCTTCGCCCGGTTGCCCGGCGCCGTCGGTGAGATCGAGCTCGATGGTGTACGAGTCGACGTCGAGCAGCCCGGCGCGCTCGACAGCCTGCTGCTGGGTGAGGTTGGGGACGGCCACAGATCACCTCTGATGTCGGATCGGGAGTCCTCAGCATCCAATCACGGACACCGGTCAGCTCGCAGGTGAGAAAGGCCCGTGGAAGAAGCGATCATCCAGACGGGTCGACGGGCGTCTGTCGCTACGGCATTGCGTCGGGTGGGTGGAGCCTGTTCAACGCGGTGCGGGTGGTGGCGGGGGAGAAGGGCGAGGTCGACATCGCCCGGTCAGGATCCAGCTGGCCGGCCAGTACGGCCTGGCACAGCGCGGCCAGCACGGCGAGATCGTCGCGTTGTGTGGCGACGAACCGGGCATTCACCGGGTCGCCGTGCCCGGGGACCACGGTGTGCGGACCGAGCTGGAGCAGCCCCGCCACCGTGGTGGGCCAGTCCAGCGGGTAGGCGTCGGTGAAGTCCGGGTCGGCGCCCTGCTCTACGAGATCTCCGGCGAAGAGCACGCCGGTATCGGGCGACCACACCACGACGTCGTGGTCGGTGTGCCCCGGCCCGGGATGGATCAGCAGCACCCGTCGGCCGCCGAGGTCGACGTCGACGGGCTCGGTGATCACACGGTCGGGCACCACGGGTCGCACCAGCGCCGGGGTGCGCGGCATCGGCTGGGCGCGGTACCAGGTCAGCGCCTCGGCGTGCTGCGCCGCACCACCCCTGGCCAGGTCGTCGCGGCACCGCGGGTGCGCCCAGACCGTGGCCGGCAGGAACGCCGCGGTGCCCAGGCAGTGATCGAAATGCGCGTGGGTGAGCACCACACCGCACGGCCGGCGGGTGATCTCGCGGACCGCGGCGCGCAGCTCAGCACCCTGCTCAGGATCGCTGCGGGTGTCGATGACCAGGCAGCCCCGATCTCCGATCACCAAGCCCACTGACAGATCCAGCTCGGCGTAACGGCGCACCAGCACACCGTCGGCCACCTCGATCCACTGTCCGGTCATGCGGTCAGTACTCCGCCTCGCAGCCGTGGTGCCACCTCGCTGGAGTCATGCGTCGCGGCCAGCGTGACGTCGGCGGCGAACCCGCGACCGGCCAGTTCCCGTCCGGAGACACTGGCTGCGAGGACCCCGGGCAGCCCGCGGGAACGGGCCGCACTGAACCCTGCCGCGGCCAGTTCCGCCTCGGGCGAGAACGCCCCGGGCAGCACCCCGGCGATCGCGCCCGCGCCGATGGCGTCCTCCAGCGAGAGCCGCATCGGTTCGCCGGGTAGGTCCCACCGCTCACCGGCTGGTACCAGCCCGATCGGACCACCCTGGGCCAGCTGTTGTGCGGTGCGTGCGGTGGCGGCGGCGTTGCGCAGGCACCCGGCGAGTACGTGGGCGCCGGTACGCTGCGCGAGCGCACACAGCGCTGCGCCATGGGGGGAGGGCAGTGCCAGCCGCGTCCCGGCAGGTATCTCGCGCAACGATGCCGGAGACAGCGTCAAACCGTGGGCGTTGTGCGGACCGGCCAGCACCGCACCGGCACGCCGGGCGACGTCAGCCGCGCGCTCGTCGCCCCAGGGCAGCGGGAGCACCGCAGCCCCGCGTTGCACGGCCACGTCCACGGCTGTGCAGAACGAGAGCACGTCCACGATCACCACCACCGCACAGTGCGCCCCGAGCAGGGCCACCCCCTCCCGGCCCCACTCAAGCCTGACATCGTAGCCGTCCTGCACGTGCTCACGCCGCACCTGCGCCCTCCTCACCTGTTGATCCGCGATATGGCAATGTTGCACACTGTGCGCGTCTATCTCGGTTCCGATCACGCCGGCTTCGAGCTCAAGAGCTTCCTGGTGCAGCACCTCATCAGTCTTGGGCACGACGTGGTGGACGTCGGCCCGAACGACTTCGACCCCGACGACGACTACCCGCCGTTCTGCATCGAGACCGCCCGCCGGGTGGTCGCCGACTCGGGCAGCCTCGGCGTGGTGATCGGCGGGTCGGGCAATGGCGAGCAGATCTCCGCCAACAAGGTCGTGGGCTGCCGGGCCGCGCTGGCCTGGAGTACCGAGACGGCCACGCTCGCCCGGGAGCACAATGACGCCCAGGTAGCCGGGATCGGCGCCCGGATGCACAGCCCCGCCGCGGCAGCGGAGATCGTCGAGGCATTCGTCAACACACCGTTCTCCGGTGGCGAGCGGCACTCCCGCCGGATCGGCCAGATCTCGGCGTTCGAGTCCACCGGCGAGCCATCCCCGATATCCGCTGGTTGAGCCATGCCGGAAGGGCACACGACGCACCGGTTGGCCTTACGGCACCAGCGGTGTTACGGCGGGTCACCGGTGGCGGTATCCAGCCCGCAGGGCCGGTTTGCGACGGCCGCCGCGGTGCTGGACGGACGGGTGTTGCAGCGTGCCGAGGCGCTGGGCAAGCATCTGTTCCACGTCTACGCACCCGATCTCGTGGTGCACGTGCACCTGGGTCTGTATGGCGCGTTCACCGAAGCGGCGTTACCCGTGCAGCCGCCGCGAGGCCAGGTGCGGATGCGTTTGGTCGGCCGCACGTACTGGACCGATCTGCGCGGGCCGACGGCCTGCGAGTTGCTCACCGAGATCGAGATGGACGCGGTGCGGGCCCGGCTGGGACCCGACCCGCTGCGTCCCGACACAGACCCCGACCGGGCGTGGCGGCGAATCTCGGCGTCCCGGGCGCCGCTGGCCACCCTGCTGATGGACCAATCGGTATTGGCTGGAATCGGCAATGTCTATCGGGCTGAGCTGCTGTTCCGCCATCAGCTGGATCCCCTGGCGCCGGGTTGTGAGCTGCGTGAGGATCAGTGGGCGGCACTGTGGTCGGATCTTGTTGAGCTGATGCGCGACGGGGTGCGTCGCGGTCGGATCGATACCGTCCGGCCGGAGCACGATCCGGTTCGGATGGGGCGTGCTCCGCGGCAGGACCGGCATGGCGGCGAGGTTTATGTCTACCGCCGGGCCGGGGCGCCGTGCTTGGTATGCGGTACTGCGGTCTGCACTGCGCGGCATGCGGGGCGTAACCTTTATTGGTGTCCCCGCTGCCAGCGGCGGCCGGTGGTGCACCATGCGGCTGGTTTGCGGCGCGGAGCGAAAGCGGACATGGGTTTTCCGATTGTCCGTAGTTGATCTAAGGGTTTGACATCCACGCGCGGCGGGCGCCCGGAGGAGAGTTCTCCCACGGCTCGCTTGCGGTGCTCGGACCGGTCAGGGCACCTCCGGCGGGTGGCCAGAGCCGGTGAGGGCGGCGGCGTGCTCGCCCAGGCGGCGCCACGCGGGGCATTGCTCGGGCAGCCTGCCCCGGTCCAGGTCCGCCACCAGTTCGGCGACGCCCCGGGCGAGCTCGCTCACCTGGTGTTCTCCGATGTCCATGAAGGCCAGATGGTTGGTTCCGAGCCGCAGGCCACTGGTCTCGTGGGCCGACCGGCGGTCGTCGGGGATCAGATTCATGTTGGTGAGAATGCCGACCTGCTCCAGGGCGTGGCTGACCGTCTTGCCGCTCGCATCCCCGTCGCTCAAGTCGACCAGCACCATGTGGGTGTCGGTGCCTCCGGCGATGAGCCGGACACCGTACTCCGTGAAGGCGTCGGCGAACAGTTTGGCGAAGCAGACCACTCGGTCCATCGCCTTGCGGAACTCGGGACGCAGGGCGCCGCCCAAGGCGACGGCCTTTGCCGCGACCGTCCCGAAATCGGGAGTGCCCTGGAAGCCGGGGAATATGAACTTGTCGATCTCGTTGGCCGACAGACGGGAGCCCGGACTCCGCAGGATCAGCCCGCCATGCGGTCCGCGGAGCTGCTTGTAGGTCGACGTGGTGACGACGTCGCAGTGCGGGAAGGGCGAGGGGTGGAGGCCGGCCGCGACCAGGCCGCTGATGTGACTGATGTCGCCCAAGAGGAGTGCGCCGACTTCGTCGGCGATGGCACGCAGCGCCGAGAAGTCGACCGTGCGCGGATAGGCCGAGCCACCGCAGATCAGCACGGCCGGGCGTACGGCGAGCGCCTGCTCCCTGACCCGCTCGAGGTCGAGGCTGCCGTCGGCGCCGAGCCGGTAGTAGGTAGCGTTGAGGTGCTTGGAGGCACTGGTGGGACGAGCCACGTGCGACAGATGCCCGCCGTGGGACAGCTCCATGGACAGCACGGCATCGCCCGGTGCGAGGAACCCGTACAGCACGGCCAGGTTGGCCACGGATGCCGACAGCGGCTGGACGTTCGCGTGGTCGGCGCCGAACAGCCACTTGGCGCGCTCGATCGCGAGCTGCTCGACTTCGTCGATCACCTCGGTGCCCGGGTGATAACGCCGCCCTGGATAGCCCTCGGCGGTCAGGGCACCCAGCCCCAGCCCTTGGGCGGCCAGGACTTCGGGTGAGGTCGGGCTGGACGCGGCCACCAGGTTCAGGTGGCTTCGCTGCCGGGCCAGCTCGCGCTCGGCGAGCTTGAGGATGCCGGGGTCCGACGTGGCCAACGAACCGAGACCGGTACGCGTGAGGCGGTCCACCAGGTTCACGGGCCCATGTTTTGCACCCTGGTTCACGGAGAGCTCCCTACGTCTTTCTGTACGACCGTCTGCCCGTTCCCTGGTGATGGGATCGGATGTCTTACGAGGAGCGGCCGAAGTCTGACAGCAGCCGCGGCACCCCTCCTGCGCGGAAAGCGGCGGTCATGCGGTCGGCCGGAGTCTCGCGCCGTTGCAGCCTGGTGAAGAGAGGTGCGAGGAAGACGTCCTCGCCCGCTCCGCGCGCGCGCAGTCCGGACGTCGCAAGTTCGAGCACTTTGCGCATCATGGCGATGGACCGGTCGTCTTCGGCACTCAGACCATGGGTGCTGGCCCGTATCCACAACTGGCGCCATTCCTGCCACGACAGCTCTTTCAGCAGCGCCTGGGCATCGTCGAGTCGCTCGACGATGCCCAGGGTCAGTGCCGCGGTCACGCCTTCTTCGCCTTGCGGGGACACCCCGCACGTTCGGTTCTCCACATAGCAGTTGACGGCGTGCTCCTCAAAGTAGTCTCCGATTCGTCCTTGCGTGAGCGCGGCGCGTACCCCGTCGAGATCGGTGCGGGAATCGAAGGCATAGTGCAGCTTCGCGGCGTGCCAGCCGTATTGATGTATGCGGTCGAGCATGCCCCGGTCGGGCGTGACCCGCACAGGCGTTCCGTCGATCTGCCGGGCCGGCACGGGATCGTGCGAGAGAAGGAACTCCTTGAATGATTTTCCGCCAAGGACTTCGCAGCCACCGCTCTTGAAGTTGGTGAGGAAGTAGATGCGCGAGTCCCAGAAGTGCTCGATATAGGCTCCTATGTCCAAGAATGGTTCTTCTGGAATACCGTTCGACGTGTACGCCGCTTCCAGGGCCGGCACCCTCGTGGACCGCTCGTGCCACACCCAGTTCCGCATCTCCTTCCACGGCTGCACGACCCCACGGGCGATCGGCGAACAGGCCGTCAGGGCCGTGAAGATTCCGGCGAATCCGCTCAGTACGTTGACGGCGCGTGCCGCCTCGTCAGGTGTGACGTCGACCGATGCCTGGTGGGAGGCGATGGGAACGAACCAGTGGTGGAAATGCCACCGGCGCGACAGGAGCAAGTACCAGTCCTTCTGGGACTTGCGGGCGGGGTCGGCCCAGGTGCGAGGCTGGATTCCCGCGCACAGGAGCGTATATCCCCTAGCTTCCAGGAGCCCTTGGAGCGTCCGCAGGATGCCGCCCGCGGCGTCGACCGCCTGATCGACCGTCTCCCGAGGGGCAAGCGAGATCTCGAGTGTACAGACCCCGGTGTCCGTGTTCAAAAGCTCGTCAAAGCCCGCTGTTCGCCGGCGCACACCGGTGACGACACCCGTGACGGTCTCCTCGACCAGGGACCAGGACGTGTCGAGCGCGGCCAGGGAGCGCCACAGTTGCTGTGCCCCGTCCCGGTCCAGTCCCCGGCCGTTGGCGGTCCCGACCACTGGGAACTCGAGTTCGAGACCGACTCGGCGCGGGGGCGCAATCATGGGAACGGCCCTTCACCTGATGGAAAGCGGAGGCATCATTGCCGATCCGCCCTTGTCCCGATCCGGGACCTCAATCAATCGGTCTCTTATTAAGGGTGAGGGACTTCAAGTACTCTGCCGTAATTGTGTCCCCTTTGACAAAGTAACCCATATGCGGGGCGTGGTCGCACACGCCGAATCCGGCCCCAAAAAGGATTGGCGGAAATTCACCGATTTCATCACTCCATACTTCCCGGGAGAGGAGAACTTGGAGAGATTTGATCAAAGCGACGTCGTGCGATGCGTAGATGCCGCCCGATGAAAGATGGGGCCAGATCTGAGTCAAGCAGGTATGGACAGCCGTTGGTGTGTCCACATCAGTAAATGCTAATGCAATATGATCCGGCAGGTTCGGCGCTGCGAGAGTGCTAGTGAAGTAGCCGGGAACAAAATCGCAGACGGAGATCTCCCCATAGGCTGCGATGTTGTTTTTGACGATCTCCATTGAGGCGCTGTACTTACCGGTATACCAAGGTTTGAGCCAGCCTGCGGGGTGCCGCGTGTGATAGTCGATTTTATCGAATTCCTGAACGACGAGCAATCCCTGAAAACTGTCAAAAATAACGAGACGTTTATTTAATAATTGAGTTACGATCGAGAGTTTGGCAGATGAGCCGCCGGCGAAACATCCGCATTCGACTATGTCGCCCATGGCGGAGGTGTTAATCATCAACTCGGCGAGGATCAGACCATCCGTCGGTGTGGTGACAAGAGGAATCGAACGGTCGACCTCCTCAAATCTTCGGACAATTTCACGACGCTGAGTGATATTGATGGTCGAGTCGTCGCCGCTTGCTATGAACTTGCGCTTCAGTTCATCGTAAATATGATCGACCGCAATGGTCGGACAAACATCCTCAAGCGCCGAGTATGACGATTGGAAAGACGCTAGCGGTGGGATATAATTCATCGCACGTACCTTTGCTCGGTTTAAAAAACGTGCCCGTCATGATACCAAACGCAGGCTGCCGACGACGGCTTTGGGTACATTATAAATCAAACTTGTACTGAATCCTTGTTGCGAAGGGCGTCGCCACCTCTTCGTGGCAGAACGAGCACGTTTTATTACTGATTGTCACCGATCACTGCGCCATTTCCCTTGAGTGTTTCACTAACGGAGTAATGACCTCACCGAACGTGTCTAGCGATTCTTAGGTCGCTAAGTGGTCTGAGCCGGAGTCCGTCGGGGTTGGTCACGCGACCTGGGGGTGGTTGGCTACTGGCGTTGGTCGATCCTGGCGAGGAGGTCATCGAGGTCGGTCTTCCCGGATGCGGCGTAGAGGTCGAGCACCCGGCCGGGTTGACGACGGAAGTCCGGATCGTGAAGGGAGATCCAGGATTGGTGCTGCCGGGGTTTGATCGCATCTTCGCCCCAGCCAGCGGCGCACCGTAGACGCCGAGACCTCCTCGACGATGCTGATGGTGACGGCCTCGCGGGCCAGCTCCGGTCAGCTCCCCACCGACAGCGGCACCTCGTGCTCGGCGGGCAGTTGCCAGGCCAGTGCCTTGATCTCCGCGACCTGCACCGGGACGAACGTTGGCGAACAGCTGGACCGGGGCCGGTCGGCCAACCCGTCACGGCCTTGGGCAGCACGCAGATTGAGATCCGGAATGGTATTATTCCCGGAAAGTGATTCGGCGGGGCACGTTTAGGTCGGTGAAGGCTCCGAACCGGAGGATTGAGCGTTCGTCGAAGTGAATGGCTACTGTGGGCCGTTGTTCATTTATGCACCTTAACGGCTCGTGTCGCACGTGCAAGATCGTGACACGTGCTATCATTACGGCGGTCGAGTTCTTCGGCTAACGGCATCATGTGGTCCTGTAACTGTCGAGACCCAACCCGTCGAACAAGAGAAATGGCTCGTTGGGTGTCCTGGACGCCTTCCCGAAGCTCGCCGGCCCTTATATTCACTGTAGCTAAAATGATCGTATCCAACGCATTGCACCAGGCGTCATCCTTCGGCCGCTTCCGTAGCGCGTTCAATATTTCACCCCGAGCGGCCTCGAGATTGCCTAGCTCAAGCTCGGCTGACGCTAAGACGCCATGACCATTACCGTAGGCGGCAAAGCCGGACAGTGATTTGCTGATGTCGGCATCGGCAAATAAACTCCTAGCGGTGCCAAGTTCCCTCTTGGCTATATCAGGCCGACCGGCGGTCACATACCCGGCGACCGCCTCACCACCAAGCACTGCTCGTACCTGCGGGTCAGCCGACCCGGCCGCCGCCGTCTGGCCGATCTGCAAGAGCTTCAGAGCAAACTCCGGGTCGCCTAACGACTTCTCTATCGCCCCAGATGTACACAGAACTTGCGCAATCCGATCAGGATCATCCACCGCCAGGTCAAGCGCCGCATGCATGTGCGCCCGATAGTCGTCCACCAGGCCGACATCACCAGCCGCCCACCCCGCCCGACGGTGCGCATCCGAGACCAGCAACCTCAGCCGCCGGTGCACCTCAGGGGTCGCCTCAGCCCGGAGCAGCTGCTCACCGGCCCTCGCAGTGGCCGCCAGGGGTTCGAGGGTTGCCAGGCCGCCGACCTGCCGTTGCAGGACCTGCAACTCGACCATGGTTGCCTCGTACAGGCGGACATCGGCCATACCGACCCGGCGGGGTGGGTCGGTCACGACACGACGAACCGCCAGCGGTTCCGGCTTCCCGAACACCGGGCTACCGAACAGGATGGCCCCCGCGATGGCCAACAGCTTCCGACGCTCCACTCTTCGTCAACCTCCCCGACTGGCTCGGGTTCATCTGCACTTGAGCCCAAGCCATCAAGCCACGCGGGATAGCCAGACCATCAGCAATCCGAGCAAGCACGTCATATGCTTGGACTTGGCGGCTATTAACGATTGCGGCAATCTTCGACTGATTCATTTGCGCGAGTGCGGCCAACTCGCGCTGAGTCATACCACTATCTCGCAGGAACCGAAAAATAGCGCCGATATCCCGCGCCGCACACGCTGCCCGCACCGCGGGTGTCATATCCTCGACGTTCACCGCTACAAGCCTACAGCGCGGTCAACTGACCGGATACTGACAGTGACCAAGGAGGCCGGGGAGTTGTGACCGGGAGGAGACAGGGACCGCACGCCCTCATCGACCTGTACCGGGCCGCTACCGCTGACGAGCGCGCTGATCAGATCACCTGACCGGCGGCCTAGCCCAATACCACTTAGTTGAGCGTCGGTGGGGATGTTGTGGTGATCGGATGGCCTGCAGGGCGGGCGTGGTACGAGAGGGTGATCTTGGCGGATGGGGGTCCTCGGGGTAGTGATCGCTGTTTGGGTGCCGGAAACGACAAATT
>JBOHGE010000055.1:0-35704 GCA_050700055.1 Pseudonocardiaceae bacterium
TACCCCCGCGTGGTCAAACGAGCCCGCCATAACTCCTACCGAGTCAAACGAGCTATGGATACCGGAACCAAGCACGACGGGCCACCGACCGTGGAACTACGCCGGGTCGCCTAACTTAGTGGCATTGGTCCTGGAGATCGGCACCGGAACCGGCTATAATACAGCATTGATGTGTCACAGGCTTGGCGCGGTGAACGTCTACTCCAACGATCTCAGCCCCGCCCTGATCGACCAGGCCCGGCTTACGCTGAAGACGCTCGGCTACCACCCGACGTTAGTCGCCGCCGATGGCTACGCCGGCTTGGCCGAGAGCGCACCCTACGATCGTATCCTGGCCACCTGCGCGATCACTCACATCCCACCTGAATGGATACGGCAACTCGCCGATGGTGGCCGTATCGTCGCCCCTATCGCCGGCAACTCAGCCAAACCACTCCTCGTTCTCGACAAAACTGCATCAGACGAGGTGACCGGGCACTTCGACAACAACAGTGTGGGCTTCATGCCACTACGCCACTACGCCACGACGTCCGAAGTCCGTTAGGCCCGGACGAAGCGGCTGGCTCCAGTGCTTCCGGGATGGCCCACTATGGCACCTCCACCACAGATCCCCGCCGAGTTCATGAGGCCAGTCCGGGCCTGGCCCTGTTCTGCCAACTCCATATACCCGGCCTCCGGCTGAGTTACGACACAGACTCCCCATCCACCGACCCGTGCCACGCAATGCGGATCATCGCCCACACCGCCGAGTCCATCGCCACCGTCGCCGTGTGCCCCGAGCGTGGGAGATGGCCCGTCATCCAGCGCGGACCCCACCGCATCTGGGACACCATGGAAACAGCCGTAACGTTGTGGGACCACCTCCACGAGCCCAGCATCTCCCGATTCGGCGTCTCCGCACTCGACGACCTCCACCGGCAATACGTGTGGCTCGATGACCCCGACGGGCCGTACTCCTGGCCCATGCCACTGTGACACCCGCGCCGCTCAACTGTGACACCCGCGCCGCTCAACAGCGACACCCGCGCCGCTCAACAGCGACACCCGCGCCGCTCAACGGGCTGGCGCGTCGTGAACTCGGCACCAACGACATTCGCGGCACAGAAAACGTGGCTGTCGACGCTCACGACGCGGACCTCCGCGCTGGCGTTAGTGAGTGAGCTTGCGCCGGGCGGCCTCCAGGTCGCGGCGTTGCTCGTTCAGTGCGCGTTGCACGGCCGCTTGCCGCCTATCGCGTGCATCGAGCAATCGCTCGCTGAGAGTGCACCCCAGGAGCACGCCGAAACCCACCAGGATGACGGCCGTCAGAACGATCCAAGCAAGATTTTCCATGCTCCCTCCTCGGACCAACGCCGCCCGGCGCAAGTTCTCCCATCGCTGATCAGTAAAGTGCCCTACCACTATTCTTGGCCAGAGGGCAGCCCTCAGATGGCTACGGGCGATCAGGGCGCAACAGTTTTCGGTCCTCCTGGCACAGAAATCCCCACGCGAGCAGTTGGCGACCCAGCTGGTTGATGTTGTCCCGGCCGTTGATTCCGGTGACGCCAAGCTCCTGCAGCTTCTTGCACCACCTACCCACGCAGTCCTCGACAGCCCGTTCGGTCACCGGCCTGTCGTGCGGGCGGACGGCGGAGGCGTACTCGGCGGCCTCCCGGTTGCCGACTGCGTCGCCGGGGCCGGGTAGGGCCAGGAACTTGGCCGCGAGCAGCAACCGCTCGTGGCTGGTCGGCTCCCGCAGCGGGTGGGTGCTGGGATCGTTGCGCCCGGGGAACTCCACCACCTGGGGCCGCGGGTCGTCGATGCTGACCGAGAACAGGTACCGCCCGGACGGTGCGCCGATCTTGATCTCCAGACCGGGTGGGCTGACCGCCCAACGCGAGTACGAGTCCACCGCGGTGCGCGGCGGCAGCGGGTTGGGCACCCCTCGCAGGATCACGTCGAATGGCCGGCTCGCACTGTCGTTGTAGACCACCCACAGCCCGCCGTCGTGCCGGATCGAGCCCACGTTACGGGAGATGTGCAGGTCAGGACCACCTAGAAGGCTGTCATGCCCGAACCGTAACGTGCGGTCGTCACCTCGCCCGAAGGTGAAGGGTGGATTGCCCGGGCGCAGCACAGCCACCAGGCGGCCCTGAAAACGGACCGCCAATGTGTCCAACCGCTGCCGCGGACCCACCATCGGCTCACGGTAAACGCCGCACCGCCGGCCGGCCACCCATTACCGGGCAGCCCTCTAGCCAGGGACCGCGGTCGGGCGCTCTACTGAGCGGCAAGAAGGGCGCACAGACCGGAGATCTGCATGTGAAGCCAAGCCGGCAGACCGTCGAGACCAGGCCGGCGCCGCCGAGTGGGCTCCCGCGGTGGGGCCGCCGGCGGCGGCGCATCGACCGGTTGCGCGCCGTCTGGGACACCACGCCCGGCAAACTGCGAGTAGCCCGGATCATTCTCGTGCTCGGGATCCTGCTCGCCGGGAGCGTCGCCGCCCTCGACGCGAACTCCCGGGTGGACACCACTCGCGACATCGCCGAGCATCTCGAGCCGCTCACGGCGAATGTGACCACGCTGTACCGGTCCCTGGCCGATGCGGATGCCACCGTCGCGCTGGCGTTCTTATCCAGCGGCGTGGAATCCGTCGAGTTACGCCAGCAGTACGAGCAGGACCGGGATCTGGCCGCGGACGAGCTGCGTAAGGCCGCCGCCCAGATCGGCGAGGAACCAGGAACCGTCAGCCTGATCGCCGGCATCAGCCAGCAGCTGCCGGTGTACACCGGCTACGTCGAACGGGTCCGGGCGAACAACCGGCAGGGCAACACCGCGGGCCGCGCCTACCTCGGGCTCGCTTCGGAGCTGATGCGGGACACGATCCTGCCTCAGGCTGCGGAGCTGCAACGACAGCAGGTTGCTCGGCTCGACGACGCCTACCGGCGGGCCGGGTCGGTGCCGGTGGTGGCGCTGGCGGCCGGCGCGGTGAGTCTGGCCGGGCTGATCTGGGCGCAGGTCTTCGTGTTCCGCCGGACGCACCGGGTCGTCAATCTCGGCTTGGCCGCGGCGAGCGGGGCGGTGCTCGCCGGCCTGGTGTGGTGGATGGCTGCGGGGGTGGCCTCGGCGGCCGTGCTGCAGAGCTCGCACCGCCATGTCCAGGCGGTGTCCAACGCGTTGGGACCGGCGCAGATCGCGGCACTGCAGGCCCGCGCCATCGAGACCAACCGGCTGGTGTTCACCGGTAGTGCCACCGAGAAGGACTTCACCAACCAGCTCGGGCTGCTCGAGACGAACCTGCACGCAGCGCGGCGGTTCGACCCCGACCAGGAGGCTCGATCACTGGTGATGGCGGCGGCCGACGACGCCCGCGATTACGCCACTGCGCACACCACTGCGCACACCGCAGCGGGCGCCGACCTGACCGGCGCCACGGCGGCGTTTCGCCGGCTCGACGCCGCGCTCAGCGCCGCCGTGGACCGCGAGCGCACGGCGTTTCGCGACGACATGCAGCGCGCCCGGGGCTGGTGGCTCACCGGGCTGTCCTGGGGCACCGGCTGGTTGGCACTCGCCGCAACGGTCGGAGTGGCCTTGGGTGTTCAGCAGCGGCTGGAGGAGTACCGATGAGTACCCGGCTCGCGTGCGCGGCGCTGGCCGCCGCTGTCCTGGCCGTGACAACCAGCTGCCAGTCGTCGGATCGCCCGACCCCGGTGGCGACGACACCCGGGTCGCCCCCTTCGGCGGCAGCCCTGCCTCCCGAGCCGACGCCCACCGCGGCGCCGTGCGATCTCCTGGCCAGCCTGCGCCCGCAGGGTCCGCTACCCGAACCCGGCCGGATGCCCGCTGAGTCCACGATGGCCGGCATCGCCCAGCGCGGGTACCTGATTGCCGGCGTCAACCGGGACTACTACCCGTTCGCCGTCCGCGATCGGGACTTGAACTGGGAGGGATTCGAGGTCGACATTGTCCGGGACATCGCCCAAGCGATCCTCGGCGACCCGGAGAAGGTGCAGTTCCGGCCGCTGAACGTGCCCGATCGACTCCCGGCCGTGCAGTCCGGCGACGTCGACGTGGTGGTCGCCACGATCACCATCACCTGTAAGCGGCGGGCGGACGCGGAGTTCAGCGCGGTGTACTTCGAGGCGGCGCAGAAGGTGCTGGTGAACCGTGGCTCAGGCATCACGAGCCTAGCTGACCTCGGGGGAAAGCGCGTCTGCGCGGGCCGCAGCTCGACGTCACTGGACAACATCAAGCGAGCCCCTTCGAGACCGATCCCGGTGGAGGTGTCCGTCACGACGAACTGCCTGGCCCTGCTCCAGCTCGGTCAGGTCGACGCGGTATCCACCGATGATGCCTTGCTGGCCGGCATGGCTGCCCAAGACCCCCAGACCGAGATCGTCGGCCCGGGGTTCAGCGAGGAGCCCTACGGCATCGCGATCAAACGGGACGCTCCGGACCTGGTGCGGTTCGTCAACGCAGTGCTCGAGCGCCGTACCCGGGCCGGCCGGTGGCAGGCCAGCTACCAGCGCTGGTTGGTCGCCGTGCTGGGTCCAGCACCGCCACCACCGGCACCACAGTACCGGACCGACTCATGACGAACTGCCGGAAAGCCGGCTGTGGCGCGGTGATCGGGGTCGATGGCTACTGCACCCGGTGTGGAACGGCTGTGAGACCGCCGACCAAGCCCCGGCCCGCCACCACCCGACCCGTCACATCCCAGACCACGGCGCGTCCGGTGACATCCCCACGCATCACCGGCGGTGCCCGCCGAAGTCCGCTGATCAGGTTGCCGGAGATGCCGGCAAGTGAGCATCTGGCGCCGATGCTGGACGACCCGCAGGTACCCGAGCACAAGCGATTCTGCCCGAGTCCGGAGTGCCGGCGCGAGGTCGGCCGGACCCGCCATGGCCGGCTCGGCCGGGTCGAGGGCTTCTGCCCGCGCTGCGGGACCAGGTTCTCCTTCCGGCCGCCGTTGCTGCCCGGTGCGCTCGTCGGTGACGGCCAGTTCAAGGTGGAGGGCGCGATCGCCCATGGCGGTCTGGGCTGGGTGTACCGGGCCTGGGACTGTTTGGTCCCGCGCTGGGTGGTGCTCAAGGGACTGATCGACCCCGACGATCCGGACAAGCACCAGGCAGCGGTCGCCGAAGTGGCCGCGCTCGCCGATGCCAGCCACGCCAACATCGTCACTGTGCACACCGTGGTCCGGCACCCGCACCCACTCACCGGCAGACCCGTCGACTACATCGTGATGGAGTACCTGCGCGGCAAGTCGCTCAAGCAGCTGCACCAGGAGCGGCCGGACAGCGACCCCTGCCTCCCGGTGGATCAGGTCTGCGGGTTCGCGCTGGAGGTGCTGGCAGCTCTGGCACACCTGCACGAGAAGCGCAGCCTGCTGTTCTGCGACGTGTCAGCGGACAACGTGTTCCACTCCACCAGTGGGGTCAAGCTGATCGACTTCGGCGCGGTCCGCCGGATCGACGACTCGGACAGCCCGGTGTGGGGCAAGCCCGGCTACCAGGACCCGAAGATCGCAATATACGGCCCGTCGGTCGCCACCGATCTCTACACCGTCGCACGGATGATGGCGGTGCTCAGCTTCCCGTTCCCGGGATTCTCGGACGGCAAGCCGATACCAGGCCCGGACGAGGTGGCGCTGCTGGCGCAGCATCCCTCCCTCGCCGGGCTGCTGCGCCGCGCGACGAACCCCGATCCGCGACACCGGTTCGTCTCGGCGGCGGACATGGCCGAGCAGCTGCACGGCGTGCTGCGGGAGGTGCGCGCCCAGCAGGAGGGACGGCCGTTGCCCGCCACCTCGCACCGGTTCGGTCCGGAGCTGCGGGTGGTGGGAGCCGACCCGACGACCTTCCCGGACGGGGAGCCCGATACCGCCGCAGCCGCGCTGGCCTTGCCCGACCCGCAGGTCGATCCCACCGACCGGCACGCCGGCCTGCTCGCCGCGATCAGTGCGGACAGCGCGGAAACCGAGCGGGTGCTCACCACGCTGCCCGACCCGTCGCTGGAGACCCGGCTGCGGGTGGTGCGGGCCCGCATCGAGCTGCGCCGTCCCGAAGCCGCGAGCGACCTTGCGGCACTGGCGCAGGAGAAGCCGGGGGACTGGCGAGTGGACTGGCTGCGCGGTCTCCGGGCACTGGTCGGCGGCGACGTCGAACCCGCCCGGCAAGGGTTCACGGCCGTGCTCGACGCCCTGCCGGGCGAGGCCGCACCCAAGCTCGCCCTGGCGCTGTGCGCAGCGCGCGACGGTGCCGCCGAGACCGCCAGCCACGGCTACGCGACCGTGTGGCAGACCGACCGGTCCTATGTGAGCGCCGCATTCGGACTCGCCCAGGCCCGCTTCGCCCTCGGTGACCTCGCCGGGACGGCTGCCGCGCTGGAAGCCGTCCCGGAGAGTTCCCGTTACGCCGCCACGGCCCGGCTGTGCGCGATCCTGGCCCGGGCCCGCGGGCGCGCCGCCGGGCAACCGCCGATCACCGACTTCTTCACCGCAGCCGAGCGACTCAACCACCTCGAGCTCGACGAACAGCGCCGCGCACTGGCCATGGCAGAAGTCCTCGAGACCGCACTGAGCTGGGAAACCGATGGCCGGCCGTGGCCGCCGGGAAAACCGATCCCCAATACCCTGCTCGGCTACCAGCTCAGCGAGCGCGGCGTACGCGGCGGCCTGGAGACGACCTACCGCAAGCTCGCCCGGCTGGCCTCCAGCACAGCCGAGCGGTTCGCCTTCGTCGACAGAGCCAATGACCGCCGAAACCGGAGCTGGAGATGATGTTCTGTCCTCGGTGCGCTGAGCCGGTGGGTCCGCAGGACCGGTACTGCGAACAATGCGGCGCCGCCGTGGCGGCTGCGCCGCGGGACCGGATCGAGATCGACGTCGGGATCGCCGCCGGAGTCAGCGACCGGGGCCGGCGGCACTACCGCAACGAGGACGCGCTGGAGCTGCGCAGCCTGGGAACATCGGGGCACGGCGTGGCGGTGGCGATCGTCTGCGACGGGGTGTCCACGGCCACCCGGCCGCACGAGGCGTCCGAGACCGCCGCCGAGGTCGCCGCCGAGGCACTGGTGGCCTCGCTGCGCGCCGACGACGGCCCGCCGGCGGCGACGCTGGCGGCCAAGCAGGCGCCGGGCAAGCTGGCGGCGGCGACGCTGGCGGCCATCAGGGTGGCCGGCAAGGCGGTCGCCGCGCTGGCCGGCACCGACGGGACCGCCCCGGCGTGCACGCTCGTCTCGGCTGTCGTCACCGGCGACGCGGTCACGGTCGGCTGGGTCGGCGACAGCCGGGCGTACTGGATACCGCGGATCCGGACCGAGTCGGCACCGCCGATCCGGCTGACCGAGGACGACTCGTGGCTGGCCCAGGTGCTGGCGGACGGCCTGCTGACCCCCAGCCAAGCGACCGCCGACCGGCGCGCGCACGCCATCACCGCGTGGCTGGGCAAGGACGCCACCGAGCTGGAGCCGCACATCGTCACGATCGAGCCCCAGGTCCAGGGCGTCGTCGTGATCTGCACCGATGGGCTGTGGAACTACCTCGACCACGTCGAGGAGCTGGTGGCAGCGCTTCCGCCGGATGCCCTGGAAGCTCCGCTGGGCGCGGCCCGGCGGCTCGTCGAGATCGCGCTGCGATCCGGTGGCCGGGACAACATCACGGTGGCCGTGCTCCCGTTCAGCACCCACCCAGCCGGCCCACCACCAGCCTGCACACCACGAGGAGGGCTGCCGTGACCAGCACAGTCACGTTTCATGGTGCGGTGCACCAGAACCTCTACCTGGCCGAGGGCGGCCGGGAGATGCACGCCGTCATCACCGTCGACGCCGAACTGGCAGCTACCGCGAACGCTCCGCCGCCGCAAGCGGCCGAGGTCATCATTCTGGACTGCTCGGGTTCGATGGGCACCCCGCCGGAGAAGATCGTCAAGGCGAAGCAGGCCGCTGGAGTCGCGATCGACGGGCTGCGCGACGGGGTGTGGTTCGCGCTGGTCGCCGGGTCGTTCGGGGCCCGGATGCTCTGGCCGGCACAGCCCGAGCTGGTCCGTGCCGACCCGCAGACCCGCGGCGAGGCCAAGGAGGCGCTGCGCAACCTCGGCGCCGACGGTGGCACCGCCATCGGGGCGTGGCTGCGGCTGGCCGGTCAGCTGTTCCACGAGCATCCAGGGGCGATCCGGCACGCCCTGCTGCTGACCGATGGTCACAACCAGCACGAGACACCCGAGAAGCTGGCCGCCGCCCTGCAGCACTGCGCGGAACTGTTCACCTGCGACTGCCGTGGGGTGGGGACCGACTGGTCGGTGGCCGAGCTCCGGGCGATCTCGTCGGCGCTACACGGCACCGTGGAACTGATCGCCGAACCGGCCGACCTGGCCGAGGATTTCCGGGCCGTGATCGACAAGTCGATGCACAAAGCGGTCGTCGAGGTCGGGCTACGGCTGTGGACTCCGCAGGGCGCCACCGTCCGGCTCGTCGCGCAGACCGCGCCGACGCTGGTGGATCTCAGCTCCCGCCGGGTCGACTCCGGCCCGCTGACCGGCGACTATCCGACGGGGTCGTGGGGCACCGAGAGCCGTGACTACCACCTCTGTATCGAGCTCGAGCCCGGCGGTGTCGGTGAGATCGGTGAGGAGAAGCTGGTGTGCCGGGCGACCTTCGTGCATACCGGTGCCGAAGCGCTGGCGCAGGCTTTCAGCCATACCGACCCGGACGGCAGCACACCCGACCACGCCCACGCACGGATCCGGGCGTTGTGGACCGACGACCTCGCGAAGGCCACTGTGATCGACGACAAGGTGGCCGCCGTCACCGGCCGGTCCGAGCTGGCCAAAGCGGTCCAAGACGGGCTGGCGGCGCACCAGCGCGGCAACTCCCGCCTGGCTGCCGACCGCCTCAGCCAGGCGCGCACGCTCGCCGAGCAGGTCCACGACCACCGTCTGCTGGCCCAGCTCGATCAGATCCACGACCCGGACACCGGCACCTTCCGGCTGAACAGAATGAGCGCACAGGACGAGATGCGCTTGGACATCGACTCGACCAAGACGACGCTGCTCAACCGCGGCTAGGCTGCGGGGTCAGGTGAGGAAGGGCGTCTCATGCCGGCCTGCCCGCACGGCCACGACTCGGAGTGGCCCGAGTACTGCAGCATCTGCGGCATCGCGATGACAACCGCCGTAGTTGCTTCGTGCCCACACTGCGGTGAGCCCCGGATCGGGCGGTTCTGCGAGCAGTGCGGCCACTCCTACGCCGGCCACTCCCACTCTCACTCTCACGCCGCACCGTCATCGTGGTGTGCGGTCCTCACCCCGGACCGGGCGTACTTCGAGGTCAGTGGCGCGGACCCCAAGGAGTTCACGTTCCCGGCGTCGGCCCTGGCCCGCCGTGTCGAGCTGACCGGTGCCTCGATGCGTATCGGCAGGCGCAGTGCTTCGCGCCGGATCACCCCGGAGATCGACCTGGCCAGCCCACCAGTCGATCCGGGGGTATCCCACGAGCACGCCCGGCTGCTCGCCCAGCCCGACGGCTCCTGGACGCTGGTCGACGACGGCTCCACGAACGGGACGTACGTCAACGGCAGCTCTCAGCGGATCCCGCCTGACCAGCCGATCCCACTGGCCGACGGTGACCGGGTGCACCTGGGTGTCTGGACGACGATCACGCTGCATTCCCGGTAGCTGATATCCCACCAACGGGTCTTGCCCGCAGAGCGCACAACAGGTAACTATATGCGCATGCGGCGCGCTGTGCTTGAGCAGTTCTGGCCGAGCCGGCGCATGCACGCCTTCGATCAGTTCTGTAGTTAGGCCGCGCGTCGGCGCACAGCCTCCCCCGCCCCGCGCGGCCGGTTCCCGGTGCCCAATTCATTCTTGTACACCTGGAGAGTCCGTGTCCGTTACCGATGAACTGCTCGCCAACAACTCCCGTTACACCGAGACCTTCGGCGGGCAGCTACCGCTGCCGCCCGCCAAAGGCGTCGCCGTCGTGGCCTGCATGGACGCCCGCCTGGACGTCTACCGGGTCCTGGGCCTGAACGAGGGCGAGGCGCACGTCATCCGCAACGCCGGCGGTGTCGTCACCGACGACGAGATCCGCTCACTGGCGATCAGCCAGCGGCTGCTCGGCACCCAAGAGATCATCCTCATCCACCACACCGACTGCGGCATGCTCACCTTCACCGACGACCAGTTCAAGAAATCCATTCAAGACGACACCGGAATCAAGCCGGCATGGTCAGCTGAGGCATTCCCGGACCTCGACGAGGACGTCCGGCAGTCCATCGCCCGGATCAAGGCGAGTCCGTTCGTGCCGAACAAGGACTCGATCCGCGGTTTCATCTTCGACGTGGCGACCGGCAAGCTCAACGAGGTCACCTAGCCAGCCAGCCCGTTGGTGGCTCTTCAAGGACCACCAACCCCCACCTGGGGCGTCTCAAACGACAGCCAACCCCCGCCGGCATGCCGGCGGGGGTTGGCTGTCGTTATGAGCCCAGTTCCGGGGGGTTGGTGGTCCTTGAAGAGCCACCAACGGCGGCGACCACCCGGGACGGGGAGGGCCTGCCGAGCACTTCGGCCAGCCAGACACTGGTCTGCACCAGGGTCTCGAGGTCGACCCCGTGCTCGATCCCGAGCCCGTCGAGCATCCAGACCAGATCCTCGGTAGCCAGGTTGCCGGTGGCCGACTCGGCGTAGGGGCAGCCGCCCAGCCCGCCGGCCGAGGCGTCCACGCAGGTCACTCCCGCCTGTAGGGCGGCCAGCGTGTTGGCCAGCGCCTGGCCGTAGGTGTCGTGGAAATGCACCGCGAGCACATCGGTCCCCACCCCGGCGCGGGTGAAGCCGTCCAGCACTGCGATGACGTGGCCGGGGGTGGCCACCCCGATGGTGTCACCTAAAGAGAGCTGGTCACAGCCGAGTCCCAGCAGTCTGCACCCGGTAGCGACAACCTGGGGCACCGGCACGGCGCCCTCCCAAGGGTCCCCGAAGCACATCGAGACATAACCGCGCACCGGCAGACCCTCAGCCGCGGCTCGGCGTAGTACCGGGGAGAACATCGTGAACTGCTCGTCCAGGCCCCGGTTGAGGTTGCGCCGGGCGAAGCTCTCGGTGGCCGAGGCGAAGACCGCGATCTCGGTGGCCCCGGCCGCCAAGGCCCGATCCAGCCCCCGCTCGTTGGGGACCAGCACGGGGTAGCGCACCCCGTCGCGGCGCGGGAGCAGCCCGAGCAGCTCCGCCGCGTCGGCCAGCTGCGGTGTCCAGCGCGGGTGCCCGAAACCGGTCGCCTCCAGGACCCCCAGCCCGGCCCCGGCCAGCCGATCGAGGAACTCCACCTTGACCGCAACCGGGATCACCACGGACTCGTTCTGCAGGCCGTCGCGCGCCCCGACCTCCCAGATCGTGACCCGCCGCGGCAGCCCGTCGCCAGGGTGTCGATCGGGCCGGCCGACCACCCTGGCGTTCATCTCGGCGGCGGTCCAGAGTTCATGTCCGTGGGGGTCATGTCGTAGTAGAGCAGCGAGTGCACCCGCTCGACCTGGGGGATGTCGTCGAACTCCAGCGGCTCGTCGGAGGCCGACTCGATAATCAGCGTGCCGCAGCCGAGGATCCGCTCGATGATGGTGTGCCGGAACTGCACACTGTTGATCCGGCTGATCGGGATATCGATGCCGGTGCGGGTCAGGATGCCCTCGCGGACCAGTACCCGCCTGGTGGTGAGCACGAAATGGGTGGTGCGCCAGCGCAGCAGCGGCACCACGGTCAGCCACACCACCGCGATGCCACCCAGCCCACCCAGCGCGATCCACCCGTAGAGCTCCCAGGGCTGCCCGACCACCAGCGCGGCGAGGTAGCCGCACAACCCCACGAGGACCAAGAAGAAGATCACCGGCAACACCAGCATCTTCCAGTGCGGATGCTTGTGGAGCACCACCCGCTCGTCGCCCAGAAGCAGATCCTCCGGATAAGGCATAACCCCTCCTCGCACGCCGAGCACCACCGCGATCACGGTACCGCCACCGAGCAGCACCACTGCACGTCGCGAACTCGACGCACCGGCCCAGGGTTGGGCTACGCCGGGCGGAGGTGGGTGACGTCACCGGCTGAGAGGGCGTGGCGGTGGCCCGCCGACAGGACCACCAGGCGGCCTTGGGCGTCGAGGTCCACCGCGGTGCCCAGCAACGCCGGCCGGCCCGGCAGCTCCGCCCGGACCTGCTGGCCCACGGTCACGCAGCGGTGCAGATACGCCTCGCGCTGCCCCGAGACCACCGGATCACCTCCGTGGTCACACCATAGCCGCACCTCGCGGTCCACAGCCCGCAGCAAGCCTCGCAGCAGCGGGTCGCGGTCGGTGCAGGCGGCCCGCTCGATGGCCAACGAGGTGGCATCGGGCACCGGCAGCTCGTCGGGTCGCAGCGTCACATTGAGCCCGATACCCACCACCACAGCCGGGCCGGCCACCACCTCGGCGAGAATCCCGGCCGCTTTGCGCCGGGACGCGCCCAGCAGCAGGTCGTTGGGCCATTTCAACGCCGCGGGCAGCTCTCCCAGCGTGCTCACGGTCCGGCACAGTGCCACTCCCACCACCAGGGGTAGCCAGCCCCAGCGGGCCTGCGGCACCTCGGCGGGCCGCAGCAACACCGACAGCACCAGCCCGGACCGGGCCGGGGCGACCCAGCTGCGCGCGGCCCGCCCGCGGCCCGCGGTCTGGTGCTCAGCGACCAGCACGGTGCGATCCGGCGACCCGGCCGCAGCGGCCAGCGCGGTGTTCGTGGAGGGCACCGTCGCCACCACGTCCAGCGCCGCATAGGGTCCGGCCGGCGTCACCAGCGCGCGGCGTAGCGCGTCCGCACGCAGGGGAGGCCGTGCAAGATCAGACCACATAATCCGGGAACGGTACCGGGCCCGGCGGCAGCGGTGGCTAGGGTCAGCGGCCATGGAGCCGGACATCCACACCACCGCAGACAAGCTGGCCGACCTGCTGCACCGCACCGACGAGGCGGTGCACGCGGGATCGGCCCGCGCCGCAGCACGCCAGCACGCCAAAGGCCGCAAAACCGCCCGGGAACGGCTCGACCTACTCCTGGACCCGGGATCGTTCACCGAGCTCGATGAGCTGGCGCGGCACCGCTGCACCGACTTCGGCCAGCAGCACAACCGCCCCCACGGCGACGGCGTGATCACCGGCTACGGCGCCGTCGACGGCCGTCCGGTATGCGTGTTCAGCCAGGACGCCACCGTCTTCGGCGGCAGCCTCGGCGAGGTGTACGGCGAGAAGATCGTCAAGGTGATGGATCTGGCGATGCGGACCGGTTGCCCGATCATCGGGATCAACGAGGGCGGCGGCGCCCGGATCCAGGAGGGTGTGGTCTCGCTGGCTTTGTACGGCGAGATCTTCCGGCGCAACACCCACGCGTCGGGGGTGATCCCGCAGATCTCGCTGATCATGGGATCGTGCGCGGGCGGGCACGTCTACTCCCCCGCGCTGACCGACTTCACGGTGATGGTCGATCAGACGTCGGCCATGTTCATCACCGGCCCGGACGTGATCAAGACGGTGACCGGTGAGGAGGTCGGTTTCGAGGAGCTCGGCGGCGGGCGGACGCACAACACCAGGTCCGGCAACGCGCATTATCTCGGCACCGATGAGGACGACGCGCTGTCCTACGTCCAGGCGCTGCTGTCGTTCCTGCCGTCGAACAACCTGTCCGAGCCGCCGGTGTTCGACGTGCCGGTGGCCGACCCGGTGACCGGCACGGATCGGGAGCTGGACACGCTGATCCCGGACTCGGCCAACCAGCCCTACGACATCCACGAAGTGATCATCCGGATCGTCGACGACGGGGAGTTCTTGGAGGTTCATGAGCTGTTCGCCCGCAACATCGTCATCGGCTTCGGCCGGGTGCAGGGCCGCAGCGTCGGCATCGTGGCCAACCAACCGACCCAGCTGGCGGGCTGCCTGGACATCGACGCCAGTGAGAAGGCCGCCCGGTTCGTCCGGACCTGCGACGCGTTCAACGTGCCGGTGCTCACCTTCGTCGACGTGCCCGGTTTCCTGCCCGGCACCGACCAGGAGTGGAACGGCATCATCCGGCGCGGCGCCAAACTGATCTACGCCTACGCCGAGGCCACCGTGCCCAAGATCACGGTGATCACCCGTAAGGCGTACGGCGGCGCCTATGACGTGATGGGCTCCAAGCACCTCGGCGCGGACCTCAACCTGGCCTGGCCGTCGGCCCAGATCGCGGTGATGGGCGCCTCCGGCGCGGCAAACATCCTGCACCGCAAGGAACTCGCCACCGCAACGGTCAACGAGGTGGACGCGCTCCGGGCGCAGCGGCAGCAGGAATACGAGAACACCCTGCTCAACCCCTACGTCGCCGCCGACCGCGGCTACGTCGACTCGGTGATCCCACCCTCCCGCACCCGTACCCACATAGCCCGCGCCCTCCGTATGCTCAAAGAAAAACGCCAGACCCTACCCCCCAAAAAACACGGCAACATCCCCTTGTGAGTGGCAAACAGTGTTATGGCACTCAATGCCACTCACGAGTTATCCACAGGGAGGTGCCGGTGGACGAGGAGGTTGCTGCGGTGATCGCGGTGATCGTGGGGTTGACGCGGGCTGCTGAGGTGCCTGTGTCGCGCTGTGCCTGGGCCGACCCGGCGCACCGGCTGCGCGCTCCCCTATATCCCGGTCCCGGCGCGGCGTTACCACGCTGGTGACCTTCACGAACCCCCGGTACGGGGCCGTGCGGTGACCGGGAGGTTGCGCGCGGCGAAGAAACCCCGGTCGTAGAACTCCACCGGCACCCCGGAGGTCAGCCGGATCTGGGCGTAGCGGTCCAGCAGCACATTCATCGCGACCCTGGCCTCCACCCGGGCCAGCAGCTGGCCGATGCAGAAATGGATCCCGTAACCGAAGGCCAGGTGGCGGTGGGGGGCGCGGTGGATGTCGAACCGGTCGGGGTCGGGGAACTCGCGATCGTCGCGGTTGGCGGACAGCAGCCACGCGGAGACGAGCACGTTCGCCGGGACGACCTGCCCGCCCAGCTCGGTCTCGACCGTGGTCACCCGGATGACCTGAGTGATCGGTGATCGGTAGCGCAGTACCTCCTCGATGGTGGGCTCCACCAGCGAGCGGTCGGCGTGCAGCTGTGCCCACAGCTGCGGATGGGCGTCGAGGCACAGCACGGCGTTGCCGAGCAGGGCGGTGGTGGTGACGTGCCCGGCCAGCAGGAGCACGAAGCAGAAGTTCACCACCTCCTCGTCGGTCAGCCGCTGGCCGCCGGCCGCCACGGTGGCCAGCCTGCTGATCAGGTCCTGCCGTGGCTGGGCGCGCCGATCGGCGCAGTGCTCGTGCAGGTAGGCGAGCAGCTCCGCGGTGGCGTCATCGACCTTGCGCGCGAGCTCCGGGTCGTTGGGGTCGACCACGTCGATGGTGAGCAGTTTGTCCGCCCAGGTTCGGAACAGCTCACGGTCGGCGGCGGGCAGGCCGAGCAGTTCGGCGATCACCGTCACCGGAAGCGGGTAGGCCAGCGCGGCGACGAGGTCGAACTCGCCGGCACCGGTGGCGTCGAGCAGCTCGTGGGTGAGCTCGGCGATGCGGCCGGCGAGCCCGGTGACGACTTTGGGGCTGAAGACCGAACCGACCAGCCGGCGCAGCGTGTGGTGCCGCGGCGGGTCGGTCACCAGCAGGTTGCCCGCGCTGAGGCGCTGCGCAGCCGGGACCACCCGGGCCCGGTCGGAGGAGAACACCTGTGGATCGGTGATCACCCGCGCCACGTCGGCGTAGCGGAACACGTGCCAGACACCGTACGTATCACGCCACACCGGGTTCTCGTCGCGCATCTCGCGCAGCCAGGGCAGCAGGGTGGCTCCGCCGTCCGGGGCGATCAGCGGGATGGTGAACGGGGCGATGTCCAGGTCGACGGTCATGTGTTCCTCACCCTCGACATGTCTCCTCCAACGGAGCACTCCTACCGAAGAGCGCCCACTGTCGCCTGGTGATACCTCCGCCGCCGCCGCCGTTGAGCAGCTGCCCAGACAGCACTCACCGCATAGTCGCGATGGGCTGATCAGCAGCAGGTGAGCGGTGGTGTCGACTTCACAGGACATCGAGAAGTCGGCAGGATCGGGATGTGTGCGCACAGCTGTCGCGGCCCACCGTCAGCCCCGACGAGAAGGTATTCGACGACGCCGTCGCGTCGGGTGACTGGGCCACCGCGGCGACGTCGCTGGCGAAGCTGGCCAGGCCGGCGACGAAGCTGGCGCCGCTGTCGATCGACCAGCTGCGCCTGCTCCAGGATTCCGTGACCCGCGCTCGCTGCGGGCTCGGCGGTGTCGGCATCGTGCTGCAGCTCGCGATCGCGGTCGAGCTGCAGAACAAGGGCGTCCCGCCGGCCAAGGTCACGGCCGGCGCCGCGTTCGGCACGCTCGCGACCAAGGTCGACGAGCGCACCGACGGCGACGAGGCCACCCGCACCTTGTACGCCTACCAGATCACCATCACCTTCACCCCCGACACCGCCGCCGTCGACGCCGACGAGATCGCGTTCATCCAGACCACCCGCCTCGTCGACACCGCCAGCGGCGCCGACATGGACCGCAAGGAGACCAGCAAGAAACGCCAGACACCGTCGGCCACCAGCGTGGACCGGCTCGGCGGCAAGAAGCAGGGCTGGTACGGGATGATGATGGACAACGGGACGGGCAGCGGCGCGCTGACCGTCTGGAGCAAGTCCGCTCCGGCCACCCCGGCCACGATGCGAGACCGCGCGAGCTGGATCCAGCCCGACACCACGTGGCAGTTCGAGACCATGGTGGTCTGCCGCTGCGGGGCGGACGTCGGCACGGTGTACGCGGTCGTCACGTGGGGCTTCACCGTCGACGCCGACCTCACGCTCACCGAGCAGCCACCCATGGTGACGAACAAGCAGAGCACAGAGGCCACCGCAGCGGTGCGCAAGTGGAACGACCAAGCCGCCGGCCCCGCAGCCAACCGCAACGCCCCAGACCAAATCCCACTACCCACACTGAACTGACCACCCCCCTCTGACCGCGACAAGCATCCATGTCGCGGTCCAGGACGCCTTCCAGATCGCGACAAGCATCCATGTCGCGGTCTGCGACGGGTACAGTGCGCGGCTGTGCGATTGGTGCTCGCTTCGGCATCGCCCGCTCGGCTTGCTGTGCTTCGCGCCGCCGGGATCGACCCGGTGGTGCGGGTGTCCGGAGTGGACGAGGACGCGGTGGCCGCCGCACTGCCCGGCGCGGCACCGGCGCTGCTGGTCACCGCGCTGGCTCAGGCCAAGGCCGATGCGGTTGCGGCAGAGATCGCCGGCGCCTACCCCGATGCGGTGGTCGTCGGGTGTGACTCGATGCTGCACGTCGGCGGTGAGCTGACCGGTAAGCCGGGCAGCACCGACGTCGCACGCCGACGCTGGCAGGCGATGGCGGGCGGCACCGGCGAGCTGCTCACCGGGCACACCGTGGTACGCCTCGACCAGGGCGTGTGCACCGCCACCGCCAGCGGCGCACAGACCACCCTGATCCGCTTCGGCACCCCGTCGGCGGAGGAGATCGCGGCCTACCTCGGCACCGGGGAACCGCTGCAGGTAGCCGGCGGGTTCACCCTGGACGGCCGGGGCGGCTGGTTCGTCGACGGGATCGACGGTGACCCGTCCAGCGTCATCGGCATCAGCCTGCCGCTGACCCGGCGGCTGCTCGCCGACGTCGGGGTGCCGGTGGTCTCGCTGTGGACCTGACCCGGTGGCACGGTCCGGAAGGTACACCTCCGACCAGGAGAGGACGTTCAGGATGAGCGCGCCTAGCGCCCTGCCGCCGCGGCTGGCCGAGCTGGCGGAGGAGTTCACGGACGTCGGCCCGTCCGACCGGTTGCAGCTGCTGCTGGAGCTGTCCCGCGAGCTGCCGCAGCTGCCACCGCACCTGGCGCGCGACTGCCTGCAGCGGGTGCCCGAATGCCAGTCCCCGCTGTTCCTGGCCGTCGAGGTGAGCGACGACCAGCGAGTGCGCCTATACTTCGACGCACCGCCCGAGGCGCCCACCACCCGCGGCCTGGCGGCGATCCTGCACGCCGGGCTGGACGGCGAAGCGGTGCCCACCGTTCTGGGCACACCGGACGACTTCTACCTGCACTTCGGACTGGCCGAGGCGGTCAGTCCGCTGCGACTGCGTGGCGTGGCCGCGATGCTGGCCCGGATCAAGCGCACCGTGCGCCAGACGTAGCTTGTCGGGCTACTTGCGCCACTACGGTGTCATTCAAGGGCGGCTACGAGTGGTTTCCATTCGTGGGCCAGAAGAGAGTACAGGATGGAGTCGCGCCACGCACCGTTGGTGAAGACGTGATCGCGCAGCCGACCCTCGTGGGTGAAGCCGAGCCGGGTGGCGAGGGCGATGGACGCGGCGTTGTCCGGTCCGATGGCCGCGGAGATGCGGTGCAGCCGGAGTGTGGTGAAGCCATAGCCGATGAGGGTGCTAGCGGCGTCGAGGGCGTACCCGTGGCCCCAGTGCGGCGCGGCCACCGCGGCACCGAGTTTGGCGGCCTGCACGCCGGACAAGCCCAGCCGCACGAACCCGATCAGCCGGTCGTCAGTGTGCGTGGTAACAGCGAGGTAGTACTCGGTGCGCGGGGTGTGTTGAGCACGTTCGAGGGCGCCGGTGAGCACGCCGGCTTGCTGCTCACGGGTTCGGGAGTCGAAGGACAGCCACCGGGTCACCCGGTCGTCACCGAGGATGGTGTCGGTGTCATCGAGATCGTCGGCCCGGAACTCGCGCAGCCGTACCTTGGCTCCGGTCAACCGCACGGGAGCGTGGGTCATCGTGGTAGCCCCAGACGCTCGGCGGTGAAGCCTTCGAGGGCGCCCGCCAGCTCGGTGACCTCCCGGCTCGGATCCGGCACGGCGTGCAGTGCGGTGCGCACCTGCTCGACCGAGGTCACGATGCCGTGGATGCGCTTCGGCGGGGGGAGCTCGAGCACGGGCGCGAGGGCTTCGGCGGCGCCGTCGATCTCGCGTCGCAGAATTCGCGCGACGGCGAGGGCGCAGCGCGCGCCGGACTCGTCGCCGAAGGCCCGGTCCTGGTCGGGTGCCTCGGCGTAGGCGTCCAGCGCCGCTGAGGCAAGCCGTTCGGTGTGACTCACCTCGGCCGCACCGCCCCAGGCGAGTGCGTCGGCGGCGTAGTAGAGCTGGCGGGGTCGGCTGAACGTACACAGCCCGCCGAGAGTGTCCAGCTCGTCGGGATGTAGGCGCTCCCGCGCCTCGGTGGCCCTGTCCAAGGCGGCGTGGGCGTCGTCGAACCGGTGCAGCGCGGCCAGCGATCGTGCCGCACTACTGGCCAGCCACACGCCGGCGGTGCCGCTGCTGCGGGCTGCGGCCTCGACGCCGAGCTGCGTGTAGTGCACCGAATCTTCCACCCGCCCCGACCAGTAGGTGATCAAAGCTTGCAGGCCGCGAATCCAGGCGCGCAACCCGTCGTGGCCAGCGTTGTCGGCACAGGCGTAGCCCGCGCGGGCCTGCGTCATCGCGTCATGAGAAGCACCGAGATCGTGCGACGCCTTGGCCATCAGCCCGCAGGCGATCCCGGCGATCAGATAGAGGTCCCTGGTCTGCGCCGGGCGCTGGCGCCCTTCCAGCAGCCCGAAGGCGCGATCCTGAGTGTCCACCAGATCACCGAGCAGGCTGGGCAGCGGTTGCTGCTGGTAAGCGGTGACCAGACGGCGGACGTCGTCGACCAGCTGATCGAGCGTCTCGGCGCCGACGTTCGACGCCTCGACACGGGTGAGGAAGTCACGAGCCCGGTCGGCGCTCATGGCGACCACCTGTCCTTCCCAGTCGGTCCGTGCACTGCCCCGCGCCGCCGCCGCGTCCCGGCAGCGGATCGACCGGACCGCCCCGGTGCCGTACGGCGGGCCGAGCAGCCGCGCCACCGGCTCACCGAACAGCTTCTCCAGCGCAGCCTGGGCCGGCGGGTAGGGCAGGCCGCGCACTTCTCCGGCCACCCACCGGTGCGCCTGCCGCGCACTGAGCTCGGTGCCGGCGGCCCGGCGGTAGCGCTTCCGGAACTCCTCCAGTGTGACGTGCCGCTGCCGGAGCAGCTGTTCCAACCGGGTCCGCGGCGACTCCTGCTCGACCATCCCACCCCTTCGTAGATCCGTCCACGGTAGATCCCGGTGGGCCGAAACAGCACCGTTTCGCCGGCAGAAGGCACAAGACGGCGTTGGTCGGCAGAGGTCGTGGCCTGTCCATGGCAGCCCGCACCCTCCGAAACTGTGGATAACGGCTCAGCGGGCAAACGCCGCGCCGGCGAAGTCCCGGGAGGGCAGCGAGCAGTGCAGCAGCCGCACGAAGTCGACGGGCCACACCGCCTGCCGTACGGGGAGCAGGAACGGTGCGCGGTGGAAGGGCGCCGCATCGACGGCAGCGGTACCTGCACCGTCATCGTCATCCGCGACCGGACGCGGCACGGCTGGGTGCTCTACCCCCACGGGGCGGCCGATTTCGGAGTGCTCATCGCCGACGACGACGCCCACGCACTCGCCGCCCGCATGGGCGGCCGACCATGCCCCTGGCAGCCATGACAGCGGCGTGCCGGCATACGCCCCGCAGCCGCTGCATGGTCCGGACCGCTCGGAGTGGACCACTCCGGCCCGCACGCTCCTCGCCCGGCGCCTCGATCAGCTCATGGACAGCGCTCGCGCCGGTTGAGCGGTAGCATCGAACCACTATGGCGCTCACCCTCAGCAGCCCGGCCTTCGGCAACAACTCCGACCTCCCCCGTCAGTACACCTGCGACGGTGACAATGTGTCACCCCCGCTGGCGTGGTCGGATGTCCCGGAGGGCACCGCGGAGATGGTTCTGCTCCTCGAAGATATCGACGCCCCGGGCGGCACCCAGGTGTACTGGGTCCTCTTCGGACTCGATCCCACCGCCGGCGGGATCGAGGAGGGGAAAGCGCCCGCGGGGGCCGTCTGCGGCAAGAACGACTACGGCCGCACGGACTGGGCCGGGCCATGCCCCCCGCTCGGCAAATCACGCCGCTTCAGCTTCACGCTGCTTGCCCTTGCCGAGCCCAGCGGCTTAGCCGAGGGTGCCAGCCCACGCAACGACCTGCCCTATGCCCTGTCCGGCAAGGTGCTGGCCCAAGCCCAACTCACCGCTAAGTACGCCCGCCGACGATAACGGATTCTCTGACCGCCGGCGGTCGCCCAGGATGGCACGGGTCACATGTTGCGGATTCGCAGGTAGCGACGGATATCTGGGATCGTGATCATTCCGATGGTGAGCACGCCGATGACAACGATCACTGCCAGGGTTGTTGCGATGTAACCTACGACGTCCATGTGTCCTCATCTGTTCAATAGTTTTGGATAGGACTGGTCACCACCAGTGCGGGTGATGAGGAACAAGAGGGTGCAGTAAGTGAAGCCAAGCCCGACCGTAAATGTGGCAAGGCGGTAGATGCCCAGCTCACAAATCTCGCTGAGGTAGCGCTGCGTCGGCAGCCTCCGCACCCCACCACGGTCGCCACCCTTCCCCGATCGTGGCCCGCACTACCGCCCGGAAAAACCCCGCTGCTCACCGCTCACATACCAGGGTCCAGGGCAACATCGCGAGCATAGCCCTTGCGCGCCGCAAAGGCGACCTTTTGCCTGACCACGGCCATCTGCTCGCGTAGCATGGGGGCAGCCCTCTACCACAGTGCATCCTGATAAGACACGCTGACCTAACCGTGTGGGTGAACAACTCAGCGACAGGAGATCAGGATGCGCGTTCTCGCCGCTGCGGGCGACACCTGGGGGATCAGCGGGCCGACGTTTCGCGGGCTCTACGCCGCGCTGGCCGCCGTCACGGTCATCGTCACGGTGCTGGCCCGCCGTGCCCTGGCCCGCAGCCCCGTACCCGCACACCCGTCCCTCCTGGACCACCCCGACAATGTTGCCTACCTGCACAACGGGCTCGAGCTGACCGTGCTGGCGGCACTGAGCGCGCTGCGCGTGGCCGGGCTGATCACGTCATCCGGGCGACAACGCATCCAGGCCGCGGGAACCATCGGCTCGGACGCGAGCGAGCTACAGCGGGCGATGCACCGGTGCGCCCAGGACCCCCCGCCGCGGGCCAAACTGGCTAGCGCACCTCCGGTCGCGGCGGCGCTGGGCGACATCGAGCGCCGGCTGGTCGACGCCGGCCTGCTGCTGACCACCAGGCAGCGCAGGCGTATCCGGGTCACCGCGTGGATGCTGTGGGCGGTGGTGGCAATCGGGGTGATCCGGGCGATCGCGGGCTACCAGGTGGGCAAGCCGATCGGCTGGTTGCTGGCCCTGCTGGCCGCGGTGGCGGTGGCGGTGGTACTCACGGTCACCGCGCCACGGCGCACCGACCGTGGTGATGCCGAGCTGCGCCGCCTACGCACCACGCACACCAGCCTCTCGCCCAAGTTACGGCCGAGGTGGCCGGTCTACGGGCCGGAAAGTGCCGCGCTGGGAGTCGCCGTCTTCGGGGCGAGCGCGTTGTGGGCTGCCGATCCCGCAATGGCCGAGGACCTCGGCGCACGCCGGGCGCCGCTGGTCGCCGACTCGGGCGGCGGTGGAGGTGGGGGCTGTAGTGGTGGTGGAGGTGGGGGCTGTGGAGGCGGCGGGGGTTGTGGCGGATGAGCGCACCGCTGCCCGCACTCGGCGCCGGCCTCGGCTGGCGACCGGAGATCGCCGGGGTGTTGGAGCGGCTGCCGGGGCTGCGGTTCACCGAGGTGGTGGCCGAGTCGCTGACCGGCGCTGCGTTACCGGAGCCGCTGGCGCAGCTGCGCCGGCGCGACGTCACCGTCGTGCCGCACGGGATCCGGCTGTCTCTGGGCAGTACCGAGGACCTCGACGCCCACCGCGTCGCGCATCTCGCCCGGTGTGCCGACATGTTGGACGCACCGCTGGTGAGCGAGCACCTCGCGTTCGTCCGGGCCGGCGGCATCGAAGCCGGGCACCTGCTCCCCGTTCCCCGTACCCGGGACGCGCTCGACGTGCTGGTCGGCAACGTGCACACCGCCCAGGCGCAGCTGCCCGTCCCGCTGGCGTTGGAGCCGATCGCCGCGCTGTTCGAGTGGCCCGAGGACGAGATGGACGAGGCCGCGTTCCTCACCGAGCTGCTGGAGCGCACCGGCGCGTGGCTGCTGCTCGACGTCGCCAACTGGTACGCCAACGCGATCAACCGCGGTACTGAGCCGGGCGCGCTGCTGGCCCGGCTGCCGCTGGAGCGGATCGCTTGCCTGCACGTCGCCGGCGGCGCCGAACATGACGGGCGCTACCACGACACGCACACCGATCCAGTGCCTACCGAGGTGCTCACCCTGCTCGGCGAGGTGTGCGCGCTACGCTGGCCACCCGCGATCCTGCTGGAGCGCGACGGCGACTACCCGCCCGAGGCGCAGCTACGAGCCGAACTCGACGCGGTGGCGCACGCCGCGGGCCTGGCGCCGATCACCGGCGAGGTGCCCGCGCGATGAGCCGGGCCGAGCTCGCCGCCCGGCAGGCCGCACTGGTCGCCGCGCTGGTGGCAGACGAGAAGGTGCCCGACGGCATCGACGCGGAGCATCTGGCGGTCGCGCGCCGGGCGCTGCTGCGCAAGCAGGCTGGGGAGGTCGCTGCCACCTGGCCCTGGCTCGCCACCTCAGTGGGACCAGGTTGGACCGCGAGCTTCCCGGCGTGGGCGCTCGGCCGTGCATCGCATGGATCCCTGCGGGACGGCTGGGATCTGGCCCGCGACCTCGCCACCGCAGGCCAGCTGGGGCCGCTGGGCCGAGAAGAGCTCGCCATCAGGGAGGTCAGCTGGCGCTACGACGGCCGGACAGCCCCGAGGCGACGCCGGCTGCCCGCGTTGCGTCGGGTTCCGGGCGGGGTCGTGACACAGGTGGCCGGCCGGGTGCATCGCCTCTGCCGCCGGGTCAACGACCACGCGGAACGTCTCTCGGCTGCGTCACACCGTTGGCACCGTCACCGCTGAGCTGCTCCGACGGCTCGACACTCGCCTCCGCAGGCCCAACCAGGTCGGCATGCTCGGTCATCGGCGGCAGGCCACCGAGCTGCCGGTACAGCGTGTTGTACTGGCGCATGGCGTCGTGCAGCTGAAAGAAATGCTCCACCCGGCCGCGCGCGTTGCTGGTGAACCGCTCGTAGCTGTCGAGGTCGGCCAGCACTTCCTGCACGGCGTCGGCCATGCCCTCGATGAGGTTGTTCGGGTTGACCAGCACCCCGCAGGAGTCCCAGGTCGTCCCGGCCCGGGTGGTCAGCGGCTCACCGATGAGTTGGGCCATGCCGCCGACCGAGGTGCCGACGGTGGGCACGCCGGCGGTCATCGCCTCGAGCACGACGATGGGTTGGCCCTCGTTGTAGCTCGGCAGCACCAAGAGGTCGAAGTCGCCGAGCATCGCGCGGACGTTGACGGTGCCGCGGAAGGTGAGGTATTGACCGACCCCTAGCTCTTCGATCTTCTCCCGGCACGACTCGTAATAGCTCGGCAGATGGTCGGTCGGCCCGAGGACATCGAGGTGCCAGTTCGTGACGCCCCGGTCGATGAGAATCTTGGCGGACTGGATGAACTGGAGCAACCCCTTGATGGGCACGACTCGAGCGATATACACCAGGCGCCAGATCCGGGTCTCATCACCGGCGAGGATCCGCTCGATGGCTTCCAGTCGCTGCCGGTAAACGCCGTCGAAATTCTTGACCGTCATGCCGTTGGGGACGATGGACACATTGTCTGTCGGTGCCCCGAGCTGCACTGCCTCCGCGATGGCGCCCGGGTAGAGATAGGTGATGTGAGCCGCGCTGGGGTAACAGAAGTGGCCCATCTCGATCCACCACGCCATCCACGCCCGCTGAGTAGGGGTGACGTCGAACTCACGCCAGTCGCGGGAGGTGACCTGCAGCGCCATGCTACGTTCAAGCAGCGTGTTAACGGTGTCGCGGACGTAGAGGTTGTGCTCCGTGAGCAGGAAGGATGCGTCGTTCTGCCGGGCTGCGGCCGCGCCGACGAGCGAGGCATAGCCCGTGGTGTGGGCGTGGTAGACGCGGGCCTTCGGGTAGCGCTGGCTCAGCAGAGCATGGGCCAGCGAGAAGAACTCGCGCATGAGCCAGAAGGTGTCGGTGAGCGAGAGCCCGATGTTCGGCATCCGCGCTATCAACGCGGCCATGAACTCTGCGGAGCCGAGCAAGGCCGAGAGCGGATACTGCCGGGTGCAGGGGTTCAGGCCCGCGTCGTACAATTTCCAGGCCGGCTCCATATCCCCTGCCAGGATCGCCTCGAGCGCGTCGAACAGCCGGTGCGCGAGCTCGGACCGTTCGGCGCTGCGCATGCCCAGCAGGTCCGGGCGAAGCGCGGTGAAGTCGTCCTGGTGCTCTCGCATGCTGAGGTAGACCGTCTTGATCCACAGCACGTTCGACGGTACCCCGTACAGATCTTCCGCCGGGCCTTCACTATCCCATGTGATATGAATGATCCCGAAGGTCAGATCGAGGTTGCCCTCGACTATGTCGTGAATGACCGCCGACACCCCGCCCTTCAGAAAAGGGTAGGTCGACTCGGCGATGATCGCGACATCGACTTCAGGGTAGTCGTCCTCACCAGCAATCTCCGTCATGGGACTGTCCTGTCTCCAATGTCCAGGTTCGGATACATCAGTGGTCACCAGGCGGTCGCATGGCGCCAGAAGAACGTGTACTCAGGCGTGCGCCACACCATGAGGCAGACCCGCAGCACGACGAAGAAGAGGACCAGCTCGGTACCGGCGAGCGCAAAGTACAGGCCGGGCCCCGTGGGCATCGTCAGGAATGCCACACCGCACAGCACCAGGTGCACACCGCTGAGCCCCTGTGCCGCCCGGTACTGGCCGATATAGTCGATCTTGTAACACAGCACCGTGGTCATCATGAACAACCAGGATGCGGTGGCGACGGCAGCGATCAGGCCGGCGCGCTCGGGCGTGATGTCGCTCATGGCCCAGCTGATACCGAAGGAGAGCACAGCACCGACGAGGGCGGTGCGGACGAGCGAGCCCTGGACGAGTGCGAACAGTTCCCGCGAGTATCTGCCGAGCTTGCCGATCGGCTCCTTCTCCATAGCCGTCCGAAGTGACGCGACGGAGGAGTCGAACCCCGGCGTCAGCCGGATGAAGTAGTAGTTGTAGGCGAGTACCGCGGGTAGCAGCGCGAGGAAAACCGTCTCCACAGCGAAATGATCGCCATCCTTGAGGAAATAGAACAGTTTGTCGGCCCACAGCACCGAGCCGAGCAGCAGGCCGCGCACGACATCTCGGAGCAGCTCGGTCGGGTCGGACGCAACGGGCCGGACGCGCAGGAACCGGCGCAGCGCGACCAGCTGCGGCACCAGGCCGAACAGCGGTGGCAGGTACCACGCGGTGGGGAAAACCAGCAGCGGGGCCGCATAAGCCGTCCAGGCCAGCGCCCAGCCGAGGTGCCGGCGACCGATGTTGGTCAGTACCAGGGACTGCGCGAACGCAAGGTTGAGCACGCACAGCACCACGTAAGCCGACATGGTCGTCATCGACCACTGGGTGGCCAGCTGAACGGGAACAGCGAATAGCATGATCGTCGGCAACGACTGCGCGAACGTCGAGGGCCAGGTCTCGCAGAATCGGCGCCGGAGTTTGTCCGTATCGCCCTGCGCGATCAGTGGTCCGATCGTCCGGTACAGCGGCATACACACGCCGTGGCTGAGCCACGGCACCGTCAACGAGGCGGCGAGCAACAACGAGGTCAACGCGACACCACCGACCGTCGTCCCGGCCATGTACTGGCTGGCGATCGGATAGCTCAGCGTCAGGATCCCCACCGGCCACAGGTACAGGACCAGTTTCATGACCGACCGCGCCGCGGTAGCGAAACTGTGCCGATAACTCACGTGGTGCCGGCCGGTCTGGCGGTACCCGGCGAACCAGACCAAAAACAGCACGAGCGCAATCGCACCTACCGCGGCAAGCTCGGTGGCCGCGCTGTTCAACGTCCGCCATAACTGTGGCATGAATGCGGTAGCGCCCAACAGCACAGCCGCGACGGCGATCGGAAACCGGCGAGCGAACCGCACGGTTACCGTCGGAGCCGCCATTTCCAGCATCCGTTGACTCATGCGACCACCCCCTCAGTACTGGGTACGCCGCGTTCCGGCGGCGCATACCCCGGAATTCGCTCGACGGCAAGATGTCGTTACACTCGACCTAGAGATTGGCAACGGTGGCGCTGGATGTAACATCACGACGAGCACCGACGATAGGGCCACCGGAACGACCACGTCGTCCCGCCCTGCTCGGTCGGCAGCGCGCAGCACGGTGCGCCGAGTACAGCGAACCAGTTGTCTCTAGCGGAGGCTGAGTCCCAGTGAGCAGTACTGTTGCCGATAGAATACCGAGACGTTACGGCGCCTGGATAAGATATGGCGACCCGGTAACCTCTGAGCAACTCGACTTCGCTGTCGCCAACTACCAGGTGGCCATCCTGCAGCCCTGGGAGGTGGACGCCGCACGGCACCTGAAGCGGGCCCGACCGGACATGACGGTGCTGTGTTACAAATGCCTGTCCTCCACACGCGGGTACGAGCCCGGCCCCATCTACTCGTCCGGTCTCAGCTACCGCGAGGCCGGCACGATGGGCGAGCACGTTTTCGCGCACCGGCCCGGCGGAGCACGTATCGAATGGAACACCTACCCCGGCCATTGGCAGATGGCGGTCTGGGATGACGAATATCGCGCACGCTGGTGCCGCAACGTCGTCGATGAGCTGGCCGGGTCGGCGTGGGACGGCGTGATGGCCGACAACGACGTTTACGACGATTATTACGGTTTGCGGCCACCGCTGGACGGCGGACGCGAGATGGCTGATATACGTCACGCCCTGGACGAGTTCGTCCCCATCGTCGGGTCCACCTTGAACGACATAGGCAAACTGCTCGTGCCCAATATCGCCGAGTCACGGCGCGACCCGGGACGCTGGGAACGTCACAGTGCCTATGGCGGCGGTTTCGAGGAGGTCTGGCTCGCGCACGGCGCGGATGACTACTTCGATGCCGAGACGGTCCTCGCCCAAGCCGCAGAGGCACGCGGACCGGGAATCACGATCATGCGGGTCGCCTCCGACGGGTGCAATGAGCACCGGAACTTCGCCTACGGTTTGGCCGCATTCTGGATCTTCGGTGGCGGCAGGGGCACGGCGTTCACCGCAACCGGCCACGATCAGTACAGTGCCATTCCGTTCATCCCGCAACTCAACTGGGATCTCGGCGAGCCACTCGAGGACATCCGGCAACGCGGGAACGGCCGTTCGCGTCGTTTCAGTAACGGCTGGGCGGCGATGAACCTCAACACCCGCCGCCGAGCGAAGATAAAATTCTCGGTACCGGAAGGGTTGTACGACATCACCGGGCAACCGGCCCCGAGCAAGATCTTGCTCAGGCCGCACGAGGGAATACTCTATACAAAGAAGGCATAGCTCTTCCCGGCTGACCACCAGCACATCCGGCTCGATCCAGATACATGATCGTCTTTGCCTGCGAGGGGATGCGGCGGGGTCGCCCGCCCGGCCGCGATGGCGTGCCCGGCGTCCCTGGACCCAACAGTCCAAAACTCACGCATGCGAGGTATTCTCACTCTTTCGTGTGACGCCCAGGAGAGTGACATGAACCTAGAGTTGCGGCAGATCCGCTCCGTCGTGACAGATCGCAGTCGAGCAATCGCGACCGTGGTGATGTGCCTGCTCTTCAGCACCTACGTCGTCCAGTGGCACGCGACCCGGTGGAATGCGTCGGCCGAGACCAGCCCGGCGACGATCTCTGCCTGGAGTGGCCATAACGATGGCCAGACGAGTACCTACAGCTTCAGCTACACCGGTTCCCCCCGGTATCTCCACGTGTTCATCGACTCCGACAACGCTGCCCCCAGCGGATATCGAGTCAGCGGGATCGGTGCCGACTACATGGTCGAGGACGGCGTCCTCCACCGGTATTCGGGAAGCGCCGGAGCCTGGGGCTGGAGTCGGATCGGATCGGTGCCCGCATCGCTGGCCGGTGCTACCGCCGGCTACACCGTGCAGCGCGCACAGACCGGTGAGACCTCCACCAGCCGGGCCACCGTCGTCTTTCAGACCAACGATGCCACGGGCACGCCGTTAGCGACGACCCCACCGTACGAGCATGTCTTCTCGCCGGCGACCGGCCCGATCACCTCGTACTGGGCGGAGAACGACGCCTCGACGGTGAGCTATCACGCCACCTTCACACCGGTCGGCAGTTGGAACCATGTGTTCATCGACAGCGACAGTGGCTCGTCGACCGGCTTTCGCACCGGGGGCATCGGGGCTGACTTCATGGTCGAGAACGACGGTTTCTACCGCTACAGCGGCAGCAACGGGAATTGGGGATGGACGTGGTCGGGCGACGCGCACCAGAGCATATCCGGCAACAATCTCAGTTGGTCCTTACCACGGACATCGGTCGGCTTGTCGGCGGTGTCCACCGCTGCGATCGTGTTCGACAAGAGCGGTTCCAGCACTGGCTCCACCGGAGTGTATCGACAAGCTCTGACGACCGGCACCGCGCCGACCACCGCGCACACTGTCAGCCGTACTTATCCTGGAACATCCACCGTGATAGCCAACCCCGACCGAGGCTTCTACCACTACACCGAGACACGTTTTCGCGGTGACGGCACCGGCTCGGCTCCGCTGGACACCACGACCCTGACCCGGTGGCGCACGCAGGAAAACATCACCCTCGTCCTACGGATCTTCTACCTGGAAAGGTTCGTCGCGCAGGACACCATCGACAGCGCTTCCCTGAACCTGATAGCCGCAGACCTCTCGGCAGCCCGCACGTCGGGCGTGAAACTGGTGGTGCGCTTCGCGTATTCGGATAGCTCAAGCGCCGACGCGC
Source organism: Pseudonocardiaceae bacterium (assembly GCA_050700055.1). GTDB lineage: Bacteria > Actinomycetota > Actinomycetes > Mycobacteriales > Pseudonocardiaceae. The sequence goes on from JBOHGE010000055.1 coordinate 29,913, forward strand.
CGCCCGCCCGGGTGCTCGCGCACATCCGGCAACTGGCGCCAGTCCTCAACCGGTCCGCCGATGTCATCAGCACTTTGCAGGCGGGCTTCATAGGACGGTGGGGCGAATGGTACTACTCGGACAACTTCGCCAGCGACCCAGGGAATCCGGGGAATCTGAACGACGCGAACTGGGCCGCCCGGTCCAGCGTCCTCAACGCGCTACTCGACTCCACCGATCCCAGCATTTTCATCCAGGTGCGCTACCCGAGTATCAAGCAGCGTATCTTCGGTGCGACCGTTGACGCGCGCAGCTCTCGGGTCGGCATCCACGATGACTGTTTCCTGGCCGGCACGGACGACTACGGAACCTTCGTCACCGAGTCCGACCGCCCATGGCTGGCTGATCAGGCAAGGTCAGTCCCGATCGGCGGGGAGAGTTGCACCGTCAACACACCGCGGACACTGTGGCCATCCGCCAACGCGGAGCTGAGCGCGTACCGCTGGTCATTCCTCAACGCCGACCATCATCGTGACGTGCTCGCCTCGTGGGGTCCCGACGGGCTGACCCAGGCCAAGCAACGCCTGGGCTACCGGTTGCGGCTGGAGCAGGGGACTTTCCCGGTAAGCGCTTCGCCCGGCAGCACGGTGACAATGCAGCTGAAGCTCACCAACGATGGCTACGCGGCACCATTGCGCACCCGGCCGGTCCTGCTGGTGATGCGCAGTTCCACGAATACCTTCACCGCTGCACTGCCCGTCAACCTGCACGATGTGCAGCCGGGACACGCTGTGGCGCCGACCCTTCAGGTACGCGTTCCGACGACGCCCGGCACCTACCGTCTCTATCTCGCCATGCCAGACCCGGCGTCGACCTTGACCAGCCGGCCGGATTACGCGATCCAACTCGCCAACAGCGGCACCTGGGACGCCGCCAACGGGTGGAACGACCTGCAGGAGAGTCTGACGGTGCAATGACGGCTTCTTCCGGCACCGGCGCACCTCGGCCCTAAACTGCGGCGAGTGAGGTCAGTCTTGCGCAAGGTGCTCATCGCCAACCGGGGTGAGATCGCGGTGCGGGTGGCTCGGGCGTGCCGGGATGTGGGGCTGGTCAGTGTCGCGGTGTATGCCGATGGCGACCGGGACGCGCTGTTCGTGGGCTTGGCTGACGAGGCGTTCGCGTTGGGCGGCGCCACCCCCGCGGCCAGTTACCTCGATCAGGCCGCGTTGCTCGCTGTTGCGGCCCGGGCCGGCGCGGACGCGGTGCATCCCGGTTACGGGTTTTTGGCTGAGAACGCTGATTTCGCTCAGGCGGTGATCGATGCCGGGCTGACCTGGATCGGGCCGTCACCGCAGGTGATCCGGGACCTGGGAGACAAGGTCACCGCCCGCCGGCTCGCCGCCAAGGCCGGCGCGCCACTGCTACCCGGCACCAAGGACCCGGTATCGGGGTCTGAGGAGGTGGTGGCCTTCGCCGCCGAGCACGGCCTGCCGGTGGCGATCAAGGCCGCCTTCGGTGGTGGCGGGTGCGGCTTGAAGGTCGCCCGCACCCTGCACCAGATCCCCGAGCTGCTCGACTCCGCGGTGCGCGAGGCCGTCTCGGCCTTCGGGCGCGGCGAGTGCTTCGTGGAGCGCTACCTGGACCGGGCGCGCCACGTCGAGGCCCAAATACTGGCCGATCGGCACGGCACCGTCATCGTGGTCGGCACCCGGGACTGCACCCTGCAGCGCCGCCACCAGAAACTCGTCGAGGAAGCCCCGGCACCGTTTCTGTCCGACACCCAACGCCGCACCATCCACGAAGCGGCCCGGGCGATCTGCACCCAGGCCGGCTACACCGGCGCGGGCACTGTGGAGTTCCTGGTGGGCCACGACGGCACGATCTCCTTCCTCGAGGTCAACACCCGGCTGCAGGTGGAGCACCCGGTGTCGGAGGAGACCACCGGGCTTGACCTGGTGGTCGAGCAGTTCCGGATCGCGGCCGGCGAGAAGCTGACCATCACGTCCGACCCGCAACCACGCGGCCACGCCATCGAGTTCCGGATCAACGCCGAGGACCCCACCCAGGGATTCCGCCCGGTCCCCGGCGTGGTCACGGTGTTCGATCCACCGTCGGGGCCGGGGGTGCGGCTGGACACCGGAGTACGCGCTGGCAGCGTGATCGGGGATCAGTTCGACTCGATGCTGGCCAAGCTCATCGTTGTCGGTGCGGATCGCGAGCAGGCACTGGCGCGAGCGCGGCGGGCGCTGGCCGAGTTCACCATCGAGGGCGTGCCCACCGTCCTGCCGTTTCACCGGGCGATCCTGGACGACCCGGCCTTCACCGAGCACTTCACCGTGCACACCGGATGGATCGAGACCGAGTTCTGCGCCGAGCTCCCACCATCCGACACACCGGCGGAAGTACCGTCGACGCTGCCGCGACAGACCGTCATCGTCGAGGTCGACGGCCGGCGGCTAGAAGTCTCACTGCCGGGCGATCTGGGCCGCAGCGCGAGCCACCAGACCAGACCCCGCCGGCGCGGCAATCACCGCAAGACCGCCACAACGTCGGGCGACGCCGTGATCGCACCCATGCAGGGCACTGTGATCAAGGTCGCGGTCTCCGACGGAGACTCCGTCGGCACCGGTGACCTCCTCGTCGTGGTCGAGGCGATGAAGATGGAAAACCCGGTCACCGCGCACCAGGCCGGCACTGTCACCGGCCTCACGGCGCAGCCCGGAACCCCGGTCACCCAGGGCACCGTCCTGTGCACGATCACCCGCTGATGAGAGTCCGGGGCCGGGAATGCGGATCCTTGTGCGAGAGATCACCGGTGCGCCACGATGCGTCACATGGGCACTCACGACAAGCCGACTCCGATCCCAGACCCAGCGCGCGACGGCCAACCCCCGCCTGAGCGACCACTCCCCCCGCCGCCGGACCCCGGCAAGCACAGCAAGCCGGACCCCGCCGATGAGGACGGTAAGTAACAGTGGCCGACTCCGACGTACCACGCCAGCGCATGGTGCAGGATCTCGCTCAGCGGGGTGAGCTGGACGAGCGGTGGCGGGCCGCGTTCACCGAGGTGCCCCGGCACGAGTTCATCCCGGAGCTGGTGTGGCACCACGACCGCGACACGGCCGGCCACTGCGATCTGGTGCCACGGCGCCGCTGCGACGACGAGCAGGGCTGGCTGGAGCGGGCCTACACCAACGAATCGGTCATCACCCAGGTGGACGACGGCCAGCCGACCGGCGAGGGGGGGTGCGGTTTCGAGGTCACCTCCTCGGCGTCGATGCCGGGCGTGGTGGCACAGATGCTCGCCGCGCTGGAGGTCGAGCCGGGGATGCGGGTGCTGGAGATCGGCACCGGCACCGGGTACAACGCAGCGCTGTTGGCCCACCGGCTCGGCGCCGAGAACGTCATGAGTGTGGAGGTGGACCCGGCCGTGGCCGAGCACGCCCGCCGGGCCTTGGCCGCCGTGGGGTTCGGCGCCGTGACCGTGGTGACCGCCGACGGCGCGCAGGGATACCTGCCGCAGGCACCCTACGACCGGGTGATCTCCACCGTGGCGGCTGCGGAGGTGCCGCCTGCGTGGGTGGCGCAGACCCGCCCCGGGGGGCTCGTGCTCACCCCGTGGGGCACCCCCTACTACCACGGCGGCCTGCTGGCGCTCACCGTGCACCACGACGCCACCGCGACGGGGAAGATCGTGGGCCCGGCGTCGTTCATGTGGCTACGCGCCCAGCGCATCCCCCGCTACATCACGAGCCGGATCATACGACGCGACGACCCGGCGACCGCGTCCACCACCGACCTGCACCCGTGGCACGTGGCCGGCGATGTCCACGCGGCCACCACCATCGGGCTCCGGGTGCCCAGGTGCGAGAGCTTCTACCGCCCCGACAGCTCGGAAACCGGCACCCTGTACCTGGTGGATCAGTGGAGCCGCTCCTGGGCCACCCTGCAGGTCACCCCCGAGGCGCCCTATGCGGTGCGGCAGAGCGGGCAGCGCGCACTCTGGGACGAGGTGGCCACCGCCTACCGGTGGTGGCTGGACAAGGATGAACCGGCCGTCGACACCTGGCGGTTCACCATCACCCCCGACGGTCAGAAAGTCGAGCTTCGCGACCCGGTACCGGCGTCGATGTCATCGAATCACCGAACAGGGTGACCGGTGGGAAGTGGCCAGCGGTACCGGCTGTCGGGGTGGTCGTACCAGATGTACTGCTCGGTGGTGGTGGCGGTGACGCCGAAGCGGTCGTAGTGGGGCTGTCCGAACTGCTGCCAAAGGGCGACGGCTTCCTCGACGCGGTCCCACAGCCGGCGTGGGCCGGCCTGTCTGACGAGGAAGCCGTTCTCTGCCGGAGTGTGCCAGGCTTCGGCACCGGAACCGTCTAGTGCGGTGAGTCGCATGCCGATGTCGCCGTCAGCGGCGTAGGCATGTCCCCAGATGACGTCGGGAAGGTGCCATTGGACGATGAAACCGACGTGGCCGTCCCATTGCAGCAGTTTCGGGTCGACGTCGCTGACGGAGTCGACTGGGTTGTCGACCAGGTCAGGTGTCGGTGGGCTGGCCGGGATGTGCGCCGGTCGCAGCGGCATGAAGGAACCGTAACTGGGCAGGAACCGTCCGGTGGCCACCCCGTCAGGGCTGACCGTGAGCTTGACGACGGTGCCGCCGAGGGGTCCGCGAACGTCCGCCATGATGATCCCACCGGGGGTGGCCTGCTCCAGCCAGGCTGGTGGGATGGCGGGCACCGAGCAGGTGGCGATGATCCGGTCATACGGGGCGTGGGGCGGGTAGCCTCCTGCCCCGTCTACGGCGGCCAGCGTGGGTGTGTAGCCGTTGGTGGCCAGCCGCGGCCTGGCGAGCTCGATGAGTTCGGGGTCGACGTCGACGCTGGTGACCAGTTCACTGCCGAGCCGCTCGCACAGCAGCGCGGCGTTGTAGCCGCTGCCGGTGCCGATCTCCAGCACGCGGCACCCGTCCACGACATCCAGAGCTTCCAGCATGGTCAGCATCAACGAGGGCAGGGTTGATGAACTGGTGAACTTCTGGTACCCGGGTCCCCCAGACGAGGGCACGTGTACGACCTTGGTGATCAGGGACTCATCGCTGTACACAGCGGACAGCCATTGAGCCCGCTGCTGCTGCTCCGAGGCACTGACCGGTGGTCCGGCGCCCAGCTCGGGGTAGTAGACGGGCACATAGGGGTGTCTCCAGGTGCGCTGGAACACCGCCTGCCACTGCGGGCTGCGCAGGGTACCCCCCACGGTGAACTGGTCAGCCAGTCGACGTAGCCGACACCGAGCGGTCTCCTGCTCCTGGGGACTCAGCTGCGTGGTACCCGACGGCACGACTGAACTCCGTTCGACAGTAAGTCGGCCAGCGCCGCGGTGATCGGCAAATCCAGCTGCTCTTCCAACCAGGCGTACTGACCGGCAGGGTTACACTCGAACATGATTCACTCACCGCTAGGTGTGACGGCGAAGTCGAACGCACCAAACCACAACCCACAGGTGCGCAGAAACGTCAGCATCCCATCGATGACTGACTCCGGCGGCTCGACTACCGCATAGTCGAGGCTGTCATAGTCGGCTCGAAAATCAATTCGAGCGGCATCCGAGCCAGCATGGATCGCGACCGCGAACACCTGCTCACCCACCACCATGACTCGGGATTCCCACGCCTTCGGCACAAAGCATGTTGACCGGACTACGGGGCGACACGCCGGTGTGTTCTGGGACAACGGTTCCCTCTGATCGGTATGACTCACGCAGCTCGAAGTGAGGAGGCTGCGTGGTTGTGTTTGATGAGGTGGAGCGGG
>JBOHGE010000056.1:0-35164 GCA_050700055.1 Pseudonocardiaceae bacterium
TCCCCATCCGAACGACTCACCGAGGAGAAACTTCAAGCCCTCTACAACCTCCGATAGCCCACCGGATCGTTAAGCCGAGGAATCAGTCAGGCAACCCCACCAGCACAGGCCAGAACACGATCCCTCGACTTAACACAAAGCTCGGCATAATCGCTGTTAAACCGAATTCGGTTTAACAGCGAGCGCGGCTGCCAGTACACCTCCACAGAATTCTCCGGCTTCTGCGCCATCAACGGCGTGCGCCGCTCGATGGGCCGCCGTGCCACCTGCTACGGCAACGCCGTCGCCGAATCGTTCTTCGCAACCTACAAAAAAGAACTCATCCACACCCGGCCATGGCACAACCTCACCGAAGTCCGCCAGCGCACATTCCTCTGGATCGAAGAATACTACAATCGACGGCACCGTTCTCTGGGGGTCTTCCGGGCTGTTGCGTGATGTTGCGTAGGGGTGGTACCTGACCGGGTGTGCAACGCATCTGCGGGTCTGTGGTTCTCGTGGCTGGTAGTTGTTCATGTCTTCCAGCACGAGATCGGAGAGATGAGGGTGCGCGCGTTCCCGGTGAGGCTGCCGTCTGGTGTGAGGTATTGGACGGTCATCGACGAGGACTTGGCCGTGGTCGGCGAGGTGGATGCGTTCTTACGGTATGTCCGGTTCGGCCGTGACGGGTCGGAGCTGACCACCCGCGCGTATGCGGGTGGCGTCGCGCTGTACTTGCGGTGGTGCCGCCGTACCGGCCGGAGTTGGCAGGCCGGTGTGGAGCATCTGGGGTTGTTCATCACCTGGCTGCGGCACGCCCCGGCCGCGGTGTCGGGAGTGGACGCGGTCACTGGTGGGGCCGGGGAAGTGCGGGCCGGCCCGGGGACGGCGCCGGTTCGTGGCGCCCGGCGCATCAACGCGGTGCTCACGGCGGTGCGGGCGTTTATCACCCACGCCGTCACGACCGGGCAGGCACCGCAGGCCCTGCTACCGCTGATCTATGAGCTTGCCGATGATCGTGATCTTCCCGCCGTGGCTCGTGGCGAGGATTGCTCGATGTCGTGGCGGATGCGGGCGCGGCACCGGTTGAGCGAGCCGGAGACCAGGGTGGACCGGGCATCCGATGAGGAGATCGTCGCTTTGCTGGGCGGGTGCCGCTCGGCGAGGGACAGGCTGATGGTGTTGTTGATGGCCAGGGCTGGGCTGCGCCGCGGGGAGTTGTGCGGGCTGCGCCGCAGTGACGTTCATTTGTTGTTGGACTCGCGACCGTTGGGCTGCGAGGTCGCGCGGGCGCACCTGCATGTGGTCCGCCGCGACAATCCCAACGGGGCGTGGGCGAAATCGCGGCGGCAGCGCACCGTGCCGCTGGACTTTCTGGTGGTGGGGGCTTTCGATGCCTATGAGTTCGAGCGCCTGGCCATCACGCGGGCGAGCGACTCCGACTTCGTGTTGGTCAACCTGTTCCGGGAGCCGATCGGCGCGCCGATGCCACCGGACGCGGTCAACGCTCTGGTCGCTGCGGCCGGGCGGCGGGCCGGGCTGCCACGCGCGGTGAGGCCGCATCAGCTGCGGCATGCTTTCGGCAGCAATCTGGCCGATGCTGGCGGCACGCTGGATGAGATCGCCGAGTTGCTGGGACATGCGTCGATGTCGTCCTCACAGGTCTACCTTCACCCGGATCCGGCCCGTTTACGGGACGCCGTCGAGCGAGTGCCCAGCCCCCGCGAGCTGACCGGAGCGGGTGGCCGGTGACCACCACAGCACTGGTGAGGGCGCCCTCGTGGGCGGTCAAACCGAAAACCTCGCACGTGTTCGCCCCAACTCACGAACTGGACCTGCCCGCTGCCGACCTCGCCGCGGTGATCGATCCGGGGTTTGTGGCCGAGGTCGGCTGGGATCCGGCCAGCTTGACGCTGTCCCCGCCGCCGGGTCATCGGTTGCTGATCCGCATGGTCTGCCGGGTCCAGGGCTGCCTGGCCACTGCGACCAGCCGGGGGCGGGTCTGTGTGTCCTGCCGACGGCGGCTCGCTGAGCACGGGCTGGGTGCCGAGGATATCGATCGGCTGCCCGCTCCGCAGAACGCGGTGCGAGGTCCGGGCGGGTGTGTGGTCGCCGGCTGCGCCCGGGACTGGATCTCATCCCGGCAGGGTTTGTGTCGCCGACACGCCGAACTGCGATCCAGGCTGCGCCTGGGGCTGGCGGAGTTCCTCACCCAGGGGTGTGTCGCGCCGTTGCCTTCGCTTGATCCGTGCGAAGTCGTGGCCTGCCCGCGTCAGCGGCGCAACAACGACGGAATCTACTGCGAGGCTCATCAGACCCGGTTCCGGGCAGCTTGGGATCATGATCCGGGCCTGGACGAAGGCTGTTGGCGTCGGGTCGAGCCACCGATCGCCCGGGGCGGTGAAGTCATTTTGCGGGGGCTGTCACCGCTGCTGATCGTCCAGGTGCTGGTCGGTCTGCAGCAACGCTGCCGGATTAACGCCGTCAAGACTAAAGAGTCCGACCTGCGAGCGCTTTGTGATGATCTGCGTCGCCAGCAGGTGGCCACGATCGCCGATTACGTCACGCCCGAGGACCGCGACCTGGGGTTCAAGGGCCTGGCGAACTGCCTGGCCGCCCACGCCCGTCGGGCGCTGGCCACCCCGGAGAGCGAGGTCGGCAAGGACGAGTGGGACCTGGTGGTGTTCGGCCATCGGGGCACGGTGGACTTCACCCAGATCAGCCAGGGTTGGTTGCGGCAGACAGCAAAGCGGTGGGCGGCCGATGACCTACCCAAACGGCGGATCCGTGCCGACCGCATCACCAGCGGCGGCCTGGCCATCCGGCATCACATCGGCTGCCTGGTCCGCCTGTCAGAGAGCCTGCGGATGCGCGCCGACCGCGGGGAGCGCCCCGCCGCCCTGGGCCGCGCGGATATGGAGGCGTTCCTGCACCGGCTGGCCTACCTGGAATCGTCCGGGCAGATCACCGACGATGCCCGGATCCGGGCCTGCCGTGAGGTTCGGCATGTCCTCACCCGGATCCGGGTGATGGGGCTGACCCGGCCCGGCGCCGCCGCCGGGCAGCTGGGCGAGGACTTCGCGATCCATCTCGCCGACGTCCCGGTCAAACCCGAGCCAGGCCAGGCCGGGCGTGACCTGCCACCAGAGATCATGCGGCAGCTCTGCGCCCACCTGGACAAGCTGACCACACCCGAGATGCACACCGCGGTCGAGTTGGCCATCGACACCGGCCGGCGCCCCGAGGAGATCGCCACCCTGGTATTTGACTGCTGGCCCGCGACGCCGACGGCGCTGCCGTGCTCGTCTACGACAACCACAAAGCCAACCGCGCGCAGCGGCGGCTGCCCATCAGCGACAACACCGCCAAGGCGATCCTCGTTCAACAACAGCGGGTCCGGGCCCGGTTCCCCGACACACCGATCGCCGAGCTGAAACTGCTGCCCACCGATCGCCGCAACCCCACCGGGGGCAAGGCGATCACCGCGTTCAGCTTCGGATTCGCCCACCGAACCTGGGTGGACCGGATGCCAGTACTACACACCAGCGACGGGATCGAGTTCGACAAGTCCAAGATCGTCCTTTACGCCTACCGGCACACCTACGCCCAACGCCACGCCGACGCCGGAGTGGGAATCGACGTGCTGTACGAGTTGATGGACCACCGCAAGCTCGATACCACCCAGGGCTATTACAACGTCGGGGAAAAACGTCACCGCGACGCGGTCGACAAGGTCTCCGCCCTGCAGTTCGACCGGCACGGCAACCGCATCTGGCGGCAAGCCCAGGCACTACTGGACTCTGAGCACGCCCGCCGCAGTGTCGGCCAGGTCGCTGTCCCGTTCGGTGTCTGCGCCGAACCCTCCAACGTCAAAGCCGGTGGGAACGCCTGCCCCTATCGGTTCCGCTGCGCCGGCTGCGACCACTTCCGCACCGATATCTCCTACCTGCCCGATTTGCAAGCCTATCTCGATGACCTGCTGCGCAGCCGCGAACGAATCCTCGCCGCCGCCACCACCGATATCGACGACTGGGCCAAGTCCGAAGCCATGCCCTCGGAGCAAGAGATCACCCGGATCCGGCGGCTGATCTCGCGAATCACCGGCGATCTCGACCAACTCACCGACGACGAACGCACCCAGATCGACCGGGCCGTCGCCGCCCTCCGCCAGCACCGCACCACCATGCTCGGCATGCCCCGCATCCGCCCCCGCCTGACCGACCTCCACCCGGAGCACACCGCGTGACCACACCGACCAACACCCCCACAGCCCGCACCGCAGCGATGGCCGCCGGACGCCGCGCCGACACCGGTCGCCGTCGCCAGCGCGTACTCAAGGCCCTCAACGATGCCGCCGCAGCCGGACACGAGATCAGCGTCAGCGGCATCGCCCGCACCGCCGGCGTCGACCGCACCTTCCTCTACCGACACCGCGACCTGCTCACCCAACTCCACGCACTGGAGGCCCAGCCGGCCAACGCACCCGGCGTCGGACCCACGGTCAGCCGCGCGTCCCTGCAAACAGACCTGCTCGCCGCTCAGGAACGCGCCAGCCGCCTCGCCGGGCGTGTCCAACAACTCGAACGCCGCCTCTCCGAAGCACTTGGACATCAAGCCTGGCGCGAGTCCGGGCTCGGTGCCCCCGACGACATCGACCGACTCAAACAGCAAATCGTCATGCTCGAACAACAAACCGTCGATCTGCGTCTCCAACTCGAAGAACGCGACCAAGAACTCCACACAGCCCGAGCCACCAACCGCGAATTCATGACCCGCCTCAACACCCCAACCCCACAACGCTAAAGACAGAACACACCGACTTGCACCACACCTATCGCACCCGATACGGTCCGACCATCAGCGCTTGAACTGCAAAAACACGGTAATCAGCCTCTGGCTCGGGCTTCAACCCCCGGAGAAACGGCGTCACTCAGGACTCGACTACAAGACCCCACGCGAGGTCCACGACAAGTACCTGAACCGGCAGCACACAGCCTGAAATAACCACCAAGAAAGCTGTCCGGAAAACGCAAAGATCATCACTGCTACGCGACACTGGCAGCACATCAAGCTGAACCTATAGCCCGGACACCACAACCAGCCATCACGCAACTCAACCTGATAACCAGCGGGTCGCCGGGAGCGAGGATCCCCCGGCAACCCGCCACCAATAGGTACCTTTAACAAAGTCTCTTGCGCCGGAAATGTCACTGGTGTCAAGTTCACGTGGCACGGCACCGACGCCAGGCCGTCAGCCAGCGGCGGGTTCGCCGGGGGCTGGGCGCGGAGGTGTCTCGCGCTGCTATGCAGCTCGGGCACGGCGGGACCGAGAGAGCGCACCCGATTCTGTCACGGCTCACCGTTAGTGTCCGGGACGTGAACGAGCACCGGTTTCTCGATCGACCGTCCCGGGGGCGACCTCCGCAACGTCCGGTTCACAGAGCTATGCAACCTGGTAAAGGCACTCGGCTTCGAGCAACGGCGCATCAGCGAAAGCCACAGACGTGACGGAGCGGTCTCCCTCACTCGGTCGGGACGGTGGTGCTTGATATACTGATCAGCAACCTCCAGCGTGGCCGGCCATTCTCCAGCAGGAAGCAGGCACAGCGAAGGGACCACCGTGCAGAAGATCCTTGATGCCATCCTCGCCGACGACCTCGACGCCGTCGGCTCACTTCCGGTACCGGACACCTACCGGGGAATCACGGTCCACGCGGACGAGGCTGACATGTTCGCCGGGATGCCCAGCCGGGACAAGGACCCGCGGCAGTCGCTGCACCTGGATGACGTGCCGGTGCCCGAAATGGGTCCGGGCGAGGCACTGGTCGCGGTGATGGCCAGCGCGATCAACTACAACACCGTCTGGACGTCGATCTTCGAGCCACTGCCCACCTTCAGCTTTCTCAAGCGCTACGCCCGCACCTCCCCGTTGGCCTCCCGGCACGACCTGCCCTACCACGTGGTCGGGTCGGACCTGGCCGGCGTGGTACTGCGCACCGGGGCCGGGGTGAACGCCTGGAGACCGGGCGACGAGGTGGTGGCGCACTGCCTGTCCGTCGAGCTGGAACACCCTGACGGGCACAGCGACACGATGCTCGACCCCGAGCAGCGGATCTGGGGGTTCGAGACGAACTTCGGCGGCCTCGCCGAGCTGGCACTGGTCAAGTCCAACCAGCTGATGCCCAAGCCGGGACACCTCAGCTGGGAGGAGGCCGCCAGCCCGGGGTTGGTCAACTCCACCGCGTACCGGCAGCTGGTATCCCGCAACGGCGCGGACATGAAACAGGGCGACACGGTGCTGATCTGGGGCGCCTCGGGCGGGCTGGGCTCCTACGCCACCCAGATGGCGCTGGGCGGCGGCGCCACCCCGGTGTGCGTGGTCTCCAGCCCGCAGAAGGCCGAGATCTGCCGGCGGATGGGCGCCGACCTGGTCATCGACCGTAATGCGGAGGGCTACCGATTCTGGCGCGACGAGCACAATCAGGACCCGAAGGAGTGGAAGCGCTTCGGCACCCGGATCCGCCAGCTCACCGGTGGTGACGACCCCGACATCGTGTTCGAGCACCCGGGGCGGGAGACCTTCGGCGCCAGCGTCTACGTCGCCAAGCGCGGCGGCACGATCGTCACCTGCGCCTCCACCTCCGGCTTCAACCACACCTTCGACAACCGCTATCTCTGGATGAACCTCAAACGGATTATCGGCTCGCATTTCGCCAATTACCGCGAGGCGTGGGAGGCCAACCGCCTGATCGCCAAAGCCAAGGTCCACCCGACGCTGTCTCGCGTCTACCCGCTGGACCAGACCGGGCAGGCCGCCCACGACGTGCACCGCAACATCCACCAGGGCAAGGTCGGGGTGCTGTGCTTGTCCCCCGAAGAGGGCCTGGGCATTAGAGATCCCGAGCTTCGGGAGACACATCTGGCCGCTATCAACCGCTTCCGGGGGGTCTGACGCGCAGGGCTCATCACGATTCACCGGTACCTGGGTAAACTGGCGGGATGGGCTCAGTCGACGACCGTGATCTACTGCCGATGAGATCCACGTTCGACATCGTGCGCCGCGGCTACGACTGCACCCAGGTCGACTATCAGATCGCCCACCTACAGGCCGACCTGCAGATCGCGGCAGCTGATCGGGATGCCGGGGCTGCCCAGGCCGTGGAGCTCGCCCGGCAGCTGGAAGCCGCTCGCGAGGAGCTCGACGACCTGCGCAGTCAGGTGCAGCGGCTAGCCGCGCCGCCCACCAGCGTCGAGGGCATGAGCGAACGCGTGGCGCGGATGCTGCGCAAGGCCCAGGAAGAAGCGGCGGCGATCACCGCCAAGGGCACCGCGGCTGCCGCCGCGACCAGGGCCAACGCCGAGCGCGAGGCCGACGACCTGCGTAGCCGGTACGAGAAGATGATCGGCGAGGCGCAGCGCCGCCGGGCGGCGATGGAGGCCGAGCACGAGCGAGTCATCGCCGAGGCGCGTCAGCGTGGCGAGCAGACCCTGGCCCAGGCCAAGAGACGAGCCGAGCAGCACGACGCCGAGTCGGCGGCCCGCCGGCAGCAGGCCGAGGAGGACTTCGACATCACCCTGTCCGAGCGCCGCCGCGACGCGATGCGTGCGCTCGCCGAGGAGGAGGCGACGAGCAAGGCGGAGGCGCAGCGCCGCGTCGACGAGGCCACCGACGTGGCCCGCCGCCTGGTCACCGAGGCCGACCAGACCGCCGTCGCCAGGGTGCAGGAGGCCAACCGGCAAGTGGAGCAGCTGCGCACGCTGCGCCATCGGCTCCTCGAGCAACTGCTGTCGGTGCGCTCGAAGCTCGACGACGCCTTCCAGCAGCTCGCGCCTGCCCTGGACGAGGGCCGAGCGACCTCACCAGCGTCTGCGGGTGGGCGCCCGGCGACCCCGGGCGGTCCAGCAGCCGGTGTGCCAGTGCCGCCGGTCCGCTGACGATCCCTGCTCGCCCGCCGGCCAGGCCACCACGTGCGCGATGCCGGGTGCGATCTCGTGGTCACAGCCGGGGCAGCGGTAGCTCTTGACGGCCTGCTCGCCGGGAACCGTCCGCACCACCCACTGGCTGTTGTGGCTGTCCGGGCCGTGCTCCGGTCGCGCCCAGGCCGTACCTCCGCCCACCGCGGGCGGTGGGACGGCACGGCGTGGCATGTTGCGGCGAGGCACAATAGTCCAGGCTAGTGCCCGGTACACTGCGGCCTGTGCCACGCTATGAGTTCCGCTGCCGGGAGTGCTCGACGACCTTCGAGGTCAGCCGGTCGATGACCGCGTCGGGTGAGCCCGCCGAGTGCCCCTCCGGCCACGACGACACCGTCCGGCTGCTGTCCACCGTCTCGTTGTCAGGAGGGGCCCTGTCCGGTGCCGCACCTGGGCGGTCAGCGCCCGCCGGTGGGTGTTGCGGAGGCGGTTGCTGCGGCTGAGCGTCAACCGGTGGGCACGATGTGCGCGACGTCGGTGTGTAGTTGAGCGAGACCCTGGTCGAAGGTGGCCAGCCGACCCGCGCGGCAACGGGCGAGCTGGGCGAGATAGGCATCGGTCACCTGCCGATGGCCGATCACCCCGGTCAGTGCAACGTCGGTGAACGGCACATGATCGGGCCAGAACTCGTGCCGCGGCTGCGCGATGATGATTCCCAGCTGGTCGAGAGCTTGATCGGAACGCACCCCGCGGCGCAACAACATCCGGATCAGCGCACCCTGGGTGATCGGGCAGGTGGCGACCGAGTCATCGTTGGAGCCCAGCCATGCGATGGCTGCATCATGATGAACATGCTCGTGCACCGCTAGCGCGATGAGGACATTGCTGTCGAGCAGCGTGGTCATTCCTCGTCATCCAGCGCCCGGACATCCTCGACCGTGATCGGTGCGCCACCGAGCCGCATCACCGGGAACCCAGTGCGAGAATCGGTATAGCTCTCGACGGGCTCCGGCCGTTCCAGAGCCCGTCGCAGCAATCCGGCGACGGCCTGGCTGAGCGTCTGACCGGTGTCACGCGCGAGCGACATCGCGATGCGATGCAGATCATCCGGCAGATCTATAGTGGTGCGCACGAGGTGAGTCTACATCACGAGCATCTTGATGTAGACTCACCTCGTGAGTGTGTAGCAGTAATTACACTGCTACACACTCACGAGTAGTCGCGGAAGCCCTTGCCGGTTTTGCGGCCCAGCCGGCCAGCGGTGACCAGGTGCTCCAGCAAGGGTGCGGGGGCGAAGCCTGGTTCGCGGAACTCCTGGTACAGGCTGCGTTGGATGGCCAGCGAGACGTCCAAGCCCACCACGTCGAGCAGTGCGAACGGGCCCATCGGTAGCGCGGCGCCGACCTTCATTGCGGTGTCGATGTCGTCGGCCGACGCGTAGTGCGCCTCCAGCATCCGCACCGCGTCGTTGAGGTAAGGGAACAACAACGCGTTGACGATGAACCCGGCGCGGTCGCCGCAGGTCACCGGCACCTTGCCCAGCGAACGGGCGAGCCGGCGGGCAGTGGCCGCGACGTCGGCCGTGGTACTGATGGTTGCCACCACCTCGATCAGCTTCATCACCGGGGCGGGGTTGAAGAAGTGCAGCCCCACCACGTCACCCGGCCGCGAGGTGGCGGCGGCGCACTCGACCACGGGCAGCGACGACGTGGTGGTGGCCAGGATCGCGCCGGGCCTGCACACCTCGTCCAGCGTGGCGAAGATCCCGCGCTTGACCTCGAGGTCCTCGGCCACCGCCTCCACCACCAGGTCGACGTGCGCGAAGTCGTCCAGCGAGGTGGTCGTGGTGATCCGTTGCAGCGCCGCCTCGCGAGCGGACTCGGCGAGCTTGCCACGGTTGACGGCCTTGTCCAGCGAGCGGGTGATCGCCGCGACCGCGTCGTGAGTCCGGCTGGTGCTGCGACCGCGGACGATCACGTCGTGCCCGCCTTTGGCCAGCACCTCGACGATGCCGGCGGCCATCGTCCCGGTGCCGACCACGCCGACCGCGCCGATCATCGGGCGGGTCTCGACACCGTGCCCACCCTCGGGTGGAGTTGCCGCGTCGGGCACCACCTTTGACGAGTCCTGCGCCGCGTAGGTGTAGAAGCCGCGACCCGACTTCCGGCCGAGCAGCCCCGCGGTGATCATCTGTTTGAGCACCGGCACCGGGGCGTGCAGCCGATCCCGGGACTGCCGGTACAGCGCGTCAAGGATCTCGTACGCGGTGTCCAGGCCGATCAGATCCAGCAGCGCCAGCGGACCCATCGGGTACCCACAGCCGAAGCGCATCGCAGCGTCGAGATCCTCCCGGGTCGCGTAGCGCTGCTCGTACATCCGGGCCGCGTGGTTGAGGTAGCCGAACAGCAGCCGGTTGGCGATGAACCCGGCCCGGTCCCCGATCACCACCGGCGTCTTGCCCAACTTCTCGGCCAACGCCGTGACGTCGCTGACCACCTCCGGTTCGGTGACCACCGTGCGTACCACCTCGACCAGCTTGAGCACCGGCGCCGGGTTGAAGAAATGCATCCCGACGACCTTGCCCGGCCGCTTGGTGCGCACCGCGAGCTCGGTGATCGACAGGCTCGATGTGTTGGAGGCCAGCACGACATCGCCCCGCACGATCCCGTCCAGCTCGGTGAAGATCCGGCTCTTGAGGTCGAGGTGCTCCGGCACGGCCTCGACGACCAGGTCGACATCGGCCAGGTCGGCCAGCTTCGTGGTGAAGCTGATCCGGTCGAGCAGCTCGCGGCGGGTCTTCTCGTCGATCTTCCCGCGCTCCAGGGCGCGCCCGGTGGAATGCTCGAGATGCCCGCGGCCCCGGGTCACGCCGTGCGCGTCGACCTCGGCTGCCACCACGTCGAGCCCGGTGCGGGCCAGCACCTCGGCGATCCCGGCGCCCATCGTGCCCATGCCCACCACGCCGACCGTCGTGATCTCCGATGCCATACCAACGACCGTAACGCACCCAGCCACCCCACAGCACCGCCCGTGAGCACCCGCACACGCCCTCTGAACCGCGACAAGCATCCATATCGCGATCCTGAAGCGCCCCGCAACCGCGACAAGCATCCATGTCGCGGTTCAGGCAGGGGGTTAGAAGAGGCGTAGGTGGCGGGTCTCGGTGTTGCGCAGGGCGTCGTAGTCGACGGTGACGCAGCGGATACCGCGGGTGCCGGCGAGGGTGTGAGCTTGGGGCTTGATCTGCTGGGCGGCGAACACGCCGCTGACCGGAGCGAGTTGCGGGTCGCGGTTGAGCAGGTCCAGATACCGGGTGAGCTGCTCCACCCCGTCGATCTCACCGCGACGCTTGATCTCCACCGCCACCGTCATGCCGTCGGCGTCCCGGCAGAGCAGGTCCACCGGCCCGATCGCGGTGGGGTACTCGCGGCGGATCAGGGTGAACCCGGCACCCAGGGTTGCGGTGTGCTCGGCGAGCAGGGCCTGCAGGTGCGCCTCGACACCGTCCTTGACCAGCCCGGGGTCCACCCCGAGCTGGTGGTGGGAGTCGTGCAGCACCTCGTCGATCTCGATGACCAGCTGTTCACCGGCCCGGTTGCTGACCGTCCAGCGTCCCGGGCGCTCGGCCAGCGTGCACGGCGGACTCATCCAGTTCAACGGCTTGTAGGCACCGCCGTCGGCGTGCACACTCACCGATCCGTCGGCTTTGACCAGCAGCAGCCGCGGCGCCATCGGCAAGTGCGCGGTCAGCCGGCCCAGGTAGTCCACCTGGCAGCGGGCGATCACGAGGCGCACGGTGGGTCAGCGTAGAGGCCAGGCAGAATCGCCAAACATGCGGCCGGAATGCTGCCGGTCAGCCCCACTATCGGGGTGTGTTCCGGCTCAACCGTTGATTCCCGGCCTGGGTGGGTGTCCTGGTTTCGGTGAGTCCGGTCAGGGCCTGCGGGAGTGGGTTCTGGTGTAGGACGCCGAGGCGTTGGGTGGCGCGGGTGAGGGCGACGTAGAGCTCGGCTGCGCCGCGTGGGCCGTCGGTGAGGATTTGTTGTGGCTCCACGACCAGGACGGCGTCGAACTCCAGGCCTTTGGTCTGCGACGCCGCCACCGTGCCCGGCATTCCCGGTGGTCCGATCACGATGCTCGTGCCGTCGCGGCCGGCTTCGTCGCGGACGAATTCCTCGATGGCAGCGGGCAGCTCGTCCGCGGTGACCTGCCGCGACCATGGCGCGACGCCGCACGCGCGGACCGACTCCGGTGGCTGGATCCCGGGTGCGAGCTCGGTGAGCAGCGCGGCGGCGACGGTCATGATCTCGGCCGGGGTGCGGTAGTTCACCGACAGCGACCGGTAGACCCAGCGGCCGGGTACGTACGGCTTCAGCATGGTGTCCCAGGATGTCGCTCCGGCCACCGACCGGCGTTGGGCGAGATCGCCGACCACGGTGAAGGATCGGCCGGGGCAGCGCCGCATCAGCACCCGCCAGTCCATCTCGGACAGTTCTTGGGCCTCGTCGACCACGACGTGGCGGTAGGTCCAGTCCCGGTCCGCGGTGGCGCGTTCGACGAGCTCACGGGTGTCGCGCTCGACGAAGCGATCGGCCAGATCCTCGGCGTAGAGCAGGTCTGTGGCGAACAGGTGGTCCTCGTCGTCCATCGAGTCCTGGCGGCCGACGAGGCTGTCCAGCACGTTTGCGGCGTAGTCGGCCTCGGCCTTGCGTTCCCGCTCGGCGGCCTGCTCGGCCGACTTGTCGCGGCCCAGCAGGTCGACCAGCTCGTCGAGCAGCGGCAGGTCCGACACCGTCCAGGCGTTACCGTCGGCGCGCAACAGCACCGGGTCGGCCCCGGCCGCGCGCAGCCGTTCGGGAGACGTGTACAGGGGCGCCAATAGTGTTTCCGGCGTCAGGATCGGCCAGAGCTCGTCGAGCGCGGCGGCGAACGTGTCGTCGTCCGCGAGCTCCTTGAGCAGGTCCACCCGCAGCTGCTCCCACCCTTCGCGGTTGGCCCGGGTCAGCCAGCCCCGGCCGATCCGGGCTATCGCTCGTTCGGTGAGCACCCACGTGACGATCTCGGTGAACACCGCGCGGGCCTGGTTGTGCGCCAGCCCGCTCGCCCGCGCCTCGTCCCTGGCCCACTGCGCGGTCTCGGCGTCGATCCGCACCGTGACCCCCGCCAGCTCGATCGGCAGCGGATGCTCGGGCAGCCGCTGACGGTCGGCGACCGCCGCCGCAAGCACGTCCAAGACCTTCAGCGAGCCCTTGAGCCGCGCGGCGTGCGGGGTGTCCTCAGCGGTGACGCGCAGACCGGGCACGAGGTCGCCGGTGGTCATGAACACCACGTCGGACTCGCCCAGCGACGGCAGCACGCGGCCGATGTGGTTCAGAAACGCCGGGTTGGGCCCGACCACGAGCACACCATGGCGTTGCATCCGCTCCCGCTGGGTGTAGAGCAGGTACGCGACGCGGTGCAGCGCCACCACGGTCTTGCCGGTGCCCGGGCCACCCTCGATCACCAACACTCCCGGGTGATCGAGCCGGATGATCCCGTCCTGCTCAGCCTGGATCGTCGCCACGATGTCGCGCATCCCGGCACCACGCGGCGCGTTGACCGCCGCGAGCAGGGCCGCATCCCCCAGCTCGCCACCGACCGGGCGGCCGAGCACCTCGTCGGTGAAATCGACCACCTGGCGCCCGCGGGTGTGGAACTGGCGGCGCCGACGCATGTTCTCCGGGGTCGCGGCGGTGGCGACGTAGAACGCGCGCGACGCCGGCGCCCGCCAATCCAGCAACACCGGTTCGTACTCGTTGTCCTCGTCGAGAAGACCGATCCGGCCGATATACGAACGGTCACCCGAAACGGTGTCCAACCGACCGAAACACAACCCGTTGTCCGCCACGTCCAGCCGCTTCACCTCGTTGGCCAGCACACGCACCTCGACATCCCGTTCCACGGCCGTCCCACCGTTTCCCCGCAACGCCGCGTTGTACTCACCCCCCACTCGCGCGCGCTCGGCGTCGAGCCGCGTGTAAAGCCCCGCCACATAGCTCCGCTCGGACCGCAATTCCTCTTCGTATCCCTGAGTCGACATATACCCCTCACAGCAACTAACCGGTGCCAGATTCGGCGGACTCTCCATCAGGCTATGGCAGGCACGTTATTTTTTGCCGCCCACCTCTTGTCAAACCCCCTCGCAACACACGAAGAAGCGCTGGCGACCTTTCTCGGCTGACCGCGTCGAGCAGCAACCTCGGGGCCACCGTCGGTGCGGATCGCGCCGGCCGCACCATCGAGCCCATCGGCGGGCCGACCGGCACAGCGGTTCGACGTCCCCGCGCGACCCATGCATCGACAACAACACACGCACTTCGCGCCTCCCATTTCCGCTGGTTCTGACCTCGTCCGGCGATTCTGCGGCATGACCCGGGTCTTGCCGCAAGCCCCCCGGTGCGCTATATGTTGAGAGTGGAAAGGAGTGGGTACTCCTCCCGCGATCTGCTGTGGCGACCACCGCCGTTCCAGCTTCTCCTCCACCGTCGCGGCCACGCACTCACGAGCAGCTCAGTCCGGCCAGGCTGGCCGGCGCTTCTCCAGGAAGGCGGTGATGCCCTCCTTGGCACCGGCGAGCTGCGAGGCCGAGGCCATCATCTCGAGCGCGATGGCGTAGGCGTCGGCCTCGGGGCGGTCCAGCTGTGCGTAGAGGGTCTGCTTGCCCAGCGCTTTGCTGGTCCGGCTGCCCCGGGTGGCGCGGGCGAGCAGGTCGTCCACCGCGGCATCCAGCTCGGCGTCCGGGACGGTGCGGTTGACCAGCCCCCATTGCGCAGCGGTGCGGGCGTCCACCACGTCACCGGTCAGCGCCATCTCCATCAACCGCTTACGCCCGATCGAGCGGGCCACCGGCACCGCAGGCGTGTGGCAGAACCAGCCGCCCTTGCCGCCGGGTAGCGCGAAACCCGCCGACTCGGCCGCCACCGCAAGATCGCACGACGCCACCAGCTGGCAGCCCGCCGCGGTGGCCAGCGCGTGCACCCGGGCGACGACGACCTGCGGCACCGACTGGATGGTGCGCATCACCTCGGTGCACAGCATCAGCAACTCCGCGACCCCGGCGAGATCACGTGAGGCCACGTCGGCGAAGTCGTGACCCGCCGAGAACACCGGGCCCGCAGCGGCGAGCACGATGCCGGTGGCATCTGACCGGCCCGCCTCGGTGAACGCCTCGCGCAGCTCCACGAGATGGTCGGCGGACAGCGCGTTACGCCGCTGCGGACGGTTCATCGTGATCCGGACCGTGTCCCCGTCCCGCTCGACTCGCAACGCAGCTGTGCCCATAACCCCGACGGTAACGCAGCCAGGCCGCGCCTCGGTCAGATTCGTGCGTGTCATGCTTGCCCGCACCATCGCACCACGGTTGCTGAAACCCGCAGACGCGTCTCACCTCGTGCGACCGGCCAGTGGTGCCGGAGTTCAACGTTATCGGCACGTCGGATCGTCATCGGAATGAGCAATGCCGCAATGGAAGACCTCTACGGGTCGAGCCTCAGGTATCTTCCACGTGCAGCAAGGAGATTCTTGTATCGGCCGGTTCACCCGAATCACCGTCGAACTTGATTATTCCCGAAACGCCGCCGAAAGGACGTTCGCCAGTTTATCAGTGATTCGGTGACGCAGCTCCCGTATCCCCTACATTGTCCGCTGAGGCAAGGAACCGAGACGACGCACGGAGCGTCCTGGTGAGAGCTTCGGTCACCTGGCGATCCGGGTGATAGTGCCGGTTTCGAGGGCGACCCAGAGCGCGCCGTCGGGTCCGATGGTGAGACCGTGTGGTTCGCTCGATGCGGGAAGGGCGATCTCGCGGACCTCTCCGTCGGTGGTGATGTGGGCGAGGTGGCTGGTGCCCCACTCGGTGAGCCAGCAGCCGCCATCGGGGTCGGCGACGATCGCGTGGGGTCGGGCGGCGCGGTCAGGCAGGATGAACTCCTCGATCCGGCCGTCGGGGTGGATCCGCCCCACCTGCCCGGCGCCGATCTCGACGAACCAGACCGCGTCCGGGGTGGCGGTGATGCCTACCGGTGCGGCGTCCGGCGTGGGCAGCGGGTGGATCGTGATCTTTCCGTCGAGGTCGACCCGACCGATGGCGTGGGTTTGGTTGAGGGTGAACCACAGTGCCCCGTCGGGCCCGGTGGTGATCATCGTGGCCATCGCACCGGTCGCCGGCAGGGGGTACTCGGTGGTCTGGCCGCCGGGGGTGATCCGTCCGATCCGGTCGGTGCCCATGGCGGTGAACCACAGCCCGCCGTCGGGACCTGCGGTGATCCCGTACGGGTCGCTGCCGGGAGCGAGCGGAAAGGATGTGGCCTCTCCACCGGTGGTGATGCGTCCGATCCGGTCGTCGCCGTAACGGGTGAACCACAGGGCGCCGTCCGGGCCTGTGGTGATCTGGGCAGGTCGACAGGTCGGGACGTCGAGCTGGTACAGCTCGGGTGCGCCGTCGGGCTCCAGGCGGGCGATTTGGCCGGCGTGCACCAGGGTGATCCACAGCGCGCCATCAGGGCCGGTGGTGAGTGCGTAGGGGCCCGCGCCTGCGGCGCCGACCGGTGTCTGGTGAAACGTTGTGGGCGTGTGGTCGCTGGTCATGTGCCCTCCGGGCAGGTCGGGTGTGGCGGGCCGGGTGTGGGGTCACGACGCGCGGCGATGGCTAACGAAACGATTCTCCTATCCTGCGGCGTTCGCGCGCGGTAGATGCCGGTCCGGCCCACGCTGCGGTGCCCCACCGATGACCTCGGTCTGCTCCGCGCCTGGGAACCCGGAGGAGTGCAGGCGGATCAGGTCCACGATCTGGTCCGTGGTGCCCCAAGCATGTGGTAGCTATAATTCTGTACATGAAGACTCTGTCGCTGGCCGAGGCCCGGCAACACTTCTCCGAAGTGGTCAACGACGTCGAGACGCATCACGATCACGTGATGGTCACCAAGAACGGCAAGCCCGCCGCCATGATCGTGTCTGTCTACGAATGGGAGCAGATGGAAGACACGATCTTCTGGCTCTCCCAGCCCGGCATCCACGAGGATCTCGCCGAGGCCGACGCCGCGATCGCCCGCGGCGACACCGTTCCCGCAGAAGTAGTCTTGGCAGAGGCGCACAGACGGGTCGCCGAGGAGGAAGCTGCCGAGCGTGAGCGCAGGGCCGGGTGACCTATCGCGTAGTTGTCACCGGCCCCGCGGAACGCGCCGTGAACCGCCTGCCCGCCAAGGTCCATGTGGCGATCGCCGAGTTCATCAACGGTCCGCTGGCGAAGAATCCGCACCGCGTCGGCACGATGCTCCGTGACGATCCGGCCAAGCGGTACACGGCTCGGGTCGGCGTGTATCGGATCATCTACCAGATCGATGATGCGATGTTAGTGATCAGTGTGGTGCGAATCGGGCACCGAGCGGACGTTTACCGAGCCTGACTTTCGCCGCGGGGGCGGATCAGGTCGACGATCTGGTTCATGATGTCGGTGAGCTCGAAGTCCTTGGGGGTGAACACCTTGGCCACCCCGCTGGCAAGCAGTACCTCGGCGTCCTCCGGGGGAATGATCCCGCCGACCACCACCGGGATGTCGGCGGCACCCGCCGCGCGCAATCCCTCGACCACCGCAGGCACCACCTCCAGGTGTGAACCGGACAAAATCGATAATCCCACCACGTGCACGTCCTCGGCCACCGCAGCCGCGACGATCTGCGCCGGCGTCAGCCGGATCCCCTGGTAGATCACCTCGAAGCCGACGTCCCGGGCCCGGACCGCCACCTGCTCGGCGCCGTTGGAGTGCCCGTCCAGGCCCGGTTTGCCGACCAGCATCCGCAACCGCCCGCCCAGCTCCTCCCCCACGCAACGCACCCGCTCTCGAACCCGCGCGATCGCGTCACCGGCCTCGCCTACCGCGCGTGCCCCGGCGATCCCGGTCGGCGCCCGGTACTCGCCGAACACCGCACGCAGTGCCCCGGCCCACTCCCCCGTCGTGACACCCGCGCGAGCGCAGACCATCGACGCCTCGACCAGGTTGACCTCGGTCTTGGCGGCCTCGGTCAACCCACGCAGCGCCGCATCCACCGCCACCTGGTCCCGGCCGGCTCGCCAGACCCGGATCGCGTCGATCAGCTGCGCCCCGGTGGCCGGGTCGATGGTCTCGATGGCCCCGGCGCCGCCGGCCTGCAGCGGGCTGGGATCGGTCTCGGTGAACCGGTTGACCCCGACCACCACGTCCGCGCCGTCCTCGATCCGCCGGCGCCGCGCCACCAGCGACGACACCAGCTGCGACTTCATGTATCCCGACTCGACGGCGGCGATCGCTCCACCCATCCCCTGTACTCGGTCGATCTCCGCCCGGGCACCCGCAGCGATCTCAACCACCCGGGCCTCGACCACCCGGGAGCCGTCGAACAGATCCTCGTAGTCCAGCAGGTCGGTCTCATAGGCCAGCACCTGCTGCATCCGCAGCGCCCACTGCTGGTCCCAGGGCCGGGGCAGGCCCAGCGCCTCGTTCCACGCCGGCAGCTGCACCGCGCGGGCCCGGGCGTCGCGGGACAGCGTCACCGCGAGCATCTCCAGCACGATGCGCTGCACGTTGTTCTCCGGCTGCGCCTCGGTGAGACCCAGCGAGTTGACCTGCACACCGTACCGGAAACGGCGCAGCTTCGGGTCCGCCACGCCGTAGCGGTCCCGGCAGGTCTCGTCCCACAGCCGCCCGAAGGCGCGCAGCTTGCACATCTCCTCGACGAAGCGCACCCCGGCGTTGACGAAGAACGACATCCGCCCGACGACGGTGGCGAAGTCCTCCGGTGCCACCTGCCCGGAATCACGTACCGAGTCCAGCACCGCGATCGCCGTGCACAGGGCGTAGGCGACCTCCTGCACCGGCGTCGCACCGGCCTCCTGCAGGTGGTAGCTGCAGATGTTGATCGGGTTCCACTTCGGGATGTGGTTGACCGTGTAGGCCACCGTGTCGGTGATCAACCGCAGGCTCGGCCGGGGCGGGAAGACGTAGGTCCCGCGGGACAGGTACTCCTTGATGATGTCGTTCTGTGTGGTACCCGACAGCTGCGCCAGGTCCGCGCCGCGCTCGGCAGCCACCGAGGCGTACAAAGCCAGCAGCCACATGGCGGTGGCATTGATCGTCATCGACGTGTTGGCCTGTGCCATCGGGATACCGTCGAACAGCGCGCGCATGTCGCCGAGGTGGCTGATCGGCACGCCAACCTTGCCGACCTCACCGCGGGCCAGCTCGTGGTCGGGGTCGTAACCGGTCTGGGTGGGCAGGTCGAAGGCCACCGAGAGCCCGGTCTGGCCCTTGGCAAGATTGCGCCGGTACAGCACATTGGATTTCTGCGCCGACGAGTGCCCGGCATAGGTGCGCATCACCCACGGCCGGTCCCGCTCACGATCGCTGGGGTAGGGCATCAGGCACCTCCGGCCGCTCTCCCTCATCGAGACTACTGGCGAGTAACGGATAGCCGGAAGGGGCACCGCTGGTGGACAGCACGATGATGGACGTCCCGCTCACCGTGGGAATGATCATGCGGCACGGCAGCACCGTGCACGGTGACAGCGAGGTCGTCACCTGGACCGGTGACGGCGCGCGCCGCGCGAGCTACGCCGAGGTGGGGCGGCGCGCCGCCCAGCTGGCCGGCGCGCTGCGTGGCCTGGGTGTCACCGGTGACCAGCGGGTGGCCACCTTCCAGTGGAACAACCAGGAACACCTGGAGGCATACCTCGCGGTCCCGTCGATGGGCGCGGTGCTGCACACCCTCAACCTGCGGTTGGTGCCCGACCAGGTGGCCTGGATCGCCAACCACGCGCAGGACGACGTGGTGATCGTGGACGGCTCGCTGATCGGGCCGCTGGCCCGGGCACTGCCGGCGATGAAGACGGTGCGCCACGTCATCATCGTCGGCCGGGCAGACACGTCAGCGCTGGACAGCGCCGGCAAGGAGTTGCACTCCTACCACGAGCTGTTGGCCGCGCAGCCTGACAGCTTCGACTGGCCGACCGGCACAGACGAGCGGTCGGCAGCCGCGATGTGCTACACCAGCGGCACCACGGGTCACCCCAAAGGGGTCGCCTACAGCCACCGCTCGGCCTACCTGCATTCGATGTGCATCTGCACCGGTGAGGTTGCCGGTCTGACCCCGGCCGACCGGGTCCTGGCGGTGGTGCCGATGTTTCACGCCAACGCCTGGGGGCTGCCGTATGCGGCGCTGATGTCCGGCGCCGGCCTGATCATGCCCGACCGCTTCCTGGCGGCCGCGCCGCTGGTCAGCCTGATCGAGGCGCAGCGCCCCACCGTCTCCGGCGCGGTCCCGACGATCTGGGGTGACGTGCTGCGCCACCTGCGCGAGCACGGCGGCGACCTGTCCTCGATCCGCCGGGTGCTCTGTGGCGGCTCCGCCGTGCCGCTGGCACTGATGACGGCGTTCGCGCAGGAATTCGGCATCGAGATCAAGCAAGCCTGGGGGATGACCGAGACCTCCCCGGTCGCCTCAGTCGCCACCCCGCGGGTCGGCGCCGAGGGCGACGATGCCTGGCGCGACCGGGCCAGCGCGGGTCGGCTGGTCGCTGGGGTCGAGGGTCGCATCGTCGGCGACGGCGATGTCGTGGCGCCCAGTGACGGCGAGGCGGTCGGCGAGATCCAGGTGCGTGGGCCGTGGGTCACGGCGCGGTACCACGGGGATGCCGACCCAGCCAGGTTCCACGACGGCTGGTTGCGTACCGGCGACGTCGGCAGCATCGATGAGCTGGGCTTCATCACCATCAGTGACCGCGCCAAAGATGTGATCAAATCCGGTGGTGAGTGGATCTCCTCAGTGCAGCTGGAGAACACGCTGATGGGCCACCCGAAGGTGCGCGAGGCCGCCGTCGTCGCCGTCCCGGACGACCGGTGGGTGGAACGGCCGCTGGCAACGGTCGTGATCGCGGCCGGCGAGCAGGCCGACGCCGCCGAGTTACGAGCACACCTCAGCGCCTCGGTGCCGGCCTGGCAGCTGCCCGAGCGCTGGTCGTTTCTCGACGAGATACCCAAGACCTCGGTGGGCAAGTTCGACAAGAAGCTGATCCGGCAGCGCTACGCCGACGGCGACCTCGCCATCGTGCTCGTCAGCGCTCTCTCGGAGCGCTGACAGGCTGTGGACAACCCGTGAGTGGCGATGCGAGTCAGGACTCGCATCGCCACTCACGGGCAGCCGTAGGCTGCACCCATGGCCGTGCACCTCACCAGGATCTATACCCGCACCGGCGACGACGGAACGACCGGTCTCGGCGACTTCACCCGGGTGCCCAAGACCGACCCGCGGCTGGCCGCCTACGCCGACGTGGACGAGGCGAACAGCGCACTCGGTGTCGCCTTGGCGCTGGGCGCTCTGCCGCAACGCCTGGTCACGGTACTGCTGCAGGTGCAGAATGACTTGTTCGACGTGGGCGCTGACCTTTGCAACCCGCTCAGCGAAGATCCGAAGTACCCGCCACTGCGGATCGACGACAGCTACGTCACCCGGCTGGAAAGCTGGTGTGACGAGTTCAACGCCCCGTTGCCGAAGCTGGACTCGTTCATCCTGCCCGGCGGCACCCCGGGCGCGGCCCTGCTGCATACCGCCCGGACGGTCACCCGGCGGGCTGAACGGAGCACCTGGGCGCTGCTCGCGGTCGATGCCGACCGCACCAACCCGCTGACCGCCCGCTATCTCAACCGGTTGTCCGACCTGCTGTTCATCCTGTGCCGGATCGCCAACCCCGATGGCGACGTGCTGTGGAAGCCAGGCGCTGCGCACTCGTGAGTGCGACAGTGGTCTGATTGCCGGCTCCGCCAGCGGGATGTTATAACACTGTTACGCACTCACAAGCCAGGCCGCGGGCGGGGCGGGGCGGACTCCAGCCAGGACAGGAACCCGGTGAGGGTCTCTTGGCGCATGGCCAGCTCGAGTTCGTCGACGCCGGTGCGGCAGCGCAGCACGATCGATCCGCTGGGCACCGCGTAGCTCTCGGGCAGGGTGGGGCCACGCCGCTCCACGATCTCGAGCTGGTCGCGGTCGAGCACTCGATCGGGACCAGCGCGCAGGCTGGAGATTCCGAACCAGGCGAAATCGTCGCCCCGGTAGCGTCCCACCCCTTGGTGCCAACCACGGCCGGCAGCATCCGGGCGCCAGCGCAGTGCAACGTCAATGCCACCCTGCCGGACCAGCCGCAGGCGACGAAAGGCGAGCACGGTAACCGTGAACGCCCCGGCCAGCAGGGCCACACCGATGATCTCTCCGATCCCCACGGCGGCCCGCCCGCGCTGACTCAGACGGCCTGGCCGGCAGCCTTGAGCCGTGCGGTGGCTCTCGCTCGCATCGAGTCGGCCCGGTCCTGGTCCGGCTCGGCGTCGGCCTGCGCCAACGCTTCCCTGGCGGCCTGCGGATCGACCTCGTCGGCGAGCTCAGCGGCCTCGGCCAGCACACTCACCTTCTCCCCGGTGATCGACAAGAAGCCACCGAAAACGGCTGCCGTGACCGTCTCCCCGCCGGTGGTCGTGACTGTGACGATCCCACCCTCGACCAGCTCGCCGAGCAGCGGCGTGTGCCCGGGCAGGACGCCCAGCTCGCCCTCGGTGGTCTCGGCGAACACTGAGGTGGCGTTACCCGACCACACCTTGCGCTCCACCGCGACCAACTCGACGGACATCTCAGCCACGCACCTCGCCTACCCCTCTTGTCGCTGCCCCGAACCCGGTCCGGAGTCTAACGGTCAGCTGCGGGTGAGCTTCTGGTACTTCGCCTCCAAGTCCTCCAGCCCACCACACAGGTAGAAAGCCTGCTCCGGCATGTGGTCGAAATCACCTTTGCTGAGCTTGTCGAATGCCTCGATGGTCTCCTTGAGCGGCACCGTCGAGCCCTCCTGACCGGTGAACTGCTCCGCGGAGTACATGTTCTGGCTCAGGAAACGCTCGATCCGGCGGGCCCGGTTGACCGTGACCTTGTCCTCTTCGGACAGCTCGTCGATGCCCAGGATGGCGATGATCTCCTGCAGGTCGTTGTACTTCTGCAGGATCCGTTTGACCTCCTGAGCCACCCGGTAGTGCTCCTCGCCGACGTACTGCGGGTCCAGGATGGTCGACGACGAGGTCAGCGGGTCCACCGCGGGGAAGATGCCCTTGGAGAACACCCCCCGGGACAGCTCCGTGGTGGCGTCCAGGTGGGCGAAGGTGGTCGCCGGCGCCGGGTCGGTGTAGTCGTCGGCGGGCACGTAGATCGCCTGCATGGAGGTGATCGACCGGCCCCGGGTGGAGGTGATGCGCTCCTGCAGCTCGCCCATCTCGTCGGCCAGGGTCGGCTGGTAGCCCACCGCCGACGGCAGCCGGCCCAGCAGGGTGGAAACCTCGGAGCCGGCCTGGGTGAACCGGAAGATGTTGTCGATGAACAGCAGCACGTCGGTGTTCAGCTCGTCGCGGAAGTACTCGGCCATGGTCAATGCGGACAGCGCGACCCGCATCCTGGTGCCGGGCGGCTCGTCCATCTGGCCGAAGACCAGCGCGGTGTCCTTGAGGACGCCGGCCTCCTGCATCTCCAGGAACAGGTCGTTACCCTCCCGGGTGCGCTCGCCCACCCCGGCGAACACCGACGTGCCACCGAAGTTCCGGGCCACCCGGATGATCATCTCCTGGATCAGCACCGTCTTGCCCACCCCGGCCCCACCGAACAGCCCGATCTTGCCACCCTGGACGTAGGGGGTGAGCAGGTCGATGACCTTCAACCCGGTCTCGAGCATCTCGGTCTTGCCTTCGAGCTGGTCGAACGGCGGCGGCTTGCGGTGGATCTTCCAGCGGTCCCCGGTGAACGTCGTCCCCGGCGCGTCCAGGCATTGGCCCAGCATGTTGAACACATGGCCCTTGACCTGGTCACCGACCGGTACCGAGATCGCCGACCCGGTGTCGGTCACCGGTGCCCCCCGGACCAGGCCATCGGCCGGCTGCATGGCGATCGCGCGCACGGTGTTGTCCCCGAGGTGCTGGGCGATCTCCAGCGTCATCGTCTTGCGGATCGCCTCGAGCTCGACCTGCACGGTCAGCGCGTTGAACAGTGGCGGCACCTGGTCGGCTGGGAACTCCACGTCCACCACGGGCCCGGCCACCCGCACCACCCGACCGGTCCCGGCGCTTGTCTGTGGGCTCATCTCAGTCATCACTCCCCACGGCGGCCAACGCCTCGGCGCCGCCGACGATCTCGCTGATCTCCTGGGTGATCTGGCCCTGACGGGCCTGGTTGGCCTCGCGGGTGAGATCTTGAATCAGCTCGGTGGCGTTGTCAGTGGCGGCCTTCATCGCCTGGCGGCGGGCGGCCTGCTCCGATGCCGCGGCCTCCAGCAGCGCCGCGTAGATCCTGGTGTTGATGTATTTCGGCAACAAGTGACCGAGCAGCACATCGGCGTCCGGCTCGAACTCGTACAGCGGTGGCGGGCTGTCCGAGCGCGGACGCTGCCTGTCCCGGGCAGCGCCGTCGTCGACGTACTCGACCTCCAGCGGCGCGATCCGGCGCGCCCGGGGCGTCTGGGTGACCATCGACCGGAACTCGGTGTAGACGATGTGCAGCTCGTCCACGCCCGGTATCCCGTCCGGTCCCGGACCGCCGTCCTCGTCGTCGGCGCCGGAGAGGAACGCGCGCACCAGCATCCGGCCGGCCTCGGCGGCGTCGGCATAGGAGGGTTGCTCGGAGAACCCGGTCCAGGACTGCTCGATCGGCCGCTCGCGGAACGTGTAGTAACCGACCCCCTTGCGGCCGATCAGGTACTGCGCCACCGACTTGCCCTCGTCGCGCAGCAGCGCGTGCAGCTCTTCGGCGGCCCGCAACAGGTTGGCGTTGTAGCCACCGCACAGACCCCGGTCACTGGTCACCACCAGCATCGCCGCCCGGGTCGGGTTCTCCCGCTCGACCAGCAGCGGGCTGTCCAGGGTGCCCGAGGCACTGGCCAACGCCGACAGCACCTTGGTGATCTCCTGCGCGTACGGCCGGGACGCCTCGACCCGGGCCTGTGCCCGGGCGATCCGCGAGGTGGCGATCAACTCACTCGCCTTGGTGATCTTCTTCATCGACTTCACCGAACGGATCCGGCGACGGAGCACTCTCAACTGCGCTGCCATGATTTACGTCACTTCTTCGGGGCACGTTTGGTGACCTTGACCGATTCGCGCTCGACGTCGTCGGCGTCCATCGCGTCGGCCTCAGCCTCGTGACCCAGAGCCGAGCCGTCTGACGTGGTGAAGCTCTTCTTGAAGGCGGTCACCGCAGCCACGACCTGCTGCTCGGTATCGTCGTTGAACTGCTTGGTCTCCCGGATCGTGTCCAGGATGTCTTGGTGGTGCCGGCGGACATCGGTGAGGAAGTCCGACTCGAAGCGGCGGACGTCTTGCACCGCCACGTCGTCCAGATGTCCCCGGGTGCCGAGGAAGATCGACACGACCTGCTCCTCGACGGGCAACGGCGCGTACTGCCCCTGTTTGAGCAGCTCGGTCAGCCGGGCTCCGCGCTCGAGCTGGCGCCGCGAGGTGGCGTCCAGGTTCTCCGCACCGAAGGCGGCGAACGCCTCCAGCTCGCGGTACTGCGACAGCTCCAGCCGCAGCGTGCCGCCGACCGTCCGCATCGCCTTGATCTGTGCCGAGCCACCAACCCGGGAGACCGAGACCCCGACGTTGATCGCCGGTCGGACCCCCTGGTTGAACAGGTCGGACTCGAAGAAGCACTGACCGTCGGTGATGGAGATGACGTTGGTCGGGATGTAGGCCGAGATGTCGTTGGCCTTGGTCTCGATGATCGGCAGCCCGGTCAGCGAGCCCCCACCCCGCTCGTTGGACAGCTTCGCGCAGCGCTCCAGCAGCCGCGAGTGCAGGTAGAACACGTCGCCGGGGAACGCCTCCCGGCCCGGTGGGCGGCGCAGCAACAGCGAGATGGCGCGGTAGGCGTCGGCCTGCTTGGAGAGATCATCAAAGATGATCAGCACGTGCTTGCCCTGGTACATCCAGTGCTGGCCCAGGGCCGAGCCGGTGTAGGGGGCAATCCACTTGTAACCGGCCGAGTCGGATGCCGGTGCCGCGACGATGGTGGTGTACTCCAGCGCGCCGGCATCCTCCAGGGTCTGGCGGACCGCCGCGATCGTGGTGCCCTTCTGGCCGATCGCCACGTAGATGCAGCGCACCTGCTTGGTCGGGTCGCCGGTGGCCCAGTTCGATTTCTGGTTGATGATGGTGTCGATACACACCGCGGTCTTGCCGGTCTTACGGTCACCGATGATGAGCTGGCGCTGGCCACGACCGATCGGGGTCTGCGAGTCGATCGCCTTGATGCCCGTCTGCAGCGGTTCCTTCACCGGCTGCCGGTCGAGCACCGAGGGCGCCTGCAGCTCCAGGACCCGTTGCTCCTCGGCGACGATGTCACCCAAGCCGTCCAGCGGGTAGCCCAGCGGGTCCACCACCCGGCCGAGGAAGTCGTCCCCCACCGGCGCCGACAGGATCCGGCCGGTTCGCCTGACCTCCTGGCCCTGCTCGATGGCCTCGAAGTTGCCCAGGATGACCACGCCGATCTCGCGCACCTCGAGGTTCTGCGCGACGCCGAGCACTCCGCCGGGGAACTGCAACAGCTCGCTGGTCATCACCGAGGGCAGGCCCTCGACCCGGGCGATCCCGTCACCGGCATAGACGACGACGCCCACCTCCTCGCGTGCGGTCTCGGTCGAGAAGGACGTGACGTAGTTCTCGATCGCGCTCCGGATCTCCTCCGAGGAGATCGTCAGCTCCGCCATGGCTATCGTTCCCTGCTCTCGTCGTAGGGTGTGCTCATCGGGAGATGCCGGCTCATCGGGAGATCCATTGGCGGGCCTGGGCCAGCCGGGCGGCCACGCTGCCGTCGATCACTTCGTCCCCTACCCGGATGACCAGCCCGCCGAGCAGCTCCGGATCGAGGTCGATCTTGAGCGAGATCGGCCGCCGGTAAATCCGGTTGAGCACGTCGATCAGCCGCTGCTCCTGCTGCGGTGACAGCGGACCCGCCGCGCTGACCTGGGCCACCGACCGTTGCCGGCGAGCCGCTGCCCGGTCCACCAGCACATCGACGATCTCATGGATCCGACGCCCACGAGGCGCCCGGACCGCCTGCTCCACGAGCTTGCGAGTCACCGGGCGGGTGCGACCGGCCAGCACCGTGTTCAGCAGCTGCAGCCGCCGGGCGACCGGTGCGCTCTGCTCGCCCAGCAGCGTCACCAGGCGCGGTTGCGCGGCCAGGATGCGACCGAACCGGAACAGCTCGTCCTCGACGTCTTCGAGGCTGCGGGTTTGCTCGGCGACGGTGAGCAGGACCTGCCAGGCCAGCTCCTCGATCCCGTCGACCAGGTCCCGCGGCCGAGACCAGCGCAAAGCGACCACGTCACCCAAGATCTGCCGGGTGACCTGGCTCACCTGAGCGCCGAACAATGCCTCCACCATCGTGCGGCGGACCTGCTGGGGCGCCGCGGAGTCGGCGAGATGACGCCGGATCGCGGGCTGCTCGCCGAGCACCGCCGCGACGCCACCGAGGTCGTCACCCACCCGGCTGCGCTCTCGGGCGGAGGCGGTACCCGGATCATTGATCCGGTTCACGAGTTGTTCGCGAGCCTTGGCCAAGGCCGCTCTACTGGCTGGTTGCATCAGCGCTTCCGCCGCCTGCTGGGAACCGGAGCCGCCCCGTCGGTGGTGGTATCGGGAGCCGACATCCCCTGTAGCTCGTCGAGGAAGCGATCCACCGTGGCGGCCCGCCGGGAGTCGTCGGCGACAGACTCACCCACGATGCGGCCGGCCAGCGTCACGGCCAGCTTGCCCAGCTCGCCACGCAGCTCGCGGACCACCTGCTCGCGCTGATTGGTCAGCTGCTCCTCGCCACGCTGACGGATCCGGGTGACCTCCTGCTCGGCCTGCTGGCGCATCTCATCTTTGATCACCTGCGCGTCGGCCCGAGCCGCCTCGCGGATCTTGGCCGCCTCCACCCGCGCCTCGGCCAGTGCCTCGGAGTAACGAGCCTGGGCCTCGGCCAGCCGGGTGCGAGCCTGCTGGCTCTCCTCGATCTGCTGGCGGACCATCTCCTGGCGCTCGGTCATCGCACGCTTGACCGGGGGCACCACGTAGCGCCAGACCACAGCGAGCACGATAAGGAAGATCACCAGCTCGACGAAGAACGTCGCATTGGGGATGAGGAAAATGTCACCACCGCCGGGGGCGGCCACGTCGTGCACACTCATGAATACCGTCCCTGCCAGGTCATCCAAGCCAGATCAGCCGCCGGCCAAGGCGAATACGAACACCGCCATGAAAGCAAGGTTGATGAAGTACATCGCCTCGACCAGACCCACCGTCAGGAAGAAAATTGTGAACAGCCGGCCCTGCGCCTCGGGCTGGCGGGCGACACCCTGGATCGTGGCGCCACCGGCCAGACCATCACCGATAGCAGCGCCGATAGCACCACCGGCCAGCGCGATACCACCGCCGATGAAGGCACCCGCGAGCTGGACGTTGCCCGTGGTCCCCTGGGCAAGGACCAGTTCAGAGAAACTCATATCTTACCAACCCTCTTGTCCTCGAAGTTTCGCCTATTATGTCTGACAATGATCTCACGGAGGCGAGCAGGGAAGCGTTAGTGGGCCCCCTCCTCGGCACGGCCGCCCGTGGCCATGGCGAAGTAGATGATCGTCAGCAGGGCGAAGATCAGCGCCTGGAGAATGCCGATGAACAGGTCGAACAATTTCCAGGCCGAGGTCGGCGCCCACAAGATCACCGCTGGCAGCAGGCCGATAACGCCCACCATCACAGTGCCGGCAAGGATGTTGCCGAACAGCCGCAGCGAGAGGGTGATCGGCTTGACCAGCTCCTCGATGATATTGAGCGGGAGCAGGATCGGGTAGGGCTCAATGAAGTGCTTGAAGTAGTGCTTGCCCTGGATACGGATTCCCGTCACCCATACCAAGATCATCACAAAGAGGCCGAGCGCGAAGGTGAGGTTCACGTCTGATGTCGGCGGTCGGACGTAGCTCTCCCAAGCGTGCGGCAGGATCGCCAACCAGTTCGAGATCAGGATGAAGAAGAACAGCGCGATCGCCAGTGGCACGACAAAGGGTGCGGTGCGGATGCCGAGGTTGCTCTCCACCTGGCGTTCCACCTGGTCGGTCACCGTCTCGAAAGTCAGCTGCAGGCCGCTGGGCACCTTTGAGGTCGTCTTGGCGGCAAGGTAAAGACCGAACCCGATGACAATCACCGCAGCGACCACGGTGGAGAGCACGGTGTCCGCGTTGAGCGTCATACCCAGGACATGCCACTGGATGTGCTCGCCAACCTCAACGCCGCCACCTTCAGCCAATACCAGCCCGCTCATACCGGGGCTCCCGACTCGTCCTCGACCGCGGATCTACGCAGTTCCTTGATCAACGGAACCGAGGCCATGAAGATCATCATCAGCTGGCAGACAGCCAGCCCGGCGAACACGCCGAGGCCCTCGGGCTGCAGCAGCAGAGCCACGCTGACCGCGAGCACGGTGATCAGCGCCAGCCGGGCGAGCACCGCCACCGCGAACCGGCGCTTGCTCGAGTCACCAGTGGCCGCGAAACGCGCCGCAGATCGCTGCACCAGCGCGGTGTTGAGCAAACCCAGCCCGAGCCCAGCGCACAAGAACAAGGCCGCCAGCGGATAGCCCATGGGAGCAAGCACCAGAAAACCGGCGGTACCCAGGCACGCTGCAATGAGTGCGGCCCGGCGTAGGTTGACTGCTATCGCAGTCGATCTGATCACGTCAGGGGTCACGAGGGGCCCTCCGATGGGCTGATGCATGTCGACACCATAAGTACGGCGCTTACTCCTTCAAGAACTTCGTGAACTTGGTGTAGATGTAGACGCCAGCACCGACAATGCCGAGGGCCAGGCCAGCCAGGGTGAACACCGGAAGGGTGTGCACTGCGTCGTCAACCAGCCAGCCGAGGCCTAGCCCGACCAGGAGGATCGCTGCGGTCGCGGCCCCCAAGCCGAGTAGCGTCGCGAACTCCGGGCCGTTGCGTCCTTCCACGACCACCTACCTCAGCGGGCGCATGGCGTCACCCGCCGCCATCGCTCAAAGGCACTCCTCGCAGTCCAGGGACAGCGCATACCGCAAAAATTTCACGATCATGAGCTGTCGATGGGCCGGCCTGACCTCAAAATCCCACGCCCAGGCGGGACGAACCAGACGGTATCACATGACTTGTCGCCTCACGTGCTCGCCCCTGGCCACTGTGAGCTGCGGGAGCGGGTTACCGAGAATCAGCGTGCGGGTAACCGGGGAACCATGGAGCCGAGCACTGCAATAAGCAGTCCGAGCGCAGTCGCCCACACCACGACGTAGACGTCGAACAAGGTCAGCGCAACGGCACCGAAAGCAAGCAGGGCCGCCCAAAGGTAGATCAATAATACCGCCCGGCGGTGTGAATGCCCGATCTCGAGCAGCCGGTGATGCAGGTGCAGTTTGTCGGCGGCGAAAGGACTGCGCCCGGCCCGGGTGCGGCGCACCACGGCCAGCAGCAGGTCCAGCAACGGCACGAACAGCACCGCGGCCACCACCAGCAGCGGGGAGAACAGCGCCAGTGCATCAGTGGCGCCGGAGCTGCCCGGGACCACCTTGCCGGAGGCGCTGGTGGACGCGGCGGCCAGCATCAGGCCGATCAGCATCGCGCCGGAATCCCCCATGAAGATCCGGGCCGGCTGGAAGTTGTGCGGCAGAAAACCCAGGCACGCGCCGGCGACCAGGGCCGCGATCAGCGTCGGCGGGTAGGCCGACACGCTGCCACCGGACCTGCCGAGCAGCTGCAGCGCGAACGCCCCGATGGCCACCGCGGCGATGAGCCCGATGCCGGCGGCCAGCCCGTCGAGCCCGTCGACGAAGTTCATCGCGTTCACCAGCACCACCGCCAGCGCGACCGTCACCAGCACCGCCTGGTCCTGACCCAGGATGAGTACCGAGCCGACCGAGTCGGCGCCGCCGTTCCACGGCACCCAGAAGATGAACCACTGCACGCCGAACAGCACCAGCACCCCCGCGGCCGTGACCTGCCCGGCGAACTTGGTCAGCGAGTCCAGCTCGAACCGGTCGTCCAAGGCGCCGATCAGCATGATGATGCCGCCGGCGACCAGCACCCCCAGCACGTCGCCGGAGAACTCGAAAGACCTCCGCAGTACCGGTAGCTGGTGCGACAGCAGGACGCCGCCGAGGATCCCGCCGTACATCGCCACCCCACCCAGCCGCGGGATCGGGGCCCGGTGCACGTCGCGCTCGCGGGGCATCGCCACCGCGCCGGTGCGGATCGCCAGCTGCCGCACCAGCCCGGTGAGCAGGAAGGTCACCACCGCGGTGATCAGGCCGACCAGCAGGTACTCCCGCAACGGCAACCCGGACGGAGGTCCCACAACAGGCAGGCTAGCCCGGGTCAGGTTGCGGACCGTCAGTAGGTCGGATTCCCAGCGCCGATCACTGGATGGTGAGACCGAGCACTTCGTTGAGTTGAGCGACGGTCACCGCGCCCTCGCGGAGCACCACGGGGTCGTGGCCGGTGAGGTCGACGATGGTCGAGGCCAGCGGCTCGCCACAGGACCCACCGTCGAGATACACCCCGACCCGCTCAGCGAGCTGCTCACGGGCCTGCGCCACAGTGCTGGCCGGCGGCAGGCCGGAGCGGTTCGCGCTGGACACCGCCATCGGACCCACGTCGCGCAGCAGCTCCAGAGCCACCGGGTGCAGCGGCATCCGCAGCATGACGGTGCCCCGGGTGTCACCCAGGTCCCAGGTCAGTGACGGCGCGTGCGGCAGCACCAGCGACAGCCCGCCTGGCCAGAATGCCTCGATCAGCGTGCGCGCCTGCGCCGGCACGCCCAGCACCAGGCCGTCCACCGTGGACCAGGAGCCCACCAGCACCGGGACCGGCATGTCCGGCCCCCGGCCCTTGGCCGCCAGCAACCCCTGTACCGCGGTCGCGGAGAAGGCGTCGCAGCCCAACCCGTAGACGGTGTCGGTGGGCAGCACCACAAGCCGGCCACCCCGCACTGCACCGGCGGCCGCGGCCAGCCCGGCAGCCCGGCTGTCGGGCCGTGCACAGTCATAGACGTCGCTCACAGATCGCACCCTAAACCCGGTAGTGCCCGGCGCCGGGCGGTGGCGAACCGGGGGCGCCCGTTGAGGTCCACGTGATCGGCCACATCGGTGAGCACCCGCCGCGCAGCCAGCAACGCCGGGACCGCTTCGGCGTGCGAGTCGTCGTGCTCGATCCCGATACTGCCGCCCTCGCGGAGCAACCGGGTTCCGGTGCGCACCACCTCGATGATGACAGCGAGGCCGTCCTGACCGGCGAAGACGGCAGCAGGCGGGTCGTGCAGGGCGACCTCGGGCGCTACCGCAGCGCCGATCGGCACATAGGGCGGGTTGCACAGCACCAGGTGGACCATCCCGTCCAGCGCGCCGAGCAATCCGGGCTCGGCGACGTCACCGGCGTACAGCACCACCGGGGTGTCACCGGCCGCCGCTTGAGCGTCCACGTTGTGCCGCGCCCAGCTCAGCGCCGCCGGCTGGAGTTCCACGGCGTGCACCTGGGCATCGGGCCTGGCGTGGGCCAGCGCCAGCGCCAGCGCGCCGGATCCCGTGCAGAGATCGACCACCACCGGCCGCGCAACGCCCTCCAGCACGGCCAGGCTCCAGGCCAGCAGCACCTCGGTCTCCGGGCGCGGGACGAACACGCCGGGCCCGACCGCCACGTCGATGGCACCCAGTGCGGCGGTCCCGGTGAGGTGCTGCAACGGCACCCGCGCGGCACGCCGGGACACCAGCTCGCGCAGTGCCTCGACCACCGGCGGATCGACCAACGGGACCATCGGAAGCCGCCCGCGCGGCACACCGAGCACGTGCGCGGCGAGCAACTCGGCGTCTACCCGCGGGGAGGCGACACCGGCATCGGCGAGGATCCGTTCCGCCTCGAGCACAGCGAGGCGCAGCGGTTGTCTCCTCACGATCGGCGTAACCGCATCTCGCGGTCCGCCCCGATCAGCGCGTTGAGCACCCCGTCGAGGTCCCCGTCCAGCACCGCGTCGAGGTTGTGGGCCTTGTAGTTGACCCGGTGGTCGGAGATCCGGTTCTCCGGGAAGTTGTAGGTGCGCACCCGCTCGGAGCGGTCCACGGTGCGAACCTGGGAGCGGCGCTGCTCGGATGCCTCCTGCTGAGCCTTCTCCTCGGCCAGCGCCTGCAACCGGGCCCGCAGCACCGCCGTGGCCCGGATCCGGTTCTGGATCTGCGACTTCTCGTTCTGGCAGGACACCACGGTCCCGGTCGGCAGGTGGGTGATGCGCACCGCGGAGTCGGTGGTGTTCACACTCTGCCCACCAGGACCCGAGGAGCGGTAGACGTCGATGCGCAGGTCCTTCTCCTCGAGATCGATCTCGACCTCGTCGGGCTCGGGGTAGACCAGCACCCCCGCCGCCGAGGTGTGGATCCGCCCGGCCGACTCGGTGACCGGGACCCGCTGCACCCGATGCACCCCACCCTCGAACTTCAACCGCTCCCAGACACCCGCCGGCACCGGGCCGCCCTTCACCGCAACCGTGACGTCCTTGTACCCGCCCAGCTCGGACTCGGTGGCGTCGAGCACCTCCGCCCGCCAGCCGTGCCGCTCGGCGTAGCGCAGGTACATCCGCAGCAGATCCGCGGCGAACAACGCAGACTCCACGCCACCCTCGCCGGACTTGATCTCCATGACCACGTTGGCGTCGTCGTGCGGGTCACGGGGCAACAACAGCTCGGCCAGCTCGGCTTCGAGCTTCGGGATCCGGCCGGCGAGGGCGTCCGCCTCCGCGGCGAACGCGGGATCCTCGACGACCAGCTCACGAGCAGCCACCACGTCGCCGCGGACCTGGTCCAGATCGCGGACCACCCGGACGATGCGGGACAGCTCCCCGTACCGGCGGCCCACCTTGCGGGCCGAATCCTGGTCGGCATGCAAAGCTGGGTCGGCGAGCTGCCGCTCCAGCTCAGCGTGCTGGTCCAGCAGGGCCTGGACTGCCGCGGTGTCCACGGGCCTCACCAATCCCCACTCGACGTGAAGCCCTCATTATTTCTGCCGTTTGCCGTAGCGCTTCTCGAAGCGCGCCACCCGACCACCAGTGTCCAGGATCTTCTGCTTGCCGGTGTAGAAGGGGTGGCAGTTGGAGCACACCTCGACGTGGATCTGCCCGTCACGCTTGGTGCTGCGGGTGGCGAAGGCGTTGCCACAGCTGCAGGCGACCTGCGTGTCGACGTACTCCGGGTGGATGCCCTGCTTCATAGATGTCCTCTCCTCATGGCCGCCGGGTCCCCGTCGCGGATGGACAGGGTGAACCGGAGCCGGACCGCCGTAGGCCGACACAGTCTGTCAGACAACCCCAACCGTCGCCGCTACCGCGGTGTTCCCACGATGCCGACACCACTAAAAGGTTCCACTTAGTGGTGCGCATGCCGTCCGAACCCCCATTAGGTTCCATTTGGCGGCTTGCGCAGTTAACCCGGGGCTCGGCATGTCGGGCATAGCGGTGCCGAGCCCCGGGAACCGGTCAGTCGTCGCCGGCGCCGGCGGCGGACTTGGAGACCTGCATCAGGAACTCGATGTTGGTGCGGGTCTTGCGTAGGCGGTCCAGCAACACCTCGATGGCCTGCTGGGAATCCAGACCGGTCAGCACTCGCCGCAGCTTGTGGTGGATGGCCAACTCGTCCGGAGGCAGCAGCAGCTCCTCCTTGCGGGTACTGGAGGGGTTGATGTCGATGGCCGGGAAGACCCGCTTGTCGGCGATCTTGCGGTCGAGCTTGAGCTCGGCGTTACCGGTACCCTTGAACTCCTCGAAGATCACCGTGTCCATCGTCGACCCGGTCTCCACCAAGGCGGTGGCGAAGATGGTCAGCGAACCGCCGTCCTCGATGTTGCGGGCCGCGCCGAGGAACCGCTTCGGCGGGTAGAGCGCGGTGGAGTCCACGCCACCGGAGAGGATCCGGCCGGATGCCGGTGCCGCCAGGTTGTAGGCCCGGCCCAGCCGGGTGAGGGAGTCCAGCAGCACGACCACGTCGTGGCCCAACTCCACCAGCCGCTTGGCCCGCTCGATGGCCAGCTCGGAGATCGAGGTGTGGTCCGACGGCGGGCGGTCGAAGGTCGAGGCGATGACCTCGCCCTTCACCGAGCGCTGCATGTCGGTGACCTCCTCCGGCCGCTCGTCGACGCG
Organism: Pseudonocardiaceae bacterium; assembly: GCA_050700055.1. Classification (GTDB taxonomy): domain Bacteria; phylum Actinomycetota; class Actinomycetes; order Mycobacteriales; family Pseudonocardiaceae. The sequence continues at coordinate 35,159 of JBOHGE010000056.1, forward strand.
CACGAC
>JBOHGE010000057.1:0-35149 GCA_050700055.1 Pseudonocardiaceae bacterium
ACCGGCGTAACGTCTCGCTCGACACACCGACTTTCCCCGCGATCGACACAATCGCTTCCCACTGCGACGCGTACTTAGACTGATGCTCACACACCAGCACCACCGCGCGCTCACGCACCTCACGAGGGTGCCTCGTAGACCGGGCCATCTCTCCATCCTCCACTTAGGACAGAGTCTCCATCAGACCCGGGGTGGTTCAATGCGCTGGCACTGGAATGGATGGAGGGCGCCCTGCCTGACACCTGGCATGCGGCCTCACCGCATCGAGTTGACTTCCAGCTCGCGTTGATCAACGACTGGATCCCAGACGATCCGGTCACCATAGCGGTGAAGGCGCTGCTGCCCGAATTGGTGTGCTGGCACGGTGAACAGGCCGACCTGCCCGAGCGCTTGCATAATAGATATCACAATTGATAGCATCACTGTATGCCGAACCTCCTTATCCGCGACGTCCCCGATGACGACCTCGATCAGATCCGGGCGGCAGCAGCTGAGCGGGGCACATCGCTGCAGAACTACCTGCGCGGCGCGGTCCATGCGCAGGCGACATACCTGCGCCGGCAAGCCGCGCTTGCCAGGACAGCAGAGCGCTTGGCCGGTCGGCCCGAGGTGCCGGCCGAGGAGCGGCGAGCGGTGCTCGCCGCCATCGCCGACGTTCACTCCGAGCGTGCCGAACGGCTGATCGACCGGCCGGCACCGTGATCGTCGACGCATCGCTGATCATCGACGCCATCGCCGACCCAGGACCACGAGGGATCGCAGCTCGCGCCGCGTTGGCCGCCCAGCCGGCCGCCGAGCCTCTCTGCGCGCCAGGACACTTCGCAATCGAGATCATGTCCGGGCTCAGCGCGGCGGCGAACCGGCCCACCCATCCCCTCCGTACCTCCGAGCTCACGCAGGCGCTGCGCGACGCGGCCTCGTTCGAGATCCTGATCGAAGCGACACCATGGCTCGACGTGCACCGCGCATGGATGCTCGCGTCGGGGTCGTTGCGCTACGCCGACGCACTCTACGTCGCCGCCGCCGAGCGGCACGCAACCGCGCTGCTCACGGCCGACGCCCGGATCGAACGCTCCGGAGCACCGATGACCTGCGAGATCATCACGGTCAGCCCAGTCGGGCAGGGAGATCCCACCCACAGGACCCGATCCATCACCGGCGGGCGAACCGGCGGCACGCCACAGCAGTGAGACTTCTACCGCGCCGGTCACGACCGCAGAAAGTGGTGGTACCCGGTAGCAGCGGCCGGCTGAACGGCCCGACGCCATCGATCCGGTGGACGACGTTGATGATGACGATGAACCCGAGCAGAAGTTCTCATTCCGGTATCGCGACTAGGCTTCTTTACACGTTTCCACACGGCCGGGCCCACCTCTCGCCCTGACACTGTTCTCCCAGGTGAGAGGTGGAGCCGCCGCGGGGAATCGAACCCCGGACCTGCTCATTACGAGGAGACCGGACCACGCCCACTACAGCGTCTACCAGCGACAACAGTTGCAGCTCTCACACTTGCCGATCAGCGGCATCCATGAAAGTTCAGTGGCTTAAAGTTTCATGGATACGGTAGGCTGTGCCGGCACGGAGGCGCGAGTGGGCTCCTGGATCACCCGGCAGTGGGTGTCAGCGTTCGGCGCCCCGAGCCGTGCCGGGCAGCGAGGTGGCACCTACCGCGCATACCTCCCAGGCGACCTGGTGACGCGGCCTGTGATGCTGAGCGCGGGGCTCGCTGCTCGCGCCGCACAGGTCGAGCCAAGCGTCCGGGCGCTCAGCGTCGCACCCGAGACACGTGCTCTCGAAGGCCTGGCACGTTTGTGCAGAACTGGATCGGTGACAACGACTGGCACCCCCTGGACGCGCAGTTCGTTCCCTCACCGCCGGAGCACGTCAGTGCGCTGATCCACTTCACCTCCGAGATCGCTGAGCTGCGAGCGCGGTGGCGCGAACAGCTTGCCGCCCGGCGCAGCGCCCAGGGCGTCCGGCAAGTCCCGCGGGCTGGCTCCGCCGTTGCGCGGCTCATCGAGCTTCTCCCGGAAACACCGCTGGTCACCGCCCGGACCGTGCAACGGATGCTGGCGGTGTCACCCCCCGCCGCGCGCACCGCGCTGGAAGAGCTGGCACTGAGACACCCGCCAGTCGGCACCGTCGCGGCCGGTACCAGCGCTGCCACAACGGTGGGCTGGTGGATACCCTGTCGCGCATGCAGGACGAGGCAGCAGACAGCCAGGACACGACCGGCCTGGAAGGCGCGCTGGCCAGGGTGGAGCGTGAGCTGGCGGCCAGTGGCAAGGCCGTCACCGCGTTGGCTCGTGAGCTGAAGCGGGCCCACGCCGCGGCCGGGTCGGGCCAGGTGCGGGAGTTGCGCCGGGCTTTGGACGCGGGGCGGGCGATGGCCGGTGACGTTGCGCATCGGGTGGGCGCGGCGGTCACCGCCTACGACGTCGACGAAGCCGACCTGCTCGCCTCCGGTGCCTACGCCAAGGAGCTGCTCGCCGCGGCCGAGGCGGCCGACGTCGCCATGTTCGCCGAGGACGACCGGCTGCTGTGCTACCCGTCGATCGTGCGGGTGGTGCCCGGTGAGGCCGCGCTGGAGATCGACCGCAAGCGGGCCCGCGGGATCCGGCCGTCGGTCGTGGTCGCCCAGCTGGGCAGGGCACAGCGGGCCGGGCCCCGGTTCAAGCCGGCGCCGTTTCTGGCGAGCCTGGTCGGCGCCTACGACCTCGTCGTCGCCGGGCAGGGCAAGGCGCCGGGCACGGTGGTGCGGTTGGTCGACATCTACAGCGCGCTGACGCTGCTGCCCGGGCAGTCCCGGGACTACACCCGCGCCGAGTTCGCCCGTGATCTGTACCTGCTCGACCAGAGCGGTGCGACCACCGGTCCCGGCGGGCGGCGGCTGCGCTGGGCGGCCAGCTCGGGCACTCGCCAGGCCGGGGTGCTCACCACGGTGGCGATGAGCGGGCAGCAACAGCGGTACTGGGGCATCGCCGTCGAGCCGGACCTCGACGCGAAGGGCACCAGTGAGGAGGACCCGGGGTGAGCGAGATCCGCGGCGGCCTGCCCGCGGGCGGGATCGGGCTGGGGCCCGAGGAGTACGCCGAGTTCGTGGCCAAGGAGTACCTGGGCGACTACGTCCGCGCCGGCGGGGCTGCGGTGCGCTTCGCCGTGGTGGGCAGCGACGAGGTCGCGGTGCGCTGGCACCGTTGCCTGGCGTCCATCGCCGACGCCGAGGGCTACCTGTGCGTCGGGGTGGACGCGGCGGATCACCGGGTGCATCTGATCGACCAGCTCTTCGCCGCCGTCGCCCGGCAGGTCGACTGGTGCGATCTCGCGCGCCGCCAGGTGCGTGCCGGGTGGGAGTCGCTGGGTCTGCCCCCTTCGGCGCCCGACGCGCTGGCGGTGGCCACGGTCGCCGCGCACCACGACGTCGCTGTGCCGGAGGCTGCTCGGAGCATGCGCCGGCACCTGGAGGCCGCGGTGCTGCGCGACCCGTCGCTGGACCGGGAGTTCCGGCTGGCGGTGTTGCGGCTGTGCCAGTGCGAGCTGGGCACCGGTGACGTCCTCGACGCCGAACGCGACGCGGTGCTGGCCTGGCTACGGGTCGAGCCGGTCGCACTGCGGATGCTGAAGTCCGCGACACTGTACGGGCGGGTCGCGCGGCACAACGCGCGGTCGCTGCTGGTGTCGCTGGCGGCGTGGCGGGCCCGCGTCACCGGGTCGGGCCTGGTACTGGATATCGACCTGAGCCGGCTTGCGGTCGCCCGCCGCCCGCCGCTGGAACAGCGAGCCGGCCACTACTACAGCAAGGCCGCGGTGCTCGACGCCTACGAGGTGCTGCGCCAGCTCGTCGACGCCACCGACAACCTGCGCGGCACATTCGTCGCGGTGACCCTGCCCCCCGAGCTGGTCACCGACGACACCCGCGGCCTGCCCGCCTACAGCGCCCTGCACCTGCGGGTCGTCGACGAGATCCGGGACCGCCGCCGGGCCAACCCGTTCGCCGCCCTGGTCCGGCTGGAGACCCGCCTGGAGGTGGTCCGATGAACCGGCTCGCCGCGCGGCGTGCGGTCGAGGCTCTGCGGTCGGGGGTGCCGAGCCGGGACGCGGTGGCCGCGCTGGGCAGCGGCCAGTCCGACATCGAGGACCGTTTCACCAGCCTGATCGACGGGATCGGCCAGGTCCGCACCGGGCCACGAGGACTGCTGCTCGGTGGCGGGTTCGGCGCGGGCAAGAGCCACGTCCTGGAACACCTGACCCACTTGGCCCTGAACCGCGGGTACGCGGTGAGCCGCATCGTGGTCAGCAAGGAGACGCCGCTGCACGACCCGGCCAAGGTGTTGCGCGCCGCGGTGGAGTCCGCGGTGCTGCCCGACGGGTCGGTCGGCGCGGTGGCCGAGGCGGCGGCGGGACTGGATCCCGACAGTCCGGCCTGCGCCGAGCTGATCCGCTGGGCCGGTGGCACCGGCGCCCCGGTCGACGAGTGGTTCCCGGTGACACTGGCCCTGTTCCCGCGGGTACAGGCCGGTGAGGACAACTTCGCCGACGCGATCGTCCGGTTCTGGTCCGGGGACCGTCTCGCCGTCGCCGAGGTCCGCCGGCAAGCCAAGTTCACCGGGTTGGGACGTCCGGCGCTGGCCGCGGTGCCCGCGCGGGAGCTGGCCCGGCAACGGTTCCGGTTCCTGTCCCGGCTGCTCGTCGCCGCCGGCTGCGAGGGCTGGGTGCTGCTGTTCGATGAGGTCGAGCTGATCGGGCGCTACACCTTGCAGCAACGGGGCCGCTCCTACGCCGAGCTGGCCCGCTGGCTGCAACCCGACGCCGACGACCCCGCCGCACCGCTGGCGACCGTGCTGGCCATGACCGACGACTTCGACGCCGCCGTGCTCACCGCGAAGAACGACCGCGACGTGGTCCCGGCGAAGCTGCGCGCCAAACAGTCGGGCGAGTGGGACGAGATCGCCAGCCGGGCCGAGGCCGCAATGGGTCTGATCGAGCGCGACATGCTGCTGCTCACCGTCCCCGACGCCGACGAGCTCGACTACGCCTACCAGCGGCTCAAGGCTCTGCACTCCGAGGCTTTCAGCTGGAACGCGCCCGACGTGACCGGTCTCGAGCGGCTCGGCACCACCCGGATGCGCCAGTACGTGCGAGCTTGGATCAACGAGTGGGACCTGGTCCGGCTGGACCCCTCCTACCACCCGCGCACCGAGGTCACCCCCGTCACCTTCAGCTATGCCGAGCAGCCCGATCTCGACATCGACGACAAGCACCCGGACCGCTGGCCGTAGTACGTCGAGCTGACAGGCCATGATCACTGTTTGGGTGTCAGAAGTGACACGACGTGTCACTTCTGACACCCAAACAGTGATCATGGTGTTGGGCGGGCGGCGGGTGCACGGCAGTGCCACCTACTCCGAGCTTCGCGGTGGTGCCTGCTCGTCAGTCGTGGTGTCTGGCTCTTGGCGCTGACGGGGTGGCGGGGCGGCCGGGGCCGGCGCAGGTTGCCCGGCGTCGGGATCCTTGCTCGGCACCGCGCTGAGGATGGTCTGCGCCCGGTCGTCGAGGAAACGGGTGGCGATCTGCTGCGCATAACCCAGCACGAGCGCGTAGGCCAGGATCTGGGACTGCGAGTCGAGCGCGGTCAGTCCGGGCACGACTCCTCCGGTGAGCAGAACGATCCCAGCCACCGCGGTGAACGAGCCGGTCGGCACCTTGAGCAGGGCGAGAGCGAGGGGCACGTTGTACGGCGTCGACGTACCGCGGACCCTGCGGAGGGCCACCGCGGCGGCCAACGCCCCACCCAGCAGTCCGAGACCGGCAATGACGATCACGTCTCCGGAGGTAGGGTCCTGGTTTCTTCCACTGGGACAGATACTCAGCACCGTCACCTGCAGGTACCCATCCGGCGGAATGGACTCGGTGCCCAGCGGCGTGATCGGTGTGAAACACAACGGCATCATCGTGGGGTGAAAAGCCACGACCAGCACCAGAGCCGCCATCAGCACAACCATCAGCATGGCGCTGGCGAAGACGACGTTGCGGAAGCTCCTTAGCTGGACGTAGTGCTGGTCGGAAACCTGGTAGGCGAATCTCATGGCCCGTGAAAGGCCGGCCCGTTTGGCCCGACCCGCCGGGAGCTGGACGATGTTGCCGGCCGCGACCCGCCGCGGGTCGTCGGGATTGAGCACTGCGGTGGCGCGAGCGACGACGTAGGGGGCTAGAGCATTGATCTCTTCGGACGGCAGCAGGTCGACCAGGTACACCTTCGCGGCGTGTAGATGCTGGTATGCCCGCATTATCGAGGTGCCCCACCAGCGGTCGAACAGCCCTTGCAGGCCGAGACGTCCCCGACGAGTGGTGGCGTGGCGCACCTCGTCGAGATGGCCTTGGATCACTTGGATCACCGCCTGCTGCCGGGCCTCCAGCGGCATCGTGGCCTGCGTCAACCGTATGTGATCCTCAATCGTGGTGGCCTCGCCGGACACATGGACCGCCCACGGCTCGGACCGCAGAACGGATGACTCCTCAGCTCTCGCGGACACCACCGGTCACTCCTTTATCGCCAACCAGATGTGTCCGCAATCGCGCAACCCGTACCGACTGCTACGCCGGCTACTCCAACCAAGCGCAGTTTCACTCGAAAGAGAGCGTGGTCGTGTCGTGACCCGGCTACCCGGCCGGGCGATCGTTGCTCAGGCCGCGGCGGCGCTGGGGTCGGTGGCCGTGTCCAGCGCGTCCAGGTAGGCGTTGCGGTAGCCGGCCCGGTTGGGGTGGTAAGGGCCGACGGACCACGGCGTGGTCGGACCGTTGATCCACGGATCGGCCGAGCACACCTCGTGGCCGGCGAACCGGCCGCGCACATCACTGAAGCTGAATCCGGACTGCTGGCTGACGGTCTTTTGGATGACGGTGTTGAGCACGTCGGAACCCTCGTTGAGTTTCTCGCGGCGGACCAGGTTCGGCACCAGCGGTTCAGCGCAACTCGGTGCGAGGTCGAACAGCCGCGGGTAGCCCAGCACGATCACCTGGGCGTCGGGCGCGGCACTGCGGATATCGGCATAGATGCGGGCCAACCGGCCCGGCATCACCGACCGCGTGTACGCCTCGGCGGTATTGACCGCGGCGATGCAGGTGCGGTCACTCTGCGCGAACGTGCAGGTCTGCAGCACGGGGCCGAATCCCACGTCGTTACCGCCGATGGTGATCGTCACCAGGTTGGTGCCGGGCGACAGCGCGGAGATCTGCTTGCCGCGCACATCGCCGGTGGTGGCCCCGGAGCAGGCGACGAACTCGAAGCCGGCCGGGTCGTTGGCTGCGGCCCACAGCGGGGGGTAGGACAGCGGGCTGCGGGCGCAGTCCCCACTCGCCGCGTCGTAGCTGCCGGTGCCGACGCCGGAGGAGTAGGAGTCACCCAGGGCCACGTAGTTCACCAGGTCGTCGACCAGCGCACGAACATGGCCGGCAGTGATCGTGGCCGGGCCGGCGGCGGCCGTCGAGGCGACGGTCGGCAGCACACCGACCACCCCCGCGATCAGCGCGACCACCCGACCTCCCCACCGCAGCCGACCGGCGTGTCGCCCGAAAGCCACCTCCAATGACGCCGCGGTCTTCCCCACGAACCCTCCCTGACCTCAGGCAAGAAATGTGAACCCCGCAGCAAAGAATAAACGCCACACCCCGTAACCACCAGTCACCCCCCGTGTCAGGCTGCGTCGTGAACTCGTCGCCAGCAACATTCCAAGGCGGCAATCAGCACTGTCGACACTCACAGAGTTCGCGACGTGTCCCAGTCTGACGATGTCTTGTTTGCGGATTTTGGGTAGGTTGGGGGAGTGTTGGAAGGGACGGTGGGCGAGCGGCTGGTGCGTGCGCTGCGACGTCAACGCTCCGATGGCACGGCGTACGCCCCGCGCATCCTCGATCCCCACGACGACTCCGACCGGGTCGAGTTGCTCGCCCTCGCCGAGGATCGCGCGGTCGTGGTGGCCGACACCGTCGGTGACCAGCTCGACGAGCTCGTTCGCAGCCGCCGACCGGATCGCGAGCTGGGCGCCGGCGAGGTGAGTGAACGGGTTGCGCAGCTGCTCGGCGGCCGACCCGTGGAGCTGTTTGGCCGGTGGGTGTACTACCCGTGGGCGGCGCGGCTGGTGCACGTGCTGCCCCAGCCGCTGCACCGGGAGCTGCGGCTGGACCGCAACCGTTACAAGATCACCACGGACGAGCAGGAGCGGCTGCTGTCGTTGCGGGTCGCGGTCGCGGGCCTGTCGGTGGGTCGGGCGGTGTCCTCGACGCTGGCCCGGGAGGGGATCGGCGGGCAGCTGCGGCTGGCCGACTTCGACGTCGTGAGCCTGTCCAACCTCAACCGGGTCGCGGGTGGGACCGCCGAGGTCGGCGTGGCCAAGGTGGTGCTCGCCGCCCGCGAGGTGGCCGAGCTCGACCCGTACCTGCAGGTCGTCGTCCACCCTGGCGGGGTCCGCCCGGAGACCCTGGACGGCTTCCTCGCCGGTGTCGACGTGCTGGTGGAGGAGTGCGACGACCTGGAGATGAAACTGCGGCTGCGCGAGCACGCGCGGGCACTGGGAGTGCCGGTCGTCATGGTCACCAGCGACCGGGGGCTGCTCGACGTCGAGCGGTTCGACCGGGAGCCTGGGCGCGAACCCTTCCACGGCCTGCTCGCCGGCGTGCGGGCCGCGGACCTGCGCGGTCTGAGCACCCGGCAGAAGGTGCCCTACGTGCTGCGCCTGGTCGACGCCGGGCGCCTGGAGCCACGGCTGGCGGCCTCGCTCGTCGAGGTCAAGCAGACGATCTCGACCTGGCCGCAGCTGGCGTCAGCGGTCGCGCTCGGCGGGGCCATGGCGGCCAACGCGGTGCGCCGCATCGCCCTGGGCGAGCTCACCGAATCTGGGCGCTACGAGGTGGACCTCGACCACCTCGTGCGAGACGGGGCCTCGATCCCGATCGCGGCGCCACGGCCGTGGACCGCGCAGCCCGCCGGCGCCGGTCCGCGCACCCTGACCTTTCCGACGCCGGGTGCCTCGACCGACCCGCCGCCGGGTACCTCGACCGACCCGACCCGGGAGGAGCTGCGGTTCCTCGTCGACTGCGCGACGACGGCGCCGTCCGGCGGCAACGCGCAACCGTGGCGGTTCGTCGCCCGGCGCGCCACACTGTGCGCCGAGGTGGACCCGGTGCGATCGGCGTCGCCGCTGAACATCGCCGACCGGGCGAGCTTCCTGGCGCTGGGCGCGGCGCTGGAGGCGGTGCTGGTGGGTGCGACCGCGCTCGGCTTCGCCGCCCACCCCACCACCACGGCCGGTGCGTGGCGGATCGACCTGCACCGGACCGGGCCGCCGGCCCGCAGCCGCGAGCTCGACCTGCTGGCGCGGCGCTGCTGCAACCGGACGACGACGCCGTCCGCACCGATCCCCGCCGCTGGCATCGCGGCGCTGGCCGCGGGTGGCGGGCCACTGCAGGTGATCGCCATCGACCAGCAGGGTCTACCGGGGCTGGGTGAGGCCCTCGCCGAGCTGACCCAGGTGCAGTTCCTGTCCCCCACGTTCCACGGCCAGCTGGTGTCGGAGATCCGGTGGAGCACCGGCGAAGCGCTCACCACCCGAGACGGCATCGATCTGGCCTTACTGGACCTTGACGCCGCCGGCCAGGCCATGGTGGAGTTGCTGCGGTCAGCGCCGGCGATGGCGGTGCTGCGCCGGCTCGGGCTGGGTCGCGCGCTGGGCGGGATGGCCCGTGAGTCGTTGAGCACGGCCGGCGCGGCCCTGCTGCTCGGCGTCCGGGAGCTGGACCGGGCCACGCTGGTCGACAGCGGTCGCGGCCTGCTCCGGATGTGGCTGGCGGCGGTCGACCGGGGGATCGGAGTTCATCCCTGGGGGGCACCGTTCCTGCTGCAGCACTGGCGGGAGGCCCCCAGCACGCTGGACCCCGTCGACCGGGCTGCCGTCGCCCGGTCCGCCGCGCTGCTCGCCGACGCCGGGGTGCCCGACGACGTGACGCCGTTACTCGTCCTGCGGCTGACCACCAGCGCGGGTTGCGGTGCCCGGTCGCTGCGCCGCGACGTCGCCGAGGTGCTGACCTTCGCCGAGTGAGCCCGGTCCGGCGTCGCGACCGAACAGCGCCGCCGACCGCATCGCCGCGACGTTGCGGCCGGACAGCCGGTCCGCAAGGAGCCCGTCGAGGTCGAGGACGATCAGGTGCGACCGGAAACGCCAACCAGGCCGCGGCTCGACGTATCTGGTCTCCAGCGGCTCGAAGCCCATCGAGGCGTACATGTCGACCAAGCCGTCGTCGCACGCTCCGAGCACGTACCGGTAACCGGACCGGGTCGCTACGCCGACGACGTGCTGCACCAACAACAGGAACAGACCCACTCCTTGGAACTCGGGATCGACGGCTCCGGCGCCCCCTTCCACGAACCCCGCTTCCCACAGCCAGGGGGGAACCTCGTGACCACCCCACGAGACGTACTGGCTGCGCGCCGGATCACCACCGACGACGATCACCCGCGCGTACCCGACGATGCGACCGCCGTAGCGGCAGACCAGGTGCCGGGAGAAGGCGTCGAACGGGGAGGCGAGGTCCGCCGCCGTCACGTCACGCCGCAGACCCTCGTGCCGGTACGCCCGCACCCGCAGGTCCAGGATCTCGCCCAGGTCCGACGGGGTCCCCTCGCCGAAGGTGACGGCGCGGTCCACCGCACGCACCGGGAAACCGGCCGCCCGCAGCGTCGCCGGGCTGACCCGGCCGCCGGCCAGCATCAGGTACTCGGCCACGCCGCCGAGGAACGCCGGCTGCGGCTGCCGCCATCCGACGTCGACGGCGTCCCGGGTCACCCGCAGGACCACCCCACGCACCTCGTGCGTGCCGGTGAAGGGCAGGACGACGGTGAACGCCAGCTCAGCGCCGGGCCCGACATCGTCCGTCGCCGCGGCCAGTTGCGCCCCGCCGGCGGTGAGCTCGGTGACCTCGAAATGCAGCCACTGCCCGAAGGTCACCGGCGACCGCGCCGACGCGGTCACCACCAGCCGCTCGGGGCACCGGAAACTCGGTCCGCGCGGCCAGGCCCGGAGCGACGCGTTCGTCGTCACCCGGATACTTCTCGCGCCCACCCCGGGTTGTCCGCACGCCGCAGCATCACGGCCGCGACGCTGCCTCCCGAAGGTGAACACCAGAAGTTCAGCGGTTGAGCAGGAGATTGCGAGAAACCGTACGAGGGATGGACGTCACGACAACTCGGCTGGCATCGCGGACCGGATCTGGCGTTCAGGGCGAGTGGACGCTCACCAGCCGGCTGGGTTGAGCGCCATCGGGGGATCCGGCTGCCGGTGCGGGGGTGGAAACCCAGTGGGCAGGGCGAGGTCGAGGCTCGAGCCCTGCCCACCGTGTCGTTCTCGGATCACGATCCGGCGGGGAGCGATCCGCCGGCCGGAGCCGAGCAGTCCGGTGCCGGGAGCGAGGCCCAGGGTGAGCCGTGCGTCGCGGGACACGTCGCGCAGCCGCTCGAGCTCGGGCAGCGTCAGCAGCCACGGACCGGAGGCCGTTGCGGTGATCGTGATCCCGTCACCGGTCAGGCTGATCAACAAGCTCGCCCGCCGGCCCCGTTCAGCACGGCAGCCAACGGTCCACGCGTGCCGATCGGGCCGGCTGCGCAACCGCGCCAGTAGTGCCGCCAGCATGCTCGTGGACCCCTTCGGTCGGGCACCTGCCGTGCTGTATACGATCTCTTTACACGTTACTAGACGCTATACGTATGACTCTACAGTAGCTGATACTTTCTCGGGGCCGGCCCCGCCGGTCCGGCAGGTCGCCGACGCCGAGTCAGCCGGCTGGTCATGAAGGGAGCGGCGATGCCGAAACGAGCAGACCCCTCAGCCCTGCAGTGGCTGATCGGCGTGCAACTGACCAACTACCGCAAGCGGGCGGGCAAGACGTTGGCCGAAGGGGCGGTCGCGCTCGGCTGCTCGGCGGGCAAGGTCGGCCACCTGGAGAGTGGCCGCAACCAGCAGCAGCCGGCGGAGATCACCACGCTGCTGCGGTGCTACGGCGTCGACCTCGCTGATATCGAGCGGCTGGCCTCGCTGGCCGGCAGTGCCGACCGGCAGACCTGGTGGGCACCCTGGACCGACGTGGTGCCCGACTGGCTGCGCACCTTCGTCGGCCTGGAGGGCCTGGCCTCGCACGTTGCCCAATACGCCGCGTCCGGCGTGCCCGCACTGCTACAGACTGAGGACTACTCGCTCGGGGTAACGACCGGTGGCGGTCGGGTCCGCCCAGACCACGACGAGCGCACCGTCAGCCTGCGGATGGAACGGCAGCGCCGGCTGACCAACGACGAACCACTGAACCTGACGGCGCTGATCGAGGAGTCCGTGCTGGACCGCCCGATCGGCAGCACCGCCGCGATGCAAGGACAGCTGGAGCACCTGCTGGTGATGTCCGAGCGGGACAATGTCGAGGTACTCGTGCTACCCACCGCTCTCGGCGCCCATGACGGACTGGTCGGCCCGTTCACCCTGCTGGACTTCGCCGCCGCTCAGTCCATCGTGTACGTGGAGCACGTCAACGGTGCGGTCTACATGCAGGATCAGCGGGAGGTGGCGGTGTACACTCGGATCATCGACCGGCTTCGCGCGGCCGCCCTGTCCCCAGCACGCAGCGCAGAGATGATCCGGTCCCGCCTGTCCGCCTTGAGCTGACCCGGAGGAAACGATGGCTACCGCTAAGCGCCGCGCGGGGTGGCGCAAGTCGACCTACTCTGACTTCCAAAACGGCTGTGTCGAGGTCGACTTCACCAGCACGGGCACCCGGATCAGAGACAGCAAGATCGCCGACAGCCCGGTGATCGCCTTCACCACCGAGCAGTGGTCCGCCTGGCTGGCCGAGGTCACCACCGACCGCGTCACCGGCACCAGCGGCGTCGTCTAATCCCTTGACCGGCGTGCGACGATCTGGAGTATGAGGGTCGCTCTGAGTAAGAGTGGGTCCCGCACGGCGGAGGGGAAGTCAGCAGCGAACGTCCGTGGGTCTCGGCAGGTCCGGATGACCACGTGGCCGGTCCTCGACGTGCTGTCAGCCGAGGAGCGGGCCGGGTTGCTGGCGGTCGCCCGGCGTCGCGCGTTCCGCCGCGGCGACCCGGTGTTCCATGAGGGCGACCCGGGCGACGCAGTGCACCTCGTCGCCAAGGGCCATGTCGCTGTGCGGCGGACCCTGCCCACCGGGGACGTCGGCACGCTGCTGATCCTCGGGGCCGGCGACGTGTTCGGCGAGCTGGCGATCGTGTCCCCGGCGCCGCGCAACGCCACCATCGTCGCGATCGACGCGGTCGAGACCCTGGCCATCAGCGGCGCGGTGTTCGACGACGTCCGGGGCCGGTTCCCCGCGGTCGACCGGATACTGGTGCATGCCCTGGCCGCCGAGGTCCGCCGCCTCTCAGCGCTGCTGATGGAGGCGTTGTACCTGCCGGCCGAGGCTCGCATTCTCGTGCGCCTGGTCGAGCTCACCCGGGTTTTCGGCGGCAAGACCGCTGGTGGACCGGTTGTGGTGCCGCTGACCCAGGAGGAGCTGGCCCAGCTGGCCGGGACCGCCCGGCCGACCGTCAACCGGGTGCTCCGGGCCACCGAGGAGGCGGGCGAGCTGAGGATCGAACGGGGCCGCATCGTCGTGCTCGATCCAGCCGCGCTGCTGGCGCGCGCAAGCAACGACCACTAGATGGTGATTGTGTCGGGTCGGCAGTCGGGGACCCTGCACAGTGCCGGTCACGTCCGCGACCCGTTGGCGAGCTTCATCCCAGTCGCCGTCGAGCGGCGACTGCGGGAGGGCATCCCGCTCGCGCCATGGCACGAACCCGGTCACGGTGCGATCCTGGTGGCCGACGTGTCCGGGTCGACGAACCTGGCGTGCACGCTCGCGGCCTCCCCCGGCGGGGTCGACGAGCTGAGCGCGGTGCTCAACGCGGGGCTCGCCCCGGTCATCGACACCATCGGTGCCGCTGGCGGCGACATCCTCTTCTTCGCCGGGGACGGGCTCACCGCCTTCTGGCGGGGAGCCGGCGGGACGCAGCGAGCGGGAGCCGGCGCGACGCAGCACGCTGCGGGGATCGGCGCGACGTGGCGCGCGGTGGCCGCCGCGGTCGCGGCCCGGCGCGCTATCGCCGGCGGCGACCCCAGAGTGGGCATCCGCTTCGGCGTGGCATCGGGTCCGGTCGACTTGTGGAACCTGGGCGGCGAGCGCGACCAGTGGCTGCACCTGGCCAGTGGACCGGCGTTGGCGGACGCGGCCGCCGGGCAGGCCGCCGTCGCGGTGGGCGAGGTGGCGGTCACCGCCGCGGTCGCCGGTGTGCTCGGGACGGGATTCGAGCTGGCGACGCGCGGGGGCGTCACCCGGGTGCTGGCGGCACCGACCGTCCCGGATGCACCGGTACCGGGCAACCGCGGCGCACTCGACCACGCGATCGCCCCGCTGGTGCGGCCCTACCTTCCCGACGCGGTGGTGGCCCGGCTGGCGGCCGGCCTCGACCACTACATGTCCGAGATCCGGACCGTGACGGCCCTGTTCGTGCGGCTGCCCGACCTGACGACGTCGGCCACCCTCGGCGACATGCAGGCCCTGACCAGTGCCCTGCAGGGTTTCGTCAACCGCTACCAGTCGGTGGTCAACCGCCTGTCGGTCGACGAGCACGGTGCCCTGGCCCTCGTCGTGTTCGGCACGCCACCGCACGCCCACGAGGACGACGCCGACCGGGCGCTGGCCGCGGCCCGCGACCTGGACCACGAGCTGGGCGGCCGAGGATTGCGGCACGGTCTCGGGATCGCCACCGGAACGGTGTTCTGCGGCACGCTCGGCACCGCCGGACGCCGCGACTACACGGTGCTGGGCGACACCGTGAACGTCGCCGCACGGCTGGCCGGCGCCGCCGTCGACGACAGCCGCCCGTCCGTGCTGTGCGACGAGCGAACCCGGGCCGACGTCGGCGGGCGCTGGGAGTTCGGCACCCCGTTCTCCTTGCGGGTGAAGGGCAAGGCTGAGCTCGTCACCGCGTCCACCCCCCGCTACCGGGTCGCGCCCCGGGCGTCGTTCGCGTCGCCGATGGTCGGCCGGGCAACCGAGCTGGCCCAGCTCGAACGCCTCGTCCGGGCGGCGACGCCAGGGGCCCTCGCGCTGGTGGTCGGCGAGGCCGGAATGGGCAAGTCCCGGCTGCTCAGCGAGCTCCGGCGGCGAGTCGCCGGCGACGACCGCACGGTGCTGACCGGGCACGCCGACCCCTTGGCCGCGAGTTCCCCGTACCACGTCTGGCGCCCGGTGCTGCGGGCACTGCTCGAGTGCGCCGCTGCCGACGGCACGGACCTGCTCGGCGAGGACGCCCCGCTGTTGGCGGCCATCGTCGGCGCCGAGAGCCCCGCCGGGTCGGACCGCAGCGGCGAGGCCCGGGTGGCGGCGGTCCGGCGGGCCATCACCTCGCTGCTGGCCCGGGCGGTCCGCCGGCACGGGCCGTTGGTGGTGCTGCTGGAGGACGCGCACTGGTTCGACAGCGCGTCGTGGGCCACCCTGGCCGACGCGGCGGCGCTGGACGGCGTGGTCGTCGTGGTCACCACCCGGCCGCTGCCCGAGCCCGCGCCCACCGAGCGGACCCGCCTGCTGGGCCGCCCCAGCACAGAGGTCCTGCACCTGAAGCCGCTGTCCCCCGGCGAGGTTGGCGAGCTGGCCAAGACCCGCCTCGGCGCCGACGCTGTCGGCGCGGACCTGCGCGCGCTGCTGGTGGGCCGGTGCGGGGGCAACCCCTTCTTCACCGTCGAGGTCCTCGCCGCGTTGCAACGAGCCGGCACGCTGCGGCGCCGGCGGGGTGAGGTCACGTTGGGCGCCACCGAGCACGTCGCCGTGCCCGAGACGATCCAGCTGGCGATCACCAGTCGCATCGACCAGCTCGACGCCGACCAGCAACTCACGCTGAAGGTCGCCGGCGTGGTCGGCGAGCGCATCACCCTGGACGCGGTGGCCACCATCCACCCGACGTCGCGGCCCAACGCCGCCATCACCGCGGACCTCGCCGTCTTGGTCGCGGCGGATTTCCTGACCGCCGCACCGACCCCCGACGGGTATGAGTTCACCCACGCGCTGATCGGTGAGGCCGCCTACCACCTCATGCTCGTCGAGCAACGCACCGGCCTGCACCGGGCCCTCGCCGAGTACTACGAGCTCACCGGCGATCCACGGGCGATGGCCGCGGTGCTGGCGCTGCACTGGCGCAAGGCGGCCGACGACCAGCGGGCGGTGCACTACCTGCGGATCGCCGTCGTCGAGGCGATCGCCGACGGGATGCCCAGGGAGGCCGTCGCGCACGCGGTGACCGCCGCCGGCCTGCTCGGTATCGATCTGCCGACCGACCAGGAGGTGATCACCGCTGCGCTGCCGGCCGCGCTGGCCGAGATCGACCGGCTGATGGCCGGCCGCCACCCCGCAGATCTCGAGACCCTGCCGGAACTGCTCGACGACGGGGTCGGGGCCGGCCTGGAGTTGATCTATTACGCAACGCCGGCGGCGCATCTGACGCAGCAGCCCGAGCTGTTCGTGCTGATGGTGCTGCGCAACCTCAGCCTCACCCTGCGGTTCGGTGCGGGCCCCTACGCGCCGGGGGTGTACGCCATGTACTCGATCGTGGTGCGGGCGCTGGGGCTCGACAGTGCCACCGCCCTGGAGTTCAGCGAGCTGGCCCTGCGGCTCGACGCCGCCACCGGCGGGCGCCTCACCGCGCCGGTCGCCTTCCTGCACGCCTTGTTCCAGCACCACTGGCACCATCCGATGGCGGGCGGCGTCACGTTCGGCCTGGCTGCCGCGCAGGCGGGCCTCGGTGGCGCTGACCTGCTCTACGGCGCGTGCGGGCTCGGCGCGGCGATCACTCTCGCTGCCGTGGCCGGCCGGCCCCTTGCTGAGATCCGGGAGAGTGCGCTGCGCTACCGGGAGCGGATCGGCGGGCACAGCGCCGCCGCGGCATTCCACTGCACGCTCGAGGCCCAGCTGGCCAAGGCACTGTCGGGGCGCACCGCCACGCTGGTCTCGCTGACGGACTCCTGGTGTCACGAGGACGAGCTGGCCGCCATGGCGGCCAGTGACAACATCAGCCAGGCCGGCTACTACTACGTCGCCAAGTGCCGGCTCGCCTACCTGGCCGGGGACGCAGCCACGGCCCGCGGGTGGGCCGCGAGGGCGACGGAGCTGCTGCCCGCGTTCGTCGGGCAGGTCCCCGAGATCGAGCTGGCCGTGCTGACGGCCATGGCGGCGCTGGCCGACCTTCCCGCGGCCGGGCCGCCACGCCGGCAGCGGGTCGATCATGCCCGGGCTCAGCTGGTCCAGCTGGAGCACTGGGCGGTGCACTGCCCGGCGAACTTCGCCCACAAGGTGAGCCTGGTAGCCGCCGAGCTCGCCTTCGTCGAGGACGACGGTGCCGCGGGCCGGCAGC
Source organism: Pseudonocardiaceae bacterium (assembly GCA_050700055.1). Lineage (GTDB taxonomy): Bacteria > Actinomycetota > Actinomycetes > Mycobacteriales > Pseudonocardiaceae. The sequence continues at coordinate 17,459 of JBOHGE010000057.1, forward strand.
TCGGTGCCGCCGCCGTCAGCGCAGCCATCCGCGACGGGTTCCCGCAGTGGGCCGGCCTGGCAGCCCAACGCTGGGCCCAGCACACCGCGCAGCGCGACCCATCGGCCGCCGCCCGGCTGTTCGGGGTCGCCGCCGGCCACTACCGGTCGTGGGGCGCCGAGCGGCTGGCGATGGCCTGCGACCAACGGGCTGATGAGCTGTCGGGAACAATCGACCCGGTTGCGGGCAGCGGAGCACGCCTCGCCGCAGAGCACCCCCACCGCCGGTGACGGATCGGTCGGGAGAGGCATCACCCGACCGATCCGTCACCGGCGCAACCGGCTTCAGATGCCGATCCCGCCCTCCGAGTCGATCCCGAAGTGGCTGGCGCGCGAGCTCTCCAGGCCGGTCACCTGGTCCGCCGGCACGCCGTAGTCCACGATCTTCTGAACCGCGGAATCGTCTCCTTGGTCCCATGGCCGGGCGATCACCCATGCGACGAGCAACGATGCGGCACGGGGCTTGCCCAGCGCCGAACGGATGCTCTCAAGCACCCCGCTGGCTATAGTTCCCGAGGGAGCGTGATACACCGCAGCCCGTGGCGGGGCGTTCCTGGCGGTGCTAGCGATGATCATGGCTGCGCATGTGATCAGACCCGGCGCGAACAGCCTTCCGTGGTTCGGTCCGTCGAGGTCAATCACCTTGTACTGACGGGGCGCCACCTCGGTTGACGTCCCGCCACGGGCCATGGCCGGCAGGGGCCCGCCGCCCCGGGTCTGGGCCAGGTGGGTGAAGCCCGTGAGACTGATGCCCTGCTGTGGCGCAGCGTTGTTCACCACATACCGATTCACGAGAATCTCCCCCCTCAGACCGGCTGGTTGCCCGGATAGACGACACTGCCGCCGAGGATGTAGCCGAACAGCTCGTAGGGCGCGAGACCGGCCTGCGACGGCGGGGTGAGGACCAGGCTGAACCCGCCCCTGGTGTCCTTGGTCTGGGAGGTGGCCGTGTAGTAGCTCTGGCTCATCTTGGCCAGCGGGATGCCCAGGAAGCTGACCTCCCAGCTGGAGTGCTCCTCGAACGACTTCTTGAACTTGCTGTACTCGCCCTGGTCGTAGGTCACGGTGATGGTCGGGTTCTGCGACGCCGCCAGCGCCAGGAACCGGCCGAAGTCCCCGCCGGCCGCGAAGTCGTAGGCGGGCTTGGTCGCGAACTTGTACCCGGTGACCGACGCGTCACCGGTGTTGGCAACGGCCTGGCTCACCATCCCGGCCAGGTACCAGCCGACGCTGTTGGCCTGGTCGTACGCCTCAGGCGTGACGTGGACGAGCGTGGGGTTGCCGAACACGGCGCTGATCGTGCACTCGTTACCGGTGCCCTGGAAGGAGAACAAGTTGAACTTGCTGCCGCCACTGCCCTCACCGAAGATGAAGTCGTCGATCGGCAACACGACCTCGGCCTCGGTCTTGACGTGCACCGTCACCTGGTGGGTGTGCGAGAACCGCGCCTCGAAGTCGATGGTCAGCGACGACGTCGAGGTGGCGGCGCTGAGGGCGTCGACCAGGGCGTCGGACGTCGGGCTGGTGGTGTAGCCGACGGCCGGCAGCGGGAGGTTGTTCGGGGTGCTCGGGTCCCAGGTGGTGATCCCGCCGTTGGCCGTCGTCGGCCCCTGGATGTTGTCGATGATCGAGTTGCGCTGGTATTCGGCGTCGGCCCGGGTGTTGAGCAGCGGCCACACCGACCCCATCGCATTGAGGTAAGCCAGCAGTGGGTTGAGCAGTGCAGCGGCCGAGGAGGGCATGAACGGCAGCTCGGCTTCCAGGTTGCGGGATCCGGCCTGAAGGTTCAACGGGGGCTTGCCGGTGGCGTCCGTGCCGCTCCAGACCCGCCGCACCTGATAGTCGATCACGTAGTCGAGCGGGGTGGCCACCTTGGCCGCCTGCATCTGCGCCGAGGTGATCGGGCCGAAGATGCCCTCGTACTCGGTGAGCAGCGTCGTCTGGGCCGACGCCGCACGGCCGGTGGCAGTGCTCACCGCGTTCTGGTCAGCGGTGGACAACGTCCACGACATGTCCTGCAGCAGTAACCCCAGCGCGCCGGAGAACGAGTCGCCGAGAGCGACGGTGCCGGGCAGCGAGCCGTTCACGACCGTGCTGTCGAGCAGGCTGAAGGTCGAGCGCACCATGCTCGAGCCGGTGTTGTTGGTGACGAGGTAGTCGTAGTTGAAGCCCAAGCCGCCGGTCTGGATCGGGCTGATGGCGACGCTGCCCTGCTGGCCGAGCGCCTGCTGGGCCTTGCTGGCGATGGCCTGGTAGAACTGCTGCTGCGCGGCAGCTATCCCGGAAAGCGTGTCCTGGGAGACGGTTGTGGTCCATCGGGTCCTCCTCGGTGACAATCGCGACGCGGTGTCGCGTACTGACGACGATGGACCGGGCCAGACCCACCGTCTGTCACCGTGGTGACACAATTCGCGATGGTTCGCACCGGCCGAGATCAAGGTCGACACCAGCCTGGTGGTTCGGCTGGTCGACGACACCCACAGCGGAGAAGCTTTCCCCCTGCTTGCCTTCACCCTCGGCCAGCTCGCCGAGGGCATTCACCGTGGCGGCCAAACCAACCCCGAACCCGACCTCACGGTGCCCGTAGAGTCCCGGGTTTGTCGAGGCCGGGCCATGAACCCTCAATGGAGGGACCACCCAAGGGGCAGTACTGGAAGTACCAGGCCGGTTCATGATAAATATGATCAAAATTGGTACAGTCAGAGTGATGCCCACAGGAATAAGGTGCCGATAATATCCGATTGGCCACTGGCAGTTGAAACACTGTGCGGCTGCAACGACTACTCGGAGTAAGATCGCACCGCGCAGCGGCCTTCGTTCCGGCAGTTGAGCGGCTGCTTGCCGAGGGGGACCGGATGGAACGGCGAGGTCCGAGTGTCACGTTGCTCATCCTCCGTTGTGCCGAAAGAAGAACTACCCGAAGCGCCAGTCCCGCTTACCTCAGGGGAACGGGTATGGATCCGTTTCGGATGTGCCACTGGCGGCAACTTTGGATCAGAAGCTGCGCTCTGCGGCACCTCTGGACACCGCGACATTAAGCGTGAGATGTCCACCTTGCCGATAGTTTTACCCGATCATCACTCCCCACCCGAAACGCAGCCGTCAGCAGCTTGACATCCATAGGACATCAGTGTCGGTGCTGCACTCTAGAAGTTGAACACGTGACCGTGAAAGTTGGATATGGAAGCCCGACAATTGGAGTATTTCCTCGCGGTCGTCGACCGCGGTGGGGTCAACCGGGCCGCGCAGGCTCTGCACCTCGCCCAGCCGTCGCTGTCCCAGGCGATCCGCTCCTTGGAGCGGGACCTGGGCACCACGTTGTTCGACCGCGTCGGGCGGCGGGTAGTGCTGACCGAGGCGGGACGGGCACTGGTCGAGCCGGCCCGGCAGGTGATGCGGGGCATGCAGTCGGCGCGTGCCAGCGTCGACTCGGTCGCCGGGCTGGCGACCGGCAGGGTGGAGATCGCCGCGATGCCCTCGCAGTCGGTCGAGCCGTTCAGCAGCATGATCAGTCGCTTCACCGAGAAGCATCCTGGCGTGCTGGTGACCGTCCGAGCCGCGTTCACCGCTAGCGTCGTGATCGAGATGGTCCGCGGAGGTGTCACGGAACTGGGGCTGCTCGGCAGCCGTGAGCCGGTGACGGGCATCGGGGTCGTGATCACCCCGATCACCCGGCAGCGGTTCGTGCTGGTGACGCCGCCGGAAGGCCCGTTCCCGTCGGGGGTGCCAGTCCGACATGAGCAGCTCGCGGGCCAGCGCCTGATCGTCGGCCAGCAAGGTACAGGTATGCGGCAGCTGGTCGACGACATCCTTGCGGCAGGTGTCAAGGCGCGGATCGTGGTCGAGTCCGAGCATCGCGAGACGATCCTGCCGCTGGTGCTCAAGGGGGTGGGCATGGCCGTGCTGGCCGACTCGTGGACCTCGCTGGCACAACGGGCTGGCGCGCTGGTGCTGGACCTGGAACCGGCGGCGTACCTCGACGTGGCCTTGGTCAGCAGACCAGCACCCATCACCCCGGCGGCCGGCGCGTTCCTCGACGTCGCCACCTCGGTCGGCAACGATCTATAGGCTGGGCCTGTCAGTGTTGTCGGAGACTCGTCTTGGACGGGTCCGGCGGAAACTGCTGCTATGTGCACATGTCCACCACCTTTCGCATTGCCCTGATCCCCGGCGATGGCATCGGGCGAGAGGTCACCCCGGCCGCCTATGCGGTGCTCGACGTAGTCGGCAGCCGTTTCGGGGTCACGTTCAGCTATGACCAGTTCGACTGGTCTTGTGACCGCTACCAGCGTGAAGGCGCGATGATGCCCGAGGGTGGCCTCGACCGGATCCGCCGCCACGACGCGATCTTCCTCGGTGCCGTCGGACAGCCGGGCGTCCCCGACCATGTGTCACTGTGGGGATTGCTGATCCCGATCCGCCGCGGCTTCCGCCAGTACGTCAACCTCCGGCCGATCAGGGTGTTCCACGGCGTGGATAGCCCGCTGCGCGCGGTCGCCGCAGGTGAGGTGGACCTCGTCGTCGTCAGGGAGAACGTCGAAGGCGAGTACAGCGAGATCGGTGGCCGGTTCAACCGGGGGTTCCCAGATGAGATGGCCGTGCAGGAGGCGGTGTTCACCCGCGCCGGCGTCACCCGGGTGCTCGACTACGCGTTCTCGTTGGCGACCAGACGTGGTGGGTACCTGACCTCGGCGACGAAGTCCAACGGGATCGTGCACACCATGCCGTTCTGGGACGAGCTGGTCGCTGAACGCGCTGCTGACCACCCTGGCGTGCGCTGGGATCAGGAGCACATCGACGCGCTGTGCGCCAAACTCGTTCTCAACCCAGGCCGGTTCGACGTCATCGTCGGCTCCAACCTGTTCGGCGACATCCTCAGCGACCTGGCTGCGGCGATCTCGGGCAGCATCGGCATCGCCCCCGCCGCGAACATCAACCCGGAGCGAGAGTTCCCGTCGATGTTCGAGCCGGTGCACGGCTCGGCCCCGGATATCGCCGGCAGGGGAATCGCGAACCCGATCGGGGCGATCTGGACTGCCGCCATGATGCTCGACCACCTAGGCCTGCCCGAAGCGGCGGCGACGGTGACCGGTGCGATCGAAGCCGTGCTCGCCAAGACCGACGTGCGCACCCCCGACCTGGGTGGAACTGCGACGACCACGGAGTTCACCGCCACGCTGCTGGAATTCGTCGTCGCCGACTGAGGAGTGTCCGCCCACATGAGCGTTCCCTTGCCGTCGTCGTTTCGTCGCCAGATCGTTCAGGCAGGCAAGGTGCGGATCAACACCGTCGTGGGTGGGGACGGCCCGCCAGTGCTGCTGCTGCACGGCTACCCGCAGACCCATCTGATCTGGCACCAGGTGGCACCGGCACTGGCCGAGCACCACACCGTCATACTCACCGACCTGCGTGGTTATGGCGACAGCGACAAGCCCGCTGGCGGTCCGGGCCACGAGGAGTACTCGAAACGGACGATGGCCCACGACCAGCTGCTGGTGATGCGCGAACTCGGCTTCGACCGGTTGGCGGTGGTCGGGCACGACCGTGGCGCGCGGGTCGGACATCGCCTGGCGCTGGACCAGCCGGACTCGGTCACGGGCCTGGCCGTGCTGGACATCGTGCCCACCCGCCACACGTTCCAGCACGCCGACGCCGCGTTTGGACTGGGGTACTACCACTGGTTCTTCCTGGCCACCGGCAACGGCATCCCCGAACACCTCATCGGCGGTGACCCTGAGTTCTGGATCTACGCCAGGATGAGCACCCGGCACCACGGTGGCACCGTGTTCGATCCGCAGGCCCAGGCCGAGTACGTTCGGTGCTTTTCTGATCCCGCCGCCATCCACGCCTCGTGTGAGGACTACCGCGCCGCAGCGTCGGTCGACCTGGAACACGACGAAGCCGATGCGGCACAGGGGAACCTGGTCAGCTGTCCGGTACTCGCGCTGTGGGGACAGCACAGTTTTGTCGGCAGGACCTACGACGTGCTTGACGTCTGGCGGCGGTATGCGACCGATGTCCGGGGCCAGGCCCTACCCTCGGACCACTACATCCCCGAGGAGGCTCCCCAGCAGACCGTCGACGCCCTGCTTGCCTTCCTCTCGGAATTCAGCCGATAAGGCTGGCGGTTTCAATCGGTGCTGTTCAGTGTCGTCGGTCCGCCGGGCCTTACTGGGGGAACGGTCGAACGCGGTGAATGATAGGTTTAGACTATGAAACGGCGTGGCACCGCCGACCCGGCAGTGCCACCCAGGAGGTTGACAAAAAGCCTAACATCCATGATTTTTTCACTAAAAGTAGCTCGTGCCCCCAAGGTGGTAGCGATAATATCCGTCAAGACGGACTTGTTTTTTGTTGCAACTACTCAAAGTGATGAACTTGAGGGTGCCGGGCGATCATTGATGCCATCTTAGATTTCCTGACCCTTGATTGTCGGGAGCGGTCGGACTAGGCTCGAATCAACTAAGTTCACCGCTTGCACACATTCAGCATTCCGCATGTGCGTAAGCACTCTGTGAGCACCCATGGAGGGGATCTGTAAGGCGTTCTCGCCTGTTGTAAATCCACAGTTGGCTGGTGTCGTGACCGCCCCATTGGTGCGTACGCGACTGCGATCCGTCATGCCGACGGGATCTATGTGATGGGCGAAAGCGCGTTCACCGGGGACGTTGCGGACCGCTGTTCCCTCTGCGGAAACGATCAGGGGAGGTCTGGGGAGGTGGCAGTATCTGGTAGAGATTGTGCTGTCCTGCCGTTGTCGGCAGCGCAGCGCGAGATATGGTTCGCTGAGCAACGGCTGAACAGGATGAACCAGGTCTACAAGTTCGGCGAATATATAGAGATATATGGGCCGGTTGACCCGGTGTTGTTCGAGACGGCACTGCGGGCGGTTGTCGGGGAAGTCGACGCGATACGCGCCCGATTCGTCGAAGACAATGACGGACCACGGCAGATTTTGGTGCCGTTGCCGGATTGGCTGATGTCGCTGTTCGACGTCAGCCAAGAACCTGATCCGCGCCTGGCTGCTCAAGAATGGATGGCAGCGGATGCGGCTCGGCCGATGGATCTCGGCCATGACGCACCGTTCAGCTTCGCGCTGATCAAATTGAGAGCCGACCGGTTCTTATGGTACCAGAGTTACCACCACATCGTCATGGACAGACTTGGCTGCTCTCTCGTTGCGCAACGGTTAGCAGTGATGTACACGGCACTCACGCAGGGGCCTGCGGGTGACCGGAATACGTTTGGCTCACTACGTCAGCTACTGGACAGCGATGCGGCCTATCGCGTGTCTGAACAGTCCGTTCATGATCAAGAATATTGGCGGAAGCGATTCGCTGACCGACCGGAGCCGGTCAGTATCACTGGTCGGTCATCGCGGAAACCTGCAAGTTTCTTCCATCAAACAGTCGTCTCCTCGTTGTCGTCCACGGGGGACAGGTTGCAAGCAGTGGCGCGTCGGGCCGGGGTACGTTGGTCCCGAATCATGATCGCAGCGACGGTGGTTTATGTGCACCGCCTGACCGGCACGCGGGACGTAGTGGTCGGCCTGCCGGTCGCGGCTCGGCAGGATCCTGCACTGAAACGCATACCCGGCATGGTGTCCAATTTATTGCCACTGCGGCTGTCGGTGCGCCCCAACATGAGTCTGTCCGAACTCGTAGGACAAGTGGCGGGGGAAGTCGGCGAGCTACTAGCGCATCAACGTTACCGGGGTGAGGATCTCCATCGGGACCTTGGACTGTCCGGTAACATGGGGACATCTTTTGCGCCAGTCGTTAATATCATGTCCTTCGACTACGATCTGCGTTTCGCCGGGTATCGTGCCGCCGTGCGCAACATTTCTATTCCACTGGTCGGTGATTTATCATTTTTTGTGTGGGACAGAAGGGATGGGTCAGGGTTACAGGTCGCCTTGCGGGCGCACCCGGAAGTGTGTGGCGCTGACGAACTGACCGCCCACCAGCAACGCTTTCTGAATCTGTTGGACACCATCACGGTCGCTGATCCGGATCGGCTGATCAATCAGATCGACATCCTCACCACCGAAGAACGCCACCGGCTGCTGGTCGACTACAACGACACTGCCCGCCCGATCCCGGTGACCTGCCTACCAATGTTGTTCCAGGCTCAGGTGGCGGCCACGCCGCAGGCGGTGGCGGTGGCGTTCGGGGCCACCACTGTGACCTACAACCAGCTCAACGCTCAAGCGAATCAGCTCGGCCACGCGCTCATCGCCCGGGGGGTGGGCCCCGAGCAGATCGTCGCGTTGGCGCTGCCACGCTCACCGGAACAGGTGATCGCGATCTTGGCAGTGCTCAAGGCCGGCGCTGCCTACCTGCCGCTGGATCCAGATTACCCACCCGCGCGGATCAGCTTCATGCTCCACGACGTACAACCAGCCCTGTTGGTGACCACCACCCAGACCGGAGGCTGTCTGCCCGACGCCGACCTGACCGCCCGGCTGGTGATCGGTGACTCCGACACCACCGAGATGTTGCGTGGTTGCGCGGACACTGATCCGACCGACACCGACCGCACCACCCCCCTCGCCCCCGCGCACCCGGCGTATGTGATCTACACCTCTGGTTCCACCGGTCAACCCAAAGGCGTTGTCGTCAGCCATGCCGGCGTCTCCAGTCGAGCCGCGGCCCAGATCGAACATTTCGGGGTCGGTGCCCACAGTCGGGTACTCCATTTTTCCTCACCCAGCTTCGACGGGTCATTCGCGGAGCTGTGCCTGGGCCTGTTGTCAGGAGCGGCGCTAGTGGTAGCTCCCAAAGACCAGCTGCTGCCAGGAGCTCCGCTGCTCGCGCTGGTGAGAAGTCAGCGGGTGACGCATGCGACGTTGCCACCGTCGACGCTGGCAGTACTGCTGGCCCAGGATGGTCTGCCGCCGGCGGTGACGGTGGTCGTGGCCGGTGAGGCGTGCCCGCCGGAGTTGGTGGCCACCTGGTCGACGGATCGGCGGATGATCAACGGCTACGGTCCCACCGAGATTACCTACTTCGCCACGTTGAGCAGTCCGCTGTCAACCGCGACGCCGCTGCCTCCGCCGATTGGTCGGCCGATTTTCAACACTCGGGTGTATGTGCTTGGTGTTGAGTTGCAGTTGGTGCCATCGGGGGTGGTGGGTGAGTTGTATGTCGGTGGTGTGGGGTTGGCGCGGGGTTATCTGCGCCGGTCGGGATTGACGGCGCAGCGGTTTGTGGCGGATCCGTACGGGCCGGTGGGGGCTCGGATGTACCGGACGGGTGATCTGGTGCGGTGGCGTGCTGACGGGGAGTTGGAGTTCGTCGGTCGCGCTGATGATCAGGTGAAGATTCGTGGTTTCCGGATTGAGTCGGGTGAGATCGAGGCGGTGCTGGCGGCGCATCCTGACGTCGCGCAGGCAGCGGTGATTGCCCGTGAAGACCGGCCCGGAGACAAGCGGCTGGTCGCTTATCTGGTGGCTGCCGATGGTCATGGTTGTCGACCGGATCTGCTGCGCGAGTATCTGCGTGAGTGTCTGCCTGAGTACATGATTCCAGCCGCACTGGTCGTGGTGGACCATCTCCCGTCGACGCCGAATGGGAAGCTGGACCGCGACGCGTTGCCCGCCCCGGCGTTCGGGCCTGTTGAGGCCGGTCGGCCGCCCAGAACACCGCAAGAACAGCTGTTGGGTGAGCTGTTCGCTGAGGTGTTGGGCCTCGCCGGGGTCGGTGTCGATGACGACTTTTTCGATCTTGGTGGGCACTCGCTGTCGGCCACCCGTCTGGTTGCCCGGGTCCGGGCCACGTTGGGTGTGGAGTTGGAGCTGCGCGCCCTGTTCGAGACTCCGACAGTGGCCGGGCTGGCAACACGCCTAGACGGTGCTGGGCAGGCGCGGTTGGCGTTGACGGCGGGTGAGCGTCGTGATGTGATGCCGTTGTCGTTCGCGCAACGCCGGCTGTGGTTCGTCGACCAACTAGAAGACTCGAGCGCCACGTACCACATGCCACTGGCACTGCGCCTGTCTGGAAAGCTGGATCGCCAGGCGTTGCACGCCGCGCTCGCGGATGTCGTGGCCCGGCATGAGAGTTTGCGCACGGTCTTCCCCCAGCTTGATGGCATGCCCCATCAGCAGGTCCTCGACGTCGATGCGGCGCGCCCCTCGTTGTCTGTCACCCCTACCAGCGAGCCCGAGCTGTCTGACGTGTTAGCGGTTGCGGCTCAACGCGGATTCAACCTTGCCACCGAGCCACCACTACGTACCGAACTATTCATGCTGGGGCCCGATGAGCATGTGTTGCTGATCGTGATCCATCACATCGCCGGTGACGACTGGTCGATGAGTCCCCTGTCACGAGATTTGGCCCGGGCGTATGCGTCCCGCTGCAAAGACGAGGCTCCGGGGTGGGCGCCGTTGCCGGTGCAGTACGCCGACTACACGTTGTGGCAGCACCAGCTGCTCGGCGATCACGTTGACCCTGACAGCGTGTTCGCCCGCCAGCTGGCCTATTGGGCCGAGGCACTGGCCGGGTTGCCCGAGCAGTTGCAGCTGCCCACCGACCGCCCCCGCCCGGCGGTGGCCTCTTATCGGGGCGGTCGGGTGGCTGTTCGGCTGGATGCGACGTTGCATCAGGGGTTGGTGGATCTGGCCCGCCGCAGCGGGACGAGCGTGTTCATGGTGTTGCATGCCGGGTTGGCTGTCTTGTTGTCGCGGCTGGGTGCGGGCAATGACATTGCGGTGGGTAGCCCGATCGCGGGGCGTACCGACCAGGCGCTGGACGAGCTGGTGGGGTTTTTCGTCAACACTTTGGTGTTGCGCACCGATACCTCCGGTAACCCTACCTTCACGCAGTTGCTGGGCCGGGTACGCGAGACCGCCTTGGGCGCCTACGCCCACCAGGACGTCCCCTTCGAGTATCTCGTTGAGGTCCTCAACCCGACTCGGTCGTTAGCGCACCACCCGCTGTTTCAGGTGCTGTTGGCGTTGCAGAACGCTCCCCTGGCCGGTTTCGAGCTGCCCGGTCTGGGGGTGTCCGTCGTGCCGGTGTTGACTGGGGCCGCCGAGTTCGACCTGGCTTTCAGTTTGCGCGAGCGGCGCAACCCAGACGGTAGCCCTGATGGTATCGACGGGGTCGTCGAGTACAGCAGCGACCTGTTCGACCCCTCCACGGTCGCGGCGCTCTTCGCGCGGTGGGTACGGTTGTTAGAAGGGGTGGTCGCTGATCCGGACCGGCCGATCAATCGGATCGATATTCTCACCACCCACGAGCGCACCCGGTTGTTGGTCGATTACAACGACACCGCGGTGCCGGTGGCTCAGACTGGTTTGCCGGTGTTGTTCGAGGCTCAGGTGCAGGCCACGCCGGATGCGGTGGCGGTGGTCTTCGGGGAGGTCACGCTGACCTACGCCCAGCTCAACGCTCGAGCCAACCGGCTCGCGCACGCGTTGATCGCCCGGGGTGTGGGTCCTGAGCAGTTCGTGGCGTTAGCGTTGCCTCGCTCACCGGAGCTGGTGATATCGCTTCTGGCGGTACTCAAGGCGGGAGCGGGCTACCTGCCACTGGATCCGGAGTACCCGGTTGCGCGGACCCGGTTCATGCTCCACAATACGCGACCAACGTTGCTGCTGACCACCACCGAGATCGAAGACGGCCTGCCCGACGCCGGCCCGACTGCCCGACTGGTGCTGGATGACCCCGACACTGCCACAGCGCTGGAAAACTGGACGGATACTGATCCCACTAACGCTGACCGTACTATTCCCCTGACCTCCCGACATCCAGCGTATGTAATATACACCTCGGGCTCCACCGGTGTTCCCAAGGGTGTGCTGGTCTGCCACCACAGTGTGGCAAATTTGTTCGATAGTCATCGTGGGAGTGTGTTCACGCGTTCGGTGGTGGCGGTGGGGGGTCGTCGGTTACGGGTTGCGCAGACAACGTCGTTCGCGTTTGATGCGTCGTGGGATCCGTTGTTGTGGATGTTCGACGGTCATGAGTTGCATGTGATTGACGAGGTGACGCGGACGGATCCGGATGGGTTGGTGGCCTACGTCGTCGGGCAGCGCATCGATTGTGTTGACGCCACGCCCTCGTATGTGCAGTTGCTGGTATCGAGGGGGTTGCTGGGTGACAGCCGGTGGCGGCCGTCGGTAGTTGTGGTCGGGGGGGAGGCCATTTCTGGGCAGTTGTGGGACCAGCTACGGTCGGTGGCCGGGGTTGAGGGGTTCAATTTCTACGGGCCGACTGAATGTACGGTCGATGCGCTCGTGGCGCGGATTGGCCACGGGTCGTCGCCGGTGATCGGTCGGCCGATCACCAACACCCGGGTGTATGTGCTCGACGCTGGTTTGCAGCTGGTGGCTCCGGGAGTGGTCGGTGAGTTGTATATCGCTGGGGCGGGGTTGGCGCGAGGCTATGTGCGCCAGCCTGGTCTGACCGCGCAGCGGTTCGTCGCTGACCCCTATGGCGCGGCGGGGACTCGGATGTATCGCACCGGGGATCTGGTCGGCTGGCGTGCTGAGGGGCAGCTGGAGTTCGTCGGCCGTGTTGATGATCAAATCAAGGTCCGTGGGTTCCGGGTCGAGCCAGGCGAGATCGAGGCTGTGCTCACTGGGCGTCCTGATGTCGCGCAGGCTGCGGTGATCGCACGTCAGGACAGGTCGGGGGACCAGCGACTGGTCGTGTACGTGGTGCCGGCTGTGGGCGGTGTCGTCCAGGTGGATTTGTTGCGTGAGTATCTGCGTGCGCGTCTGCCTGAGTACATGGTGCCCGCAGCGTTCGTGGTGCTTGATGAGTTGCCGTTGACGCCCAGCGGCAAACTGGATCACGAGGCGCTGCCTGAGGGTAGGGAGGTTCGCACCGGGTTCGTGGCCCCACGGGATATCGTGGAGGTGACGATGGCGCGTGTGTGGGCGCAGGTTCTGGGGCTGGAACGGGTTGGGCGGGAAGACAACTTCTTCCACCTCGGTGGCGATTCGTTGCTCGGCGCCCGCCTGATTTTCCGGCTTCGTGAGGTGTTCGAGCGGGACATTCCCCTGCGTGAGTTGTTCCGGTGCCAGACAGTCGGTGAGCTAGCCGCAGCTGTCGTGACTCCCGGACGAACCTTCCCAGAGAGTGCTGAGCCAGATCAGCTGCCCATACCCAGCGTCGGTGGCCAGCGCAAGCGGAAGTCGCTGCCTTGGCCTGAGCCTCTCCCGCCGCTCACCCGCCGCTATGGGGATAACGTGCTGCTCACCGGCGCAACGGGATTTTTCGGGGCTTTTTTGCTGCGCGCGGCTCTGGCCCGGCACCCAGGCGTGGTGCACTGCCTGGTGCGAGCGAGCAACACTAGGCAGGCATGGGACAGGCTTGGAGCGAATCTTGAGCACTATGGGTTATCGGAGGGTGCCTTTTCCTGGGATCGGATTCGTGTCGTCGTGGGTGATCTGGGGCGTCCACTTCTTGGTTTAGCAGACAATGAGCATGAGTGCCTGGCTGATGAGATCGACCTGATTATCCATAGTGGCGCCAACGTGGATGCGTTACATTCTTATGAGACGCTCGAAGCTGCCAACGTGAATGGAACTCGCGAGTTGCTCTCGCTTGCCGCGACAACCTGGCGCAAGCCGCTACTCTTTGTGTCGACCAGCTCGCTCACGGGATACCACCCCGCGGCGTCGAGCGACAGATCGGGCTATCTGGAAAGCAAGTGGCGAGCCGAACAAGTCGTCGCCGAGGCACGGGCGCACGGCATCCCAGCTACGATCTATCGCATCCCCAGACTCACTGGCGACAGCGAAACCGGGCGGGGCAACGACCGCGATATTCTCATGCGCACGATTCGCTGTATCCTCGAGCTGGGCACAGCACCCGATGATGAACTGTCCGAGGACTGGATACCCGTCGACGACGCAGCACAACTGCTGATCGAGCACGACCCCGGGGACAGTGGTTCGTTCATCATGACCACGCAACGTCAGGTGTCGTTAACGGAGATCGTCGAACAAGCTCGCCGAATCGGCTACCACATCGAGTACAAACCAAGCGTCGAATGGCGCCGTCACCTCGCATACCGATCTGTTGAGGAGTACGAAGTACTGTACGCGGTGCTGTCTCCCAACTCGGCCGGCGACCCGCCTGACAAGAGCAGCCCAACACCACGGACCAAGGAACCCCTCGACGGCTTCGTTCCGATCGTCGCGCCCGGCGTAACCGATCAGATGCTGTGTCAGTACCTGCGCACCATGAGCCCAGACCGACTGACACACTAACCGTGACATCCCTGGCCGCTGCGTCCAGAGTTTTCCTGTCGAATTTCAACTGAATGGGACAATAGATGTGAACATAATCAAGGGCAACGACGCCGGGAAGGCGACGGCGCACATCTACAACTCGGCGGTAGCGGCGTCAGCGATTAGTGCGGCCTGGGAACTCGGTGCGCTGGACGAGTTGAACGAGCGTGGCGTGCTGGACGCGCGCGAATTCGCCACCAGCCGGCGGCTTGACTTGCCATCGACCCTGGGGATGCTCCGGGCGTTGGCCGCCGTGGACGTCATAGAACGCGACGACACCAAGGTGGTTCCGGCCGCGAACTTCGACGAAGTGTACCGGACGCGGTCCTTTTTTCACTGGCTGGCCAGGGGTAGCGCGGAGCTCTTCAGACAGATGCCGACCGTGCTCCGTACAGAGAACCGGATCGGCGATTTTTACCAACGGGACTCGGCCGCGATCGCGTTCGCCTGCCGCGAGATCAACACTTTCTGCTATGACCCGTGGTTTTGGAAGGCAATCGACGGGCTGGACTTCGATCCCACCGTCGTGGCGGATCTGGGTTGTGGAAGCGGCGAACGAGTAATGCAGATCCTTCGTCATTATTCGGGAACACGCGGCCTGGGAATCGACATCGCTCGACCCTCACTAGAAGTGGCTGCGGTAGAAGCCGAAAACGCTGGCCTGGCCGATCGCGTGATCTTTCTGGAGGCAGACGTGCTGACGATGGAGCGACGTCCAGCATTTACCGACGTCGAGCTTCTCACGTGTTTCATGATGGGCCACGACTTCTGGCCGAGACGGCAGTGCGTGAACGCTCTCCGGCACTTGAGTTCGCTGTTTCCGAACGTCCGCAGATTCCTGCTCGGCGATGCCACACGGACGGACGGAGTCGCCGACCGCGACTTGCCCGTGTTCACGCTCGGCTTCGAATTAGCGCACGACATGATGGGAGCTTTCTTACCCACTATCGCGGACTGGGAGTCCGTGTTCGAAGAGGGTGGCTGGCGGTTACTTGACAAGCACTGGATCAATATTGCAGTAGGCGAGGTGATCTTTGAGCTCTGCCCTATATCACACACCGTCGATCCATACATATAGCAGTAGTGTTTGGTTTCCTGGATGACCAGCACGCCACGTTTCATGATCGTCTAATCGATCTACCACAAGCTCGGCGGGGAACCGGTAGCACAGCCACACAGTGGCTGATGATCTCCGCCGGGTATCGATGACCCTTGTACGACGACGACACCGAACACAACAATCCTGGGGAACCCCATGTATGCCGTAGAAGTCATTCATCGGTACCTTTCGCATCGGGAAGATCTGTTGTCTTATGCGGCGTGTGTCGATGTCTTTCTGGGGGAGCAGCTCGATCAGTGTCCGGGTGTGGAGTTGGGTCCTGGGCAGTGGCTTCAGCTTCGGGCGAATGCGGCGAAGGCTGAGTTGGTGGGGGTGGATCTGGACTGCCGGCGTGGTGGGTTGGGGCTGGGTAACCTCGCGTTGGGGGTGGCGACGTTGACGGCCGGTATGCGTGATCCCGACGCGCGGGAGGTGTTCGGGCTCGGACACGCCGAGATGGTGGTGCGACACGGCCAACCCGGGTTGGCCGATCAGGTGGTCCACGGTGTGCTGGGGTCTGGTCAGCTGGTGGGGGTGGCCAGTACCGAACCCAGTGGTGGCACCGATCTGGCGGGCTTGAGCTGTCGGGTGGCCCAGCGTGGCCGCCGGTGGGTTCTGACCGGGTCCAAGGGCCTGCTCAGCCGGATCGACGAGTCAGTGGGCTTCGTGGTCTTCGCCAAGTTCTCCCCGCCGGGCAGGGGCGACGAGCTGACCACCGACGCGCAGCGCACCGACCCGCTCTGCGCTTTTTGGGTTCCTGGTGATACCTCCGGCGTGGTCCGAGAGCACGTCGAGCCGATGGGAATGCGCGGGTGGAGCTGGGGCTACCTGCATTTCGACGACGTCGAGCTGGACAAGACGTTTCTTTTGGGTCACCCCGACGCCGGACGGGACATCTTCGATCAGCACTTCACCAAGTGGCGCTTGTTGATGGGCCTGGCCTGTTTGGGCGCGGCACTGGGGGCGATCGGAAGCGCCCGCCAGCGGCTGCGTTCTCGATGGATCGGCCGCCGCCGGCTGGCCGATATCCCGGTCGCGGCCCATCGGCTGGGCCACGCGGCTGTCCAGGTCGACTCGACGATCTCGTGGTGCCTTGCCCTGCTGGAACGGATGGACCACGGCCATACCGACATGGTGGATTCCTGCGGAGCCAAAGCATTGGCCACCGATGTCGCCTTCCACGCCCTCGACACCACCATCCAACTGTTCGGCGCCGAAGGCTACGCCATCCACCAACCATTCGAACGGTTCCTCCGCGACATCCGAGGACTTCGCATCGCCGACGGCCCCAACGACGTCCTCTACTCCGTCGTCGGCCGAGCCACCATGGACCACCCCGCGATACCCGAACCCAGTCACGGTGGGCGGGTCAGTTGATCCGGTGAGCCAGGCTCATGGTGCGCAGGTACTGGCGCAGTATCTGTTCGGTCACGCCGTGCGCGACGATCGGAACGAAGCCGTCGAGGGGTTCCTTGGTCCGCGGCGTTGGACTGCTGTTGTCAGGCGGCTCGCCGGCCGAGCTGGGGGCCAGCACTGCGGCCAGCACCGCGTACTCCTCAACAGATCGGCACGCGAGATCGCGGCGCCACTCGGAGCTGGGTTTGTACTCGATGTGATGGCCGATTCGGCGGGCTTGCTCGACGATCTCTCTCAACGACACCTGACGTTGCGCGGTCAAGACGAATGAACTCCCGTACGCAGGGTCGTGCCCGATCAGCAGTCGCGCCGCGTCGTCGACGGGTATCCAGTCCTCGGACATCTCAACATCGGGTGCTGTGCCCAGTTCGAGGATGCACCGGATCGTGCGCGAGAGGATATCGCGGTTATTGCCCCGCCCGGTTTTACTGTCGCCGGTGAGTCTGGGGACGCGGTAGATCGTAGCTGGAATGCCGTGCGCGTGTGCCTCAGCGACGACTCGTTCTGCTCCCCATTTGCTTTCCAGATAGCCCGACCGGTTGCTCGACGCCGCGGGGTGGTATCCCGCGATTGAGCTGGTCGAGACGAAGCGCAGTGGCTTGCGCCAGGTTGTTGCGGCAAGCAACAGCAACTCCCGGGTTCCCTTCACGTTGGCGGCTTCGAGCGTCTCATAGGAATGTAACGCATCCACGTGCGCACCGTTGTGGATAATCAAGTCGATCTCCGACGCAAGGCGCTCATGCTCGTTGCCTATTAGACCAAGACGCGGACTGAGGGGTCCCGGATCTTCCGGACAGTGAACCCACTAGGGTTCCCTTTCCGGAAGAGAGGAATTACGTGCCGAAGAATCGTCGGTCGTTCACTCCTGAGTACAAGGACGAAGCTGCGAAGATGGT
>JBOHGE010000058.1:0-33711 GCA_050700055.1 Pseudonocardiaceae bacterium
GCAAGCCGAACGCGATCCCGCAGCTCGCCGGAACACCCTACGGTCCCACCTGCGGTAGCACAGCCGACCCCCAAACGCGGTGCCCAACCCAGATCGTTGTTTTTTCTCTGGAAGCTACGGGGAGGCCTCGCCCGAATGAAAGCCAGCCAGGCCGGACTCGATATCGAGTTGCACGTGGGCCTGGCCGAACGGCTGCCGTTCGGTGACGGCACCTTCGACGCGGTCGCAAGCCTGCTGTTGTGGACCCTGCTCGAACCTGTTGTCGCGGTAGACGAATGGCGGCGGGTCGTGCGGCCCGAGGGCCGCATCCTGGCGGTCGACCGCGCGCACGACAGCGCGCACGACCGGCCGGGAACCCTGCTCGACCGTGCGTTGAGCCGCCGAGCCTGCGCCACCGCCCAGGTCGTGACTCCCACCAGGCACAACGCCGGCAGTAGCAGTTGATCCCACGCGGCGCCTGCAACACTGCCGAACAGCCAGAACACCACGGTTCGCAACTCTTCGGGGTTGGCGATGACCTGCAGGTAGCTGGTTGCCGCGAACAGCAGGTAACCGACCGCCACCCCAGCGAGCACCAGCCGAGTCGCCACGAACCGGCCGGCCCGCTGCCCGAGCGTGACCACGACGGCCAGACAACGCGATGAGCCACGCGACGACGAACAGGGCGACGATGGCGTAGTCCAGCGGGATCGACCCGATCGCTGCGAGGGGCCCGGAGTCGATGCCGGCCTGGTCGTCGAGCACCCCGATCAGCTCGATGGTGCCGATGATCAGCGCGACGGCCACCGACAACGCGGTGATGGTGATGTTGTAGAAGACCTTGGCGGACCGGCTTGGCGAAGGCCCAGCCGTAGGAGGCGTTCATGAAGACGCCGTTGGTGGTGTCCATCAGGCACATCCCGGCGGCGAAAATGATCGGCAGGGTCAGGATCGCGTAGAAGGGCAGGCTGAACGCCGCTGCCCCACCGGCCAGCACCAGCAGGCCGACCTCGGTTGCGGTGTCGAAACCCAGCCCGAACAGCACGCCGATCGGGTAGATGTGCCAGGGCTTGCGGACCGACTTGGTCAGGCCGCCCAGGAAGCGGTTCATGAAGCCGCGCTTGTTGAGCTGATCCTCCAGCTCCTGCTCGTTGTAGACGCCACCGCGCATCCTACGGAAGACCTTGATGATGCCGATCAGGACGATGAGGTTGAGGATTCCCAGGACCCACAGGAACACGCCGGATACCGATGCGCCGATGACGCCGGTGATCGAGTGCAGTTCGGAGGAGTCGTTCTCGACCTGCCCGGCCAGCGCCTTCACCCCGACCGAGAGCAGGAAGGCCAGCATGAACACGATCGTGGAGTGCCCCAGGGAGAACCAGAAGTCCACCGAGAGCGGCTTGCGCGGGTTATGCGTCTCCGCGTTGTCGGACATCAGCTTGCGGGTGGTGTTGTCGACCGCGGCGATGTGGTCGGCGTCGAAGGCGTGCCGTAGCCCGAAGGTGTAGGCCAAGACGCCGACCCCGACGCCGTAGATGCCGGTGTCGTACCGGCGCCCTTGGATGGCCACACGCCATCTGCTGACCTGGCGCGCCACCGCGGGGCTGCCTGGCCCCGCGGTGGCTGGAAGTTCGAGACTCGAGCAGAGTTCTCGTGCGGGTGTAGCTCGAGATCCGTCCGCCGAGCTTTCGTGGACACCACTTCTGACCAGCCACTTTTTCCGGTCGGCTCCTAGACCGTGCGCCGACCCGCCGGGACGCACCCTTCTCTCCCATGATCGCTATTTAGGAAGAACTACCCGCGCTGAGCGCGGCTCACGCTACCCGATCAGCGATCATGACCCGGGTAGACGGCCATGGTCGAGC
Organism: Pseudonocardiaceae bacterium; assembly: GCA_050700055.1. Taxonomy (GTDB): domain Bacteria; phylum Actinomycetota; class Actinomycetes; order Mycobacteriales; family Pseudonocardiaceae. The sequence goes on from JBOHGE010000058.1 coordinate 1,848, forward strand.
TCACGTGAGACTGTCCCAACCGGGCACGATCGCGGTCGCTGACCGCGATTAGCTCGCGGCTCCTTATGGCACGACGTGGAGCCGGTGGGGCGGCGCGGGTGGCGGAGAAAGCAAAGTGCCGGCGGCGCGCTTATCGATGTCCATGAGGTAGGGAGCGACGAAGCCGCGGTAGTCCGCTTTGCGCTGGGCGGGTAAATTCCTCCACCCGGTGATGCGGTCACGGCAGAGAGGCGAGCCACACCGGCAGCAAGCCGGGAAGTACTCAACCGTGTAGTTCCGCATGGCATAGTCGAAATCGATCTCCTGGCCGGCGGCGATGGATTTACGGGCAACGATGTCGTGCGCACCGCCGGCGTTGAGGAAAATCCCGCAGTTCGGGTCACACGAGTGGTTCACCTTGGGGATAAGACCGCCGTGTATCACAAAGCGTTCGTCGCCGATCTGGGAGGCGTGGGAGTGGTTGCGGTCAACCTCGCGGTCGATGATACCAACCATTACCGTCTCACCGATCTGGAAGGATCGGGTGGCGAAAATTCCTTCTCCTTTGTCGACAGTTCCCCGGAGTTCGTATCCGACAGCCATCGTTTCCTGCTTTCTGAGAGATCAACTCAACCTCACGCACGGGCAGCCCTGCGGCCGGGATGTGCTGGAGCTGTGTGCATAGCCGGCTAGGTCGGTCATCACGGGTCGGGGGCCGTTGCCGTTGACCTACCGCCGGAACGTCACCGCGTACGGGCCGACGTAGCTGGGTCAGCACCATCGCCGACGCCGCCGGCTGATGGGAGTGTGGCCAGCGCCGAGACTGTGCGAGGGTTTAGCACCCTCCTCCACCGATCGCTAGGCTCCCCTGTCTCCTTCCCCAGGAGCTTCCTGTTCCTGGGCGACGCTGGGCGCGTACCCGCGCTCGCGAGAGTTAAGCCCCGAAGCGGCTCTCAACTCGTGACGGTCGTCCGGCGAATCCACGGTAGTTGTACTATGAACTCTCGCCCGCCGCAAGCGGAGCTTCTTACAAAACAACGACAAGTCCTGTCCATGAGATAAGGTGGCATCCGCCCCTTATATCCGTAATGCGATGGGATGTCGCGCCGTAAGAACTGGCCGTCGGGCCGCGTGGCAATTCGGCTCGCGCGCCCGGCACAGCGCACCCGTGACGGGGGGCCAGACTGTCCACCACCACTCCGGAGGCCGACGTGACGTCACATCGGATGAAGACGCTCCCGGATAACCCGAAATCGATCTTGCCGTCATCGGCGCCGACACCACCGTGACGATCCTGGATGACAGCTCGATGGAGGCGATGAGTCGATGGCAAGCCGACCCGTACCGCAGAAAAATTCGCCAGGCCCCGGCCATCCCCACCGACGTCGCCGACTGCGACCAGGTCGCTGCGGTCCGTATTAGCTTGATCCGGTCGCCGATCCGCTGCCCAGCCCACGACCGGCCGATGGCTGCGGCGGAAGCCAGAGCGTAGGGGTTGTCCCCGGCGGCCCTGTTCAAGCATCCCCGACAGCACTGTTTAGGTCGAATGGCTGTTGCCAGATATTTGTATGACTGTTTAGCGCGTGGTCATGCCGTGGCGCCGGTTGGTCCTGTATGTGACGTTGCTCGTGCTGGTGGGGGCCTGTTCGGCGCCCAGCGGGCCGGTCGCCTCGTCGGATGGCCGGTCAATCGTGATCGGGGCCGGTTCGGAGCCGGACAACCTGAACCCGATTCTCGGGTTCGCCCCGGACGGGGCGTCGAAGATCTTCGACGGGTTGGTGTCCCGGGACGCGAGTCTCGCGCTGGTGCCGGCGTTGGCTGAGCAGCTGCCGACCGCGTCGGCGGACGGGCTGACCTGGGCTGTGACGCTGCGCCCGGACGTGACGTTCTCCGACGGTACGCCGCTGAGCGCCCAAGACATGGTGTTCACTTTCCAGTCCGTGCTCGACCCGAAGGTCGATACCACGATCGCGTCGCACTACGACGCGTTGGCGCAGGTCAGTGCGCCGGACGAGCGGACCGTGGTGTTCGGGTTGAAGTACCCGTACGCGCCGTTCGCGCAGCGGCTGCTGCTGGGCATCGTGCCGCGTAATGCCTTCGAGGGGCGGGATATCAACACCGCACCGTTCAACACCGCCCCGGTGGGGACCGGTCCCTACCCGGTGGCCGAGTGGCGCAAGGGCGATCGGATGGTGCTCCAGACCAAGGAGCGCTACTGGGATGGAGCGCCGGCGGTGAAGACCGCGACGGTGGTGTTCGTGACCGACGACAACGCCCGGGCCACCCGGAGGCGGCCGGCGAGTTCGACGCCACGGTGCTGCCGCCGAAGCTGGCCAAGACGTACACCGGGCGCGCCGGCTACCAGATGGTGCAGTCGCAGTCGGCTGACTACCGGGGTCTGGGGATCCCCTCGGCGCTGCCGTTCACCTCCGACACCAAGGTGCGCCAAGCCATCAACGTCGTGGTCGACCGGCAGGCGATGATCGACACGGTGCTCGCCGGTGCCGGCAAGCCCGCGGGGACGTCGATCTCGCCGTACCTGAGCCAGTGGTATGACCCCAACGCCGTCTTCCGGATCATGCTCAAGCGGCAGAAGGAGGCCGCCGCGATCTGGGGTGGCGGCGACCCGTATGACCCGGACAGCGCCATATACACGTTGCTGAACTCCCGTTACATCGGCCAGCCCGGCTACGTCAACATGACGCTGTACCACAATGCGACCGTCGATACCGCGCTGGACACCGCCCGGCGCAGCCTCGAACCGGCCGTGCGCAAGCGCGCCTATAACGACTTCCAGACCGCCTACCTGGCCGACCCGGGCTGGCGTTCCTGGTGTTCCTCGACCACACCTACGTGCTGCGGGACAAGTGGAACGGCCAGGTCCCACAGGTCGAGCCGCACGACCACGGGCTGCTGCACGCGCTGTGGTGGAACCTCGACAAATGGACCCCGAAGCCGTCATGACCGCTGTAGTGGCCGGGGTTGCTGCGCGGCGCGGGCTCTTCATGTCCATGCCGCATCAGGCGTTTCGAGAGGCCGTACGCCGAATCGACAGCGCTGGCTGTACCAGTTGGCTCGATCCGTCCGGCCTCGGTCTGAGCGATGGAGATCTACCTGCCCTGGTCGACATGCTGGGCAACCTCACCGCGCTCACCCAGCTCACCCTGGTCGGCAACCAGCTCAGCGCGCTGCCGACAGGTCTCGGCGTGCTGACCGAGCTGGCGGTCCTGGGCATCGCAGGTAATTTTCGCTGCCGCCGGAGATGCTGGCTGCTGCCGCCGAGGGAATAGCGGAGCTGCTGGCGGTCCTTCGCCTCATCGACACTGAGGGGATACAGCTCGCCGAAGTGAAGCTGGTACTGGTAGGCGAGGGCGCGGTGGGCAAGAGCTCATTGCTGGCGGCCCTACGCGGCGAGCCGTGGGTCGAGCATCGCAGCCAGACTCATGGGTTGCAGATCCTCATGGGTTGCAGATCACGCCCGTCGAGGTGGAGCACGCCGGCCAGGCGATCACACTGAATGGCTGGGACTTCGGCGGCCAACCCGCCAGCTGTCCTTTACCGCGCCAGCAGTCTACCTGGTGGTATGGAAACCTCGGGAAGGACCCGAGGCCGGCAGGTCGAGCAGTGGTTGGCAATGATCCAGCACCGCGTCGGCGTCGATGCCCGCGTTCATGTCGTCACTACCCATGGTGGCCCGTCCTCACGCGTCTCATCGATGACGAAATCCGGTTACAAGAGCGATTCGGGCCGCTCATCGTCAGCTTCCACACAGTGGACAGCAATAACCCGGAGACCTGGGCGAGCTGCGGGCGGCGATCGCCGCAAGACACCGGACGCCCTGCTCAGCGGCGTAACGCAGCGTCTCCGTGCAGCGCCACTGCCCGTCGCGCATCATTCCGGTCATGGGGCCCGGCAGCAGCTTGTCACGGTCCGGGGCAGGGATCACTTCGGTCACGCGGTGCCGGCCGGGTAGGCGTCGGTCGTAGCGGCCCTCCGGGTGGTGCTGCGGGTCGCCCATGCCGAGCGTGAGTGATCTCATGACACCGGGGTAGGCGCCGTGCTTGTCCAGCCCGATCACGTACCGGGCGCCTTGCTCGGTCTCGGTCAGGGGACGGCACCACGACAGGTCGCGCTCGCTCGCGCACACGTCACGCGGTGGCAGCGCGGTCGGTGCAATGAGTCGGCTTCAGCGGGCACCTCCAATTCCCGCACCACCATGCGCTACATTCACCCCAGCCCCCAAGTCGTCGCCCAAGCCACCGAAGAACTACTCGGTTTACCCCGCTCTGGCAAGTGGCCGAAAATATCCCGCCAAGCGGGTGACAAGGGCGGGGCGACGGCTTACCGCAACCGGCGGTCACGCGTAGTGTCCGAGCTATGCGCCATGATCGTCTTCCGGCGGCCGTCGCACCCGCTCGCGCCCCCACGCCGCCCCGGCGCTCCGGCACGCTCCAGCACGAAGTCCTACGCCTGCAGCAGACCGCCGGGAACCGCGCGACCGCCCACCTTCTGGGTGTGGTGCAGCGGGCGATAGATGCTGGAACACAAAAGGACACGAGGGTCATCGTTAGCAATCCGGATGACCCGTTCTACCTGGCGGTCGGCAGCGTCACCGACCCCTACACGGCCACGCACATCCGGGTGCGCTTCGACCTTAAGCCGAACAAGATCTACGAAGTCCCAGTGACAGACCTGGACGCCTACCATGCAAGCACCAAGTTTTACGACAACTTGCAGATGGATCAGACGAGGACGATCAACGGCGTCCCGTCGCTCGTGCAGTTCTTCCGCGAGCACGAGACACAGAACGGGAAGTGGGCGCTCACCGGCAGCGCCGCGCTGGCCTGCTGGGCGCACCACTACGAGGTTCCGTTCCGCCATCCCGGGGACATCGATGTCGTGGTGGCGAACCTGAACGCGTGGCACTACGACGTCAAGCTCGCCGTCACTGGGCGCCCGGGGGAGCCCACGATGACAGCTAACCACCGGACCATTCAGCTCGGCATGTTCCAGCTGGACCTCCTCGCCAACGGGGGAGGGCTGGGGGAATTCGGCGACGGCGTCTGGACGGTGGACGGCGTGCCTGTGGTCGGCTTGGACATCATCGAGAAATACAAGTTGATACGCGGCAGCGCGCAGGACGCCAAGGACATCGAGGTCGTCCGCCAGATCTCGGCGAAGCGCCAGCACTGAGCACTCGAACCGGCACTGTTGCGTTGGCGGGTGTGGGGCAGGCCGTGCTGATGCGTCGCCGCCGCGTGCTCGATGAGTTCCTGCCCGCCGCCTGCTATGTCACCGCACCGTATGCGAACAGTCCGATTGAAGCCGATCACGGACGGTGGAAGTCCCGGCTGTGTCCGATGCGTGGTCTCAAACGGCCCAGCTCAGCGCGAGTGATCAGTACCGGCCTTGCCGACCCCGCCGGCCACCAGAACGGAGTCCCCCGATTTCGCCGGCGAACGAGTAAGACACCGGTGCCCCGTCGCGCACTCACTCCAGGGCGGCCCGCCGGCTGAGGTTCGTTAGTCGCGGCGCGCTTCCCTCTCGACTGTGATGAGCGGCCTTCTTCCGCCGCGATCCAGCGCTGCACCGTGCGCGGCGTGACCCTGGCGGCTTCGGCCGTACGACGCGTCGAGCCGCCGAACAGCGAGCTGCGAGCCTCGCTCCAGGAGACGGGGTCAGCGGCGGCACTGGCGGCGTCCAACGCCCGGTTTACATCGTCGCGGGAAGGTTTTGGTCGCCTGTCCGCGACAGGTACGGGCTGGTCGTCACCCCGCTGGTGGTCTGTTCTGTCGCTGGTGTGGCGCCCCACGAGGAACTGGGTGGTCTGTGTGCGGTAGTCCTTCCCCGGACATCACTGACAGTGACATCGAGTCTGTGGTATTCGGGGCGTCGGGTGGTCGTGGCACGTCGAGTGTCGCTGTCCGGCAGGTTTGCTCGCCGAGGCTCACCAGGCCCTGCCTGGCGCAGCCGGAACTCAACTTCTGGGGGTCTGGGGCTGCCTTGACTCAGCCCGGCGGTGGGTATGGGGCACGGCCTACTGTTCGGCGGCAATGCGTTGGACGACGGGTTGCAAATCCTGCGCGTGCACTGCGTGCAGGAACACCGCGGCGACCCGGTGCCGGCGGTCCAGCACGATGGTCAGCGGCACCACCGAACGGGGGATCCCCGTCAACGCCAGCAACGTCCGGCCGGGCGGGTCGAAGATCGACGGGTAGCTGAGGGCGAAGTCGCGGGAGAAATCCGCCCCGGCCTGCCGGCTGTCCCGCACGTCGATCCCGATGAACTGCACCCGCTGCCCCACCGTGGCGCCGGCGACCCGCACCAGGTCGGTGGCCTCGGACCGGCATGGACCGCACCATGAGCCCCAGACGTTGAGCACCACCACCTGGTCTCGGTAGCGGGCCAGGGACACCGTGGTGCCCGATTCGGTGAGGCTGTCGCCGGACAGGTCGCCGACGGCGCCCCGGGTGGCCGGCGGGTCGTAGAAGAGGTCGGTCTTGCCACCAGGAGAGACGAACTCGAAGGTGCCACCACGAGCCACCGCGTCGGTCCCGGTGGCACACCCGGTCGGTGACCCGGCGACGACCAGCAGCGCAGCCGCTGCGACGACGAACCTCACGTCGGGTCCGACCAGCCGGCGGGCCGGCTGTAGACGATGTCGACCAGTACCTCGCCGGCGAACACCAGGCTGGTCAACGACGCCAGGGCGCACTGCCTGCGCCGGGGGTCGTGCCACAGCCGCCGCCGGCGCAGCTGCCGGCACAACGTCCAGATCGGCAGCTGATGTGACACGCAGACCGCCTCGTGCCCGGCGGCCCGGTCCCGGGCGCGGTGTGCCGCGGCCAGCATCCGGCTCGCGATCTCCCGGTACGGCTCACCCCATGACGGGCGCAACGGGTTACGCAGTTTGGGCCAGTGCCGCGGGTCGCGCAACGCCCCGTCACCGACCGACGCCCGGGCGCCCTCGAACACGTTGCCCGCCTCGATCAGATCATCGTCGGTGACCAGGTCCAGACCGTGCCGGGCGGCGATCGGCTGCGCGGTCTGCTGCGCCCGCAGCAACGGCGAGGCAACCACGTGCACCACGTCATGGTCACCGAGGTGGGCGGCGACCCGCTGCGCCTGGCCGATACCGGCGTCGGAGAGCCCGAATCCGGGCAGCCGGCCATAGAGGATCCGGTCCGGGTTGTGCACCTCGCCGTGGCGCAGCAGGTGGACCACCGTGCGGCTCATCCCGGCTCCTGCGCTCGGGCGGCGGCCCGGGCGGCGGGCGGCAGCGCCGCAGCGATCACCTCGAATGCCTCGTCGTCCAGCGCCGCGGACACGAACCAGGACTCGAACGCGCTGGGCGGGGCGTAGACGCCGTGGTCGAGCAGGGCGTGGAAGAACGCCGGGAAGCGCCACGTCTGGGTGGCCTGCACCCCGGCGTAGTCCCGTACCGGCCCGGTACCGGTGAACAGCACGCTGACCAGCGAGCCGGCGGTCTGCACCAGGTGCGGCACGCTGTGGGCGCCCAGTGCCTCGTCGAGCATCGCGGCCAGCCGGGTGGCCGCGACGTCCAGCGCGGCGTAGACCTGCGCGTCGGCGGCCCGCAGGGTGGCCAGCCCAGCGGCCACCGCGACGGGGTTGCCGGACAGCGTGCCCGCCTGGTACACCGGCCCGGCTGGCGCCAGGTGGGCCATCAACTCTGCGGAGCCACCGAAGGCCGCGGCCGGCAACCCGCCGGACATCACCTTGCCGAAGGTGTAGAGGTCGGCCGGCACCTGCTCGAGGCCGAACCAGCCGGCGGCCGAGACCCGGAACCCGGTCATCACCTCGTCCAGGATCAGCAGCGCGCCGTGGGCGTGACACAGCTCGCGCAGCGCGGCATTGAAGCCGGGATCGGGCGGTATCGCGCCCATGTTCCCGGCGGCCGCCTCGGCGATGACGCAGGCGATCTCCGCACCCTGGCCGGCGAAAAGGGCGCGGGCGACGTCGATGTCGTTGTAGGGCAACACGATCGTGTCAGCAGCACCGGTGACGCCCGGGCTGGACGGCAGCCCGAAGGTGGCCACCCCGGATCCGGCGGCGACGAGCAACGCATCGACGTGGCCGTGGTAATGCCCGGCGAATTTGACCACCGCGGGGCGCCCGGTGACCCCGCGGGCCAACCGGATCGCACTCATCGTCGCCTCGGTGCCGGAGTTGACCAGCCGGACCTGCTCGACCGGCGGCACCCGGCGCACGATCTCCTCGGCGAGCTCGACCTCGCCAAGGGTGGGGGCGCCGAAGGACAATCCCAGCGTCGCAGCGGCCTGCACCGCGTCCACCACCGCCGGGTGCGCGTGGCCCAGGATCATCGGCCCCCAGGAGCACACCAGGTCGACATACCGGGTGCCGTCGGCGTCCCACAGGTAGGGCCCGGATGCGCGCACCATGAAGCGCGGCGTACCCCCGACCGCACGGAAAGCCCGCACCGGGGAGTTCACCCCCCCGGGAGTCACCGCGGTGGCCCGAGCGAACAGCCGGGCCGACTCGGCGGTCGTCAGGTCGTCAGGCACGGTAGGGTGATCCCGTCGCCGAGGGTGACGGTTGCGCGCACGTCGGGATTATACGCTCCCCTCATAAGGTCACGATGCCGGGCGGATCGGAGTACCATGCCTACCATTGCATAGGAGATCTCGAGCAGGAGGTCGAAATGACGCAGACCACGCAGTACAGCAAAGGAACCGTGCTCACCTGCGGGCATGACGGATGTGGTTGCCGGGTAGTCATCGACGAGGAATGCCATTGCCCTTCCGAAAGCGGGGCTTACACCTGCGCCTGTGGAGAACCGATGGTTGCGTTGGCTTCCCCCAGCACCGACTCGGCATAGCGATCCCGGTTCCCGCAGCGACGCCGACGCGACACCGAACCGACGCCGACGCCGACGCGACATCGAACCGCTCAGAACTCGGGCCGCTGCGGGCGAAACCACGCGTTCGCCGGCGGTAGGAACATCGTCACGATTGCCCCACCGAGGATCAGTAGTTGCAACAACGAGCCGATACTCGCCAAGCCGCCTGCCGTGAGACCGATCAACCCGAACAACACACCCAGACCGCCGAGCACGGCCAGCACGATCCGCGCCCAGTTACGGCCACCGCGCATGAGGAACACGACAACGAGCTCGGCCAAGACGAACAATAAGACGATCACCACTACCACTACGGGCACAGCAGCCATGACGCTTTCCATGGATGACCGATCCAACGTCGGATCCTCGGCGAGCGCCCGCTCGGCTGCCTCCCGCTGCAACCGTTCGAGCTGGGGATACGAGCCCAACACGCCGATAAAGCCGAGCGCGACGGTGGTGAGCCAGAGCCAGAAGGAGGTGTCGACCTCCTTGGGTCGAGTTCCGCGCAATGGCGCCTGGCCGGCCGGGTAGCCGTCCGGGGGCGGTGGCATCGTCATGACGTCGACGTTAGCGGCGTGCGACCCACGCTGCATCACCGCAACCAACCGGCGGCCTGCACCGCCCAGTAGGTCAACACCAGATCGGCACCGGCCCGGCGGATCGAGGTCAACGTCTCCAGCACCGCGCGCCGCCGGTCCAGCCAACCACGGGCCACTGCCGCCTCCACCATCGAGTACTCGCCGGAGACCTGGTAGGCGGCGACCGGGACATCGGAGCGCTCAGCGACGGCGCGCAGCACGTCCAGGTAGGACATGGCGGGCTTGACCATCACGATGTCGGCGCCTTCGGCGAGATCCGATGCCACTTCCCGTAACGCCTCCCGGGCGTTGGCTGGATCCTGCTGGTAGGTCAGGCGGTCCCCGGTCAGCTGCGACTCCACCGCGTCGCGGAACGGCCCGTAGAACGCCGAGGCGTACTTGGCGCTGTAAGCCAGGATCCCCGCATCGTGGTACCCGGCGGCGTCCAGTGCCTCCCGGACCACCCCGACCTGGCCATCCATCATGCCGCTGAGCCCGACCAGATGCGCCCCGGCCCGGACCTGGGCGACGGCCATCTCGGCGTACACCGCCAGGGTGGTGTCGTTGTCCACCCGGCCGGCGGCGTCCAGCAGGCCACAGTGCCCGTGGTCGGTGAACTCGTCCAAGCAGGTGTCCGCCATGATCACGATGTCGTCACCCACCTCGGCCCGGACGTCTCGCAGCGCGGTGTTGAGCACGCCGTCGGGATCGATGGCGCCGGAGCCGGTGGCGTCCCTGGTGGTGGGCACGCCGAACAGCATGATCCCGCCCAGACCGGCGGCCACCGCACCGGCCGCAGCCTTGCGTAACGACTGGGAGCTGTGCTGCACGACACCGGGCATAGTGCCGATCGGCACCGGCTCGGTAGCCCCCTGCTTGACGAACACCGGCAACACCAACTGCCGCGCCGCCACGGTCGTCTCCGAAACCAACCCCCGCACAGCAGCAGTAGTCCGCAACCGCCGCCCCCGAATGGTCGGATACATGGGCCCTCCGGGCCTGTGAGTGGCGATGCGGCCTATCACTCGCATCGCCACTCACGGGTTATCCACAGTCAGCGGCGGCGGGTTTTGGCTTTGCGGGGTGGGGGCAGGGTGCCTTGGGCGCGGAGGTCGGCGGCGTGGTCGGCCAAGGCGTCCACCAAGGCGCCGACTTGGGCCACTTCGGGTTGCACGTCTACGCGGAGGCCGAACTCGACGGCGGTCTCGGCGGTGGCCGGGCCGATGCAGGCGACGATCGTGCGGGTGTGCGGCTTGCCGGCGATACCGACCAGGTTGCGCACCGTGGACGAGGACGTGAAGCACACCGCGTCGAAGCCACCCGTTTTGATCATCTCGCGGGTCTCAGCAGGCGGCGGGGCGGCCCGCACCGTGCGGTAGGCCGTCACGTCGTCGATCTCCCAGCCACGCTCACGCAGCCCCGCGGCCAGCGTCTCGGTCGCGATGTCCGCGCGCGGCAGCAGCACCCGATCCACCGGGTCGAGGACGTCGTCGAAGGGCGGGAAGTCGGCCAGCAGACCATCGGAGGACTGCTCGCCCGAGGGCAGCAGCTCCGGGACGATCCCCATCGCGCGCACCCGATCCGCGGTGGCCTCCCCCACGCAGGCGATCTTCACCCCGGCGAAGGCCCGGGCGTCCAGCCCGAACTCGTGGAACTTCTCCCACACCGCCCGGACCGCGTTGGTGGAGGTGAACACCACCCACTGGTAACGCCCGTCGACCAGACCCTTGACCGCGCGCTCCATCTGCGCAGGTGACCGGGGCGGCTCCACCGAGATCGTCGGCACCTCCACCGGCACCGCGCCGTGCAACCCCAGCCGCTCGCTCATCACGCCGGCCTGCTCCTTGGTCCGCGGCACCAGCACCTTCCAGCCGTACAAGGCCCGGGACTCCCACCAGGACAGCTTCGTCCGCTGCCCGACCGCCGCACCGACCGTGACCACCAGCGGGCCGGTCAGCTCACCGGCGTCACCGCCGAGTGCCCCGAGGGTGGTCTCCACGGTGTGCTGGGTGGGCTCGGTGCCCGACGCGGTGACCGCCACCGGGGTCTGCGCGGCCACCCCGTGCTCGATCAACGACGACGCGGACTGCGCCAGGTGTGAGGCGGTGGCGTGCAGCACCAGCGGGCCCGGCACCGCCGCCAGCGCCGCCCAGTCGACCTCGGACCGGACATCGGCCTCGGTGTGTGCAGAGCCCAGCGCCACCCCGGCGAACGCGGGTACCGCGGTAGCCGCGGGCACCCCGGGCACCACCTCGAACGGCACCGCGGTGCGGGCCACCGCCAGCACCTCGGCGACCACGGCATCGGCGGTCAGCGGGTCTCCGGACACCAGGCGCACCACGGTGTGACCGGCTTTGGCCTCGGTGACCAGGTCCTTGGCGACATCACCCGGCTCCCCCACCGCCGGGCGTACCTCGGCGCCCGGGTCGATCAGCGCAACGATGTCGGCGGGCACGTCGGGGTCGGTCACCAGCAGCGCGGCGGAGGTCAGCAGTTGCTGCGCTCGAACGGTGAGCAACCCGGCGTCGCCGGGACCTGCACCGACAAAGGCGATCCGTCCGGTGGTCTTGCGGGCACGGCTCATCTACCTACTCGTTTCCCATCGGTCTCGACCCGGACCGCGCGATGCCGGGTCCCGCACCCAGCGCGCCGCCACCCAGGTCCAGCAGCTCAGCCGCGACGCCGCGGCCGAGGTTCTCGGCATCGGTCAGCTCTCCAGTGGCAGACGACCGGAACACGCGGTCATCCGCGGTGGCTGCAACCCCCCGCAGGGACAACCGCAGCACAACCCGTCCGTCGTCATCCAGATCCTCGACGACATCGGCCAGCGCGCCGACCGGGGCAGTGCAGCCTGCCGCCAGCGCGGCGAGCAAGGCCCGCTCCGCGGTGACCGCGGCCCGCACCCCGGCATCGTCGAGAAAGGCACCCAGCAGATGCTCGGTGTCCAGGTCACCGGCCCGGCACTCGCAGGCCAGCGCTCCCTGCCCGGGCGCGGGCAGCATCTGCAGCGGGTCCAGCAGCTCGGTGGCCTCGCCGATCCGGCCGAGCCGGGCCAACCCGGCAGCGGCGATCACCACCCCGTCGAGCTCCCCGTCGACGACCCGACGGATCCGCGACTCGACGTCCCCGCGGATCGGCTGCACGTGCAGCCCCAACCCCAGGGCCCGCAGCTGGGCACCGCGCCGGGGCGAGCCGGTGCCCAACACCGCACCGGCGGGCAACTCGCCCAGCACCATCCCGCCGCGGGCCACCAGCGCATCCCGGGGATCTGCCCGCTGCGGCACGGCAGCCAGCACCAACCGCGGGTCGGGCGCGGTCGGCAGGTCCTTGCAGGAGTGCACCGCCACGTCGACCGCGCCGGCCAGCAGAGCGTCGCGCAACGCCGACCTGAACACCCCGATCTCAGTGCAGGCATCCCCGTCGGTACGCACCACCACGATGCTCACCGGCACCCCGCCGGCACGCAACCGCTGCGCCGCCCACTCAGCCTGGGCCAATGCCACGGCACTGCCCCCAGTACCCAGTCTCAGCACCGCCATCACCGCAGCCCGGAAGGATCCGCGCGGACGGTCGCGGCGATGGCGGCAGCAGCTTGCGGGTCGAGCTCGAACAACTCGCGCAGCGCGTCGGCGTAGGTCTGGCCACCACCGGCCTCGGCGAGCTGCTTGATCCGCACCGTCGGGGCGTGTAACAGCTTGTCCACCACCCGGCGGACGGTGTGAGCCAGCTCGTCGCGCACGGCGGCATCGAGTCCGGGCAGCCGACCATCCAGCCGCAGCAGTTCGGCGTCCACCACCTCGGCAGCCCGCCGGCGCAGCGCGGTGACCGTCGGCGTGACCTCCGCGGTGCGCTGAGCCACCAGGTAACCGCGCACCTCGGAGTCGACGAGGTGCTGCGCGGCGCTGATCGCGCTGGACCCGGTGGTGCGTCGCTGCAACCGGCGCGCCACGGTGACGAGATCCAGCAAGGTCACCCCGGGCAGTCCCGCCACCCCGACCTCGACGTCGCGGGGCAGGCCGAGATCGCACACCACCAGCGGTACCCGGCGCCGACCTCGGGCGTCGGCGACCTGCTCGACAGTGAGCACCGCACCGGCCGCGCCGGTGCAACAGACCACCAGGTCCGCGGTGGCCAGGGCGGCGCCGATGCCGTCGAGGCCGGCGGCCCGGGCGGGCGTGCCCGCGGCCTCGCACAGCGCAGCCAACCGCTGCGCACCAGCCTCGGTGCGGTTGACCAGCACGATCTCAGCCACCCCGGCACGCCGCAGGTGGGCGGCGGCCAGGCTGCCCAGCGAACCGGTGCCGACCACCACCGCCCGCAGGCCGGCCAGACCCGGTCGACCGGCGCCGGCCAGTGCCTGCGCCGCATCGGCGAGAGCCTCCGAGACCACCGAGGCGCCCGCGGTGTCGATCTCGGTCTCGGTGTGCACCCGCTTGCCGACTCGCAGCGCCTGCTGCACGACCTCGTGCAGGATGCGCCCGACGGTGCCGGCCCGCTCGGCGCCCGCGTACGCGGTGCGCAGCTGGCCGAGGATCTGCGGCTCGCCGACGACCATCGAGTCGAGCCCGGCGGCCACCGAGAACAGGTGCTCCACCCCGGCAGCCGCGTAGTGCACGTACAGGTGCTCGGACAGCTGATCCAGGGTGATCGCGCACTGACCCGCCAGCACGTCGGTGATATCGGCCAAGCCGCCGTGGAAGGTCTGCACCACTGCGTAGACCTCCACCCGGTTGCAGGTGGACAGCAGCAGCGCCTCGACCACGTGCTCGCGTTCCAGCAACTGGGCGAGCACTTTGCCGGCGTCGGTGCAGGACGCCGCGGCTCGCTCCAGCGCCTCGACCGGTGCGCTGCGGTGGGACAGCCCGACGACCAGCAGGCTCATCGGCCCACCGCGATGCCGTCAACCGCTTCGACCACCGGCAGCACCTCGCCACGGCGGGCGTCGAGAAACGACAGGATCTGCAACTCCACCGCAAGGTCCACCCGGCGCACCTCGACACCGCCGGACACCTGCAGCACCACCGGGGCGAAGTTGAGAATGCACCGGACGCCACCAGCCACCAGCAGGTCACACGCCGACTGAGCCGCCACGGACGGGGTGCAGATCACCCCGATGGTCACCTCGCGCTCCAGGCACACCGCCGGGATGCTGTCGACGTGATCGACGAGCAGCCCGCCGACCGGTATCCCGACCAGGTCCTCATCGACGTCGAACAACGCCGTGACCGGGAAACCACGATCCGGAAAGCCCGGGTAGTTGGCCAGCGCATGACCGAGGTTGCCGATGCCGACCACCGCGACACTGTGGTGACGGTCGAGTCCGAGTAACCGCTCGATGTGGCCCACCAGCCGGGCTGTGTCATAGCCCACCCCGCGAGTGCCGTAGGAACCCACGTAGGACAGGTCTTTGCGCAGCGTCGCCGAGTTGACCCCGGCGGAGCCGGCGAGCTCCTCGCTGGACATCGTGGTCACCCCCTGCTCGATCATCGAGGTGAGCACCCGCAGGTAGACGGCGAGGCGACCGACCGCAGCCTCCGGTACCGCGCCGTATCTGACCTGCTCCTGCACCGCGACTTCCTCTCAGATCAATTCCGCTCAGCGCCTGAGTGATCCACTCAGCGTTGTGACTACCACGGTAGCCGCTTGTGAACGGATGAACAAAGTTGCGATCTGGCCCCCCGACGTGCATCAGACACCCGTCAGGGGCGGCTCCGTGGTGGAGCCGCCCCTGACGGGTGGTAGCTGGAGCCTGACTCAGGAGGCAGGCGGCGACAGCACCTGCCCGATCACGAACACGGTGGCGTTCGCGGTGGGAATGTTGCCGCAGAGCACCTGAGCACCGTTGATGGTCGGCGCCGCGGACGTGCCGGCGATCGTCACCTTGCCGCCTTGCACCGTCTCCACCGAGCCGGCCTGGACCAGACCCGCAGCGTCGTAGCGCTGACCCACCACGTGGTACTTCAGGATCGTGGCCAGCTTGCTGTCCGGCGAAGCCACGTTCGGGTCGGTGGTCAGCTGCTTGATGGTGCCCGGGTTCTTGGCCTCCAGGTCGGCGAAGGCCGGGTCGGCCGGGGCGAACACGGTGATGGCCGGGAGGCTGTTCAGCGTGTCCCCGAGCTTGGCCGCGGTCACGGCCGCCACCAGGGTCTTCAGCAGCGGGTTGTTGCTGGCCGCGGTAGCCACCGGATCGTCGATCATGCCTTTCGCCGAGCCCTCGCCCTCGGCGGGGACCTGGCTACAGGCCGGACCGAAGATGTCCGAAATCTGGGTGACTCCGGAGCTGGTGGGTGGCGTCGCCGGGTCGCTGGTCGCAGCCGGCTGCTCAGGTGCTGGAGCATCGGCGGCCGGGGTTTGCTGGCTGCTGCACGCGCCGACCGCGACGGTCAGGGCCGCCATAGCGCCGACCGCAGCCAGTCGCTGGATCTTCCTCAAATCGATCTCAACTCCTCATCGGGCTGCCCGGCTCATCCGGGCCTCACTTTTATTACTTCGGTAGTCCTCAGTGCCGGGTTCACGCCAGATGCATTACGAATAGGACACATTCGCTCCGGCCCGTCATGTTCCCAGTGTCCTTATCGGACGGTGAACTGTACCGAGTGCCATCCGGCGGCTCCGTCCGGGATGGGTGCGGCCCGGTCCTCGGTCTGGGTGTAACCGGTCTTGTCGGTCGCGCGAACCTCCACGACGTGATTGCCGGGTTCCCAACGCTCCCGCAGCCTAAACATCCGCCACGTGTCCGCGTTGACCTCAGTGGACAGCTCCGCGAGCCGCCACTCGCCGCGGTCGAGCCGAACCTCGACCTTATCGATGCCCTTCGTCTGAGCCCACGCGATACCGGTGATGGGAGTGTCCGGGCCGACCCGCTCAAATGAGCCGGGACTGTCGATTCTGGACATGGTCTTGATCGGCGCCCGCCGCCCCCAGCCACGCTGCAGCCAGTACGCCTGCCGGGCAGCGAACGTGGTGAGCTCCATATCGGTGATCCATTTGGTTCCGGACACGAATCCGTACAGCCCCGGGACGAGCATCCGGACCGGGAAGCCGTGCTCGACCGGCAGCGCCTCGGAGTTCATCCCGATCGCCAGCATGGCTTGGCGGCTCGGGTCGATGATGTCCGCGGTGGGGGTGCCGCAGGTCCAGCCGTCGACGCTGGTGGTGAACACCTGGTCGGCGCCCGGTTGCAGGCCGGCCTCGCTGAGGATGTCGGCCAGCGCAACGCCGGTGAAGTTCGCGGTGGACAGGTAGGGTCCACCGATCTCGTTGGACACACACGTCATGGTCACGGTGCGCTCGACCAGCGGCCGCGATATTAGATCCGCCCAGCTCAGGGTGAGTTCCCGATCGACCATGCCGTGGATGCGCAGCCGCCAGTCCTCGGCTCGCAGCCGGGGCAGCGTGAGGTTGACGTCGACGCGGTAGAAATCCCGGTTGGCGGTGATGAAGGTCGGCGAGCCGTCGGCGGCGAAGTCCGCCCCGGCCGGGATGGGCGGCGCGGGCACGGTGGGCACGATCCGCCCCACCGCAGCACGGGATACCTCCACCCCACCCCGCCCGGCCAGCAGCTGGCCACCTGCCGCAGCAAGGCCGGCACCCGCGGCGACCGCGGCCGACCCGGCCAGCAGCTTGCGACGGGACACCGCGACCGCCGGCGCGGCCGCGACCGGTGCCGCACTCGATCGGCCCCAGCCGTGCAGCACCGCGAACGTCACCGAGCTGACGATCAGGGCGGCCAGCGGAGCGAGGACGTCCAGCGAACCCACGGTGGGACGGGTCAGCACGGCGACCACCGCCACCGCCCCGAGCAGCATGATCAACACTAGCCCCGGCCCTCGGGAGCGCCGGGACAGCAGGCCGGCGACCATCCCGATCAGCGCGATCACCACCGCCATGCCCAGCAGCAGCACCAGCTTGTCGTAGGTGCCGAAGGCACGGACCGCGAAGTCTTTGAGTCCGGTCGGCGTGAGGTCGATCGCGGTGCCGCCCACCGCGAGGAACGGGGATGCGGTGGGTGATACCAATCCACCGATCAGGTGGCCGGCAGCGAGTCCGGCCGCCATCGACAGCAGGCCGATCAGCGCTGCCACAGCGGCGGATAAACGGGACGAAGTCACGCAAGCCCTTTCGGCGCCGCACCAACCGGCGGTTCGACACGAGATCAGATCGTGATGCCGTTCACCTGGTGAGCGCGGCTCGCAGGCGCTGCTCCTGTACTGCCCAGAAGCCGTGCTCCCGCCCGTCGATCAGGATCACCGGGATCCGGTCGCCGTACTCGGCCCGCAACTGCGGGTCGGCGTCGACGTCGTCAACCCGCCAGGGCACCTCCAGCTCGGCGCAGATCCGGGCGATGTCGCGCTGCGCCGCAGCGCACGCTGGGCAGTGTGCCCGGACCAGCAGGGTCACCTCGTGCCGCGACATTCCCGCCTCCCCGCCGCAGGAGCCCACCCCACCCAGCCGGCCACAACTGTCAGTCGGGACCAACGCTAGCTAACCGCAATGACCGTCCGCAGGCCGGGATGTGCACCGCGTAGCGTGTCGGCGTCGTATGCTTCCGCCGCGCTGGCCGACCGTTGGCGCGAGCGGTCGGGCACGAGGCGAGCGAGGGAGTGGCTGATGCCGCAATCGGGATGGACCCCGCACCGGGGCCGATCTGCGACGGCGCGTCCGTCGTACCAACGGCCCCGCAGCAGGCGTACGCCGATTCAGCCGCCCGGCCGCAGATCGCGTGGAAGGAGACGTCTGATCGCGTGAAATCCGTCTCCCGCCCCGAAACCGAACCTGTGCCGGATCCACCCACCACGGACCCGGACAGCACCTCCGCGGGCAGTGGCCCGGGGTTGATCGGCAGTGCCACCGACCCGCCCGGCCCGGAGGTCGACGTCGCCGCGTGGGAGCTCGTCGCGGCGGCTCAGCAGGGTGATCAAGCCGCCTTCGGCCGGCTCTACGACCGGTACGTCGACGTGGTCTTCCGTTTCATCCTGTTCCGGGTGAGCGATCGCCCGCTCGCCGAAGACCTCACCAGCGAGACCTTCCTGCGGGCGTTGCGCAGGATCTCCTCGGTGAGCTACCAGGGCCGTGACGTCGGGGCCTGGTTCGTCACCATCGCGCGTAACCTGGTGCTCGACCATGTCAAATCCAGCCGGTACCGGCTGGAGATGACTACCGCCGACATCCTGGACTCCAGCGCGGACGACCGCGGCCCCGAGCACGAGGTCGTGGAGGAGGCCACCGCGGCCGAGCTCATGCGCTGCGTTGCCCAGCTGGGCCACGATCAGCAGGAGTGCATCATGCTGCGCTTCATGCAGGGTCTTTCGGTCTCCGAGACCGCTGCCGTGATGGGCCGCAACGAGGGCGCGGTCAAGGCGCTGCAACACCGCGCGGTACGCCGGCTGGCGCAGCTGCTACCGGACGGGCTGCGATGATCGCCGTAACTGCGCGGGCCGCCGCTCGTTGCTCCGATCGACATGACAGCGGTGCCCGAAGGTGGTGAGGACAACGCGCGGATCAGAGGGTCAGTCCAGCGGTGGGCAGGAACACGCTGGTTTCGCCCGGGCGGTGGACGGCCATATGCGCGAGGTCTCCAACCGTGACTTCGACAACGAGCTGGTGGTTGTCGCAGCGTTGCGGCGGGTCGGTGCTCAGCTTGAGGCGACCGGCGGACCGGATTCAGCCGAACGTGAGCGGATGCGCCAGCGTGTCATGGCGGAGTTCTGCTCCGTGGTGCACGACGGCACAAGCCCCGTGCTTCCCTTGGCTGGACCGCGTCGGACGGCTCGCACTCGTCGTTGGCTCCCAGACGAGACGCGGGGTCGGGTGGTGGTGTCGGCGGCCGCGACGCTGTGCCTGTTGATGTCGCTGTCCGGGATGAGTGTCCTGCTGTCCCGGGACGCGCTACCCGGCGATGCGTTGTACACCTTCAAGCGCAGCGCCGAGTCCGCCGAACTCGGATTGACCTTCGGTGATCAGCCCAAGGCACTCAAGCATCTCGAGTTTGCCGGTGCCCGGGTCAGTGAGATCGAGATGATGGCCGAGCAGGCCGATTCTGACGGCACTTGGTCCGATGGCCAAGAGAAGTTCCTGCGCCTGTTCGACGATTTCGACGCCGACGCCACGGCAGGTGCCAGGTTGCTCGCCACGCTGGCCAGTCACGGCCAGACCACCAACCTGGCCGCCCTGCGAGCCTGGGCTCAGCAGCAGGGATCCCGGCTACAAGCGGTCCGGACGGCGCTACCGCTGCCGGCCAGCGCACGGGTGGAGAGCACGCTTGCGCTACTCAACCGGGTCGTGCTGCGAAGCTCTGCGCTGGACCGCCGGTCCGACTGCACCACAGTCACCTCCGATATTCGTGATGACCTAGGGCTACTGCCGGCCGGGGAAGCGTGCATTCGGGTTCCCGTGGGTACGTCGTCCACCGTTCCTCTTCCGGGCTCCGGTGCCGCCCCGGGAACTCCAGCCGAGACCATTGCTCCTGGTTTGCTCGGTTCCAGCGCAGCAACCCCGGCGCCGGTCGCCACCCAGCCAGATCAGAGCGGTCGGCCCGGGCTTCCCGGCGCACCCGACCCTCGTGGCGTTATTCCAGCCCCAGGCCAGCCCGGTACGCATCCCTCGAGACCGCTGCCCGGCAATGGCTCACCGTCGCCCGCGATTCCGCTGCCCTGGCCAGGGATTCCGCTGCCAGAGCTGCAACCACCGGCATAGTACTAATCTGAGATTTCTCGATCTGATGTCTGTTGTGTTCTTTTTGCCTAGTTGCTCAGAGGGAAATGTCACGGCACCCTGGTGATCTGTTCTGTGCGGACCTAGCAGAAAATCATCATTCGGATATCAGGGTGGGATCCAGTAGTGCCACGATGGCGCCGGCGCTGTTCCTGGGATCAGTCGGCTGCACTGATCGCTCTTACCGGAGAAGCGACCGCCGAGGCCAGTCTCGCCGGCGCGGCGGTCGCAGAGGTGGAGCTTGCGCTGGCCGTTCCCCCGGATCTCACCGCAGCGGCCTTCTTCGATGTCGACAACACCATGATGATGGGCGCGTCGATCTTCTACTTCGCCCGAGGCTTGGCCGCCAGAAAGTTCTTCACCACCAGCGCCATGCTGTCGTTCACCTGGCAGCAGCTGAGATTCCGGATCTTCGGCAAGGAACTCAGCTCAGCGGAGATCCGGATCAGCCGCGAGCGGGCACTATCGTTCGTGGCCGGCAGGTCCATCCAGCAGATCGTCGAGTTCGGTGAGGACATCTATGACGAGCTGATGGCTGACCGCATCTGCCTGGGAACACTGGCGTTGGCGAAGCTGCATCTCGACGCTGGGCAGCGGGTATGGCTGGTCACCGCGACCCCGGTGGAACTGGCCACGATCATCGCCCGCCGGCTCGGTCTCAGCGGTGCGCTGGGCACCGTGGCAGAAGCGACTCCCGATGGCGTGTACACCGGTCTATTGGTGGGCGACATCCTGCACGGAGCCGCCAAAGCGCAAGCGGTACGTGCCCTGGCGGTCAAGGAAGGGCTGGATCTGCAACGGTGCACCGCCTACTCCGACTCGGCCAACGACATTCCGATGCTCTCGGTGGTGGGTACCGCGGTCGCGGTGAATCCGGATCCCGACCTTCGAGAGACGGCCCGAGCGCGCGGCTGGGAGATCCGGGACTTCCGAACCGGGCGCAAGGCGGCGCGGATCGGACTGCCCTCGGTGCTGGGTGTCGGCATGGTGGCCGGTGCGGTCGCCGCCGGCCTCGCCTACCAGCGTCGCTTACGCGTCTGACCGGCGCATTCAGCGGGCTCAGCGGGGTTATCGGGACGCCAGTCACCCCGCTGAGCCCGCTGAATGCGGGGAACCGAGGAAGACGCTTCGACGCGCGGCAAGCAACCGGTACAGGGTCTGTTGGATGGTCTCACGTACTTGGTCGGTGAGGGTGAAGACCAGTGCCGGGTCCTCGGCACAACCAGGATCGTAGGTGTCGGTAGGCACCGGCGCACCGAACTCGATGTACCACTTCGACGGCAGCGGGATCATTCCCAGCGGCCCCAACAGCGGGAAGGTCGGCGTCACCGGGAAGTACGGCACCCCGAGCAGCCGAGCCAGCGGTGCGATGTCGCCGAGCAAGGGGTAAATCTCCTCCGCGCCCACGATGGAGCACGGAATGATCGATGTCTGGGCACGCAGCGCTGTGGCGACGAACCCGCCCCGCCCGAAGCGCTGCAACTTGTACCGGTCACGGTAGTGCTTGCCGAGGCCTTTATAGCCCTCTGGCCATACCCCGACCAACTCGCCGGCGGTGAGCAATCGCGCGGCGTCGGAGCGGCAGGCCAGCGTCTGGCCGGACTTGCGGGCCAACGAACCCAGCGGGGTACGGAACAGCAGGTCGGCACCGAGCATCCGCAGGTGCCGCCGGGCCGGATGGTGGTCATACAGCGCCACCGCGGTCATCATCGCATCCAGCGGCAGCGTCCCGGAGTGGTTGGCGACCACCAGCGCGCCGCCCTCAGCAGGCACGTGATCGACGCCGATCACCTCCACCCGAAACCACGTCCGGTACAGCGGGCGCACCAGCGGTAGCAACACGTTCTCGGTGAGATCCGGGTCGAAGCCGAACTCGTCGACGTGGTAATCGCCGACCAATCGCCGCCGCCCGAAGGCCAGCAACCCGGCCAGGTTCCGGTACCCCGGATCCCGATACGACTGCGGATCCCGCGCCACGCCCCTCCTACCGCAGCCAGGCCGCGAACGTGCGCGCAGCGCGCTCGACACCGGCCGCTCGCTTCGGGTCGATCACCGGGCGCAGCGCCCGACCATGCACGAAGTCGTCCAACGCCTGCCCGGTGGTCCACCGGGGGGTGAAGCCGAACTCGGTGCGCAACCGGGTCGTGTCCAGCACCCGACCGAAGCGCAGAAACCGCGTCCGGTCCGGGGTGTGGTCGACGAGCCGGCTGCTCCGCAGCAGCCACCCGACGGTGGCCACTGCCGGCTCGGGTATCGGCAGCGGGATCCGGCCCGCTCGCCGAATCGCCTGGGACAGCAGCAGCACCCCGTCAGCGCCGACGTTGAACACACCGGGAAGCCGCTCCCGGGTGGCCCGCTCCAGGACCGCCAGCGCGTCCTCCTCATGCAGCAGCTGTAGTCGACCGTCGTAGCCCAGCACAGTCGGCACCACTGGGAGCGCGAAGTAGCGGGTCAGCACAGTATCGATGCCCGGGCCCATGAAGTTGGTGAAGCGCAGCACCGTGACGTCCACATCGTCGCGCCGCCGGGCGAACCCACGGATATAGCCCTCGATCTCGACGGCGTCCTTAGCGTAGCCCGAAGCCGGCAGGTCTCCCGGTTCGTCGTGCTCGGTGAACATCGCCGGGTCCTGCGGGCTCGTCCCGTAAACCGCGCTGGTGGACTTCACCACCAGCCGAGTCACCGACGTCGACTTCTGGCACGCTGCCAGGAGCTGCATCGTGCCGATGACATTCATTTCTTTCCTCGTGCCGGGTCCGCCGGCGGTCAGCGCGGCGTGCACCACCGTGTCAGCCTTGACAGTGGAGATCACTTTGGCGATCACCGGGCTACGGAGATCGGCTCGGACGAACTCGACACGTCCCATCCGCCGCCGCAGCTGCACCGGCGGCGGCACCACATCGACCCCGATCACCCGGCTGATACCAGGATCGGCTGCGAGCCGGGCGGCGAGCTGCGCACCGACGAAGCGGCTCACTCCGGTGACGACGACCGTGGACGGTGACATGCTGCTTACCAGCTCGGTCCTCCGGCGTGCTGCTCTCGCCGGAGGACCGAGCTGGTGATCAGACCAGCTACTTGTTGAGCTTGCGACGCTGGACCCGGGTCTTGCGCAGCAACTTGCGGTGCTTCTTCTTGGACATTCGCTTGCGGCGCTTCTTGATCACCGAGCCCATGCTCGGCCTCCTCGCTGGTCATCAGTGCAATGGGAAACGCTCGGCAGCGAGCGCTGCGGGCGTGGATGGGCACTCAGGGTACTCCGGCTCGGATCGGCAACGTGCAGCCGGCCGGACCTCACCCGGCGTCGAAGTAGGCGTTCTCGAGATATCCGTGCACCGCCGCCTCCGGAACCCGGAAGGAACGCCCGACCCGCACCGCGGGCAACTCACCCGCATGTACCAGCCGGTACACCGTCATCTTGGATACCCGCATCATCGCGGCCACCTCGGCGACCGTGAGGAACTGGACCTTGCCCGGTCCGGCCTGCTCGTTCGTCAGCATGTGTCACCGCGTCCTCACCACGTCACGCCCGCTGGGCTTCCCCTCCCGCGATCCGTGACGCTCCTGTTCTGATGAGAGTAGCGGGACAGGTGGTGCCAGTGCGACTACCGTCGTGGTAAGCATCAGTCCTGGTGAGCAAGCCCGAGCTCGACCGACCGTTCCCGGGCCGCCTCGACGGCGGCCAGCAGCGCAGCCCGCACACCATGGCGCTCCAACTCCCGGATCGCCATGATCGTCGTTCCGCCGGGAGAGGTCACCGCCTCCCGGAGCAGCACCGGGTGCTCGCCGGTGTCGCGCAACATCCGGGCCGCCCCCACCGCGGACTGGGTGATCAGCTCGGTCACCACCGGCCGGGGCAGTCCCAGCAGGATCCCCGCGTCGATCATCGCCTCGACCAGGTAGAAGAAGTACGCCGGGCCGGACCCGGACAGCGCAGCGACAGCGTCCTGCTGGCTTTCCGGTACCCGGACCACCTTGCCCACACTGCCGAGCAACTCCTCGGTCAGCACAAGGTGCTCCTCGGTGGCGAAGCGGCCGGCCGATACCGCGCTCATCGCCTCGCCGACCAGCATCGGGGTGTTGGGCATGACCCGCACGACCGGCATCCCGTGCGGTAACCGACGCTCATACAACGTGGTGGGCAGCCCCGCGCACAAGCTCATGATCAGGGTGCTCGGGCTGACCAGCCCCGCGAGCTCAGCCAGCAGCGGGTCGATGTCCTGCGGTTTCACCGCGACGACCAGCACATCGGCCTTGCCCGCGGCGGTGGCGGTGTCAACCGCGCGCACCCGGTAGGTCTTCTCCAGCTGGGCAGCTCGATCAGGATAGCGCTCGGTGAACATCAGGTCGTCCGGGTTGCGGCCAGCACTGAGCATTCCGGACAACAACGCCTCGCCGATCTTCCCGGCACCCAGCACCGCGATCGAAGTCACCCCGCCACCCTGCCACAGCCCCACCCAAGGTGCGTTCTGGGGCCAGAACGCAGTAATCGGGCACCTTTTTTACTGCATTCTGGGGCCAGATTGCAGTAAAGGAGGGAGTAGCGCGCGGAGGAAGAGGGCCAGGTTCTCGGGACGCTCGGCGAGGCGGCGGGTGAGGTAGGGGTACCAGTCCGCGCCGTAGGGGAGGTAGATCCGGACAGTGTCGCCGGCGGCTGCCAGGCGTCGCTGCTCGGCTGGGCGCACCCCGTAGAGCATCTGGTACTCGAAGCTGCCCGGTGGGCGCCCGTACCAGCGGGCCCGGTACCCCACGATGCCGATCAGCCGAGGGTCATGGGTGGCGAACATCGGGTAACCCGGCCCGGCGAGCAGGGTGTTGGCGCAGCGCACAAAGCTGCCCGCGACCTCGCGGGAGGTCCGGAACGCCAGCTCAGGTGGCTCGGCATAGGCACCCTTGCACAACCGGACCCGGCAGCCCTCGACGGCCAACGCCCGGCAGTCGTCCAGGGTCCGGTGCAGGTATGCCTGCAGCACCGCTGCGGTAGCGGGCCAGCTACGGCGCAGCTGGGCGTGCACCCGCAGGGTGGAATCCGTGAGGGTGTGATCCTCGGCGTCCAGGGTGACGGTGGTGCCGGCGTCAGCGGCGGCGGCGCAGATCTGCGCGGCATTACGCAAGGCCAGTTCCTCATCGAGTAGCTGACCCAGCGCGGACAGCTTGACGCTGATCTCGACCCGGTGGGCCAGACCTTCAGCTCTCAAGCGATCCAGCAGATCGAGGTAGGCGCGCACGGCGGCCCGCGCACCAGCCTGATCTGTGACGCTCTCACCCAAGTGATCGAGGCTGACGGCCAGACCATCGGCCACCAAACGGCCAGCCGCAGCCACCGCCTGCTCAGCGCTCTCGCCGGCCACGAAGCGGCTGACGAGATAACGGCTGACCGGGGCGGTGGCCACGAGCTTTCGTACAGTCGGATTACCGACAGTGGCCAGGATCAGCCGACGCAGCACCGGCACAGGTCAGCGCGCGTCCGCGGACGGCTCCGGAGTCGTCGACGTGGCGGTTGAGGAGGCGCTCACCGCGACGACCTCTTCACCTTCTCGCTGATCTGCGACCTCAGCCGAGCGCGGTTGCACCTTCTGCTCGTCGCCACGCGCCGGCTGAGACTCTCCGGTACCCGCTTCCTCGGTGTTCGTTGGCCCAGCGACACCGCGACGCTGCCGGGCGTCTCGCACAGCGAACCGTACGGCGGCGGCAAGCACGACGATTCCGAGGAGGATCTCGAGGACGATGACCATGTTCATGACAGGCCTTCACACTCCTTTGACTCACCAGTAGCGATACACCCGCTGCGAAGCAGCCCAGACGATACGCCCATTCAGCCCAGTGACTCACTGTAGGGTCCCTCGCACGTGCAGCGCGCGAAGCCACGAGGTACGACACCTGGGCGTGTCTACCCCAGGTCATCTCTGCGGTTGCGCAGCCACCGCAACAGGCCATGACGGCGCTGGTGTAGCTGATGCGCCGCAGCAGGTTCGGCTGCTCCCGAAGCCGTCGCCAGGATCGCCGCGCAATCCGAGCATGGTCGGCCAGGAGGCGCGATCAGTGGTGCCGCAACAAAAAGCCGGCCGCACAGCGCCTGGTACCGGTCCGCATGGCGGCCGGCGGCTGCTGCCTCGTCGGTCACCTGATGTTCGAGCCGTTCATCGACGAACTGGGAGGTGATCGGTGTCGTATAAAGCCGCTCGACGGGTCGGTTCATGACAATGAGCTTGGTGTCGGGATCCAGCCTCAACCCGAAATAGCGATACGCACTTGGCACACTTCGACCCACTGGAAGTGGCTGAGGCGTTACCGTCGGCGCGACCAGATCATGATCGTGAGGGTGGGGGTTGATGACAGCGAGTGCTGCCGGGCAGGCGGATGGCAATGTCGTGTTGGAGCGGTTGCTGGCGCGGGCCGGCTGGACCCCGGAGAACCTGGGCGATCGGCTCAACGAGCTAGCATCGTCAGTGAACCTCCGCGCCCGGGTGCACCGCCGCACTCCCCGCCGGTGGGTCTACGCCGAGGCGGGACGGACGACTCCGCGCCTGCCCCGTGAGCCATGGCCAGCGCTGGTGTGTCATCGGTTGCACGAGCGACTGGGCGAGGCCGTCACGCTGGACGCACTGGGCTGGACCGCGACTGGACAACTACGGTACGTGCCCGCCGATCACGGGCTGGACCAGCCGTGGAATCCCCGCGGGGCAGTAGCCGCGCTCGCCTCGGTGGTGGATGCTGATTCCATGGAGCGACGACAGTTCGTAGCCCTGACCGGGCTGACGTTGACGGCGGTCGCGCACCAGTGGCTGATCGACCCGGCCCGAGTAGCGGCATCTGTGCTGGGCAAACGGGTCGATCACGCATTGGTGGACGACCTGGAACGGGTGGCCGAGGCGCGACGCCGGATGGACGACGCCCTCGGCGGTGCAACCCTGTTTCCGGCAGTCCGGGAGGACCTGCGTCTGGTGGTAGCGATGCTGAACAACGCCGCCTACACCGAAGAGATAGGCAAACGGCTGCATGCGGTGGCCGCCGAGTTCAGCCGACTCGCGGGATGGCTCGCGTTCGATTCAGAGCAACCCGCGGTGGCCCAGCGCTATTACCTGGCCGCTGTGCGGGCCGCCCACTCCAGCGGCGACCGGGCCATCGGCGCCAACATTCTCGGCTTCATGAGTATCCAGGCGGCGCGTTCGTCCAAGCCGGCCGATGCAGTCATTCTCGCCGAGTCGGCACTGAAAGCCGAGCCAGAGCTGACGCCCGCCGTGGCAGCGTCGCTGCACGGCCGGCTGGCGCTCGGCGCCGCCCGTACCGGTGACGAGGCAACCTGGCGACGGGCTCAGGATCGGACGTTCGATCTGCTCGCTCGGTCGGTTCCTGCCGAGGAGCCTTCGTGGATTTACTGGTTCACCGAGGCCGACGCGAACGGCATCGCTGGTCAGTCTCTTCTCGCTCTTGGACACCCCGGTGACGCCGAGCCGTACCTACGCCGAACTCTCGCACTGATTGATCCTGGTTTCGCGCGAGACCGCGCTGGGTGGCTCTGCTACTTGGCGACCGCCCGGATCGCCAGGGGAGCGGTCGAGCATGCCTGTGCCACAGCGAGCGAGGCAGCGGCATTGATCAGACGGCTGGAGTCCCCACACGACCGAAGCCGGCTGGCAGATTTCCGGGTAACCGCCGCCCCCTACGCGCGCTCAGCCGCAGTGCGCAAGTTCGACGCCAAACATCGTGATCTGGTCGGCACATCGCTGACCTGACGACAGTTGGGGAGGTTGCATTGTTTCCTGAGTCAGATCCGTTGGCACCACTCTCTAGCCGTTTCCCGCTCAGCCCGACTGGAGGTCTTATTCCGATCAGCGACGCTGAACCATCCAGCGCCCGCCCTTTCGGACTGCGGTTCGCGGTGGATGTACGACCTCGCGCGTGGGGCAAACATGAGAAGAAGCAGACTCGCACGACGAGGACGAAGGAGACCCGGACAACCGGTGACGGCAAGGAACAGGGCGGTCAGCCCGACACCGAGGAATACGTCGAGATCACCTACGAATGAGCCTCATATACTGCGTCTTGCTGATCGCTCAGCGGGACGACTCCGAGGCCCAACTAGTTTCAGAGGCCCTAGCTGTTCACGCCGTCGAAGTAGCTTGGATTGACACCGCAGATTTCCCGAGCCGTCTCGGCCTGATTGCCACGCCGGGCGCGTCACATCCAGGATGGTTGCATAGCGTGGACGGCGAGATTGACCTTGCCCTGGTGCGCAGTGTTTACCGTCGCAGCCCTGCCGTGTTCGGCTTGACAGAAGGAATGTCTGACCCCGAGCGGCGCTTTGCGCTGATGGAGGCAGTCCAGGGCATTGGCGGCGTACTTGCCGCGTGGGGTGCCAGTGGATGAATCACCCATCACGGGTCGCGGACGCCTCGTACAAGCCACATCAATCGTGCATTGCAGAGCAATGCGGACTGCGTCCACCGCGCACGCTGGTGACGAACGTCGGTTCGGCCGCTCGGGACTTCGCCAGCGAGCTGGGCGGCAAGGTGATCTACAAGCCGATGTCACCGGGAGTCCTTGCCGAGCAGGGCACCATAAAAGTAATCAATGCGACCCTGATTACCTCGGATCGTATCGATGACACAGCGATCGGGTATACCGCTCACACTTTCCAGCAGTGGATCGACAAGGAATTCGATGTGCGAGTCACGGTCGTCGGTGACCACTGTTTCGGCGTCGCCATCCACACGGAAAACGAGCCGGCACGGATTGACTGGCGAGCCGACTACGACGCTCTCACCTATAGCATAGTCAAGGTCCCTGTCGACGTCCGAGCCGGCATTGACCGTTACCTTTCGCGGTTCAATCTGCTGTTCGCAGCGTTCGACTTCTCCGTCGCCCAAGACGGCACGTGGTGGTTCCTTGAAGCCAATCCGAACGGGCTGTGGGCGTGGTTGGAGAAAGCGACCGGCGTCCCCGTCGCGGCAACGATTGCCGAACTTCTGACCAAGGAGGCAACCGGATGACGCCGGCCTGGTCAACTTTAGCTGACGCGCTCGCTGCTACGTTGGAAGTGGACGGAAAACTACTCGAGCCGGCGTGGCGTCGGGCGTTCGCAGAGATTCCCCGCCACCTATTCGTGCCTCGTTTCCTGGAGCAGGTCAACGGTGCCGAACGCGTCGTCGACGGCGCCGACCCAGCCGAGCACAATCGCTGGCTGAAGCAGGTATATTCCGACACGAACCTCATCACGCAGGTCAAGGCATCGAACGCGGACGGAAGCGGCGGTCGGCGGCCCACCAGCTCATCGAGTATGCCGAGCATTATGGCGTGGATGCTTCAAGCGCTCGACCTCGCAGACGGACAGCGAGTGCTGGAGATCGGAACCGGTACCGGGTATAATGCCGCCTTGCTGTGCCACCGTCTCGGCGATGCCAACGTCGCGAGCATAGACATCGACCCAGCGTTGATCGAACAGGCACGCCAGCATTTAGCGATCCTGGGTTACGCGCCGACTCTGGCGACCGGAGACGGTGCCGCCGGTCTGCTGGACGCTGCCCCCTACGACGCAATCCTGGCCACCGCTGCTGTAGCTCACATACCACCGGCATGGATTGCGCAACTCCGAACGGACGGGATCATCGTCGCTGACCTGCGCGGAGGTTTCTCCGGTGCGATGATCCGGCTCTGCAAAATCGATAACGACACCGTGGAGGGCCGCTGCCAGAACTACGACGCGGCCTTCATGCCAATGCGCCGTGAGCTACGCTACCCACTCCGCCAAGGCGTGGCCAGCCCGCTGGTGATTGACCGCCGAAACCCCCAGCGGGGCTACACCTGCACCGATCCCCGAGTGATCGCGGACTCGCGCGGACTCCGATTTCTGGTTGAACTTCAGCTGGCCGGAACACACTTCGACCTTTTCACGAACGGAGACGAGGTCGTCCTGACCGCGGGTGACGGGAGCTGGGCCACCGCAACACTGGCGACCGCTGTAGACGGGACGCACACCGTTACGCAGGCTGGGCCGCGTCGCTTGTGGGATTCCGTCGAAGCCGCAGTCACCACGTGGAACTACGCCAACAAACCAGATATCGCCGCCTTCGGCGTAACCGCCAATTCCGACAGTGTCGATCAACGCGTATGGCTCGGCGACCCGGAATCGGCCTACTCATGGCCACTCCCGATCTGATCATATAACACGAGCGCTGATGGATCTGCCGATTTCATCAGCGTTGGCTGATTTGCTCCAGAATGGAGTTGCTGCGTGCCCAGCTACCCGACCGACCTGACCGCCGAAGAGAAAGAGCTGGCCCGGGCTCGGCTACAGGAAATGGCCGAGAAGTTCACCGCGGATGGGATACTGTGCACACCGGCGTGGCGGGAGGTTTTTCGGCGCACGTGGCGTCACCCGTATGTGCCCTCCTACTATCTTGAACTCGACGCACCGTGCCTGCTATGCATCGACCCCGACCGGCGAGCCGAGTGGCTGGCCACGGTCTACAGCGACGACACGCTGGTCACCAAGGTCGTGCAGCTGCCAATGATCCGGGAGCTGCGACCCGCTACCTACCCGACCTGGACCAGCTCCTCCACGCTGCCATCTCTGGTGCTGACCATGCTCGAAGCACTCGACGTTGCCAGTGACAGCCGCGTACTGGAGATCGGAACCGGCAGTGGTTATAACGCCGCCCTGCTGTGCGAGCGGCTAGGCAGCAAGCGGGTCACCAGCGTGGACATCGACCCGGAGCTGGTTGAGCTAGCACGAGAACGGCTTGCCGCAAACGGCTACACCCCCACGCTGGCCGCGGTGGACGGCGCTGGCGGCTACCCGCCCGGTGCACCGTATGACCGTATCATCGCTACCTGCGCAGTAACCGCCATCCCACTGGCCTGGCTAGCACAGGCCGCTCCGGGCGCGGTGATCGTCAGCGATGTGCGCGGCCCGATCGGCGGCACCGTCGCCCGGCTGACCGTCGACACCGAGGGGGTCGCCACCGGCCGGTTCCTGCCACTGTGCGCCTCGTTCATGTGGCTACGCAACACCGCCGAATCCACGCCGCCGCAGCCCGCACCGTGGCCCGACGACGATCCAGTGGAATCGACCAGCACGGTCGACCCCATGTTGCTGCGCCAGAACAGCGAATTCGGCTTCGTCGTGCAATGGCACCTCCCCGACACCACCTGGGGACCGGTCAATCAGGACGGCGCAGCAGGCGTGCAACTCACCGCACCCGACGGATCTCGGGCCACGGCTCGCAGCACCCCCGATGGAGTCCTGGTCCGCCAGAACGGCCCCCGCCGGTTATGGGACCAGGTCGAGAAGGCACACAAATTCTGGCGTACCGCCGGACAGCCGCAGTATGACCGGTTCGGCATCACCGCCACCGGCACCGAGCAATACGTCTGGTACGACCATCCCAACAGTCACCATCGCTGGCCGCTGCCTACCCCGACATACCCACTCATGGCCCAACCAACCAGATGCTCATAGCACGGTCGAGGTCCCGGCCGACGTCAGCCGCGAGCACAGCAGGCAGCACAGCTGCCAGACTGATCAAGTGCAGCTATCCCCGGCGTCCCCGCTGCCACGACCCTCATGATCGCTGTTTGGGTGCCGAGAACGACAAGTTTTGTCGTTTTCGGCAGGTGAGTCGCCGGGGGGAGTTGCACCCCCCGGCGCTCGTTGAACCGTGCGTGACGCTCTCGCGTCACACGGCTCCCGTCGTCCAGCCGACGGGGTGGGCAC
>JBOHGE010000059.1:0-32174 GCA_050700055.1 Pseudonocardiaceae bacterium
CTGCTGCACCATCACCGCGGCCAGCGTCGGGCTACGAGCCTGATCCTCAGCCACCACGGCATGATCACCGTTATGGATGCCAGGAGCGACAGTGATGCCGTCTGCGGCACACATACGGCGATCAACCACTACTTAGCCGAAGCCAGGCCACGAACAACGATCGCATCGGATGTAGCGTCGAAATTCGGGCGGAGATTGAGAAGAACCGCCCTCAAGGCCGGGTCGACAGAAGGCAGCAACGCAGACCGCCGTACGCTCCCGGCGATGGATATCGATGTTGCTGCCACCACCCTGGAGCAGTTGCGAAGCCTGCTGGTCGACCGGCTGCGGAGCAATCGGCTGTTGAGTACGACGTCGGTCGAGGCGGCGATGCGTGCGATACCGCGACACCTGTTCGTCTCTGACGCCACGGTCGAGAGGGCTTACTCGGACGAGAACATCGTCACGCATCGCGACGCCGGCGGTGTGGCTGTCAGTTCGGCCTCGGCGCCGGGCGTCGTTGCGGGGATGTTGGAGCAGCTCGATGTCGCGCCGGGGGACCGGGTGCTGGAGATCGGTGCCGGTACGGGGTACAACGCGGCGTTGCTGGCGCATCTGGTCGGTCCGGCGGGCAGGGTCACGACGATCGACATCGACAGCGAGGTCGTCCGGGGGGCCCGTGAGTGCCTGGCCAACGCAGGCTGCCCGGACGTGCCGGTGTTCTGTGGTGATGGCGAGTTCGGTTACCCAGACCATGCGCCCTATGACCGGATCGTCGTCACCGCGGGCGCCTGGGATCTGCCGCCTGCCTGGGTGGATCAGTTGGCTCCCGGTGGCCGGTTGGTCGTGCCATTGCGGATGCGGGGTCTGACGCGGTCGATCGCGTTCGAGCGCGAGGACGGCTACTGGCGGAGCCGGTCGATCGAGGAGTGTGGCTTCATACCGATGCGGGGTGTGGGCGGGGTAGCCGAACGCAACATCCATCTGGGTGGCGACTCCGGCGTCATCGTGCGGATCGATGACGGGCAACCAGTGGATGAGAAGGCCCTCGGCGCTGCCCTCGACCATCCTGCAACGCTGGTGTCGACGGGTGTGACGGTCTCGGTGACCGGTCATCTGGACTTCTGGCTGGCCGGTATGGACGGGTTCTGCCGGCTGCTCGCGGGCAGTAGAGCCGTCGACCGCGGGCTTGTCCCCCCGGCCTTCGGGTGGGGAAGCATGGCGGTGTTCGACCAGGGCACGTTCGCCTACCTCACCCGAAGCCCGATTAGTGACACAGACGATTCCCAGTGGCCTCGGTATGAGCTGGGGGTCTGCGCGTACGGTCCGGGCAGCGCGGAACTCGCAAGTCGGGTCGTTGACCGGATCCGAGCTTGGGACCGTGACCGCCGGTCGATGACCGAGCTCTGGATCGAGGTTCATCCAGCCGACACCGGCGACGTGCCCACCGGTCAGGTGGACATCCGCAAACGGCACACTCGGGTGATCGTCCGTACCGCTCTCCTCGCCGATCCCGGTGTACCGTCACCGGTATGAATTGAGAGCACGGTTCTCGATGACGCCATCGCTGACCTGTTCGACCTCGCATGGCGGTACCAGCGCGCGCTGGTCGAGCTCTCATCACCCGCGGACGCCGGCCGAGGCGGAGGTGTCTCGTTGCATCGGCGCCGGGTAGCTGCCCGTAACAGTTCGCGGCCACACCCGATACACAGGGTAGGACCGTTGCTACCGATAGGGGTGTGGGCTGCCGCGGTGGGTGGTGTGCGGGGGCGACGGTTGGCCCACTACTGAGCTTGGGGGGACGCTGTGCGAAGAGTCATCGTTCGGTTTCTGGCGATCGCTGCTGTGCTGGCCGGGGTGGTGTCCACCGGTACCGGCGTGGCGGCTGCCGATCAGGGCCGGCAGGTAGCCGATCAGGGACGTCCCGTGGGGGGTGACAACTTCTCAGCGCCGCCGTGCGGAACCTCCGATATCGATATCGCGCGCGGTTGTTTCCTCGCCTTGGGACCGTTCTTCAAGTAAGCCCCAGCGGCTGAAATCGTCGTAGAAAACCACGACACCGCGCCGTCTCATCACTCTTCTACCTCGTGGAAGCTGAGCGGGCGCGGTGATCCAACCACCCAGAGTGGCTGGATCACCGCGTCAAGTATCGATGATCTGAGCGCAGCGACGACGACACAGCACCCATCAAACGTGCCGTTCGAGCCGAGCGGTCGATCAGCAGCGAGTGACCAGCACTCGAAGCCAACCACGACATCAGGCACACCCGCTCGACGGAACGTCGCTGGCGTCAAGTTCACGACGCACCGACCACTGCGTGCCCGACCAGCCGACGGATTTAGGGTGCCGACCACGAGGCTTCGGGCTTCTGCGATCCATCTACCGACCGCCACCTACGGCAACGCTGCCACCGTCAGGGGTAGCCGCCGTGCGTCCGGCGTCTGGACCTGGGGGCGCACGTTACGATCAGCCGATCCCGATCAACCGTCAGACGCGAGGCACCATGACCGAGGCCAACCCACCGGCCCGCGAAGAGCTGTTCGAGAACGTACCGACAGGCGTCGAGATCGAGCAGCTCGACGGTGATCCCGATGAGCAGCCACCGATCAAGGTTCCCTGGTCCCCGGAGCACATCCGCGTCAGCACCAAGACCTTCTCACTTCGCAACGTCATCGACCTGATCGAACAGCGCGACCTGGAACTCGCGCCGGATTTCCAGCGATACAAGGTGTGGAGCAGCCAGCAGAAGTCCAGGCTCATCGAGTCGATTCTTCTCCAGATCCCGCTGCCGGCATTCTACTTCGCCGAGGACAGCGAAGGAATGATGCATGTAGTCGATGGCCTGCAGCGGATCTCCACAGTCGCCGATTTCGTCGATAACGAGTTCTCGCTGAACGGCATGGAGTATCTCGGCAACATCCGGGGCAAACGCTTCGACGAGCTACCGCAGCCCATGCGACGTAGAATACACAACGCGCAGATCGTTGTGCACGTCATAGATCCGAAGACGCCCACAGGAGTCAAGTACGACATATTCAAGCGCATCAACACCGGGGGAACCCCGTTGAATCACCAGGAAATCCGGCACTGCATGAGCAAGCAGCGTAGTCGTGATTTCTTGAAGCGCTGCACGCACCTGCCCGAGTTCGACCTGGCCACCGGCGGCAAGCTACAAGACCACGTGCGCATGAACGACCGGGAGATGGCGTTGCGTTTCTGCGCCTTCGCCCTGCTCGGCGAGGAAGCCTATTTCGAGCGGTTCCGCGCCATGGATCTTTTCCTCGAGCACACGACACAATTGCTCGACGACGAGGAGGTGTCAGATGCCCAGCTCGATGAACTCGCCGAGCGATTTCGTCTCGCCATGGTGAACGCCTACGAGATCTTCGGCGATCACGCCTTCCGGAAATGGCCTTACGGAACAGAGTGGCTCAGCCCGATCAACCGTCCACTCTTCGAGACCTGGTCGATCGTACTGTCGCGGTACGAGACCGCGGACGTCGCCGCCCGGCAAAATGATATCGTGAGAGTGGCCCGCGAATGGATGACAAATGATCAGGAATATATCGCCGCAATCACGTCATCGACCGGAGACCCGAGGAAGGTGAGGTATCGGTTCGTCCGCACCACTGCCGCTGCGGAGGCCAGCCGGTGATCTCCTCTCTCGGGATACGGAATTTCAAACGGTTCCGCGCAGTCGACCTCACGCTGCGCCCGATGACGGTCCTTACCGGGCTGAACAGCACCGGTAAGAGCACGTCCATACAGGCGCTCCTGCTCACCCGACAGATCGCCGAGCAACCCGGCTCGCCGGTGGTGCAACTCAACGGGCCCTATGGCCTTGCGCTCGGGGACTCACAGGACGTGCTGCACTTCGATGCGGAGGGAGAGGAGATCGAGATCAACATAGAGTGCGCCGGCACCGACTACCGCTACAGCTTTCCCTTTTCTGCCGGTCGCTATCCGCACCTGCGCGTGGCGCGCCGACCGAAGGCTCCTCCTGCCGAGTTGGCCGGTACCGGCCCGGCGTTCGTGTACCTGATGGCTGAACGGCTCGGTCCACGTGACTTTCTTTCAGTCACCTCCGTGGAGACCGAGCGCATCGGCGTCGGTGAGCAAGGGCAGTACACCGCCCAGGTGTTGGCCGAGTACGAAACGAGGACAGTACGCGCCGAACTCCGGCATCCGGACACCGAACACGGCGTCACCACACTGCGCACGCAGGTTGAGGCGTGGGCATCGTATATCATCAGTCCGGTACAGATCACGGCTCAGTGGCCACCTGGGTTGTCCGCGAGCGTACTCCGATTCCAAGAACCCGGACTCATGAGTGAACCGATCCGACCGGCGAACATAGGCTTCGGGTTCTCGTACGCGCTTCCGGTGATCGTCGCCGGGCTGCTCGCACCCGTGGGTGGAATGTTGCTCGTGGAGAATCCCGAGGCGCATCTGCACCCCGCCGGCCAGTCCCGACTCGGTGAATTCCTGGCCCGGGTTGCGGGAAGCGGGGTCCAGGTAGTGATCGAGACGCACAGCGACCACACCGTGAACGGTGTACGCCTCGCCATCGCAGAGGAGCAGACGATCGACTCGCGCGACACGATCGTGCATTTCTTCGGTAAGGTCGGAGATGGGCATCCCGTCTCGATAGACTTCACCGAGCACGGTCGCCTCAGTACCTGGCCGGCAGGGTTCTTCGACCAGATCGAGACCGACTTGGGGAGGTTGGCTCGTGCCCGGCGCGACCAGCGATGACCGCTGGCCACGCGTGGTCATCGACGAAGCGAGCTTCGACTTCCGGGCGTTGTCCGACGCCGACGTGGAACGCTGCTTGGATCAGTTCAACGTTGCGCTGACCGACCTACGTGATGACAGCCAGATGCCTGCTGTCTACTCCGACTACAATGCGGTCGAATGCCGCGACGGCGTGGAGTTGGTGCAATTCATCTTCGGCCGAGAGACTGGGGTCGACCCGGATATCCGCAGGCGCACCGGAGTACTGCTGGACCGTTGCCGAGAGTGGGACGACAAAGCGCCGGCCGGCTGCGAGCCGCTAGATCTTCCGGAGACGCCAATTCCTGCGTTCTCGGCCGGATTTGCGCTCGCGATGGGTCTCAGTGGTCGAGCAGTCGGGTGCCTGGTGGTGTCGACGTGTCAACGTCGAGGCCCCCTGACGCTGACCAACGGATCAGGCAGCACCGCAGTGGTGTTCTTCGCCGCGGCACCAGAGGTTCGCTGGGTGTGGCGACGTGCTTTCACCCTGGAAGACGTCCCCGAGCGCGAGTTCTTCTCGGTCGCGGCGTTCGCGTTCCCTGCGCTCGTCTTCCACCCGAATCTGAGTTTTGGGAAGTTCGTCGGCAGCTACCCTGCGGTGCGCGACCCGGTAGTGCGGATTCTCTGTGCCTTGAACGACCACTTCCCGCGGGTGCTTTCCGAGTATCAGGGCCTCCCGCACGCCGTTGCTGCCGCCATGGGTCAGTACGGGGTCGACCTCTCGCCAGAAAGCCCGAACACACGTGCCAGCGAGGCTTTCATGCGCAAGCGTTACGTGACCTACAATGAATCTCGCTACTGCTGCGAGTGGCATGCGAAGATCGAGCGTCACCGTAACCGGATCCACTTCACGTTGCCGGCCGCGGGCCCTGCCGGCCACATCCTCATCGGAATCTTCACCGAGCATCTGGACGTGTAGCGCCCGCCGGGACTGCATCTGTGCTTCGCCGCCGGTCCCGCTCGGGTCAGCCGGATGCCGCGTGACCGGGGCCGGATTCCCGGGAGCCGTTCACCGGGTAGACGGCGACCTCAGCGGCCTTCACCACGAACGACACCCCGGCACCGGTGTGCAGCCCCAGCTCCACCGCGGCGACCGGGGTGATGTCCGCGGCCAGCCCGGCGGCACCGCGCACCCGGACCAGGGTGCCGTTGGGTTCCAGCGCCGCGACCCGGTCGGAGATCACATTGCGCGGGCTGCCCTTGGGCGGATCCATATACACAGCCACCGCGGCGGGGGTGAACACCGCGACCGCCGCAGCGCCGAGCACCGTGGACTCGGTCGTGCCGGCCAGCTCGGTGCCGTCCTCGGCCCGCAGCCCACTGGCCGTCGCGGTGCCGGACACCAGGTTCAGGCCGGCCAGCCGCGCGGCGAACGCGCTGCGCGGCCGGGTCAGCACCTCGCGGGTCGGGCCCTGCTCCACCACGCGACCGCCGTCGAGCACCACCACCCGGTCGGCGAGCACCAGCGCGTCGATCACCTGGTGGGTCACGATGAGGGCGAGCCGGTCGGCCAGCACCGTGCGCAGCAACGACCGCAAGGCGGGGGCCAGCTCCACGTCCACCGCGGACAGTGGCTCGTCCAGCAGCAGCAGGTCGGGGTCTGCGGCCAGCGCCCGGGCCAGCGCGATCCGCTGAGCCTGCCCACCGGACAGCCGGCGCGGGCGCCGCTGGGCGAACTGCGCCGCGTCCACCTCGGTGAGGTGGCGCAGCGCCGCGGCCCGGGCCTGAGGCCGACGCCTCCCCCCGGCGCGCGGGCCGAACGCGACGTTGTCCAGCACCGACAGGTGCGGGAACAGCAGCGGCTCCTGGGCCAGCAATCCGATCCGCCTGCGGTGCGGCGCCAGCTGCACCCCCGCGGCGGTGTCGGTGAGCACCCGACCGTCGAGGACGATCCGCCCGGTGTCCGGGCGCAGCTGGCCGGCGACCGCGGCGAGCAGGGTGGACTTGCCCGACCCGTTGCGTCCCAGCACCGCGACCACCTCGCCGGGCCCCACCTGCACCGTCGCATTCAGGTCGAAGTCGCCGCGGCGCACGGTGACCTCAAGGTGCAGCCCCGCGCTCATCCCAAACCCTCGGCAGCACGGGGTCGGGCCACCGCGATCACCAGCATCGCCACCACCACCAGCAACAGCGACAGGGCGACCGCCGCGTCGGCGTCGACCTCCCGTTGCAGGTAGACCTCCAGTGGCAGGGTCCGGGTCACGCCCTGCAAGCTGCCCGCGAAGGCGATGGTGGCCCCGAACTCGCCCAGGCAGCGGGCGAAGCTGAGCACCATGCCGGAGCCGAGCCCGGGCAACACCAGCGGGATGGTGACCCGGCGGAACACCGTCCACGGTGGCGCCCCGAGACTCGCCGCGATCACCTCGTAGCGCTGCCCGCCGGTGCGCAGCGCCCCTTCCAGGCTCACCACCAGAAACGGCATCGCCACGAACGTCTGCGCCAGGATCACCGCCGCGGTGGTGAACGGCAGCCGCACCCCGAACGCCAGGTCCAGGGCGTACCCGGCGAAACCGTTACGCCCCAGCAGGTACAGCAACGCCAGGCCGCCGACCACCGGTGGCAGCACCAGCGGCAGCAGCACCACCGAGCGCAGCAACCGCAGACCGGGCACCGAGGCGCGGGCCAGGATCACCGCCAGGGGGCCTCCGAACAGCACACACAGCAGCGTGGACACCGTCGCGGTGTACAGCGAGAGCTTCAACGACGTCAGTGCCGACTCGCTGGTGACCAGCTCGATGAACCGGGGCCAGGGCGCCCGCACGACCAGCCCGATCACCGGCAGCAGGATCAACCCGAGGGCCACTACCGCGGGCACCCACAGCGCGCCGGGCAAACCCGTACGGATGGTGTGCGGATCCCTGGTCCGAGTCACGCCGGAGTCTGAATCAGAATCAAGCGGGACCAAAGCCGACGGCCGCCAGCTCCCGCTGGCCCGCCGGGCTCAGCACCAGGGCGACGAAGGCTTCCGCGTACCTGGCCTGCGGGGCACCGGTGAGCACGGCGATCGGGTAGACGTTGACCGCGTTCCCAGCCTCCGGGAAGTCGATCTGCTCGACCTTTCCCGCCGCACTGCGCGCATCGGTGACGTAGACCAGCCCGGCGTCGGCCTCCTTGGCCTGCACTTTGGCCAGCACCGACCGGACGTCGGGCTCCTCGCTGGCCGGTCTCAGTTTGATCTTGGTGGCTTTCTCGATCTGCTCGGTGGCCGCGCCGCAGGGCACCTGCGGGGCGCACACGAGTTCGGTGACGTCCGGTTTGGCCAGGTCGGCGAACGAGCGGATGCCCTTCGGATTGCCCGGGGGCACCACGATGGTGAGCACGTTGGAGGTGAACGGCTTCGATGTGCCGGCGACCTTCCCGGCGTCGGCCACCACCTTCATCTGCTTCTCGTTGGCCGAGGCGAACACGTCAGCCGGCGCGCCGTTGACGATCTGGGTTGCCAAATCCGACGAGCCGCCGAAGCTGAACCTCAGGTCAGCCCCGGGATTAGCGGTCTCGAACTGCCGTTCCAACGTGGTGAACACGTCCTTGAGCGAGGACCCGGCCAGCACCGTGACCGGCACCCGCGCCGGGGCACCCGACCCGGCCTGGGAATCACCGCAGCCCGCCAA
Source organism: Pseudonocardiaceae bacterium (assembly GCA_050700055.1). Taxonomy (GTDB): domain Bacteria; phylum Actinomycetota; class Actinomycetes; order Mycobacteriales; family Pseudonocardiaceae. The sequence goes on from JBOHGE010000059.1 coordinate 8,364, forward strand.
CGTCAGCCCAACCGCCAACCCTGCCAGCACCACTCGCTTCACGCACGTCCTCCGGGGGTCTCGACCATGACCTCGGTCGACTTCACGACAGCCACTGCCAGCACCCCCGGCACGAGCCCCAGCTCGCGTACCGCCTCACTGCTCATCAGCGAGACCACCCGATGCGGTCCACACTGGATCTCCACCTGAGCCATCACCCGGTCGACGATCACCTCGGTGACCAGCCCGACGAACCGGTTGCGCGCCGACCGGTCCACCAAGGACGGGTCGGGAACGGCCTGTGCCTGTGATTTCGCGAACGCCGCCAGCTCGGCGCCCTCAATGGCTTTGCGGCCACCGGCATCCCGGATCGGGGTCAGCTGCCCGGAATCGGCCCAGCGGCGAACGGTGTCATCGCTTACGCCGAACAGCTCAGCGACCTCTGATATCCGGTAGTGCGGCACGCCGGGAAGGCTACCTCCGCACCCGCGGAAAAAGAAGGGGGGCACTCCCCGATCCGCTCGGGTAATGGCAGAGTCGCGCAACGTGGACTTCTCCCCCAGCGCGCAGGCCGCCGACTACACGAATCGAATGCAGCAGTTCCTGTGGGAACGCGTGCTACCCGCCGAGCCGATCTATCACAGCTGGCGGGCACGACGCCGGGGCACCCTCGCCGAGCACCAGCTGCCGCCGGTGGTCGAGCAGCTCAAGACCGAGGCACGATCCCGTGGCCTGTGGAATCTTTTCCTGCCCGCCGTCTCCGGACTGTCCACCCTGGACTACGCACCGGTCGCCGAGGTCTCCGGCTGGTCACCCGCGATCGCCCCCGAGGCGATCAACTGCCAGGCACCGGATACCGGGAACATGGAGCTGCTGCACCTGTTCGGCACCGACGAGCAGCGCACCCGATGGCTCGAGCCGCTGCTGGCCGGCCGGATCCGCTCGGCGTTCGCGATGACCGAACCCGAGGTGGCCAGCTCCGACGCCACCAACATCACCACTTCGATCCGCCGCGACGGCGGCGACTACGTCATCAACGGGCGCAAGTGGTGGATCTCCGGCACCGCTGACGAGCGCTGCGCGGTCTTCATCCTGATGGGCAGGACCAATCCGGACGCCGCCCCGCACCGGCAGCAGTCGATGATCCTGATACCCCGCGACGCCGCCGGGATCGAGATCATCCGGCACCTGCCGATCTTCGGGTACGCCGACCAGCACGGGCACTCCGAGATCGGGTTCACCGGCGTGCGGGTGCCGGCCGCGAACCTGCTGGGCGCCGAGGGCGACGGCTTCGCCATCGCCCAGGCCCGGCTGGGCCCCGGCCGGGTGCACCACTGCATGCGGCTGATCGGGATGGCCGAACGGGCCATCTCGCTGATGGTGCAGCGGGCCCGGTCCCGGCGGGCGTTCGGTGGCCCGCTGGCCGACCAGGGGGTGGTCCGCGAGCAGATCGCACTGTCGCGCCTGGAGGTGGAGCAGGCCCGGCTGCTGGTACTCAAGACCGCCTGGCTGATCGACCAGCCCGGCGGAGCCAAGGGCGCCGCGGCGCAGATCGCCGGGATCAAGGTGGTGGTTCCCCGGATGGCCTGCGCGGTGATCGACCGGGCGATGCAGATCCACGGTGGCGCGGCGATGTCCGACGACTTCCCGCTCGCTTCTTTCTACGCCTGGGCCCGAGCGCTGCGTTTCGCCGACGGGCCCGACGAGGTACACCTGCGCACCGTCGCCCGACACGAGCTCACCAATCCGCACGACTCCGCATAAAAGGCCACCGATAGCAGCATTAGCGGCGATTACATATTAAATATTCCGCATACGCGGATATGGCGCAGCCGGCATGACCAGCCCTGGATACCGAATGGGGCACAGCGCAGGTAATATGCCGCGGATGACCCCTGTGGCGCAAGGTATCCCGGTGGTGACCGTGCGGTACTTCGCGGCGGCGCGGGCCGCCACGGGCCTGCCCAGCGAGAACGTCGATATCGGCGACGGTGCCACGGTTGCCGATGCGCTGGATGCGATCGCCAGCCGGCATGGAGACGCACTGCGCAAAGTATTGGCCGCCTGCAGCTTCCTGCTCGACTCGGTCGCGGTGCGAGACCGCGCCACGCCGTTACGACCTGGTGCCGAGCTGGACGTACTGCCACCGTTCGCCGGCGGCTGAGCTCAGGGGCAGTTGACCCATTCTTCCGCACCATCGGAGAACTCCTGGCGCTTCCAGATCGGCAGCTGCAGTTTGATCTCGTCAACCAGCGCTGCGCAGGCCACGAAAGCCTGTGCACGGTGGGCCGCGGACACCGCGCACGCCAGCGCACAGTCCCCGATGGCCAGCGGTCCGATCCGGTGACTGACCGCCAGCGCCTGCACATCAGGGTGCGTAGCGGCGATCTGGGCGGCTACCCGGGTGATCACGTCGCCGGCACCGGGATGGCTGGTGTACTCCAGCGCCCGGACCCCCCGGCCACCATCATGGTCGCGGACGACGCCGGAGAAGCTCACCACGGCACCAGCGTCCGGGCGAGCGACCAACCGGCCGTGCTCCTCGACGTCCAGTGGATCCTCGGTGACCACCGCGCGCAGCACGGTATCCGGGAGTGCCGCGCCAGGTTGGTGCTGGGGGGACTCGCCACCCTGGCCAGTCACCGCCGGCTGGCCGGTCCCGCTACCGGCATGGTCTGCCCCGTGCAGCTGCTCGACCGCGTGATCGAGCACCCCATCGAGGACGCTCAGGCCGTCCCGGACTCCTCCAGTGGAGCCCGGCAGGTTCACCACCAGGGTACGGCCGGCCACCCCGGCCAGCCCGCGGGACAGCACCGCGGTGGGCACCCGGGGCAGCCCGGCTGCGCGGATCGCGTCGGCCAACCCGGGCAGGCTGCGGTCCAGCAATGGTGCGGTGGCCTCCGGGGTGCGGTCGGTGGGGCTGATCCCGGTGCCGCCGGTGGTCAGCACCACGTCGACGGCGTCGGCCACCGCGACCGCCACGGCGTCGCGCACCGGTGAGCCGTCCGGTACCACGACCGGATCCGGGGTCTGGTAGCCGCGCTCGGCCAGCCAACCCACGATGACCGGCCCGGTGCGGTCCGGGTACACCCCGGCGGCCGCACGGTTGGAGGCCACCACTACCACAGCACGGCGGGTCGTCGTTGTCATCGGTTCTCCTGACGCGTCCACAGCCCGGTCTTGCCGCCTTCCTTGCGCTCCACCCGCACGGCGTCGAGCACCGCCGCCGGGTCGACCGCCTTGACCATGTCGAACAGGGTCAGCCCGGCCACGGTGACCGCGGTGAGCGCCTCCATCTCCACGCCGGTGCGGTCGGTGGTCCGGACCGTGGCGGTGATCCGGATCTCCGAGCCCACGGGGTGCAGGTCGACGGTCACCCCGGACAGCGCGATGGGGTGGCACAACGGCACCAGGTCAGGTGTTCGCTTGGCCGCCATGATGCCGGCGATCCGGGCAGTCGCCAGCGCATCGCCTTTCGGCAACTGCCCGGCGCACAGCAGCCCGATCACCTCTTCGGTGGTGCGAAAGACACCGGAGGCGACTGCCTCGCGGGCGCAGGGCTGCTTACCCGAGACGTCGACCATCCGAGCCGCGCCACGATCGTCGACGTGGGTCAGCTGCCGCTGCGAGCTCACCCATCGATCCTACGGCCGGGCTGCCAGCCGCGGGCAGACACCCAGAGGGGCCGGCACTCGTCGCGTGCCGGCCCCTCTGGGTGAAAGCGGTCAATCAGTGCGTCACTGGCAAATCAGCTTCCACCGGCTTGGGTGCTGGTGCCGGCGGTTCTTCCTTCTTGCGCTCATCAGCACAGCTGGCCGAGGAGACAACGATCTCCAGCAACGCGCCACTACCCTGCTTGGGGGTCAAACTCTTATTGAGCGACAAAAGCTGCGATGCCAGATCCGCGACGGTGACCGGACCGGGAGCGGGCTGCTGCGAACTCGAGCTTGCTCGCTGCTGCTGCATCTGGTCGACCGAGGTCGGGACGTTCAGGTTGGGTGCGACCTTCTTGAGATCGAGCAGATCCTTGTCCGCAATAGCCAGACCCGCGTTGTCACCCGGCAGTAGCGAGACCACCAAGGCGTCAACCGTGAGCCGGTCGCGATCCCGGTGCTGCCGGTTGAACTCGATCCTCAGGATCGGTGAGAGGTCCAGCTCCTGACCCGTGGCCGGGTTGGACGGCAGCACCCTGCCGTTGCCGTCACCCTCCCCACCGAGGATCGAGGAATCGCCACGCCCGTGGTCGCAGCGCGCCTCGATGAGATCGGCACTGATCCCGAGCAGGTCCACGTCGACTGCCGTCGCCTTGGACCGGAATGCCTCGGCCTCGACCTTCAGCAGAGCGATATGAATAAGATCATCATCTGGACCGGGCACCTCCAGAAGCGTCTTACGGTCGTCTGGTGGTGCCTCGACATACGGAGTGGGATCAATGGGGAGCAGACCATCCGAGGCGAGCCCGAATGCAGAGGCTCGTGGATCTCCTTCTCCAGCGTTACCGGACACGGTCCCCAGCAGCAGGGCCACCACGGCGGTGGCAGCACCGACGCTGGCAGCACTGACGCCGGCGAGCTTCCTACTGTTCACGTGCTGTCCTCTCGTTCGTTCAGTTCTCGTCGATGAGCACGAGCGTTCCCAGCGGAACCTCGGTCAACATGTTCAGTGCGTCCGCAGGCACCCGGATGCAGCCATCACTGGAGCGGGTGCCGAAGACGTCAGTCGTGGGCCAAGTGTGGATCGCGACGGTTCCCGGGCCGCCACCGAAGCTGTCCAAGGTCGGACTGTGCGCGCCCAGCGGCAGAATCACCGGGGAATACGCCTGCTTGGGATCGGCGAACGACCCCAGCAGAAAGGTCCGCCCCACCGGCGTGGGAGCCGACTTCTTACCGATCCCAGCCGGCCACGTACCCAGGCGGCGTTCCCCCCTGAGCAGCTCCATAGTGAGTGAACGAAGGTGTACCCGGATCAGATACGGGGTCACTGCTCGATCGAGTGCATCGTCGGTAAGCCACCCGGTCGAACTGTTGGGTCGCGAGGGAAGCAAGACCTGCACCCAGCCGGTTTGCTGGGCTATCACCGGCAGCCAGGTATCGCCGAGCTGCTGCGGACCGATCTTGGCGATCGGCGCCGCACCAGGAGCCGCATACACCGCGATCTCCCAGCGGGGGTGGACCACGGCGCCGTTGGTGGGCTCCGGTGAACCGGAGTCCTGCGGTGCACCGTCGATCAGGGTATACGTGGTGCTCGGCCGCAGCGTAGCGAGATCTGCCGGAGCAGCCGCTGGGGGGATCGGGGTTGGCACGGTCACCGGGGACGGTGCCACGGCCTTGCGAGCCTCGCCACCCTGGCCACCGCCGAAGGGAGCCAGGAAAGCCACCGCCAGGACTGCCACCACCCCAACGACCCCGGCCAGCGCGCAGGCGATCAGGTACGAGCGATCACGCAGGCGAGGACGACCGGGACGTTGAGCCATGGCTCCTTCTGGAGTCGGACGAGCGGACCTTGCGGATTACTCGCCCTCCCCGCTCGGGCGACCGCGCTGGCCCCTACGACGCTCCGGCCGCGCAGTGACGGCACCCTAACGGATGGCAACCATGAGCCGGTGTGGGGCCTGGTTAAGGGGCGTCACTCCGGTTGATCTCGGTGTGCGGGTGCTGGTAGGGGAGCTGGTCAGCGGGCAGCGGGAAGATGACCTCACCGAAGGGGGACAGCGCGCCCTGGATCGGCGCGGCGAGCTCGCTGACCGGGTGGTCCTCCTCCGACCAGCTCGGCCAGGTGGGATCGATTCGGTCGGTGCGCTTGGCCACAGGTCCTCCTCGCTCGGTAAGGCTTCGGATTGTGCTGACCGGGTCCATTGTGCCCAGCCCGGATAGCGTGATCTACGCAGTCCAGGTGGCGGCCCACGGCGTGCCCTGGGCTGTCGCTACCGTGGCAGCGATGCCCAGCACTGCACTGGCCGATTGGCTGCGCTCCCGCGACGACGTCACGCTGGCCACGTTACTGCGGACCCGTCCTGACCTTGCGGTGCCCGCACCGGCCGACTCGATGGTGCTGGCCACCCGGGCCGGGATCCAGGCATCCGTCGCCCGGGCCTGCGAGGATCTGGACCGATTCACCCTGGCCGTGCTGTCGGCGCTGGTGGTGGCCGGCGCCGACACCGAACAGGTGCACCGCCGAGAGGTCACCGCGCTGCTCGGCCGAGACGGCATCGCCGGCCGGACCGGGCAGGCGCTGGACGCGTTGCGGTGCCGGGCGCTGGTCTGGGGGCACGACGCGGCGCTGGCGGTGGTCCCGGCGGTGCGCCAGGTCATCGGCCCGCATCCGGGCGGCTTGGGCCGGTGGGCCGCCGACCTCGCCGGCGTCGACATCCCCGCGGCCCTGGCCCAGATCACCGGCGGCGAGCTGAGCGTGCTGCGGACGCTGGCCACCGGCTCACCGGTGGGCACCACCCGCGACGCCGCCGAGGTGCTCCCGCTGAGCCGGGCCCGCACTCCGGTACAACGCCTGCTGGCCCGCGGGTTGCTACGCCGGATCGACGCCGGCACCGTCGAGTTGCCGGCCCAGGTCGGTCTGGTGCTGCGCGGGGACCAACCGCTGGGCCCCCTCGTACTGGACGAGCCGGCGCTGCCCACCCACCGTCGCGATCCGTCCAGGGTGGACTCGACCGCCGCCGGTGCGGCGCTGGACCTGCTGCGCCACACCGAGAAACTGCTCGCGGAATGGTCCCGGGAACCACCCGCGGTGTTGCGTTCCGGTGGCCTGGGGGTGCGAGACGTGCGGCGAACCGCGCGGGCGCTGGACGTCGAGGAGCCGGCGGTGGCGCTGCTGGCCGAGATCACCGTCGCCGCCGGGCTGATCACCGGATCCGACGAGGGGCCCGAGGGGAAGCTGTGGCTGCCCACGGTCGCCGTCGACTCCTGGCTTGCCGGCCGGCCGCAACGGCGCTGGGCGATGCTGACCGAGGCGTGGCTCGAGTTGCCCCGGCTGCCGGGATTGGCCGGGACTCGCGACGCCAAGGACCGCCCGCTGGCCCCCCTGGCTGAGGAGTCGCGCCAGCCACGCGCCGCCACGCAGCGGCGCCGAGTTCTGGAGGCACTCGCTGAGCTACCGGCTGGTAGCGGGATCGAGCAGCCCGGTGAGCTCGCCGGGCTGCTCGCCTGGCGGGCACCGCGCCGGGGTGGCCGGCGGCGCGACGAGATCGTCGGCTGGACCATCCAGGAGGCCACCGTGCTCGGCCTGCTCGCACTGGGCGCGCTGGGCTCGGCCGGCCGGGCGCTGCTGCACCAGGGCGCGGACGCGGCAGCGGTCGCACTCGAGACTGCGTTGCCCGAGCCGGTGGACCACGTGCTGGTTCAAGCCGACCGCACGGTGGTGGCACCGGGACCGCTGGAGCCCGAGCTGGCCGGCGAGATCGCCCTGCTGGCCGACGTGGAGTCAGCCGGCGGTGCCACCGTCTACCGGATCACCGAGGACACCGTGCGCCGCGCGATGGACGCCGGCCGTAGCGCCGCCGAGCTGCACGAACTGTTGCGGGCCCGGTCCCGGACCCCGGTGCCGCAGTCCCTGAGCTACCTCATCGACGACGTGGCCCGGCGGCACGGGCGGCTGCGCGGCGGCACCGCGGCCGCGTTCCTGCGCTGCGACGACGCCGCACTGCTGGCTGAGCTGCTGGCACATCCGGTGGCTGCGCACTGCCGGCTGCGCAGGATCGCGCCCACCGTGCTGGTCAGCCCGCTGACGCTGGGTCCGCTGCTGGAGCAGGTGCGCGGCGCCGGCTTCACCCCGGTCGCCGAGGGGGCCGACGGGCAGGTGATCGAGCTACGCGCGGCAGACCGGCGGGCCAAGGCTCGGCCGGCGGTGACTCGCCGGGCCGCCATGCCCCCGGCCCCCACCGCCGAGCAGCTCGCCAGGCTCGTCCAAGGAGTACGCGCCGGCGACGCCGCAGCCAGCACACCGCGCGGGCCCGTGCTGGTCACTGCTGGGACGTCCACCGGTGACACCCTGGAGCTGCTGCTAGGCGCCGCGCACGCCGGCAGCAACGTCTGGATCGGCTACGTGGACTCCCGCGGGGTGGCCAGCAGGCGGATCGTGCGGCCGGTGAGCGTCGGCGGTGGTGTGCTGGAGGGATTCGACCGATCCCGGGGCGAGCTGCGCCGCTTTCCCCTGCACCGCATCACCTCAGCCGCCATCACCCAGGACTCGTGAGTGGCGACGTTGTGGCTCGTCTCCCAGGCACTTGCTCGCCGCCGAGACGGGCATTGATGTGTTGCGCCGGGGTGGCAACGCGCTGGACGCCGCTGCCGCCGCCATCCTCCGCAGGAAGCCATCCAGCTCGGTCCGGTAGCACTTCCTACAGTAATTCATCCAGCCACGGATGACCGGATTCATTCATTCGGCGAGTTCCGCCAGATCCGAGGTGGTGCGTAAATGTAATCGCCACCCGCAGACCACGCCACCGACGCCGCAGTAACCGCGGGGCGTGGCCGAATGATCCGCGACGAGGATGGCTGGTGATCCGACGCAGGGGTATGGCTGTGTTTCGATCACTCATGCACGACGTCGACCAAAATGCGCCACGTCGTAGGCCTATGAGCGCAAGCTCACAGACCCAGGGTGGCGCCGGGCGTCATGTGGAACCTCTTGGTGGTTTCAGGGTGGTGTCTGGCGTCATGTGGAACCTCTTGATGGTTTCTGCCGGCTCACGGATGGGAGCGGTTCTGTAGTTGGGCGCGGAGCTCGGGAGTGAGCAGTTTGCCGGCCCGGTCGACCAGCAGCGTCATCTCGTAGCCGATCAGGCCGATGTCACAGCTCGGCGAGGCCAGCACGGCCAAGCTGGACCCGTCGCTGATGACCATGGTCAAGACGATCCCCCGCTCCATCTCCACGACGGTCTGCACCACCCCGCCGGCCTCGAAGCAGCGCGCCGCGCCCTGGGTGAGGCTCACCAGACCCGAGGTGACCGCGGCGAGCTGATCGGCGCGATCTCGCGGTAGACCCGACGACGCGACGAGGAGCAGCCCGTCGGCGGAGACGACGACCGCGTGTGCCACCCCGGGCACCCGCTGCACGAAACTGTCCACCAGCCAACCGAACTGACCCGGCTGAACCGAATGCTGCGGTGCTGCTGTGGTCACTACTGATCCTCCTCGAGACGTCCCTGCAGGGTGTCGGTAACCGCGGGTGGCTCGTCAGGGCTGACCCGGGCGTGGCGCCCGATGCGCAACCCGTGCTGGTACCGGCTCAGCCGGCCCCGCACCTCGGCTGCGTTACGGGGTGGTCCAGCAGGTAGCGGAGCTGCAGTGTAAGGGTCGGCGCTGTCCGCACCGGCTACCAGATGCGCCAGCGGCTGGCGCTTGGGCAGCCCAGCCTGGGTGACACCGTGGTCGACCGGGGTGTGCAACGCTCGTGCAGCCTGCCAACCCTCGTCCAGCGGCGACCGCCACTCGGGTGCGTTGCCGGAGAACCCGTTGGCCGGCAACAGAATCTCGGTGGTGTCGGCGAGCGCCTGGCTGCGTGCCGCGGTTGACTGCTGCTCACGAAACCAGGCAGAAACCATCTCGAAGATCTCCTCGCGGACCTCCGGTGCCCCGGTCACCGGGGTGCTACCCGGCGGGCTCGCCAGCAGACCAGGGGCCGCGACGATCGGGAGACCAGACCCGACCAAACCCCCACTCAGCTCATCGGGCTGGGCCTGATCGTCACCGAAGAGCTCCTGCCACTGCTGCTCAGCGCTGCGCGGGCTGCCGCGCTGCGACGTCACGATGTCGATCGAAGCCGGGCTGAACAAGTCCGCCGCGGCGGTGTCGTCGACCACCGACACCTGTAGCGGCAGCTGCCCGTCGATGCCACTCCACTCAGTGGTCTCGGCGGTCCCGTCATTGCCCGGAGAGCCGTGAGCGGCCGGGCCCGGGTCGATCAGCTCAGCATCAATGGACTCAGGGTTGATCGACACAGGGTTGATCGACACCAGCGAGGGGGCCAGAGACACCGCTGCGGTCATCCCGACCTGGCCGGGGCGCTGACGCAGCCGCACCGTGATGCCGTGCAGGGCGGCCAGCCTGCTCACGACGAACAGGCCCATCTGGCGGGAGACCAACGCATCGATCACCGGTGGCGAGACGAGCCGGGCGTTGATCGCCCGCAGTTCGTCCGGCGGCAGACCGGGACCCGAGTCGATGATCTCCACCAGCAGGCCGTCGTCCGCGGTGAGCGTGCCGCTCAGGGTCACCGTGATCTCCTGCGGCCCGGCACTTCTGACCCCGGCACAGCTGGCCCCCGCCCGGATGGCGTTGTCCAGCAACTCGGCGATCAGGTGCACCAAGTCGTTGACGACCTGGCCGGCGACCATAGCCGCCGGGGGTGGGCTGGTGGTCACCCGCTGCTGCTGCTCGACCTCGGAGACCGCGCTACGGAACAGATCGAGCACCGCCAGCCACGCTGCACCGCCTTGGGGCAGCTTCCCGCCGGCGAGCACCAGCAGGTTGTCGCTGTGCCGGCGCATCCGGACGGCGAGCTGGTCGAGCTGCACCACACTGCTCAGCAGCTCGGAGCCGTGCGCTGTGCTGCGCAGCTCGCCGATCAGCCGCCGCTGCCGCGCAACGAGATCCTGGTTGCGTCCGGACAGGTTGACCAAGGTGTCGGTGAGGCTGGTGCGCGCCACGGCCTGCTCGGAGGCCAGCCGGACGGCTTGGGCGTGCACGGTGTCGACCGCTCTGGCGACCTGACCGACCTCCTCGCGAGAGTGCACCGGAACCGGGTCGACAGTCGTCTGACCAGGTTTGCCGTCGGCGCTGCGCAGCTGCCCGACCGCTTCGGGCAGCTTGCGGTCGGCGACGTCGAACGCGGCGGTACGCAGCGTGCGCAGCGGTTGCACCAGCGAGCGCACCACGACGAGCAGCATCACCACGGCGAGGATCAGCAGTGCGGCGACCACGGCACCAGTGCCCAACGCCTGGTTCCATACCCGGTTACTGCGCGCCGCGGTAGCCGTCCGCAACTCGTTGAGCTGAGCGATCTCCGCCTGCCGGATCACCTCGACGGTGCCGGCGGCGGCGGAGTTCCAGTCACCAGGCGACGTCTCCAGCGGCGCTGCCCGCCCAGCCCGCTGCAGTGCCACCTCCAGCAGCCGTTTGCGATCGACAGCCGCCCGGGAGTTGAAGATCTGCGGGGCGGCCACGATGTGGTCGAACTCGCCGGCAGCGGCGTCGAAGCGGGCATCGGCGATGCGCAGCACTGCCTGCTGCTCAGCCGGAAGAACTCCGGACAAGATCGCGGCAAGGAGCACCGCGTGCTGCTGGGAAGCCTGCTCCTTGGCGAAGCCGAGCGCCTTGACGCCGTCGGCCTGCCGCGCCAACTGGTCCCGAGCGCCGTCGAGCACCCTGCGATTGAGGTCCAGCAGAGCGGCGATGACGTCGGCATAAGCGATGACCGGGTTGCGGGTGATGCCGTTGCGGGCCAGCAGGCTCTGCCGCAATGCGGCAAGCTTGGCCAGCCGGCCGAGCGCGACCTGGTACGCCTCGTTCACCGTCGCGTCGCCGGACCGCAAGCCCGCGGTACGCACGATGGTGGCAGCAGCATCCACCCGCTCGGTCTGGCTCTGCAGCGCAGTGCGGTCGGCGAAGCGATCCGCGGCCAGTGCCGCGCTCATCAGCTGCCGCTCCCCCTGCAGATCGTGCGCGGCCAAGCTCACCTGCTGGGCGAACCCGATCTGGCGGGCCACCGCGGCGAGCTCGTCGGCCTCGCGCATCAGGTCGGTGATCCGCAGCACGCCCAGTACCCCGGCCAGCAACAAGGGCACCAGCAGCACCGCGGTGAGCTTGGTGCGCAGCCGCCAGTCCCGCAGCCGCCACCGGCTACCGCGGTGTCGTAGCAGCATGTCACCGTCGAGAGCGCCGCCAGCCGGTATCCTGCTCGGGCTCAGCGTTGTCATGGCATCACGGAACATGACACCGACAGAGCTTGAACGGTCGGCCACGCTCAGCACTCTCCCAACTCGACCTAGCCCCCGGACTCGAACACGTGCTGTGCCCTGGGATCAGGCGTGTGCCACCGCGGACCTGCGCATGGCGTGCTCGACCAGCGCGATGAGGGTGTTCTTGGTCGACTCACGCTCGCGAGCGTCACAGGTGATGATGGGTATGGTGGGATCAATGGCCAACGCTTCCCGGACGTCATCAATGCTGTGGCTGAGCACGCCATCGAAACAGTTCACCCCGACCAGGTAGGGCAGCCCACGATCCTCGAAGAAGTCCAGCGCCGCGAAGCAGTCAGCCAACCGCCGGGTATCCACCAGCACTACCGCGCCGATCGCACCGCGCACCAGGTCGTCCCACATGAACCAGAAGCGGTGCTGGCCCGGAGTGCCGAACAGGTAAAGGATCAGCTCGGCATCCAGGGACAGGCGACCGAAATCCATCGCCACGGTCGTGGTCGACTTGTCCGGAGTGGCCGCGAGATCGTCCAGCCCGACGCTGGCATCGGTGAGCACAGCCTCGGTGGTCAGCGGCGCGATCTCGGAGACCGAGCCGACCAGGGTCGTCTTGCCGACACCGAAGCCGCCAGCTACGACGATCTTCGCGGAAATCGCGCCAGATCCGGCGACGGGCTGCTGCGCGACGGGCTGATCGGGCTCAGCCAGGCAGGACTGACCCGATGAGTTCGTCGGGGAGTCAGTCCGATCAGAGTCGACGAAGTCCACTCAACACCCTTTCCATCAAGGCAACCTCTGGTGTCTCACCGAAGGCGTTCGCTGAGCGGTGCACCGCGACCAAGCCGATGTCCGCCATGTCACCCAGTAGCACTCGGGCTACCCCCAGCGGCAGGGATAATAGAGCGGCGACCTCGGCCACCGATCGGGGGCTACGGCACAGCTGCGCCACGGCCCGGTGTTCCACGCTGCTCAGCGCTGCCACGTCACGACCGTGGTCGCTGGTTGACACCAGCGTCTCGACCGCGAGGTAGCGGGCCGGTGCGGTGCGACCCCTGGTCCAGGTGTAGGGCCGCGCCGCGGATGCCGAGGCATCCGCTACCGGGGTCTCCAGCACTGGGATTCGGGCACTCCACTCGTCAAGACCTTCACGTGTCACGCTGGCAGATGGTGCCTTGGCGACCGGTTGCAGCAGGGTAACCGGTTCCTGCCCGGTCGATGACTTCTTCGACCGATCGCGGCGCCCACCTGACCACCAGGGGCCCGTACTGAGGTTGTTCAGCACATCGGCGAACGATTGGTCATCACTCGTTGGTGTGCTCATTCCCGCCTCACCCCCGGGATCATCGACCCAGCGCACCGTGCAGCTCGGCACGCCTACGCGGGGTGAGCTGCTGGCCGACCCGGTCGACCAGCAGCGTCATCTCGTACCCGACCAATCCGATATCGCAGCCCGGAGCCGCCAACACCGCGAGACTGGAACCGTCACTGATCGACATCAGCAGCACGATCCCGCGCTGCATCTCGACCACCGTCTGCACGACTTGACCGGCATCGAAACAGCGAGCCGCCCCCTGAGTCAGGCTGATCAATCCGGACGCGACGGCCGCGAGCTGATCTGCGCGATCCCTGGGCAGGTAGGCTGACGCGGACAGCGGCAGGCCCTCAGCCGACAGCACCAATGCATGCGCCACCCCGGACACCCGATTGACAAAGTCGTCCACCAACCATCCGAAGTGGTCCGGCGGCATCTGGGCAACGGTCACTTCGTCTCCTTTTCTCCATCCTGCTGCTCGGGCGATCCGGTGGTCTCCGGCTCGAGATTCTGGCGAGTCTGGCGACCTTGCCGGATGCCCTGCTGATAACTGGCGAGCCGGCCACGAATCGACTCCGCGCTGCGCACCGGCGCACTGGTGGTCGCCGCGGGCTCGGCCCCACCCACGGCACCAGGAACCAACAGTGCGCGGGGTTGGCGCCTGGGCAGCCCGGTGGTCGTCAAGTCCACGCTCACCGGCGCAGCCAACGCCTCAGCAGCACGCCAACCGTCATCCGCAGCACCCCACTCCGCGGCCGATGCACCAGCTGGACGCGAAGGGCCAGGTGCTGGTTCCGGCTTGACCGGCGAGCGAGCCCGGCCGGCATCGCCGAGCTCGGACTCGGCCAGCGCCTTGCCCGGCTTCCTGCGCAGCAGGGGTGCAGAGCCGGCCCCAGCCTTACCAGAGGCCACATCCTTACCAGAGGCCACAGTCCTGCCAGAAGCCACAGTCCTGCCAGAAGCCTCAGCCTTACCAGGCGCGACCGCCGCCGGTTTCGACGGGGCTTTCGGGATTGCCGCAGCTGACCTGCTCGCCGAGGGTTCCGGTGTGACGGCAGCCACCCCGCGTGCCGATGGTGAGGTCCAGCGGACCGGAACGGCCTCGTGCGCCTTGAACCACGCAGATGCGACATCGTCGAAAATCGGCGTGGAGTGCTGCAGGGTCGCCCGGTGCCCCGGCCCGACGGGCCCGGCCACAATCGGCCGTGCCGGCCGGAACAGGTCAGTATTGGCTGCGCCGTTGGCGCCACCTGACGGAAGGTCTACCAAAGGACTGGCCGGCGGACCAGGCGGAGCCGGCGGCGGGCCGGCAGACACCGGCTGTTTAGCAGTCCGAACAGGCAACTTTGAGCTGACCGGGACGTCCTCGGGATCCTTCGGCGCGGGTTTGCCTGCCGGGCTGGTGCCATCGTTGTGGGCAACGCCGTCCGACGACCCAACCACAGGGGCACCGCTGTGACCCCTGGAACCGTTGATCACGGTTCCAGGGGTCACAGCGCCGTTGGTCACAGCGCCGTTGGTCACGGAGCCGTTGGTCACGGAGCCGTTGGTCACGGAGCCGTTGCCCGCGACCACTGCAGCACCGGCCGCCAGCTGCGGTTCGGCCGCTTCCGACACCAACCGAACCAGCCGAGTCGGCACCGTCACGCAGGCCCGGACACCCACCGCGTTCTCGCCGCGGCGCAACCGAACATTGATGCCGTGCCGGACAGCCAATCGACCGACAACGAACAGCCCCATCCGGCGCGACACCGCAGCGTCAACCACCGGAGGGGCAGCCAACCGCTCGTTCGCCGCGGCAAGGTCTCCCTCGGTCATCCCCACACCGCGGTCGGCGACCTCGATCATGACCGAGTCCTCCGGACTGAAGTCACTGGAGATGATCACTTGGCTGTCCGGGGGTGAGAATTGAGTCGCATTGTCCAACAGCTCAGCCAGCAAATGCACCAGGTCGCTCGCCGCCCGGCCGAGCACGAGAA
The DNA here is from genome assembly GCA_050700055.1 of Pseudonocardiaceae bacterium. Classification (GTDB taxonomy): domain Bacteria; phylum Actinomycetota; class Actinomycetes; order Mycobacteriales; family Pseudonocardiaceae. Next base: position 23,563 of record JBOHGE010000059.1, read on the forward strand.
CGGCGGGGGGCTGCTGCAGCACAAGCCGCTGGTACTGCTCGACCTCGGACACCGCGGCGCGCAGCACGTCGACCAGCCGAACCGGACGGCTCGACCGGCTGGCCGAATCGGTGCCGGCAAGGACCAGCAAATTCTCGCTGTTTCGCCGCATCCGGGTGGCCAGGTGATCCAGCTGGAACAGGTTGTCCAACTGTTTCGGGTCCTGTTCACCGCTTTCCAGCCGGTCGATGAGCTTGAGCTGGCGCTCGACCAGACCCTGGGTCCGGCGGGACAGGTTGACGAAGATGTCGTTGACGTTGGCCCGCAGCTGGGCTTGCTCGCCGGCTAACCGCACCGCTTGGCTGTGCACCTCGTCGAAGGCTCTGGCGACCTGGCCGATCTCCTCGCTGGTGCTGACCCCCACTGGAGAGATCACCTTCTCGGGGAGGTCGCCATCGCGGATCCGGGCCATCGCCTCGGGCAACCGGTCAGCGACGTCAAGTGCCGCGCGCTTGAGCACGCCGAGCTGTCGCAGCAACGCCCGAGTGATGAAGAAGCCGACCACCAGACCCAGCGCCAACGCGAAGAACAAAATGACCGAGTTCAAGCCTGCCGATGTACGCGCCTTGTCCCGCAAGCCCAACGCGGTCCGATCAACCCGTTGCCGTAGCTCCTTCTCGACAGTGGAGACGTCACCGCTCACCACCGCGTTGCGCTTGTCCCACTCCTCCGGCGACGTGGCCAGCAGACCGCCGGCGAGGCCGCGGTTGAGCACGAGTTGCAACAGCCGCTGCCGGGACGCCTCAGCCTCGGCAGCGTCGGGCCCGACCAGCGCGACGGCGTCAGCAGGGCCGAGTGCCCCGCGGAAGGCGTCCTGCTCGATGCCCAACCGGATGGTCGCGGTCCGCACATCATCGATCTGGCCAGGGGTGAGACGGTCGGCGTAGAGAGCTGCGGCGACGATGACTTGCTGACGGCTGATCTGCTCGCGAGCAGCGATCAGCGCGTGCTCGGCAGCGGCGTCATCGGTGACGGCGACATCGTCGAGCTGGCGGGTGAGGGTGGCATCCAACTCGATCAGCGGATCGATCGTGGCACCGTACTCGGTGATCACCGCCTCGACCGGTCCGAAACCAGTGGTCACGCTGGCCCGCAGGGGTCCCAGCGCGCCCAGCTCGGCCAGAGTGGAGGGATAATCCGTGGATTGCAGGCCCGCTACCTGATTGCCGGCTGTGGCGACCGCCTGCGCGCCGCTGTCGACGTCCCGGAACTGCTGGTTGAGCGGTTGCACATCGCCGGCCCGGCCCTTGGCGACAAACGCCGTGGCCAGAGCCCGTTCCTGCTGTAAGGCACCAATCAGATCGGACAGCCGCTGCTGTACCTGGATGATCTGGGAGATCCGGTCGTAGCGGGGCGCGGCTTCGGCCTGGTCCACGATCCGCAGGACACCCGCAACCAGCGCGACGACGGTTGGCACCAGCAGGATGGCGGCCAGCTTGACCACCACCGGCCAGTTGCGCCAATACCACCGGGATTGCGGAGTCGTCAAGGCGGTCATCGTGAAGGTCATTTTCGCGCCTCCGCGGGACCACACACGTCGGCGGTCATGGTGGGCGCCTCCGCGGGACCACACACGTCGGCGGTCGTAGTGGGCGCCTCCGCGGGACCACACACGTCGGCGCGTCCCGCAGTGGCCGAAAGTCGCGAGTCGCTCGCTGGCACAGTGGGGTCCCTCCCCGGGTTGGACGATGGCCGGCAGACGTATCCGGCTCGCGCCACAGGTCGCAGCGGTCGTGGGCCGTGCCCGCACTACCCGGACAGGAACCGCTGACACCGAGCCGGATACGCCCGATCTAGGGGACGGACGATACGACGGCCTGGACAGGGCCTTCTCGCGGGTCTCGATAGACCGTCCTCTCTGGTCGCTCAACACGCCAGTACTCTGTGCACACAGCACCCGGTCGGCGGAGAGAACCTGACTGGACGGCCGCACTCGACTGCCCTGAGTGACATTCGTAGCGCCAGTCGAGAAGGGCTCACTTTAGGGTGAATCAGCCGGGCCTGCGCCCTTCGGCACCGCACCTGCAAGACTGGTGCCCGCTCCGACCGATCACCGGCCGGGTACTCGCCGACTCGGAGGGATAAGTTGGGCTCATCTCCTGAGGCCGGACCGCTCATCGTCCAGTCCGACAAGACACTGCTCCTGGAAGTCGATCATCCAGCGGCCGGGGAGGCACGCGCCGCGATCGCGCCGTTCGCTGAGCTGGAGCGGGCTCCTGAGCACGTGCACACCTACCGGGTCACCCCGCTGGCGCTGTGGAACGCACGGGCCGCAGGCCACGACGCCGAGCAGGTCGTCGACGCGCTGGTGCGCTTCTCCCGGTACGCGGTGCCGCAACCCCTGCTGGTCGACGTCGTGGAGACGATGGGTCGTTACGGCCGGCTGCAGCTGGTGCAGCATCCGGCGCATGGGCTGGTGCTGGTGTCGTTGGATCGCGCCGTACTCGAGGAGGTGCGCCGGCACCGCAAGATCGCTCCGATGCTGGGGACCCGGGTCGACGACGACACCGTGCGGGTGCACCCCTCCGAACGTGGCCGGCTCAAGCAGGGGTTGCTCAAGGCCGGTTGGCCCGCCGAGGACCTGGCCGGCTACGTCGACGGCGAGGCGCACCCGATCGCGCTGACCGAGGACGGCTGGTCGCTGCGCGACTACCAGCGCGACGCGGTGACCGGTTTCTGGGCCGGCGGCTCCGGCGTCATCGTGCTGCCCTGTGGGGCCGGCAAGACGCTGGTCGGGCTGGCCGCGATGGCTCAAGCCCAAGCGACCACGCTGATTCTGGTCACCAACACCGTGGCCGGGCGGCAGTGGAAGCGCGAGGTGGTCGCCCGCACCTCGCTGTCCGCCGACGAGGTCGGCGAGTACTCCGGTGAGCGCAAGGAGATCCGCCCGGTGACGATCGCGACCTACCAGGTCATGACGCGCAAGTCCAAAGGCGAGTACCGGCACCTCGACCTGTTCGACTCCCGGGACTGGGGCTTGATCATCTACGATGAGGTGCACCTGCTGCCCGCACCGGTCTTCCGGATGACCGCCGACCTGCAATCGCGCCGCCGGCTGGGGCTGACGGCCACCCTGGTGCGCGAGGACGGCCAGGAAGGTGACGTGTTCTCCCTGATCGGCCCCAAACGCTACGACGCGCCGTGGCGTGACATCGAGTCCCAGGGCTGGATCGCGCCGGCGGACTGCGTCGAGGTACGGGTCACCCTGACCGACACCGAACGCTTGGGCTACGCCACCGCGGAGAACGACGAGCGCTATCGGGTGTGCTCCACCGCGCGCAGCAAGCTGCCGGTCGTCCGCGCCATCCTGAACCGCCACCCCGACGAGCCGACCCTGGTGATCGGCGCGTACCTGGACCAGCTGGAAGAGCTGGGCGCGGCCTTGGATGCACCGGTGGTGCAGGGCTCCACCCGGAACAAAGAGCGCGAGGACCTCTACGACGCTTTCCGCCGGGGCGATGTGCGCAGGCTGGTCGTGTCCAAAGTGGCCAACTTCTCCATCGATCTGCCAGAGGCATCGGTGGCGGTGCAGGTGTCCGGCACATTCGGTTCCCGGCAGGAGGAGGCCCAGCGCTTGGGTCGATTGTTACGCCCCAAAGCCGACGGCAGGCAGGCGCATTTCTACTCGGTGGTCTCCCGCGACACCCTGGACACCGACTACGCCGCCCACCGCCAACGCTTCCTAGCCGAACAAGGCTACGCCTACCGCATCATAGACGCCGACGACCTCGACTGAGCCCGGCATTACTGCATTCTGTCCCCAGAACGCACCTACCGAACCCCGAATTACCGCATTCTGTCCCCAGATTGCAGTCCTGCTAGGGGGCCAGGGTGGTGGCGAGGCAGGTGGCGAATTGGGTGATGAGCTTGCTGCCTACGTCTTCGATCAGGCCGCGGCCGAACTGGGCCGGTTTGCCGGTGATGGTGAGGTCGGTGACCAGGGTGACCACGGTGGCCGTGCCGTTGACGGTGAGGCTGGCGGTCACCGTCGCCGATGCGGTGCTCTGACCGCCCGCCGCCGTGCCCGTCGCCACGATGACGGTGCGGTGCGCTGCCTCGTCCGTCTCGGTGAACCGGCCCGATCCCCGGTACTGCAAGGCGATCGGGCCCAGCCTGATCTGCACCGACCCGGCGAACTCGGCGCCGCCGGCCGACGTGATGGTGGCTCCCGGAAAACATGGGGCGACCCGTTCGGGATCCAGCAACGCCCGCCACACGACGTCCACCGGCGCCGGGACGGTGAATTCGTTCTGCAGCCTCATACCGATCCGTTTCCCACCCGGGCGGCTGCGGCGACCGCCCGTCCGGTGAGCACCCGGGCCAGGTGCTCGCGGTAATCCACGTCGGCGTTGCCGTCCGACATCGGGTTGGTGCCCTCGGCCGCGTGCTGCGCCGCCGCGCGGATCGTCTGGGTATCGGCCGGTCGACCGACCAGCGCCTGCTCGACGCCGACCGCCCGGACCGGGACGGCGCCCATGTTGGTCAGCGCCACCCGAGCCTGCGCGATCGACCCGTTGCTGGTCTGCACCGTCGCCGCGACCGCGACGATCGACCATGCCTGGGCGACCCGGCTGAATTTCTGGTAGTGCGCGCCCCAGCCGGTCTTCTTCGGGATCCGTATCTCGACGAGCACCTCGTCGGGCCGCACCGCGGTGGTGAACAGATCGACGAAGAACTCCGCGGCCGGCACGGTGCGCCGCCCACCGGGCCCGGCGATGACCATCTCGCAGTCCAGCGCCACCGCCGCAGCGAGCAGGTCACCGGCGGGATCGGCGTGCACTAGGGCGCCGCCGACGGTGCCGCGGTGCCGGATCTGCGGATCGCCCACCGTCGTGGTGGCCGCCGCCAGCAGCGCAGCGTGCTCGGCAACCAGCGGGTCGTTGAGCACGCCGTGGTGGGTGGTCATCGCCCCGACGACGATGGCGTCGCCGTCGTCGCGCACCCCACGCAGCTCGCTGATCCGGCTCAGATCCACGAGCATCGTCGGCGCCGCCAGCCGCAACCGCAGCACCGGCAGCAGGCTCTGCCCACCGGCGAGCACCTTGGCGTCGGTCTGGGACAGCGCCTGGACCGCTTCCTGCACGGTGGACGCAGCAAGGTAGTCGAACGCGGACGGGATCATCGGGCACCTCCAGCGTTGCGCACCGCTCGCCACACCCGCTGCGGCGAGCACGGCATCTCGATGTCGGTGACCCCGAGGTGCCGCACCGCGTCGATGATCGCGTTGACCACCGCCGGGGTGGACGCGATGGTGCCGGCTTCCCCGACGCCCTTGACGCCCAGCGGGTTGGTGGTGGCCGGGGTCTCGGTCCGGTCGGTGGTGAAATGCGGCAGGTCCGCCGCGCCGGGCACCAGGTAGTCGGCCAGCGTGGCGGTGACCAGCGTGCCGGCCTCGTCGTAGACGGCCTCCTCGAACAGCGCCTGCGCGATACCCTGGGCCAGGCCGCCGTGCACCTGCCCGTCCACGATGAGCGGGTTCACCACGTGCCCGACATCGTCCACGCACACGTACTTGCGGATCGACACCCAGCCGGTCTCGGTGTCCACCTCGGTGGCGCACAGGTGGGTGCCGTGCGGGAAGGAGAAGTTCTGCGGGTCATACGTCGCGTCGGAGTCCAGGCTGGCCTCCACGCCGTCGGGCAGGTTGTGTGCGGCGAACACCACGAGCGCGATCTCGGCCACCGTCACGCCCTTGCCGGTGCCCTTGATGGTGAATTTGCCGTGCCGGTAGTCGAGATCGACCTCGGCGCACTCGAGCAGGTGCGCCGCGATCGTGCGGGCCTTGTCGATCACCTTCTCGGCGGCCTTGACCACCGCGATGCCGCCGACGGTCAGCGACCGTGAGCCGTAGGTGTCCATCCCCTTGGGCGAGGACTGGGTGTCCCCGTGCAGCACCTCGACGTCCTCGAAGGCGACGCCGAGCTGGTCGGCGACGATCTGGCTCCACGCGGTCTCGTGCCCCTGCCCGTGCCCCGACGAGCCGGTGACGACCTCGACCTTGCCGGTGGGCAGCATCCGGATCGAGGCGTGCTCCCAGCCGCCCGCGCCGTAGGACAACGCTCCCAGCACCCGAGACGGCGCCAGACCGCACATCTCGGTGAAGGTCGAGATGCCGATCCCCAGCTGCACCGGGTCAGCTGCGGCCCGCCGGCGCTGCTGCTCGGCCCGCAGTCCGTCGTAGTCGAACAGCTCCTTGGCCCGCGCGGTGGCGGCCTCGTAGTTGCCCGAGTCGTAGGTCAGCGTGGCGACCGTGGTGTACGGGAACTCCTCGTGCGTGATCCAGTTGAGCTCCCGCAGATCGAGCGGCTCGATGCCGAGCTCGGCGGCCAGCTCGTCCATGATCCGCTCGATGGCGAAGGTGGCCTCCGGGCGTCCGGCACCGCGGTAGGCGTCGGTGGGGGTCTTGGTGGTGAACACGTTCGTGCAGGCGAAGTGGTAGGCCGGGATCTTGTAGATGGAGTTGTACATGAAGGCACCGAGGATCGGGATACCCGGGCTGACCAGGCGCAGGTAAGCGCCCATGTCGGCGAGCAGCTCGACTTTCAGGCCGGTGACGGTGCCGTCGCGGCGGGCGGTGATCGTGATGTCCTGGATCTGGTCGCGGCCGTGATGGGCCGAGACCAGCGACTCCGAGCGGGACTCGGTCCACTTCACCGGCTTGCCCAGCTTGCGGGCGACCAGGAACGTGACGATCTCCTCGGGGGTCACCTGCAGCTTGCCGCCGAACCCGCCGCCGACGTCGGGTGCGATGACCCGGACCTTGTGCTCCGGCACGCCCAGGGTCAGCGCGATCATCAGCCGCAGGATGTGCGGTATCTGGGTCGCCGACCACATGGTGAGCTGCTCACCGGTCGGGTCCACCACCACGCTGCGCGGCTCCATGAACGCCGGGATCAGCCGTTGCTGGCGAAACCGGCGCCGTACCACGACCTCGGCGTCCCGGATGGCGTCCTCGACGTCGCCGCCGCTGCCGGCCGCGGCCGAGTCGAACACCCACAGTGCGTTGCGGTTGGTGCCCAGCTCGGGGTGCACCAGGGTGGCGCCGTCGGCCAGCGCAGCCTCCATGTCGAGCATCGGCATCAGCGCGTCGTAGTCGACCTCGACCGCGGCGGCGGCGTCTTGGGCCGACGCGGCATCGCGGGCCACCACGATCGCGACCCCCTCGCCGGCGAAATGCACGGTGTCCGACGCCAGCGGCGGGGCCGGCGGGGCTTTCATATCCGGGCTGACCGACCACGCGCAGGGCAGGCTGATCGCCTCGGCGCCCAGGTCGGTGGCGGTGAACACACCGAGCACACCGGGTAGCCGCCGGGCCGCGCCGGTGCTGATCCTGGTGATCGTGGCATGCGCCAGCGGGCTGCGCACGACGGCGAGGTGCAGCATCCCGGGCAGCGTGATGTTGTCCGTCCACCGGGTCCGCCCGGTGATCAGCCGGGCGTCCTCCTTGCGTTTGCGGGCCCGGCCGAGCTCGGCGGTCACCGGCTGCGCGGTCGTGGTCATCAGTTACCCCCTGTGACGACGGTGTGCGGGGCGGGCTGCATCCGCTGCGCGGCGTCGAGCACGGCACGCACGATGTTCTGGTAACCGGTGCAGCGGCAGAGGTTGCCCTCCAGGCCTTGGCGCACCGCCCGCTCATCGGGATCGGGATCGTCACCGAGCAGGTCGATCGCCTGCATGATCATGCCGGGGGTGCAGAAACCGCACTGCAGCGCGTGGTTGTCGTGGAATGCCTGCTGCATCGGGTGCAGCTGCCCATCCCGGGCCAGACCCTCGATAGTCGTGATCTCACTGCCGTCGACCTGGACCGCCAGCACTGAGCAGGATTTCACACTGCGGCCGTCGAGGTGCACCGTGCACGCCCCGCAGCTGCTGGTGTCGCAGCCGACGACGGTTCCGACCTTGCCCAGCCGCTCCCGCAGGTAGTGCACCAGCAGGGTTCGTGGCTCGACGTCATCGACATAGGAGACCTCATCGACCATGACGGTGATGCGTGTCACGGATCAGCTCCTCGCCCCGGTCGGGCACCGACCGGATGTGGTGGTGACCCCCGGTGATCGGGAATCACCGAGGAGCCGCCACCGCGACGTGGCGGTCGGCCCCATCCCACCGCTCCGCAGACACCACCGCAACGGGGTGCGCTCACCAGCGAACCCGCTGACCGTAACGCCATGACAGACAACGCGGGAAATCCCCGCAACTGCGCAAGCCAGAAGCTGAAATCGCCGCGAATGCGGCAGGTTAGGACGCAGCTCGACTGACCGGTTCACTCGGTCGAGGGAGCCCACCACCCGCCATGGCGTACGAGCGGATCGTCCCGCTGCGGTTCGTGATCAACCCTCCTGTCGCCGAGCGCGACAGCAGAGTCGCCGCAGGCCCAGCAGCTATCCCCGGCGTCCCCGCTGCCACGACCCTCATGATCGCTGTTTGGGTGCCGAAAACGACAAGTTTTGTCGTTTTCGGCAGGTGAGTCGCCGGGGGGAGTTGCACCCCCCGGCGCTCGTTGAACCGTGCGTGCCGCTCTCGCGTCACACGGCTCCCGTCGTCCAGCCGACGGGGTGGGCACCGGCTTTCCA
>JBOHGE010000060.1:0-29340 GCA_050700055.1 Pseudonocardiaceae bacterium
CGGGGCCGCGCTCATCATCGGATCGAGCACGTGTTCCTCGGTCGCACCCCCAGCACCCTGGCCCAGATCCCGCTGAAACCCACCGAGAACGAGAAAGCCGGGCTGATCGAACGTCGATGGTGGCCCGTCACCGAACTCCGGCGCTGTCAGGACAAGCTCCTGCCAGCGAACCTGCCCGAGCTGCTCGACAACCTCCTTGATGACCGGCTCAGCGACAAGCCCCTGATGCTGGTCGGCTGAGTACTCTCCCCCAATCGCCGTCTTTCTGACTTCCCACCCCGCTATCGCCAGCTCCTGAAACTGCAGGCGGGCGGAGGATGCATGGCCGAGATCCTCGCGCGGGAAGGAGTAGCCCACCCAGAGATCGGCGGTAGGCGGTGTTGGTGACACACACGTGCCAGGTGGCGATGAGCAGGCCGCGACCTGCTCATCGCCGCCTCCGAGGGGAACACGCCACCCGCCCCACGCAAACGAGCCTCCTGGTCGCTGCCCCTGGCGAGTACCCTCACACTGTGGCGTACGAGCGGATCAGCATCACCCCGGGCCGGATGGGCGGACTGCCCTGCATCCGCGACACCCGCGTCACGGTTGCCGCCGTCCTCGGCCAGCTGGCCGCCGGTCGTACGTTCGAGCAGATTCTCGACGATTACCCGTACCTAGAGCGCCAGGATATCCTGGCAGCCCTGGAGTTCGCCGTTGCCGCAGTCCAAGAGCGTGAGCTTCCGCTCGCTCGGCCCGCATGAGATTTCTCGTTGACGCCAATCTCTCCCCGCGAGTGGCAGCTCGACTTGGTGATGGAGGCTATGCGGCATCCCATGTTCAAGACCATGGACTACTGAATGCTGACGATGAGAAGATCCTTCGCTACGCCTTCGACGCAGGCCGCCACGTCATCATCTCCGCGGACTCCGACTTCGCAACGATGCTCGCACTTACTGGCATGACCTCGCCGTCGTTGATCTTGCTACGTTCCGCGGATCACCTCAACCCTACTGAGCAGGCGGATCTCCTGCTAGCCAACCTTCCGGCAGTGCTTCAAGATCTCGATTCTGGATGTGTCGTCTCGATGAGCCGGAACCACCTGCGTGTGAGATCACTTCCCATTCAGCGTTGAGCCCTATCCAGCACCGACCGCCGGTGTCGTAGGCGGGTCGCGGTGACGCTGGCCGAGTCCTCGGCGGGGCCGCACCACACCGAGGACACAGCCGAACAGGCTCTGCGCATGAGCGTCCTCCAGCCCACTGTCTGGACGATCTCGCGCCAGAACGGCACCATCTACTCGGTGGCCTTCAGCCCCGACAAGCACACCGTCGCCACCCGGATCTACAGGCCGGTAGCTGCTGGGTCTGCTCGACACCACGAACGTGTCGCCCGCTGGGGCGTCGGCAGTGTCGAGCTCACGGCGGTGGCGTCACCGCGCTTCGCACCAGGCAGCGGTTACCGTCTTCGGGTGCACACCAGCGAACTCCGCATCGAGACCGGCTCGCGCGAGCTGCAGCGACTGCGAATCGTGCGAACGCGGCTAGTAGACACGCCGCATTGAGGTGTCTTCCGGCGGTCCGGCACGGCCCCTAGAGATGATCAAGGTTCGCACGCCGCTGATCGTCTCGGACCGTGCCGTGTCGTCATCCTGCCTTGTCCACCCTGCGACCAGGTTGACGATGCAGGGCAGGACGCCGGTCACGGCCGGGTCGTGATCGAGGGCAACCACCACTACCCGGTGACCGTGGCGCACCAGGGCGTCACACAGCCGGTGCTGCTGGTGGACCCAGTCACCCGGGTCGCCCGGCTGGGGCCAGCTCAGCCGCACACCACGGACCCGATAGTGACCGGCACAGGTAGACCACTCATCCAGCCATGGCGTCGAAGGTTCGGCTGGCGGCGAGCAGCTCCTCGACGCCTGCGGCGTCGGCCGAGCTCATTTGCTCGGTCAGGAGGCAGCCGCCACGGGGAACCGGCGACGGATCTCGTCATCGCCCGGCCACAGGTGACCGCAGGACTCATACACCCGCCGGTAGTGCGCCACAGTGGGCGCCCCGAACCGGTCGGCCATCCGCTGAGTGATGGCCGACGCGGCTTGCTGAGCCTGCGCCGCGCGCGAGTCCGGCAATTCCTCGGCATCCACGCCGGCAGCGCAGCGAACAAATCCCCAGCGGCCTACGCCGCCGCACCCTGATGCGGGGGTGGTCAGCGGTCGAGCTCGATGACGCATTCGCTGGCGTAGCCGGTGTTGCCGTCGGTGACGAGTAGGTCGTCATCGGTGGGCAGGACCTCCTGGAAGACGAGCAGCAGATCGGGCCGGGCGGCGATCTGCGCGAACACCCGGAGAAAGACCTGGCTGGAGAAGTCGACGTAGCAGGGCTTGCGGTTCTTGCCAGGTCTGGTCGGGGCGCCGATCACGGGGGTGGCCTTGACGAAGCACCGCTGCGGGATGCCGTGCTCGCGCAGCCAGCGCGTCACCCTGATCAGGTAAGCCAATGCCGGCTCGCTCTTGTCGCGCAGCGGGGCGTCGCCGGCACCGGCCACCCAGCTCGCGCGGGCGATCACGACGTTGCCCAGGCACAGCCGGGGAAACCGGCGCACCCCCTGACTCGGCGTCAGAAAGGACAGTCCCGACAACCATTGCGGGAGCCCGCAGAACGTCGAGACGCCGGACGTCTGCATCAGCAGCCGGTAGGTCCAGGGCAGTGCCCAGTCCACCAGGATGCCCAGGTGCAGGGGGACGACCTGCGCTGCGTGGGACCGCCAGACCAGCTGCAGCCGGTCGGTGGTCGCGTCGTGGACGACGTCGAGGTCGCCCAGCGAGATCTGCTCGGCTGGTGGGCGGTTGCTGACGCTGCCGGGGTAGGTGATCTCGTAGGGGGCCGGTGACAGCCGCAGGTTCAGGTTCGAGCCGGCGATCGTGACCAGGTCCGCGTAGACCACCCCGCGGTCTGCGGGCAGGTCCGGCGTGGGGTGCGCGTCGCCGTGGGCCCGGGCGGCGAACCGCCGCAAGCGGGCGTGCGCACGCCGGAAACCGGCATCGGTGTTGTTCAGGACGAAGTACGGCACAACGTCTCTGATCATCGGCTGGCCGTAGAACGCGACCGAGTCGCGGGGCGCCACGAACTCCGGTAACGCAGCGACGAGGTCGGCCAGCACACCACGGTCGAGCCGGCGGATCCCGGCCTGGTCGACCGGCGCCGTGCGCACGGACGTGGCGACCTCCCGCCGCAGCTGCTTGATCCGGTCCAGGGTGTCCAGACCGGCGGTGGCCACCAGCCACGGTCGGCGCAGGATCGTGCCGAGGTCCGCGCCGGGCCGGGCTGCCTCGTCGCTCACCGCGCGGCACCAGTGCAGGAAGCCGACCGTCGCGCCGGGCCCGTAGCGGGCGGTGAAGAAGGCCGACAGCGCCAGGCGGGGCGCCAAGTTCCGGTCGTACAGGCCGCTCAACCCGGCCAGCAGGCGCAGGTCGTCGAGCACCCCGGCCCAGTCGGGCAGCGCGAAACGGTAGTCCAGCCCCGTCACGACGGTGTCCTCGAAGACCGCGTTCTTGGCCGGGACTCCGGCGCCCTGGTCGGTCCAGCCCAGCTGCGCGTACAGCGCACGCAGGGTGGCGTCGACGGCGCCCATCGACTCGAACCGTCGCTGCGCCCGGCTGCCGTCGAGCCCGGCCAGCTGCGCCCGCAACCGCTCCAACAGCTCGCGGACCGCCTCGACGCGGTGCCCGGTGCAGCCGGCCAGCACGGCGGACAGCTCGGCGAGATGGTCCAGCGACTGGTCTCCGACGTCCAGCTGCGCCTCCAGCAGGCCCACCTCGACCAGATGGTCGAGGTGGGCGGTGACCTCAGCGATGCCCGACGCCGGATCCAGCGCGGCGAGCGTCGCAGCGACCGCAGGATAGGAGGGGTCGGGTGCGGCGCGGATCACCTCCAGCACCCGCCGCAGGGTGGGCGCCAGCGCCACCTCGACCACCGCCTCACCGCTGCCCTGAGACGAGCCGGCGGGTGAGACGAACCGCAGCATCGCGGCGTCCGGCGCGGCGCTGGGGTTGACCCGCAGCCGCACCCGCGGCCTGAGCTCCGGCCAGGACGCCAGCTCACGACGCAGGTGCAGGGCGATCCGCACCGCCGGCTCGATCGCACTACGGCGAGTCCAGGCACCGGCGCAGCGCACCGGATCGCCGGTGGGCGTCCAGTGGCCCTCGGCGAAACTGGTGAAGGTGCCGTAGGGGGTGGTCTTCGCGGCCGCTCGGCCCAGGTACTTCGCCAAGCTGGCCTCGAGCTGGTCATCCGGCCGCGCCCCGGGGTCAGACGCCAGCCACTTGACGAGCCCGGCATACAGATCCGGGCTGGCCAGCACCAGACCCCGCTGAAACCCCTCGTCGCAGACAACGTCGGCCAGCGCCAAGCGCTTGTCGACGGCTTCCGCGTCCAGGGTGGCCTCGGCACGTGCCGTCAGCGCGTCGCGCTGTGCCAGCCGATCTCGCCACCCGACGATCCGCGCGGCGAGATCGTCGGGCAGCACCGCCCACACGCCGTCGTCGAGGACGCCTGGTTTCGGCGGCCGCGCCTGGAACACGCAGCGGCGCAACGCGACCAGACGGCCGCGCACCGCCCGGTCGGCCACCGTGCCGACGACGTCGTACAACACCTCGGACAGCTGCGCACCCTCGACCTGCAGCCGGTCGGAGAGGTCCAGCAGCTCCTCGACCGCGCCGATGGTCGCCACACAGCGCAAGCGGCGCAGCACCGCCATCGGCAGTCCCGCGACCCGCACCACGAAGCTCGGCACCACCAAACCCACCCGGTCCCACCGGTCGGCACCGGCCACCACCAGCGTCGAACGGCTCATGGGAACGGGTGCGGGTGCGGGTTGAGCTCGTCGTGGGTCAACCGGCGCGGGTGGTAACCCAGCTCGTGGCCGACCCGGTAGAGCCGGTCGAAGCCATAGATGCGCCGGTGGTCGTAGCCGAAGACCATCGGCACAGCACCGGGCACGATGACCTTGACGCAGGCGAACTGCTCGGCCGCGTGCTCCGGGCCGGTCTGGTCGACGGCGATGACGTCCAGCCCGGTGTCCAGATAACGCCCGACCGCCCCGTGCAGGTCGGCGGACAAGTCCGCGCCGGGCACCGGCCGGTCGGAGAACGCCTCGGTGAACGTCTGCCGCCGCGGCGTGTCGACCAGGAACCTCAGCCGCTCGAACGCCTCCGGCGCGTAGTACAGCGGCGCGTGATCGGCCATCTCCCGGACGTTGCGCGGGTCGGCGACCATCGCCAGGATCCGGTCCCGGTCATCCTGATACCCGTGCGGGGCATACTGCAACTGCCGGGCCAGCTCCAGCAACGCGCCCTCCAGCGCCCGTTCCGGGTCCAGGTGCGCGCCCGCGGCACACGCCGCCTTGGGCGTCTCGGCCCGATCCTGCTCGTCGACCGCCATCACCCACACACACGGGATCCGCTGCTCCATCGTGGTGTTGAAGACGTGGATGGTGTACCCGGTGGTGTGCTCGATCCGCTCGATGATCAACGCCGAGGTGCGACCGCGCAGCGACGCGACCTCGACCCGGGGCACCGCCAACCGGGCGTACCAGGTCAGCAGGAACGCGTCCCGCTCCGCCACCTCCAGCAGGCCGTACAGGATCGCCTCCTCCAGGCAGCCGCCCAGCGCGCACCCGTTGGAGTTCTCGGACACGAACGACCGGCCGGCCGGGTCGCGGTGGCGCATCCCGTAGTAGGCGTAGCGCTCGGGAACCAGCAGCGGGCGCTGCCGGGCGAAGGAGTAGCCCCACACCCAGTTCAGCGTCAGATCATGGTGATACCGCTGGAAACGGAAGCCGGGCAGCGCGTGCTGCGCCGCGGAGTGCAACCCCAGCCGGGTCGGGTCCAGCGCCGTGTCCCCCAACTGGCGATAGCTGGCCCGGACCACGGTCCGCTTACCGCAGGGGACCGTCCCGCCGTAACGCTCGATCGCCTCGGTGACGGCGGTGATCTCGGCCGCCTGAGCGGTCAACGTGCGACCGGAGCCGTTCGACTGGTGAGTCGACTGGCGCAACCCGATCGGCGCCCGAGCACCCGGGAACGTCGAGTCACCGGTCTTGGTCAGGCTGGGAATGATCCCGCCCCAGGTATCGACGTACCGGGCGACCAGCCGGTCCCGGTCCTCGGCGCTGGACAGCGACCGGACCCGGTAGCCGGTCGGCGATGCCTTGGGCACCGGCCTGGGCACGATCCGGGCGGCCTGCTCGGTGTCCTCGGGCAGGTCACCGCACGCCGCACAGCACGGGTCGGGCAAGAACGGGTGCACGCTGACCGTCAGGGCCGCCAGGTCCACCCGCAGCACGGCATTGCGAGTCCGTACTTTTTCCGGCCTGGCCGTGCGGCCGGCCAGCTCATCGGCCACCAGCGCGGCGATCAGCTCAGCGCCGCACGTGGTCAGCCACGACCCGGACGGAGTGGCCAGCTCGGCGGCGAACCGCTCGGCCAGCTGCGCGGACTCCTCGGGGTCGAATCGGGCGGCGTCGCGGCGGGTCCGGGCGCACACCGCACAGCCGACCTGCCCGGGCAGCGTGCTCGGCCCGATGACGGCATGCCCGCGCTCCACGTAGACCGGCAGCCACGGAACTCGCTGAGCACCACACTCGGCGTTGAACGCCCCGTGCAGATCGGGGTCCCACCCGTCGCAGGCGAGCACGGCGACACCACAGCCGGGCTCTGCCGCACCGCCCACGAGTGGGTCCAGTGCCGGATCGACGAGCAGGACCGGGTGGTCGGCCATCAACCGCCGGGCCAGGGCTCGGTGCACCAGACCCCGACCGGCCAGCCCGACGGTGACCGCGCGATCGGGTGCGAGGGACACGGTCGTCATCTGGCCACCTCGGGCTGCACGACCAGGTTGACGAGGTAGGGCAGGACGTCGGTGACCGCCGGGTCGTGGTCGAGCGGAACAACCACGACCCGGCGGCCCTGCCCCACCAGGGCGTCACACAACCGGTGCTGCTGGTCAGCCCAGTCGCCCGGGTCGCTCAGCTGGGGCCGGGTCGGCCGCACCCCACGAAGCCGATGCGGCAAGTCGGTGACGCCCGGGGGCGCGTAGTCCGGCTGGCGGTTGGTGCGAGCCTGCTCGTACGCCACGGTCTGCTCCAGCCCGCAGCGCAGCGCGTCGCGCACATCGACGCCGCTGCGGTACGTCACCGTCTGGTCACCGGCACAGAACGCGAAGGTGGGGATCTTCAGCGTCCCGGTGACCTCGTACACCGCGACCGCGACTCCCCAGGTGCGCAGGATCTGCAGGTAACGGGCACCTTGCTCGTCCAGCACCCCAGCGTCGAGGTCGACCAGCGGGAACGGCTCCCCCCCGAGGTCCAGGTCGGCGACGGTCAGCTGCCGGCACACCGACGCCAGCGCGGTGGCGACCGCCTCGGCCCAGCTGAGCCCGGACGCCAGCCACGGGGCGCTGTCCCGCGACGGCAGCAGGCCACGCAGGGCGGGAAACACCTGCGCGGCCGCGACCAGCCTCGGTCGTTGCTCAGCCAGGTCAAAACCCCACACCTGCTCACCCTGAACGAGTCGCCGCTGGTCCACGACGCCGGCCGCGTACAGCTCACACGCCCGTTGCGCGGCCCGCCGGCGCGCCATGCCCATATCGGTGCCGACGCCGACGGCGGTGACCGGCTCGTCAGGGTCGCCCAGCAGCGCCGGGTTGGAGATCGTGACACCACAGACGTTCAGCGGCAGCTGCTGGAGGTCACCCTCGTCAAGTCCGGTGAACAGCCCCAGCTCGTCGTCGAAGCACTCCCGCACCTGCTGGGAGAAGACCTTCTCCCCGATGGGCTCGCCCCGCACCAACCAGTCCACGGTCTTGGCCAGCGCCTCCGAGCTCGGTGCGGCAACCGGCAAGCACGTCGGGTGCGGCCGGAACCGGTGGGCCGTGGTGCGCAAGGTCTCCAGATCCACCCGCAGCAGCTGCCCCCGCGTCTCCGGCACCGGAATTCCGGTCAGATACTTGAACACCTCGAAGCTCGCATGGTTGGCCACCATCGCCGCCGTCGGCGAGGCCAGATACTCGCTGACCGGCGCAAGAGGATCATCGGTGAACGCGAGCCTGCGGTGCCCGGTTCGGGTGGCCTGCAACCGGCGCCAGGCACTCTCCCAACCACTGTCCTGCTCGTCATCATCGCCGGTCAACGGGCCGATCCAGGCCTGATCGCGCACGACCATCGCTTGGATGAGCACCTTGCCGTCGGCCCGGCAGACCCGGTCCAACACCGCGGCGCGGGCCAGCATCGGCCGGTCCGAGACGTGCACGACCGCATCGAAGGGCAGCAACGCCGCTCGGACGGCCCCCTCGTCACCGTCCCAGCCCGTCACCTGCTGCACGGTCAACGTCTGGTCGGGGCCGCGCTGGCACGCCGCCTTGAGATGCCGGCGGCAGCGGTCGAGGTCGGTCGGACACTCGCCGGTGACCAGCACCTCGACGGTGCGCAGCCCCACCGCCAGGTTGGCCGCCACCAACGCGACCAGGGTCTGGCCGGACCCGACCGCGACCACCCGGGTTCGGCGGAACTCCTGGAACCGCGCCGCAGCGGAGTCACAGAAATAGTCGATGAACGCGATCTCCGGGGCATAGGCGTCGGCCTCGGCAGCGCTCAGGGTGTGTGATCGATCATCCTCGACGTCCTTGACGAACCCGGCCGTCGCCAGCATCTCCACGAGCTGGTCCACCATCTCCGCCCGCTCGGTCGACAACCCGTCGGTCAGCTCGGCCAGGCTACGGTTCCCGTCGAGATGCGGCACCAACCGGTCGACCCACTGATACACCTGCTTACCCGGAATCCGCAACACCCGTCGGTTGTTCTGCAAGTAAACACCGTCAGGCGTAGGGACGTACTTCGTGTCACCACGCAGCTTGGGTCTCACCACTCCCCCATCGTCGTCTGTCGGACTGCTCCCCTACCCATTCCTGCCCCATCCGCGCACTCCATCGACAGCCGCACAGTGGCCACAAAAAAACAGGCTGTGCTGAGATTCCCCGCTAGCCGTCGCAATCAACACAGACCGCCGGCGGCTGATCGGACATTACCAGCATCGTCCACAACGATCATCACCCTTGACGTACCGATCCGGACCATGTTTCATCTAGACCGATCCGGTACCTCTGGTACTATCCTGTTATCACGAGCCCCTGAAACCGCACTGCGGTGGGGAGCGGCGTGACACTCAAGCCGTCACGCCGCTCCCCACCCAGCCCTACCTACGCGGGCAGCCACTCAGCTGCAGACGCGAAGGCCACTGCACGGTGCGACGTCAGTCCGTGCCCTCGTTGCAGTCGCACTCACTCGCGTTACAGCTCGCGCTGGTGCCCGCCTCTTCAGAACACGCGCACGTTTCGGCGGTGCACTCCCCACCCTGGCAGGATTGGCCCAGCTCGGTTGATGCATGACCCATCCCGAATGCCTCCAGACCGCCGCCCAGGCCGGCCACGGCGATATCGAGACGTTCGACTTCCAGAGTTCCCAAGTCAAGCCGGAGCTTGTCCACGATCTACCTCCTCGTTGGCTCACTCACTGTCACTGGTACGCTTCAGTTGCTGTGCAGGTCGACGGTTTTCGATCGCACAGCGTTTCAACTGTCAGCGACCAATGGGAAGCTATCAGCAGTTCTTTTCGGTGAGCATCACCCCGACCGCACCGGTTTTGGCTATTTCACGATGGACCGTTCCGGTACTTTGAGTACCGGTTGACCGCAGAACACGAGCGTGGCGGACCAGCCGGGTGCCTGCGGACTCGGCGAGGGGCCGCCGCACACTGCCCGGGGGCCGGAGTGCGGCGGCGTACGTGCGGATCCGCTAGTGTCTCGAGTCCGGAGTCGACGCGGGCGAGTCCTCGCAGAGGCAGTACCGAAAGTACCGGATCGGTTCATCGCGAAATCGTCGACACCGGTACGGCCGGGGCGATGCCCACCGAAAAGGATGCCGATAGCCTCTGATCAGCCGCCGACAGCCGCCGGGGCGTACCGGCGAGAACAGTCGACGAGGGGATGGATCGCGGACAAGTCGCGAATCGACGTGAAAATCCGGAGAGAATCGAGCCGAGACGCGCCGCGAAACCGCACGGCACAAGGGAAACCGCACGGCACAAAGGATAGAAATTGCCGAACGAATGTGAATTTCTTAATTCCGTCAACGAGCGCAGGGCGGTCATCGCGATAATCGGACTCGGCAACACCGGGCTTCCCGTCGCGCAGGGCTACGTCGATCGCGGCTTCCCGGTACACGGCATCGACATCGATGCCGCCAGAATCGACGAGCTCCGCAGCGGCCGTTCCTATCTGTCGTATCTCTCCGATCAGGAGATACAGACCCTGCTGGCGGGCTCCTTCTCGGTCGGGACCGACTTCCGTGCGGTGGCCGACGCCGACGTCGTCATCGTGTGCGTGCCGACACCATTGCGAGCCGACGGGGAGGCGGATCTCTCCTCGGTCCGTACCGCCTTCGACGCCATAGCGCCGTATGCGAGCCGCGGGGTGCTCGTGATGCTGCAGTCCACCGTGCCGCCGGGCACGACCGACGTCCTCGCCACCCGCCTCGCCGCGAAGTCCGGGCTCACCTTGGGACCGACCTGTTCGTCGCATTCGCCCCCGAACGGATCGATCCCGCCAACACGGCGGGCTGGTCGGTCGTCACCACGCCCCGTGTCGTGGGAGGGGTTACCCCGGCCTGCACGCGACGTGCCGGCGCCGTGCTGGAGGCTCTGTGCACGAAAACCGTGACCGTCTCGGATACGCGCACGGCGGAGGTGACCAAAATCGTCGAGAACACGTTTCGGATGGTCAACATCGTCTTGGCCAACGAGATCTCCGATGTGTGCCGAGACCTCGGCGTGTCGGAACGCGAGGTCGTCGAGGCCGCGAGCACCAAGCCGTTCGCGTTCCTCGCGCACCGGCCCGGTCCCGGCATCGGTGGCAACTGCATTCCGGTCACCCCGGCGTTCCTGCTCGCCAATGCCCGGCGGAGCGGGATCCCGATGCCGATCGTCGCCACCGCGCACCGTCAGATAGGCCGGCGGCCACACGCCGTCGTCGCCCGGCTGGTCGAGAGCCTCGCGCGGAGAGGCTGCCGAATCGAGGCGTCGAAGGTGCTCGTGCTCGGCGTCGCCTACAAGGAGAACGTCAACGACACTCGGAACGCTCCCGCCCTGTGCATCATCGAGCGACTGCTCCAGCTCGGGGCCACCGTCGCGTACCACGATCCACTCGTCCCCGCGCTCACCGTGGCCGACCACAGACTCGGAGCCAACCCTGCGACGCCGTCTCCTACGACGGGGCGGTCCTCGTCACCGCCCACCCGGAGATGCTCGACCGAATCGACCCGACAGCTTTTGTCGTCGTTCTCGATACCCGCCATGTGCTGAACCCGGAAGGCAACGTCGAATGGCTGTGAACCGCAACGACGGACAGGGCACCGCCACCGTGGCCGAGAGGCCGGATGGACTCGGGTACGTGTTCGACAACGACAGCACCCACTCCCAGGACCAGCATCGATGCCTCGCCGAGATGCTCGACCCGATGACCACCACGCGGCTCGCCCAGACGGGTGTGACTGACGGCTGGCACTGTCTCGAGGTCGGCGCGGGCGGCGGCAGCGTGGCCACCTGGTTGGCGGAGCGGGTCGCGCCGTCGGGCCGGGTACTGGCCACCGACGTCAAGCCCAGCCACATTCCCGCCAGCGCCGGGCTGGAGGTGGTCCAGCACGACATCACCCGCGATCCGCTGCCCGAGGCCGCGTTCGACCTGATCTGCGCGCGGGAGGTGCTGCGGAGCCTTCCGGAGCGACGCACGGTGTTGGACCGACTGGTCCGCACGCTGCGGCCGGGTGGGTGGTTGCAACTCGACGAGTTCGACATCACCTACGGGCCTGCCCTGCTCATGCCGGACCCACGGGCTCGACATCTGTACGAGACCTTCCTGGCGGCCAAGGCCAGGTTGTTCGACACCGCGGGCGCCGACGGAGCCTGGGGGCAGCACGTCGCCCAGGCGATGCACGACGCCGGACTGGTCGACATCGACCCGCACCCTCATCTCGAACTGTGGCACGCCGGATCGGCCGGTGTGCACCTACAGATCCACCACACCTTTCACCTCCGGGACCAGCTCATCGACGCGGGCATGACCGACCAGCAACTCGCGGAGGTCCGCATCCTCCTCGCCGATCCCACCTTCAGAGCGGCATCGTGCGTGATCTACTCGGTGCACGGCAGACGCCCGGTCAGCACGGCCGAGAAAAACCCTTGGTAGCGATCACGTAAACCGTCGGGAATGAGAGGAGACCGCCGTCGGGCAGTGGTACCTGCAAATGCAGATCCAACTCATCGGTGGATCGGATGCGCCACCCACCACTTCGATATAAATCAACGAGGCCGGTGGCGGAGAACTCGTTCGGCACGAGGCCTTCTCCCGGGCCTCGAAGCATCTTACCCTGCTCCTCATCGAGACGTTCCACGTCCTGAACCCGCTGGGAATACTTCGTGATGAACTCGATGTCGAAGACGCTCCCTGCACGTCCGGTCAGGATCTCCAAACTCCGCAGAGCCTGCGGCCAGTCCGTCGGCATCATCGCTTGCAGGACACCTCGAACGTGGACATTGACGTCTCCAAGCCGTGCGTGCAGGCGCTCGGCACCGACCGTGTCGGTACCGTCGAGTCGCTCATAACCGACCTTCGACCCCTGATTGTCCCGCAGAGCCTTCGCTATAGCCGCTTCGGAGATATCGGCGCCGACCACTACGTCGAAGTAATCGGTGAAGTGCTCGGTGAGCTCGCCGTCACCGCAACCGAAATCGACCAGAGGAAGGTCGCGATCGAAGCTGTCGATGATTTTCTCCAGGTAAGGCGCCATCGACTCGAAAGAGTCGAAGTTGCTCCTACTCCACACCACCGGGACGGTCGGATCCGACATCACGCGCTGCCAGAAACGTTCCCACGATTCGGCATCATTACGCTGATCCGGGTGATGACTCACAGTCGCCCTCTTCTCGTGTTCACGGCAGGAGCACAGCATCGTCATGAGCTGTGCGCACGGCCCGGCTCGGTCACCGCGTGGCCCACCAGCGACCCATGTGGGATGCTATCAGCATCATTTTCCGCAAGCATCAACCCGCCCGTACCGATTCCGGCCGTCTCACGATGGACCGATCCGGTACTTCGAGTGCTACACCTTCTGGAGCCGAGCGGGGACGACCTGCCGACGGTCCCGATCAGGGACACCGGTCGCTCCGGATCCCGGGTAGTCATCGAAGTACCGGATCGGTCCACGTCGAAACGGCCATCATCAGTACGATCCGGGTGATGTCCGCAGAATAAGGATGACGATAACATCCGCTCAGGCACTGGTAGCCGGCACGATGTCCCAGCAGAACGGGCGCCACCGAGGAGAACACGTGAACCAGCCACGGCCGTGGAACCGGGTGGTGGTCATCGGCGCGGGCATCACCGGCTTGGCCTTCGCTCGCGCTCTGTCAGACTTCTTCAGTCATATCGTGGTCGTGGAACGCGACAGGCTTCCCCGGGGAGAAGACGTACGACCCGGTGTGCCGCAGGCCCGGCTGCCCCATGGGATGCTCATACGCGGAGCCCAAGCCCTGGAAGAGCTGTTCCCCGGCATGAGCAGACTCCTGCGTGAGGATGGTGCACCGAGTTTCGACTTCGGCGAGGGAGTGATGTTCCATCTCAAGGGACGCACCCCTGACCGCAAGCACGTGGGTCTGGAACTCCAGACATACTCCAGAAATTTTCTCGAATGGCGCCTACGCTGCCAGGTGGAGCAACAACCCGGCACCGAGTTCCAGGACGGCCTGACGGTGACCGGCCTGACCTACGACCCCGCCGGACGCCGCGTGACCGGCATCCACGGAAACCCAGGTCGGCCGGGGAGGAACAAGACCCACGAGCAACATCCCACCCTGGACGCGGACCTGGTGATCGACGCATCAGGGCGAACCTCCAAGCTCCCCGCCTGGCTGGCGGACATCGGCTACACAACACCCGAACCGGTCCTCTCCCATCGGGGACTGGAATACGTGACCTGCGTCTACGACTGCGCCGACATGCTGACCGACTCCTGCCGAATGATTTACGAGATCAGCGCACCGGACACCCGGGGACACGGTGGAATAGCGATACAGCTGGAGGACGGTCGCATGTTGCTGACCCTCATCGGGCCACCAGACGACCCGCCGAGCACCAGCTATCCCGAATTCGTGGCGTACGCCAAAACCCTGAGCAACCCACTTCTAGGCGAGATCACCTCCTCTCTGGAACCTGCGACACCGCTGCGCAAGTGCGGCCTATCCTCCAACCGCAGGATCGATTACCACCGGATGCGATGGTGGCCTGACCGGCTCTTGGCGGTCGGTGACTCCTACTGCGCGTTCAACCCCGTCTACGCCCAAGGCATGACCGTAGGAATACTGGAAGCCGTAGCCCTACGCTCGGCGCTGCACAGCCGGGCGGGCCAGGAGACTCTCGACGGATTCGCACGACCCTTCCAGCGCACGCTCTCGCGGATCGTCCAGGCCCCGTGGGTCATGGCGCTGACCCAGGACTCCATGTACCAGAACCCCCACGAAAAAAATTCCCTCACCAACCGGGTCGCCAACTGGTACATGAACAAGGTCTTCGACCGGGTGCCCGACGACCCGAACCTGTACCACGCATTCCTGAAGATCGCCCACATGATGGCGTCGCCCGGTGTGCTGGCCCGGCCCCGTGTCCTGGCGACCGTGCTGCGTCCCCGCGGTCCGGCCCGCGGAAGCACCCTATGATGAGAACTCGTGCCAGGCGACGGCCACGGGCAGGACGTCGTTGAGCCACCTGACGTAGGCGCGGTTGCCCGCGGCCAGCTCGGCGAAGACACTCGGAATCTCCATCCAATGCACCGCCGCGACCTCATCCGGGTCCGGTTGTGGCGTCTCGTCACAGATCCCCGCGACCACGTGATTGAATTCCGCTTCGATCTGACCGTCGACCTCATCGGAAATCAGGTATCGGCACTCACCGGCCACCTGGAGAGGTACGTCGACCAAGCCCAATTCCTCCCGCACCCGGGTGGTCGCGCAATCCTCGACGGTCGCGCCGGGCACGTAATGGCCACAACACGAAGGACCCCACTGACCGGCGAATCGCATCTTGGTCGTCGCCCGCTGCTGGAGCAGCACCAGCCCACGACTACTGAAGAGCACGACCGAGAAAGCCCGATGCAATAATCCCGGCGGCCGGTGCGCCTCAGCGACGGTGGTCTGCGAGATCGCACGGCCGTGCTCATCGACCAATTCGACCAGCGCGCTCTCCCGGCTGCGTTGCCGAACACTGGGTCGCCTGGAACCGGGTCGCTCAGAACCGGGTGAACTCGATCCATCGCGATCTACAGATGGCATCACGTGAACTCCTGTCTTGTGCCGTCCACCAATCTAACATCGACGGGATGGGAACATGCCATTCCCGAATCAGGTGGGCAGCCGTCCTGATCGAGCAGGCCGCGGTCCCCCGTGCAGACCCAGCCGCCCGAGGGCCGGTAGCGGGCGTCGGGCTCGGGCGCGTTGACGTAGCACAGCGGGGTCATCGGACCGCGCGCCCAGATCTCCCCCTCCTGGCCGGCCGGCACCGACCGGCCGGACGCGTCGGCGATGCGGATCTCCGCAACGTTCGGGGCAGGCAGGCCCACGCACGCTTCTGACCCGCAGCGGCCTCCGGCGGTGTGGCAGTTGACGCCGTCCGCCGAGCCGTAGATGTTGACGACCGGGGCGCCGAAGCGGGCCCGGCACGCCTGGGCCGTCGCCGTATGGAGCAACGAGGAGCTGGTCACGACGGCGCGCAGCGAGGAGAGATCCTCGCCGGGCGTTCGGGGGAGGTCGGCCATCCGGCGCAGCATCGTGGGGACGCCGAAGACATGGGTGGGCCGGTGGTCGGCCGGTGCAGCGGGGTCCAGACCGGTCGGCCCGCGGAGGACCCGGCCGCGTCCAGAGCTGATCGCCGCAGGACCGTGGCGGCGGACAGCAGCGAGGAGTCCACCCGCTGCCCAGACCCCGTGCGGATTCGGGCGATCAACCCGGCCGGCACGCCCTGCGCGCAGATCAGGCCACCGAGCACATCGGTGAGCGTCATCAACGACGGCGCCGGGGGCTGATCGGCCGGCCGGACCATGGCGGCCAGACCGCTGTACGCCTGGACCATGAAGTCCGCGCCCAAGGGAGGCTGATCGCCGAGCGCGTCGCCCCACCCGGAGGGCGTAGGCGTAGACCAGCCCCGGGCGCACGGCGGCGAGCTGCCCGGCGTCGAGCTCCAGCCGCGCGGCCCTGCCCGGTGCCCAGTTGTGCACGAACACATCGGCTCCCGCGACCAGCTCGTGCACGGCGCGCCGCCCGCCGGGGACTTGAGGTCGATCTCGACGACGTCCTTGCCGCGGTTGAGCGCGAGGAACCGTGCCGAGCAGTCACCGACCATCGGGGGCATCCCGCGCAGCAGGTCGCCGCCGGGCGGCTCGATGCGGATGACCCGGGCGCCGAGCAACCGCAGAGCGTGGCAGGCCAGCGGGCACTGGAGGCGCCGGCAGGACTCGACGACCACCAGGCCCCTCAGCGGCAGCTGTGCCGTGGCCGACAGACCCGGCAGGGGTACCGCCGGCGGACCGCCCGGTATCGCGGTGATCCGCCAGGGTGGCGGCTCGGCACTGCGCTGGGCCGGGTCGCGCAGGGCCGGGTCGCGCAGTCGCAGGATGCTGACACCCGCCGCTGTCGCATACGCCGGCGTCTGGAACAGGCCCGAAACAATCATCGAGTCGTAGCCGTCGATCTGCACAGACCACGCAGCGCAGCCGTTCGGCGATCTGTCGCGCTTGAACCCGGTCGCCTCCCGCAGCCGGCGCAACTCCAGCGAGATGTACCGCTTGAGCACGGTCGGACTCGACGCGGCCATCCGTGACCCCCTCGTCGATGTCGTGAAACCGCCCCGTTCGTCCCGCCGACACGCGAGCGGGGCTGCCGCCTTCCCGACCCGCTGCCGGTCGTGATCACCCCTACCTCGCCGCGACAGCCCCAGGTGCGCCGAGCTCGACAGCAGGGCTGCCCGGGCCACCGTGGGTTCAAGGACAGCCCTGCTGCCGAGCTCGGCGACAGCAGAGCGGGTCGTGGTCACCGTGTTTCGAAGCTCATGGGACCGGAAGTACCGGGTCGGCCTATCAGTGAATGGTCGGAACCGGTACGGCGAGGGTGATGCGGACATTGACGCCGGTGGTGTCTGATTGGTCACATACAGTGCTGAGCGATCGAATACCGTCGGCCGGCGCAGCACCGTTACTGCCCGGTGACAGCGAGTGAGACCCTGAGGAGGTAGGTCGTGGACAAGCTGCGGCTTGACTGCATGAAGCCTCCTGTCCCTGCGATTCCGATTGCGGTTGCGAAGACTCCTGAGTGATTAGGGCTGTCCCTCCCTAACCGGGTTGGGGAGGACACGTTCCCGCCGCGGGCTGGACCCCACCACCCAGGCGCTGAGGGAGAAGAGTCCCCCGATACCCGCCACATACACAACCCGGAAGGGATGGCTGTGAGCTCCGACGGTCGGCAGGGCACCGCTACCCCGGCCGGCGGGCTGGACGGGCTCGGGTACGTGTTCGACAACGACGGTGTCCACTCCCGAGACCAGCATCGGTGCCTCGCCGAGATGCTCGACCCGATGACCATCGCACGACTCGCTCAGACCGGGGTGGCCGACGGATGGCACTGTCTGGAGGTCGGCGCGGGTGGGGGCAGCGTGGCCACCTGGCTCGCGCAGCGGGTCGCGCCGTCGGGCCGGGTGCTCGCCACCGACATCAAGCCCAGCCACATTCCCGCGCGGGCCGGGTTGGCGGTGATTCAGCACGACATCGTGCGCGATCCCCTGCCCGAGGCCGCGTTCGACCTGATCTGCGCGCGGATGATCCTACGGAACCTTCCACAGCGGCGGGCGGTGCTGGACCGGCTGGTCCACGCGCTGCGACCGAGCGGGTGGCTGCAGCTCGACGAGTTCGACATCAGCTACGGTCCAGCTCTGCTCATGCCGGACCCACGGGCTCGACAGCTGTTCGAGACCTTCCTGGCGGCCAAGGTCAGGCTGTTCGACACCGCGGGCGCCGACGGGGCCTGGGGGCAGCACGCCGCCCAGGCGATGCACGACGCCGGACTGGTCGACATCGACCCGGTCCCGCACCTTCAGCTGTGGCGGGCCGGGTCGGCCGGCGCGCGCCTGCTGATCCACCACACCTTCCACCTCCGCGACCGGCTCCTCGCCGAGGGCATGACCGACCAGCAGCTCGCGGAGGTCCGCACCCTCCTCACCGACCCGCGCTTCAGAGCCTCGTCATGCGCGATCTACTCCGTGCAGGCCAGACACCCCGGATAACCGAGCCCGGTGAACTCGACGGTCACGGCCTTGCTTGACAGGCTGACGGGCATGGGTTGCGCTACGCTGCGCGGTCATCTGGTCACGATGCAGGTTTCCCGGTCTCGCTACTCGGCCCGGTCTCACCGAGGTTCGCCGGCGAAGCGTCCGCATCTGGGTGACGCTGAGTCTGCTCGCCCTGCTCATCGCTGCCGTCCCGGTGGCCGCGTCGCGTCCGAACACCTCCGGCGCTGACGTCCAGGCCGTCGCCATCACCAACGTCACCGTGATCGACGCCACCGGCGCGCCGGCACAGCCCGGCATGACGGTGGTCGTGCAGGCAGACCGCATCGCGACCCTCGGCGCGAGCCGCGACGTGCCCGTGCCGAAGCAGGCGACCGTCGTTGACGGCACGGGAAAGTTCCTCATCCCCGGGCTGTGGGACATGCACGTGCACCCCTACGACGAGAGCTGGCTGGCGCTGTCGCTGGCCAACGGCGTGACCGGTATCCGCGTGATGAAAGGCGATCCGACCCACCATCGCTGGCGCCAGGACGTTCAGGAAGGCAAGCTACTCGGCCCCCGGATGGTGATCGCCAGCAACCTCATCGACGGGCCCGACCCGATCTGGCCGGGATCGGTCGCGGTGTCCACTGAGGCCGAGGCTCGCCAAGCGGTGCAGCAGTCCCAGGAGAAGGGGGCCGACTTCGTCAAGGTCTACTCGCTGCTGCCCCGGGCGGCGTTCTTCGCCTTGGCCGACGAGGCCCAGCAACGGCACATCGTCTTCGCCGGTCACGTCCCCGACGCGGTCACCGCGGCCGAGGCATCCGATGCCGGGCTGCGCAGCATCGAGCATCTCAGCGGCGTCACCGTGGCCACCTCGACCCGCGAAGCGGAGATCCGCGCTGAGATAGCCCGGACCCATGGCGCGAAAAACGTCCCTGCCCGCAAATCCCTGGAGCTGCAAGCGGCGCGGAGCCACAGCCCGGAGCAGGCCCGGTCGTTGTTCGCCCGCTTCGCCCGCAACGAGACGTGGCAGGTACCTACCCTGACCATCCTGCGGTCGCTGTCACGGATCGGAGACATCAGTCTCGGCCAGGACGAGCGGTTGCGATACGTCGCGCCGAGCCTGGCTCAGTCCTGGCAGAGATTCCCCCGGGCGTCGCGCAGCCCGCAGGAGCTGGCCGACCAGCAGGAACTCTTCCGTCACCAGCTTGCCCTCGTCGGCGCCATGAACCAGGCCGGCGTAAAACTGCTGGCCGGCACCGACACCCTGAACCCCTTCTGCTTCCCAGGTTTCAGCCTGCACGACGAGCTGGAGCTGCTCGTCGAGGCGGGTCTCACGCCCATGCAGGCCCTGCAGGCGGCGACCCGGAACCCCGCCGAATACCTGGACGACCTGGACCGAGCCGGCACGATCGCGCACGGCAAACGCGCCGACCTCGTGCTGCTCGACGCCGATCCGCTCGCCGACATCCGCAACACCCGCCGGATCAACGCCGTGATCGCCACCGGAAAGCTGCTGCCCCGGGAACGCCTGGACGCCGTGCTGAGTGAGATCCAGACTCTCGCGGCCCATGACTGATGACTCGATTCCACTGCGCAGCGAGGGCTCCGCGCGCAACTCCCAAGGTGTCTCCGGCTGGCAGAGCTGTGCGAGCACAGCAGAAGAGTGATCAAGAACAGCTATCCCCGGCGTCCCCCGCTGCCACGACCCCCATGATCGCCATCCACCAAGATCACCCTGTCGTACCACGGCCGCCCTGCAGGCCATCCGGTCACCACGACATCCCCACCGTCGCTCAACTAAGTGGCATTGGCCCATAGCGACCATCCGATCCCCTCTTCACCGCTCGCCTACCCGCTACTCTTCAATCTTCATACTCCGTCGAAAGATGCGCGGCGGCAACAAGAGTAAGCGGTCGCGACTTCAAATCTTCGCACCTCATCCATGTGATGTTCGGAAATAATACCGCAACAGCGACTACGCTGACCACCAGCACAGTTGTCACCCCACCGGCGGGTCGCCTACAAGGATCAACGCGAACCGTCCGCGAAATCGGACGTTCCCCGCATCGTTTTCAACGGTCATCACCTTTTCGGTACCGAGTCGGCCCACCGTGCAATAGGCCGATCTAGTGCTTTCGATACTACCCACTATCACTGTGGCCGCAGCTCGACCAGCTCGGCAACGACCTGGACCGACGGTGCTCCCGTACCCCACCATTCCGGATCCGGCATCGATAAACCCGAACGTCACCTTCCACGTCACACCAACCGGCCACGCCGAGTTCGTCACCCACCCCGCCCCCACCTCACCAGAACTGGAACCCGGCACCGCCACCTGACCCGCCGCAGACCTGTCCGACGGATCAGCGGGGCAGTGGCCAGCGGTATCCCGAGTCGGGGTGGTCGTACCAGACGTACTGGTGGTCGACGTCGTCGTCGGCGGTGACGCCGAACTGCTCGATGCGAGGCTTGCCGAGGCGTGTCCAGGGGGCAATGTCGCTAAGGTAGCTGTCTCCGGCTGGCAGAGCTATGCGAGCACAGCAGACAGCACAGCTGCCAGAGTGATCAAGAGCAGTCATCCCCGGCGTCCCCCGCTGCCACGACCCCCATGATCACGGTTTGGGTGCCGAAAACGACAAATTCTGTCGTTTTCGGCACCCAAACCGTGATCACCACCCCGAGGACCACCACCCACCAAGATCACCTTGTCGTACCACGGCCGCCCTGCAGGCCATCCGGTCACCACGACATCCCCACCGCCGCTTAACTAAGTGGCATTGCGCCAGACCGAGCCGCCGATCATTACCGCCGGCTGCTGTCCGAAGCCGGATTCCAGCTCACCGCGCAGTACGAGCTGCCGTTGGACGTAGCCCTGCTGCGCGCCGGCAGAGCCCGGCCCGGCAGTATTCGACGACAGACCTACGGAGATGACGATGCCTGACCCAGCAGCCGGCAGCTACCTCAGCCCGACCGGTGAGTTCACCCGCGACCAGCGCTACCTCACCACCCGGATCACCGCCGACGGACGAGACGGCTTCCCGGTCGAACCGGGCCGGTACCGGCTGGTGGTCAGCCGAGCCTGCCCGTGGGCCAACCGGGCGATCATCGTCCGCCGCCTCCTCGGCATTGAGGAGGCCCTGTCAATGGGAGTGGCCGGGCCGACCCACGACGCGCGGAGCTGGACGTTCGATCTGGATCCCGGCGGGCGCGATCCCGTGCTGGGCATCGAGCGGCTCCAAGACGCCTATTTCGCCCGGATCCCCGGCTATGACCGGGGCATCACGGTTCCCGCCATCGTGGAGGTCCGCACCGGCCAGGTCGTCACCAACGACTATCCGCAGATCACCCTTGATCTGTCCACGCAGTGGCGGGCCCAGCACCGGCCCGGTGCACCCGACCTCTACCCCGAGGATCGCCGTGCCGAGATCGACGACGTCAATCGAATGGTGTTCACCGATGTCAACAATGGGGTGTACCGCTGCGGCTTCGCCAGCAGCCAGGATGCCTACCAGACGGCCTACCACCGCCTGTTCGACCGGCTCGACTGGCTGTCCGCCCGCCTAGAGCACCAGCGCTACCTGGTCGGCACCACCATCACCGAAGCCGACGTCAGGCTGTTCACCACTCTCGTGCGCTTCGACGCAGTCTATCACGGCCACTTCAAGTGCAACCGGCAGAAGCTCACCGAGATGCCCGTGCTGTGGGCCTACGCGCGCGACCTGTTCGGCACACCCGGCTTCGGCGACACCATCGACTTCGACCACATCAAGCGGCACTACTACCAGGTGCATCGCGACATCAACCCGACCGGCATCGTGCCCGCCGGGCCCGACCTGGCCGGCTGGCTGAGCCCGCACGGCCGGGACTCGCTGGGCGGGCGCCCCTTCGGCGACGGCACCCCGCCCCCCACACCCGCGGCATAGGCGTGCACCCTCGTCCAGATCTGGACAGCCGGTGCCACTCCCACCGCTGGGCTCCGTTGTCGCTTTATTTGGATGCTGCCCGCCCGCTTGTCGGTGTGCCGTCCGCATTGCCGCAGCCACCGCGCAGCCATGCCCCCTGATCCCGCCGTGACCCGCCGCCAACTCGGCGCGCTGACCGCTGTGGCGGCCAGCGTCGTGATCGGACTGGCCGGCACCGCTTGCGGGCCGCCGGGTTGCCGCACCAACCCGGCGGCCCGCAAGCATCAGTTCCGGGCGCTGTGGATCGCGAGCGTGCTCAACATCGACTGGCCGTCGACCGCCGGCTTGGCCGCACCGCAGCAGCGCGCCGAGCTGACCGGCTGGTTCGACCTGGCCGTGCGGCTGCGACTCAACGCCGTCATCATGCAGGTGCGGCCGACCGCCGACGCGTTGTGGCCATCGCGGCACGAGCCGTGGTCGCAGTATTTGACCGGCAGGCAGGGCGCCGACCCCGGGTACGACCCGCTGGAGTTCGCCGTCGCCGAAGCGCACCGGCGCAACCTGGAGCTGCACGCGTGGTTCAATCCGTACCGGGTCAGCATGCAGGCTGACCCGGCGCAGCTGGTGCCCGAGCACCCAGCCCGCCGGCATCCCGACTGGGTGTTCACCTACGGCCGGAAGCTCTACTACCACCCGGGCATCCCGGACGTGCGACAGTTCGTGGGAGACGCAGTCCTTGATGCGGTCACTCGCTACGACATCGACGGCGTGCACTTCGACGACTACTTCTACCCCTACCCGATCGCCGGCCAGATCCTGCCTGACGCCGACACGTTCGCGAGGTACGGCACCGGGTTCGCCTCGGTGCAGGACTGGCGCCGGGACAACGTCGACAAGCTCGTCTCCGAGGTCGGGCAACGCGTCCACCGCGCCAAGCCATGGGTGAAGTTCGGCATCAGCCCGTTCGGGATCTGGCGAAACCGGGCCACCGACCCGCGCGGCTCGGACACCCACGCCTTCGAGTCCTACGACGGGCTCTGCGCCGACACCCGGCTGTGGGTCGAGAACGGCTGGGTCGACTACCTCACCCCGCAGCTCTACTGGAACATCGGCGAGCCCGTGGCCGACTACGCAAAGCTCGTACCGTGGTGGCACGAGCAGGTGGCCGGCACCGGCGTACAGCTCTACCTCGGTGAGGCGACCTACAAGGTCGGGACCGCCGGGGCCTGGAGCGACCCGGCCGAGCTGTCCGCGCACCTGACCTTCGACCGGGATTACCCGGCAGTGATCGGGCATGTCTACTTCTCGGCCAAGAGCGTGCGCGCCGACGCCCTCGGCGCGATGAGCCGGCTCGTCGCCGAGCACTACCGGCATCCGGCGATCACCCCGCCCATGACTCACCTGTGGCGCGACCGCCCCCCGGTAGCCGTGCCGACGCTGACCGCAGCCCGGCGCACCGGGGCGGGCGTCGAGCTGCGGTGGGAGCCGGCGAGAGCCCACCGGCCGACCTCCTACGCGGTGTACCGGTTCGACGGTCAAGACTGCGACTTCGCCGATGCCACGCATCTCCTAGCCACCGTGCGAGACCAGTGGTTCATCGACGACACCGCCGCAGCCAACCGCACCCACACCTACCACGTAACGGCACTCGACCGCCTGTCCGCCGAGAGCACCCCAACCCCCCGCCAACAGGCGTGACCACCCACTCTCCCCAACGCATTCAGCGGGCTCAGCGGGGTAAACTACCCCCCTTGTACCACGCTGAGCCCGCTGAATGCGCACTCAGCCGGAGTTCGCGACGGGACGGGTGATGGCACGGCGATCGTCGTTATGGACCGAGCTGCGGCGCGAGCGCGAGCAGCGGCAGCGACAAACGCGGCAGGCGTACAGAGTCCACGAGCAGCTGATCCGGCAGGCGGAGAAGGAATACGACCAAGCCGTCCGGGGGGCGGCGCGTGCGGAGGCCGCTGAGCGCAAGCGCCAGGAGCAGCTCGCACACGAGGCACGGTCAGCCGAGGCTGCCGCGCGTACAGCTGAGGTGGAGGCACAGGCGGATGAGCTGCGGGAGCTGCTGCGGTCATCACTCTCCGTGCAGACGAGCATTCTATTCGAAGCGCTCAAACGCGGTGATGAGGCGGCGCATTTCGACCCGGGTGTCCTCGGCCAGGACGTTTCCCTCCCGGTGTGGGAGGACCTCGAACCACTCAAGCCAGCAAGTTGTCGGGGTTGGTCGGCGGGAGGAAGCGGTACGAGCAGGAGCGCGCCGTTGCGTGGCAACGGTTCCAGCAGGCGCTGGCCGATCACGAGCGTGCCGAGGAGACTCGACGCGGCGAGCTGGCCGAGGCACAACGACAACACGCGCAGCAGGTGGCAGCGCTGACCCGCGAGGTCGCCGAGCACAACGCGGCCGTCGACAAGCTGGAGGCTGACTTCCACGCCGGAGTTCCCGACGCGGTTGAGGAGTACTTCGAGCAGGTGCTCGCCCAGTCGGCCTATCCAGAGGGGTTTCCGCACGACTACGAGATCGCCTACCGGTCGGAGCCGCAGGAGCTTGTGATCAAGTACTGGCTGCCGGGAAGCGACGTGATCCCAGCGGCCAGGGGATACCGGTACGTCAAGACCCGCAAGGAGATCGACGAGCTGCCCCGTCCGGTGAAGGAGATCAAGGAGCTGTACCCGGCGGTGATCGCCCAGGTCGCGCTGCGCACGATGCGGGAGTGCTTCGCGGTGCCCGCGGCAGAGATCGTCGGCAGCGTCTTGTTCAGTGGCCACGTGAAGGCGCGCGACCGGGCTACCGGGAAGGAGGTCGAGCCATGTGTCATCAGTGTGGGCGCCCGGCGCGAGCTTTTCGATGAGCTCGTGCTCGACCAGCTCGACGCGACGGCCTGCCTCAAACACCTCAAAGCGATCTTGTCGCCACATCCGTACGATCTACAGCCGGTAGAGCCGTTGATCCCGTTCGACTACGCGAAATACCGGTTCACCAACCCGATCGACGCCCTCGCAGGCATGGACTCCCGGCAGGATCTCCTCAAAATGGACTGGTACCGGTTCGAGAACCTTGTCCGGCAGCTCTTCGAGGCGATGGGCATGACGGTGAACATCACCCGATCGTCCCGGGATGAGGGCATCGACGTGGTCGCCTACCTCAAGACCGATGTGGTCCATCGCGCAGAATACATCATCCAGGCCAAGCGCTACTCCCACTGCGTGTCGACGGAGTCAGTCCACGCGCTCGCCGGCGTGGTAGAGGAGAAAAGAGCGACCGCAGGCATTCTCGTTACCACATCCTGGGTCGGCCCGGAAAGCAAGACATTCGCCGCGCGCAACAATCGTCTGACGATCATCGAAGGCGGCGAGCTCAAACACCTGCTGGCCGAGCATCTCGACATCGACGTCCGCATCGACCTGCCTCGAAAGCCGCCGAGGCGTTGAACCCGTCTGAGCCGGTGGTTTAGCAGCGAACAATCACCAAGGACGACGAATGACGTCGGATGATTCGTGCCGACAGGACGGGTTGGCAGTTGTTCGGTGAGTTGGCGCGCCGCGGTACGGACGACAGGTACCCGCCAGACTGCGAGCCGATTACCAGTTCGAAGCTGTGGCATCGGGAGGCGCTGGCCACAGTCGAGGAAGGCTCGTCTGTGGTTGAGCCCAAGCAGCCCGAGTACGGGTCGCAACAATTGCGAGCCCCCACCAAAGGGCGCGCGGCTCCGAAATCCCTGTTGGGATAATGCCTTGCCGCGGAACGGCCCGCGGCAGAAACTCGAAGCGTGCCTCAGATCTCTCGGCCCTGCCCGCTCTTCTAGCCGTGGGCTTCTCAAGTGTAGTCTCTTTCGTCGAACTCTTGACTCTCGTCGGCCTCGCCCTCCCTCGGTCAACAACCAAAGCTGTGTTGACCGGCATTGCTGCGTTGGCGGATCACAGGGCTCGGCACGGTCGCGCCTCGTAGATCACAACGGTGTGCAGCGCTGCGCCCACCGGAACACGGTGACAGGTCCACCTTGGTGCCACGCTGGGCCACAGCTCTTCCCCGTCATGGTCGGACAGCCCGACCAACGACCGCCAGCACGATGACCCCACGGGGAACCGGAACCCAGCGCAGTGCCCAGCCCGGCTGCTACGGGATCCTGCTGTCTTCTGAGCCGTCTGTCTCTTTCCGTCGCCTGATCTGGGGGTACTCCTGCGTGTGATTGACCGGGGAGTGTGGTGGTTCCATTATGGGCGTGGGCGTTCTCTGCCTCACCACTTCATTCGGGTCCAATCGCGATCGTGTGGCGAAGCGAAGGAGCATCGAACCCATGAGCAGTGGTGCCAGCGTGTCTCCCCTCGATGCGCACGTCATCACCACCGAGGCTGATGGAAGGCTTCGCGGGATATCTCCGCAGCGAGCGCGTGAGATCATCAACGCGGCCATCGTCCACGGCAACGTGGTGGCCCACTTCCATGGCGGGCTCATCAGCGAGGAGAAGGGGCGGAAGATCGCGGAGCGGTTGCTCCCGCTGTATACCGACGCTGGGGCGTACCCGCTGTTTTTCGTGTGGCGCTCAGGGCTGCAGGAGACGCTGCCGGGCAACTTGACCGAGATCGTCCAAGACGAGCTCGTTGACCGGCTGCTGCGCCAGCTCATGCGGTGGACGGTAGGCCGGCTGCGCCAGGAACGGGCAGGCGGCCCCACGGCCAGACCCCTCCACCAGGTCTTGCCGGCCCGCGAGGAGGTGGCCGCGCAGATGCGCCGCCGCGACGCGGGTGAGGAGCCCTTCGCCGAGGGGAAGGCCCCTGAGCAGCTCGACGATCCCGAGCTATCCACCGAGGAACAGACGATGTTCCGCCAGGAACTGATTGCCGATCCGGGATTGAGGGAGGCGGTGACCAACGTCATCACCTCCGAGCGGCTCGGTAGCGGGCCCACGCCACTGCCGCGGATATCCCAGAAACCCCACCGGATCGCTCGCGCAGTGCTGGCCGACGTCGTGCCCGGCCTGGCCAAGGGGCTCAGTGACCCGGCAGCACTGGTGAGGGCTTTGGCCGAGAAGGTTGTGCCCGTGCTCGGTGCCGTGCTGCGCCGTTACCGGGATCAAGTCGATCACGGGGTGTACCCGAGCGTGCTGGAGGAATTTCTGCGCGTCTTCCTCTTGGGCGAGCTCGGTGGCACGATCTGGCGGACCATCAAAAAGGACACCCAGGACACCTTCGAGGAACCAGACCGGGCCGGTCGCCTCTTCGTCGAGGCGCTGGTGGTGGCCGGTGTGCTCGAACGCGAGGGCGACGACTCCGCATACACGCCGCTGGTCGGCCTCGCGCGCTACCTCGCACCGCCGGACACGCTGTCCCGACTCCTCACCTCATCCCGAGCGGAGCGGGCCAAGCTGGTCAGGGTGCGCTCCTTCTTCGCCCACCCTGACCGCATCGTGCTCTCACCCAGCGAGACAGACGCACCGGAGGGCCGGCAGGCAGCCGCGCTCAAGCACGGCGACTTCGACGACGATCCGATGGTGCTACGAAGCCTGGCCACAATCCTGAAGCAGGAGCTGGTGAAGAGGCCTTGACCGTGTTCTCGAACCTCCCGGGACTCTGCGTGCTGGACACTGCAAGGACCACCGATACCTGCTCTGCATGGTCGATCACGACACCGGCCGGTTGGTGTGGGCCGCCGAAGGCCGGAACTCCGCGACCCTGCGGCGCTTCTTCGACGCGCTGAGCGAGCAGCGCAGCGCGTGGCTGACCCACATCTGCGCCGACGGTGCGGAATGGATCCACACCGTGGCCGCCGAGCGCGCCCCCCAAGCCGAGGTCCGCCTGGACGCCTTCCACGTGGTGGCCTGGGCCGGCACCGCACTGGACGCGGTCCGGCACGGCCGGTGAAACCAATTGCGCCGCGACGGCAAGACCGACCACGCCACAGTGCTCAAGAACAGCCGGTCGGCACTGCTGAAAAACCCACCCGACCTCACCGGCGACCAGCGCACCACCGTGGCGGCCATCGCGAAGACCAACCACCCGCTCTATCGCGCCTACCTGCTCAAAGAGCAACTCCGCGCGGTCTTCGCAACCAAAGGAACCCGAGGCGGACAACTCCTCGCCAGCTGGCTGTCCTGGGCTACCCGATCCCGCGTCCCCGAGTTCGTCGCCCTCACCGAAACCATCACACGATACCTTCTCCTGATCCACAACACCCCCGAACACGGCTTAGCGCCCCTTGGACGCTAGAAGCTTGACACTTGAACCGAGTTTTGCAGACATCTCCCGCAATGCCCGCCCATCTCACACCTCCCAGACGCTGAGTGTGACCGTGAGTCGCCATTCGGAGCCGAATAGCGGTTCACAGCCGCCGCCGACCGCTATTCGGAGCCGAATGGCGGTTCACGTCGCTTTACTGATCAAGGTGACCCGCGTCTCGGCGGTCGGAGGCGCAGCCTCACCAGGAAACGCGCTAGCTGAGGCCACCAACACCCATCTGCGCCTGCTGACCCGCCGCGCCGACAGCTACCACAGCGCCGAAGCGCTCATCGCCAACCTCACCCGAGGCGGACTCTGCCCACCGAGAATGAGTGCGATCGTCGACGTACTTGCTCTCCACCGCGATCCCGCCCATTCGATAGCCGAAGAAGTCGATCTCCGAACCGGTGCCGCTGCGAGCTCGCCGCCGATGGCGTCCGGCACTATCCTCGGATTGGGCACCGCCTTCCTCGCGGCCACCTCGGCGTTCGGGTCAGCCGGTGAAGAGGTCGTGGATCGAGTCGGCGGTGACCGCCCGGCGAATCCAGATATCGAGCTGGTCGAGGTCACCGCACTCGGTGATCCTGGTGCGGGCGTCGGCGGAGATGTCGACACCGCGGGCGTCAAGAAACCCCAGCACCGCCCCGGCCTTGCCTTCGGCTCTGCCTTCGGTTCTGCCTTTCGCCTCGCCTTTCGCCTCGCCTTCGGCTCTGCCTTGGAAGAAGTAGCGGCGTGCGAAGTCGCTCTGGTACTCGTGGGCTTGGGTGGTCATCAGCGTCTCCAGGTAGCTTCGCGCTGCCAGCGGCAGCGCAGCGAGCACGA
>JBOHGE010000061.1:0-28409 GCA_050700055.1 Pseudonocardiaceae bacterium
CGGCACTGGCCGGCGAGCTGGAGCTACGGGCACCGCACGCCGACACGGCCAGCGCGGTCGGGGCGCTGCGCGGCTACCTGCGCAGCCACAGCCGCTGGCTGGTGGTGCTCGACAACGCCGAGTCACCCCGTGAGCTGCGGGCCTGGCTGCCCGCCGGTCCCGGACACACCCTGATCACGTCCCGCAATCCTGGGTGGGGTGAGCTCGCCGCCCGGGTGCAGGTCGACGTGCTGTCCCGGCCGGAATCAGTGGAGTTGATCCACGCCGCCCGGCCCGGCACCGGCAACGCCGAGGCCGACCGGCTGGCCGAGGCCCTCGGCGACCTGCCGCTGGCGCTGGCCCAAGCGGCCGGGTTCCTGGCCGAGACCGGGATGCCGGTCGAGCGCTACCTGGATCTGCTCGCCACCCAGGCGGCAGAACTGCTCGACCAGAGCCCGCCGGAGAGCCACCCGTACTCGCTCGCCGCGGCGATCCGGTTGGCCACCGGCCGGCTCGCCGAGGTCGACCCGGTCGCGCTCGCGCTGGTGCGCGTCGGTGCGTTCCTCGCCCCCGAGCCCATCCCCGCCGACATCCTGACCCGCCCCATAGCCACAGCCGGCCAGCCGCCGGAACTGGCAGTACTGGCCGCCGCGGTGGCCAACCCGGTGGTGGCGCACCGCAGCCTCGGGCGGATCGGCAGCTACGGCCTGGCTCGCATCGAGCGCGGGTTGCAGCTGCACCGGCTCACCCAAGCCGTGCTGCGCGACCAGCTCACCGGCGACCACGCCACCGCTTACCGCCGCTACGCCCAGGAACTGCTGGTCGCAGCGGACCCCGGAAACGAGCGGGACCCGGTGTGCTGGCCGGGCTGGGCGCTGATCCTGCCCCACCTGCTGGCCACCGACCCGGCCACCAGCCCCAGCCCGGAAATGCGGGACCTGGCCTGCCGGGCACTGTGGCACCAGTACTTCCGCGGCGATCTCCATCCGGCCCGTGACCTCGCCGAGCACCTGCACCGGCAGTGGAGCGTAAGACTCGGCGCAGACGACCGGCACACCCTGCGGGCCGCGTACATTCTCGTCCGCCTCCTCATCGATATCGGCCCCTACAGCCACGTTCGCCGGCTCAGCGAGGACACCGTCGCCCGGTGCCGGCGGGTGCTCGGTGACGACGATCCCGACACTCTTTTCGCCATGCATCACCTCGCGAGCTGCCTACACCGCTTGGGCGCATTCGAGCAGGCTCGGCAGGTCAACGAAGACACTTTGGCCCGCCGGCGAGGAGTGCTCGGCGAGAATCATATCGAGGTCCAGCGCACGATTTTCAGCCTCGGCCGCGATCTGCGTGAGCTGGGTGAGGTCGAGGCAGCCCGGCGAATACACGAGGACACCGTCGCTTACGGGCGGCGGGTGCTCGGCGACGACCGTCCCGACACTATTTTCGCGACTAACGACCTTGCCCTCGATCTGCACGCGCTCGGCGAGATCCATGCTGCGCGGCAGCTCAATGAGC
This sequence comes from Pseudonocardiaceae bacterium, assembly GCA_050700055.1. Classification (GTDB taxonomy): domain Bacteria; phylum Actinomycetota; class Actinomycetes; order Mycobacteriales; family Pseudonocardiaceae. The sequence goes on from JBOHGE010000061.1 coordinate 1,492, forward strand.
AGACCCTCGCCCGGGCGCGGCGCATTCTCGGTGCGGACCATCGCTGGACCCTGGACAGTGCCAATGGCCTCGCCAGTGACCTGCTGGCGCTCGGTGCGGCCGAGGCGGCGCGGCAGCTCAGCGAGGACACGCTGGCCCGGGCCCGGCGGATCCTCGGCAACGAGAGCTACTTCACCATGGACGCCGCGAACAATCTGGCTGCAGCGCTGTGCGCGGTAGGAGAAGCCGAGGCGGCGCGGCAGCTCAGCGAGGACACGCTGACCCGGGCCCGGCGGGTGTTCGGCAACGACCATCCCCGCACCGTGCAGGCGGCGCACAATCTCGTGACAGCGCAGGCTCTGTTGCCCGCGGCAGACTGACCCAACGAAACCCGCTGTTCCAATCCAGTTCCAATCTGTCACCAATTCTCATGGTCGATGGTGCAGCGGTGACAACCGCTATCCGGAGCTGCAACTCGGCCGGCTTCCCGAGCAACGTCATCGCCCTGTTCCCGCGCACCGACAACGGCGACCCGGTCGACTGGGACGAAGTCCTGCTCCAGTACGGCGCGCTGGTGTCCGCGACGGTGCGCTCGTTTCAGATGCAGGACGCCGACACGCTCGACGCGGTACAGATGACCTGGCTGCGGCTGGCCGAGAACGCCCATCAAGTGCAGTTCCCGGAGCGGCTGGGCGGGTGGCTGGCCACTACCGCTCGCCGCGAATGTCTGCGCATCCTGCGCCAGACGAATCCCGCGCAGACGTACCCGGCGCTGGACAATGTCGCCGACCACGCAACGGGTCCCGAGCAATGCGTCATCGACGCCGACATCAGACGGACGTTGTGGGACATCGTCGCGGAACTGCCACCTCGCCGGAGAACCCTGCTACAAGCGCTGTTCACCGACCATCCCCAGCCCTACGACGAGGTCGCCCGCACCGCCGGAATCCCGCCGGGCGCGATCGGGCCCACCCGGGCGCGGGCCCTCCGGCAGCTTCGGGGCAAGCTCAACGAGCACGGATTGGGCCTGGACTCCTGGGGGTAGGCCCGATGCCGGCTTAGCCCACACACCGCACCCTGCTGTTGGAACCTACGTGACGTCCTGGACAGGCAGCAGCCCGCAACTGCCTGTCCGCCGGAGGGGGTACCCTTCAGCAAGATCCGGCTACCCCGATCGAGGTCGAGGGATGGGTGTGGAGGCACGCGGACCGGTAGCACCGATTAGAGCAGCACCGGCGCTGGTTCCGGGTGATCTGTCCGTATGCCAGTGGCGGGTGTTGGGTCCGGTGGAAGCCGTGATCGGTGGGCGGCCGATCGATCTGGGCCCGCCCCGGCAACGTGCGTTGTTCGGGTTGTTGTTGAGTCAAGTGGATCGGCTGGTCGCCGTCGACGCGCTGATCGAGGATTTGTGGTCGGGCAATCCCCCCGCCGCGGCCATGAACTCGCTACGGGCGTATGTGTCGAACCTGCGGCGGCTGTTGGAACCGGATCGCCCACCCCGGGCGCCGGCGACGGTGTTACACACCCGTGCGCCGGGTTATCTATTGGACAGCCGGGACGTCGAGTTCGACGTGCACCGGTTCGCCGAGCATGCCACGGCCGGTCGGGAGGCGCTGGGTCGAGTCGACCCGGAGCGGGCCCTACAGAATTTCGACGCGGCGCTGAAGCTGTGGCGCGGACCGGCCTACGCCGACGTGCGCGACGCCACTTGGGCGGCACCGGAGATAGCGCGGTTGGAGCAGCTGCGGCTGTCGGTGGTCGAGGGGCGCTGCGCCGCGCAGCTACAGCTGGGTGATCATCGCGGTGCCGTGGCCGAGCTCGATGCGCACGTGCAGGCCCACCCGCTGCGCGAGCACGGCTGCGAGCTGCTGGCGCTGGCGCTGTACCGGGCCGGACGGCAGGCCGACGCGCTGACGACGCTGCGGAACACCCGCCGGCGGCTGGTCGAGGAGCTGGGCATCGACCCGAGTGCGACGCTGCAACGGTTGGAGCACGACATCCTCACCCACGCCGCGGTCCTGGACTGGCACCCGCGCCACTCGGCACCGAGCACACCCGTCACGACGCCGGCACTGTTGCCCGCGGTCTGGAATGTCGGCCCGCGTAACCCGGGGTTCGTCGGCCGCGACGGCACACTCGTGGACGTACGGGAGCGGCTGCGGTCCGGAGGCGCGGCTGTGGTGCAGGCGTTGCACGGGATGGGTGGGGTGGGTAAGACCCAGCTGGCGATCGAGTACGCCCACCGCTATGCCGGGGATTACGACGTGGTGTGGTGGGTCAGTGCCGAGGAGACCGGGCTGATCGGTGAGCAGTACGCGGCACTGGCCGGCGAGCTGGAGCTACGGGCACCGCACGCCGACACGGCCAGCGCGGTCGGGGCGCTGCGCGGCTACCTGCGCAGCCACAGCCGCTGGCTGGTGGTGCTCGACAACGCCGAGTCACCGCGTGAGCTGCGGGCCTGGCTGCCTGCCGGTCCCGGACACATCCTGATCACGTCCCGTAACCCCGGGTGGGGTGAGCTGGCCGCCCGGGTGCAGATCGACGTGCTGTCCCGGCCGGAATCAGTGGAGCTGATCCACATCGCCCGGCCGGGCGTGGGTGCGGCCCAGGCTGACCGGCTGGCCGAGGCGCTCGGCGACCTGCCGCTGGCGCTGGCCCAGGCGGCCGGGTTCCTGGCCGAGACCGGGATGCCGGTCGATCACTACCTGAGCTCGCTCGACACCCGGGCAGGGGAACTGCTCGACCAGAGCCCGCCGGAGAGCCACCCGCACTCGCTCACCGCGGCGATCCAGCTAGCCACCGGCCGGCTCGCCGAGGTCGACCCGGTCGCGCTCGCGCTGGTGCGCGTCGGTGCGTTCCTCGCTCCCGAGCCCATCCCCGCCGATATCCTGACCCGCCCCATTGCCGCGACCGGCGATAGCCAACCGCCGGAGCTGGCAGCGCTGATCGCCGCGGTGGCCAACCCGGTGGTGGCGCACCGCAGTCTCGGGCGGATCGGCAGCTACGGCCTGGCTCGCATCGAGCGCGGGTTGCAGCTGCACCGGCTCACCCAAGCCGTGCTGCGCGACCAGCTCACCGGCGACCACGCCACCGCTTACCGCCGCTACGCCCAGGAACTGCTGGTCGCAGCGGACCCCGGTGACCAGCGGGACCCGGCACGCTGGCCGGGTTGGGCACTGATCCTGCCCCACCTACTGGCCACCGACCCGGCTACCAGCCCCAACCCCGACCTGCGGGACCTGACCATCCGCGCCGCGTGGTACCTGTACTACCGCGGAGAGAGCCACCCAGCCCGCGACCTCGCCGAGCACCTGCACCGACGGTGGTGCGAAGAACGTGGACCAGACGACCGGCACACCCTGCGAATCGCCTATATCCTCGTTCGTTTCCTCATCGACATCGGCCCTTACAGCCACGTTCGCCGGCTCGGTGAGGACACCGTCGCCCGGTGCCGGCGGGTGCTCGGTGACGACGATCCCGACACCCTGTCCGCTGCGCATTTCCTCGCGATCGTCCTGCATGAGGAGGGCGCGTTCGAGCAAGCCCGGCAGCTCAACGCAGATACCGTCGCCCGCCGTCGACGCCTGCTCGGTGACGACCATCTGGACGTCCACCGCACGGTGTATTTCCTCGCTCGTGACCTGCGTGAGCTGGGTGAGGTCGAGACAGCCCGGCGGATCCACGAAGCCAGCCTCGCTTTCGGACGACGGATCGTCGGCGACGACCATCCCGAGCCGATTTTCGGAGCCCACGAACTCGGCCTCGACCTGCACGCACTGGGCCAGTTCGACGCCGCGCGGCAGCTGCATGAGGACAACCTCGCTCGGGCGGGGCGGGTTCTCGGCGAGGACCATATCTGGGCCATGTGCAACGCCAACGGCCTCGCCAGTGACCTGCTCGCGCTCGGCGAGGTCGACGCCGCACGACGCCTCGGCGAGGACACGCTGGCCCGGGCCCGGCGAGTGCACGGCGACGACAACAAGATCACCATAGATATTGCGAACACTCTCGCCACCACCCTGTGCGCGGCCGGCGAGGTCGAGGCAGCCCGGCAGCTCAGCGAGGAAACTCTCGCCCGCGCCCGGCGGGTGTTCGGCGACGACCACCCCCGCACCCGGAAAGCGGCGCACAACCTCGACACCGCCCGGCGCGCCGGTGCCTGACTCGCGTTCTGGATGCAGACTGCCGCTATCGAGGGCTGAATAACAGCAGTCTGCATCCAGAACGCGGGAACCGGCGGTCAGGATGCGGGGGCGAGGGCTACTGGTTTGCGGCGGGAAGGTTGCTCGTCGGCGTGGTAGTCGCGCGGGTTGGTCTGGTCCATTCCGTTGAACGTTCCTCGTTGTCGCAGCACCACAGTGACCAGCGCGGCTACCACGAGGTTGCCGGCCAGCGCGACGAGACCGGCATAGATCTGGACCGGCGAGCCGGTGAAGGGCTGCCAACCCAGGATCGACAGCGTGCCCAGCTTCAGGGCCGAGCCACCGAAGTGTGCCGCGCCGGTGCTGGGATTGGCGATGCCGTAGAGCATCGACAGGCCCCAGGCCAACCCGACCGCCCACCCCGCGAGCAACCCCCAGCGGTGAAACCACCGGGTGTAGAGCGTGATCGCCACCGCCGGCAGGGTCTGCAGGATGAGCACCCCGCCGATCAGCTGCAGGTCGATGGCGTACTGCGGGTCGATGACGACGATGAACGCGACCGCGCCGAGCTTCACCACCAGGGAGGCGAGCTTGGCCTGCTGTGTCTCGGTCCGGGGGTCGGCGTCGCGACGCAGGTAGGGCTTGTAGATGTTGCGGGTCCACAGGTTCGCCGCGGCGATCGACATGATCGCCGCGGGCACCAGCGCGCCGATCCCGATGGCGGCGAAGACGACGCCGACGAACCAGTCCGGGAACTGGCTGTCGAAGAGCACCGGGACGATCGTGTTGGCGTCCGGCCGGCCGGTGGCCGCGTTGACGATGGGCGTGGTCCCCGCGGCGATTGCCGCGAACCCCAGCAGCGCGATCATCCCGAGCAGCAGCGAGTACGCCGGCAGCGCCGACATGTTCCGCTTGATCACGTTGCGGCCCCGGCAGGCCAGCACCCCGGTCACCGAGTGCGGGTACAGGAACAGTGCCAGTGCCGAGCCGAAGGCCAGCGTCGCGAACTGCAGCTGGTTGTTGGCGTTGAGCAGCAACCCGTCGGCAGCTGCGGGGGAGGTGGTGAACTTGGTGTTCGCGGCGTCGAAGATGCTGCCCCAGCCACCCAGCTTGGCCGGCAGGTACACCACCGCAACCACGATCACCAGGTAGATCAGCCCGTCCTTGACGAAGGCGATCAACGCCGGGGCGCGCAGGCCGGACCGGTAGGTGTAGACGGCGAGGATGACGAACGCCACGATCAGCGGCAGGTGCCCGACGATGCCGGTGCCGTTGAGCCCCATCGTGCGCAGCACCGCTTCCAGCCCGACCAGTTGCAACGCGATGTAGGGCATCGTCGCCACGATCCCGGTGATCGCCACCGCCAGCGCCAAACCCGGTGAGCCGTAACGGCCCTGCACGTAGTCGGCGGGGGTGACGTAGCCGTGCACCCGAGACACCGACCACAACCGCAGCAGCGGCAGGAACACGATCGGGTAGGCGATGATCGTGTAGGGCAACGCGAACAAGCCCAGCGCGCCGGCCCCGAACACCAGCGCCGGGACAGCGACGAAGGTGTAGGCCGTGTAGAGGTCACCACCGATGAGAAACCAGGTGATCCAGGAGCCGAACGTGCGGCCGCCGAGCCCCCATTCGTCCAGGTGGTCCAGCGTGGCCGGGCGCCGCCACCGCACGGCCACGAAGCCCAGCACGGTGACCAGCCCGAACAGCAGGGTGAAGACGATGATCTCGGTCCACTGCGGGTTCATCGCCGATCACCCCGGGTCTTGAGGTACACCACCGCGGTGCAGATCACCCCGACCGGCACCCACAGGAACTGGTACCAGTAGAAGAACGGAAACCCCAGCACCCGCGGCTCCACCCGGTTGTACACCGGCGTCACCAACACCACCAACGGCACCAGCAGCAACAGGTTCCACCAACTCCACCTCAACGACATCTCGACATTATCCGCATTCAGCGGGCTCAGCGGGGTAAAACGGGGCCGAATAGCCCCGCTCAGCCCGCTGAATGCGGAGGGAGACGCTGGGTGAGGGTGTTCAGTTGGTCACGTAGCGTGCTGGGGAGGGTGTCACCGATCTTGGTGAACCAGTGCTCGATGCGGGGGAGCTCGGCGCGCCATTCGTCGATGTCCACCGCTAGGGCGGCGGCGACATCCTCCACCGGGGTGTCCAGACCGGACAGGTCGAGCGCCTCAGCGGTGGGCACCCGGCCGATCGGAGTCTCGACCGCGGTGGCCCGGCCCTCGATCCGCTCGATGATCCACTTCACCACGCGGCTGTTCTCCCGGAAACCCGGCCACAGGAAACGCTGATCGTCCCCACGGCGGAACCAGTTCACGTAGAAGATCTTCGGCAGCTTGCTCGCGTCGGCGCCCTTGCCGACGTCGATCCAGTGCTGGAAGTAGTCACCGGCGTTGTAGCCGATGAACGGCAGCATCGCCATCGGGTCGCGGCGTACCTCCCCGATTCTTCCGGCCGCCGCTGCGGTCTTCTCGCTGGACAGCGTGGCACCCAGGAAGACCCCGTGCTGCCAGTCGAACGCCTCGTTGACCAGCGGGATGGTGTCCGCCCGGCGACCGCCGAAGAGGATCGCCGAGATCGGCACGCCGGCCGGATCGTCCCACTCGTCGGCGAGTATCGGGCACTGCGCCATCGGGGTGCAGTACCGCGAGTTCGGGTGGGCGCAGCGCTGCCCGGAAGCGCCATCGGCGGGCGTCCAGTCCTGCTTGATCCACGAGGTGAGGTGCGCCGGCTGGCCCTCCATGCCCTCCCACCAGATGTCACCGTCATCGGTGAGCCCGACATTGGTGAAGATCGAGTTGCCGTACCGCAGGGTGCGCATGGCGTTGGGATTGGTCTGCCAGCTGGTGTTGGGGGCCACACCGAAGAACCCGTTCTCGGGGTTCACCGCGTAGAGCCGGCCATCGGGCCCGAAGCGCATCCAGGCGATGTCGTCACCCAGCGTCTCGACCTTCCAGCCGGGAACCGTCGGCTCGAGCATCGCCAGGTTGGTCTTGCCGCAGCCCGAGGGGAACGCGGCCACGATGTAGTACGTCTGCAGCTGCGGGCTGGTCAGCTTGAGGATCAGCATGTGCTCGGCGAGCCACCCCTCGTCGCGAGCCATCACCGAGGCGATCCGCAGCGAGTAGCACTTCTTGCCCAGCAGCGCGTTGCCGCCGTAGCCGGAGCCGAAGCTCCAGATCAGCCGCTCCTCGGGGAAATGGCTGATGTACTTGGTGTCGTTGCACGGCCAGGGCACATCGGCCGCGCCGGGTTGCAACGGGTGGCCCACCGAGTGCAGGCAGGGCACAAAGTCCGCGTCGCTGCCGTCGGGCCGGGTGAACTTGCGCAGTGCCCGCGCACCCATCCGGGTCATGATCTTCATCGAGCACACCACGTACGGGGAATCGGTGATCTCAACGCCCAGCTTGGGTCGCGGGTCCTCCAGCGGACCCATGCAGAAGGGCACCACGTACATCGTCCGACCGCGCATGCACCCCCGGTACAGCTCGGTCATGATCGCTTTCATCTCACCGGGGTGCATCCAGTTGTTGGTGGCACCGGCGTCGCGTTGCGCGCTCGAGCAGATGAAGGTGCGCTCTTCCACCCGGGCGACGTCCGAGGGGTCCGAGACGGCCCAGAACGAGTTCGGCCTGCGGTCCAGCCGGGTGAAGGTGCCGGCGTCGACCAGCTGCTCGGTGAGCCGTTGCCACTCCTGCTCGGAACCGTCGCACCAGACCACGCGGCGGGGCGCAGTCAGCGCCGCGACGTCGCGCACCCAGTTGCGCAACCGGGAGTGGCTGGTCGGAGCATCGTCGAGACCCGGGATGGTCGTCACAGTCACCGCGCATCTCCTTATGTCATCTCATTGACCCAATCCGGCCCCGACGGTCCTCATCGAATGTCCAGGACCGCACGGTAAAACGCCGAAAAGATGAAGAGGAGAGTAGCCCTGCGGAAATACCCAGCACAGGAAAAGACACTGAGACCTTCACCACAAGATCGGGGAATCTGTCGCAGAATCGGGACATCCGTCACAAAATCGGATGGCCGTGCCGGGAGCGCCGGGCCGGCGCGCCGGCAACTAGCCTTGCGAAGCCGCTTTCAAGCCGGAGGATCGTAGCCCGCCGTGCGTCCACTCGTCCACGTACCGGAGCACTGTTTCCGCGTCATCGAGCGCCGTCTCCGCGTCCGACCTGCCGAACTCGCGGGGGGCCGCTCGTCCCGCTGGATGGATACCGAGCTGGTCACGCGGTTTCTGGTATGCTGACAGCCGCCAGATGGCCTCCTGAAGCTCTGCCGGGAGCGGTCTTCCCCTCGTCGCCCGCACCTCGACGCTGAGCCGGACCAGGCCGTAATCCGTGGGGACATCCGCCCCCACACCCCGGAGAAAACCGGTCAGCCCGAGCTGGGCGGAATCCTCGGCGACCAGACACGCCTTCTGGTAGAAGTTGTTGTCCCGCAGACTCTTGGCCGCCCTCAGATTCTCGACGGCCTCTTTGCCCCAGTCCTTGAACTCTCCCGGATTCCAGAACGATCCGTTTACCTTGTTCATCATCTCGCTGAACCTCTCGTTCGTCATGTGGCCACTGAGACCGATCCGCTGTAGCTCCTTCACGAATTCCGAGGCGCTCGGTAGTTCTCGAACTTTCCGGTGACCCCAACGCGTCAGCGTCGGAACATTCCCCGGCTCGCCGCCGCAATGATTCTCCACGGTCAACCTGAAGTCGTAATCCGAGACCTGACTCTCGGCCGCGGACCAGTCGGATTCTTGGGACGGCTTTCCGCTGATAATGGGGAAGAATCGATACAGAAATGTCAGGAGGGGTAGCGATGAGCGATGAAACTTCCGAGGTTGCTCGGTGACGAGCAGCGCCCGCAGCGCCCAGTCCTCCACCCGCTCATTCAGTTCCCCGAGTTTGACCTTCGGTAGGCTCTGCGCGGGATCATGTCTCGTCGGCGGTGACTCCGACAGGTCATCCAGAAGCGCCGCGGTTTTCTCAGCCAATTTCTTGTCGAGGAGTCGCCAGTACTTCGCATGCCTCTCGCGGGCCTGCTCCTGCGCGGTAGCCACGATCTGGTGACGGCTCTCGGTGCCCGCTTCGTCGGACCTCCGCTTGTCGTCGGCAAGGGCGTTCAAGGAATCCTGCTCGTCCGCCGCACGCAGCCGGACGAGGTGATCGCTGGAACAGGCGGCCAGCAGATCCTGTAGCTCCGCGAAGCGTCTGTTGAACCTGCTGCTGGTCAATCGGCTGCGGCGGGACCGCATCAGCAGCACGGCAATGATCACGACAATGATGGCGACACCGCCGAACCCGACCCACGGCCCGACGTCCCAGGTGGTGATGTACTGCGAGAGGAACTCATTCCAGGTGGAGACGGCACCCAGCGCGATGGCAAGCGACAAAGCGACCCATTGGAGCACATCGGTCTCCCGGACGCGCCGCTCGTCGAACGCGTAGGTCATGCTGTCCAGCAATGCCTTGTACGTGGCGCGAACATGTCTCGACTGCTCATGGACGCTCTTGGCGGCGCGGCGAGCTTTGTCGAAGTATCCGGCCTTGACAAGGGAGTCCCGGATCGCCAAGCGGCCGGGTACCGGGCGTTCGGTGAACTTGCGGTCGAACTGGTCCATCAAGTCGTTCGCCACGACCTCGATCCGCTCGATCGTCTGTTGCGCGTCAGCCGCCTCCTGTTCCAGATCAGCGATACCTTGCAGCACGATCTGATGGATCAGCTCGATCAGCCGGTGCACACCGCCGAGCCGGGTGCCTCTGGCCACCGGAAGGAACAGGGCGACCTGATCCCACAATGCCAGCCCTTCTGCGGCGATCTTCTGGTAAAGGTTGAGCTGGCTGCGGTACATGTCGATGTCGGTGACGATGTCGAACAGCCGTGTGGCGGCGTCAGCCTCCAGGTCGCTGAGCCGCTGGACCACGAGCCGCAGGTAGTTCTCCTGGTCGATCTCCTTGATCTCGGCGGACGCGAACAACAAGATGAGATAGACCGGGCGGTCGTGTGCCCACCGCGGACTGGAGATGAACCGGCGGAACACCCGCATTCGGCCGTCGATGTCGCCGCCGCCCAGACCTGTCGTGTCCGCGTACGGCACCGACAACAACCTGCCGAGCAGCTCGCGTTGCCCGCTCTTGTGGCCATTCGTGGCAGCTGTGCCGGTCATAGCGAGGTCTCGACCCCAGGCCACCCAGAACTGCGGGGGTTGATACTTCCGGTCCAGGATCATCATCCGCGCAGTCGGAAACAAGGTGTATAAGTGATCCTGGAAGCCACGGCGAAGGGCGTCTGCATACTCGATGAGCAGGGACGTGTCCGGGCAGTCCTCCCTCGGCTTGGCTGAGTCCAGCGTGAGGGACGGTTGGTGCGTGCACACCGAGAACGTCGCATACAGCCAGTAGCGCCCGAGATGCTCCCGGAAACGCAGGTCGATCATTGTGTGCCCCGGCGCGGCGGGATCGTTACGGAGCGGGCCATGGATCAGCCCGGCAGCCCGCTCTGGCGTCAGGTAGATACGGCAGGCGAAGAGATTCATCTGTGCCGCCAAGAGACCGGGCTCCCGCCGTAGCTCCGCCCTGTTGGCAGTCAACTCGCACTGCTTGAGACCCTCGACGATGAAGCGTACCGCTTTGTCTATATGGTGGTCATCAAGGAATCTTCCGAACGTGACGGAGCTGTCACCCCCGCCCGTGTCCTCCTTGAATTCTTGCTTCTTCTCCTCGAACCATTTCTGCGGCCTCAGCAGGAGCGGATCGGAACTGGCTCGGTCTCTCAGCGAGTCCGTCCTGTCCCTGAGCTCGCGTTCCTGCGGATCGAGTGAGATCCGGCCACCGGGCTTGGTACGGGAACAGTCGGACTCGCGCTCGCCGAGTAGCATAGTCAACAAAGACTCATGGCGGAGCCAACTTCGCTCCGGCTCGGACCCACCAGGTGTGATACCCCAGTGCGCCCAAGCCACATTAACCATACCCAGGTGGGTGGTGGCCGGGGCCGGTTCATGCCGTTCGTCCCGCTGCCGAGGCACAGAGTGGACCGCCGGCTCGGTCTCGTTCCGCTCCTTCACCATGAGATGCTCGTTTGCTCCTGATGGTCTGGCCCTCACTGTACGATGCGACATGGCAGTCTGACAAGAGGAATTCCTCGTGGCTTATCGTGCTCGAAATCTCTGTATCAGGAGAAGAAAGGCACCAGACGATCGCTGGAGTGCTAGCTCGCTCGGCTCACCGAGGACATGTTGAAATCCGGTATCCGGATGGGAGGCATCGAGGTGCGGGCGAACCAGTCCTTCCCCTCCCGGCCCAGCGTGCTCTCGGTGGCACCGACCTCGCCGGCCCGGCGGAGTAGATCGATCGGGCTCTCGTTGAACCGGAAATTGTTCACCTGGCCGACCACCTGACCATCCTCGACGAGGTACACCCCGTCCCGGGTCAAGCCGGTGAGCAACAGCGAGGCCGGGTCGACCTCCCGGATGTACCACAGGCAGGTCAGCAGCAACCCCCGCTCGGTGCGCGCCACCAAGTCGCCGGTCGACGCCGACGACCCGCCGGTCAGCAGCAGGTTCTCCGGCGGTGGGGTGAAAACCCCACCCAGCTGCGCCGCAGCCGCCCGCGGATAGGCCAGCGCGTTGACGGTGCCGGCACGGAGCCAGTCCACCCTGGGCGCCGGGTGGCCGTTGTCGAAGACGCTCACCGAGTCGCCTGAGCTCGTGGTGGCCAGAAACGGCGCGGTCGGCAGACCGGGCGCGGCTGGATCGCTGGACAACGTGATCGGCAGGTCGGTGAGCCGCTCACCCAACCGGGTCGGCGAACTCGATCCAGCGGGGGCAGACCACGGTGAGTGACCCTCGTGGGCCGACCGGCCCTCCATCGACCAGACCAGTTCCGCCATCAGATCAGCGACCGCCGAGGGCGGCAGGATTGTCTCGTATCGACCCGCGGGCAGCTGCACCTGCCGCTGCGACCAGCTCAGCCGGCGCCGCGCCTCAGCGACCAGGGCGGTGAGATCCAGGTCGGTGAAATCGGCGGTATAGGCCCCGGCCCAGGCGCTGCGGCAGAGATCGTCGGTGATCTTGCCATTGATCTCCACCGTGCCGGTGGGCTGCACCCAGCGCCGGCGCAGCCCGGTCGACGACGCCAACCAGGTCGTCTCCAGGCGATGCTCGGCGAAGCCGTACAGCAACTCGCCGCCCCGGGCCGCCGCACCGAATGCTGCCGCCAGCTCATCCGCCAACCTGGCGAACACCCCGATCTCGGTGGCCGCCGCTGGGGCGTCGAAGTCGTCGTCGGCCGCACCCTCCACCAGTGGCGCGGCGTCGCGGGCCGGCCCGGACTGCCGGGCGGACTCCTCGCTGGCGGCCACCACAGCCCGGACCTCGTCGAGATCGGCGCCATCGCCGCTGACCACACCGACCGAGTCAGCCACCACGGAGACCACCGCACACGAGCGAATCGTGGTGTGCCCATTGGTGGTCATCGTGTTGTTGGCCCAGCGCAGGTTGACCTCGCTGGTGTCGGTGAGCAGCACGATGCATCCGTCGGCCTTCGACGCGGCCACAGCGACCGCGGTCAGCTCAGCTGCCTCTATCACTGACCGGCCTCCTCGCGGGTGTTGAGCACGTTGACACTGCGGAACAACGCTGCCGGGCACCCGTGGCTGACCGGCGCAACCTGAGCGGGCTGAGCCTTGCCGCAGTTCAACGCACCGGCGAGCAACCACGAGCAACGGCCGCCCACAGCTTCCAACGCACCCCAGAAATCGGTGGTGGTGGCCTGGTAGGCGACGTCCCGGAGCTGCCCGGCCAGCCGACCGCCCTCAATGCGGTAGAAACGCTGCCCGGTGAACTGGAAGTTGTGCCGCTGCATGTCGATCGACCAGGAGCGGTCGCCGACGATGTAGATACCGCGCTGCACACCGGAGATCAGCTCCGACGTCGTGGTGTCGGTGTGCGGGTCGGGTTGCAGCGACACGTTGGCCATTCGCTGGATGGGCACGTGCTGCGGCGAGTCGGCATAGGCGCAACCCGCCGAGCGCGCCAGCCCCAGCCGCCGGGCGAACACCCGATCGGTCTGGTAGCCGACCAGCGTCCCGCCGGCCACCAGGTCCCACTGCGAGGTGGCGACCCCGTCGTCGTCGTAGCCGATGGTGGCCAGCCCGTGCGGTTGGGTGCGGTCCCCGGTGACGTGCATGGCCGGCGAGCCGTAACGCAGGATGCCGAGCTTGTCGGGAGTGGCGAAGGAGGACCCGGCATAGGCTGCCTCGTAGCCGATCGCCCGGTCGTACTCGGTGGCGTGCCCCACCGACTCGTGGATCGTCAACCACAGGTTGGTCGGGTCGATCACCAGATCGTAGCGGCCGGGCGGCACGCTGGGCGCCTTGACCTTCTCGGTCAGCCACTCCGGCAACTGCGCGAGCTCGTCATCGAAATCCCAGACGGTGTTGCCGGTCAGGTACTCCCAGCCCCGGGCGACCGGTGGCGCGCAGGTCCGCATGCTCTCGAACGAGCCGGCGGCCCGGTCCACCGCGGTGGCGGTGACCACGGGATGCAGCCGTACCCGCTGCTGGGTGGTGCTGGTGCCGGCGGAGTCGGCGTAGAACTTGGTCTCCTTCTCCGCCTGGAAGGTCACGTCGGTGTGCTCGACGCCGCCGGTGGACAGCAGCCGGGCCGACCACTCCGACAGCAATGCCACCTTCTCGTGCAGGGGCACCGCGAACGGGTCGATCTCGTAGTCACCGACCCAGACTGCGCCGGCGTGCACCGGCTCCGCCACCAGCTCCACCCGCTCGGCATTGAGCCGGCGCAGCGTGCGGGCCACCTCCACGGCCCGCTGCGCGGTCGCCACCGCAGCGCGCGGGGTCAGCTCGAGGTGCGAGGCGAACCCCCAGGTGCCCTCGACGATCACCCGCACAGCCAGCCCGACGGTGTTCGAGTCCTGCGCCGTGGCCACCGCCCCGTCACGCAGCCGGAGTGCTTGTCCAGCGGTCCGCTCGATCCGCACGTCGGCGTGCTCAGCGCCCAGCTCACCGGCCCGCTCGAGGGCAGCGTCGGCCACCGACCGCAACGGCAGGTCGAGGAAGTCGGGATCAATCACGCTGGTGCTCACCTTCCGACCCTAACCGCCCGCCCACTTGCAGCAACCGCCCGGCCAACGCCGCTGCAACCGAGCCGAGGATCCCCGATTCCCGCAACTGCGCCAGTGGGACGACCGGCACGTCGATCGGGGGTCGATCCCCAGCGAACCGGGGCTCAACGGTGATCACCTTGGCCACCGGGAGCTCCTCGACCAGCAGGACCCGGATCGAGTCCGACATCGTGATCACCGCGAGCTCACCACCCACCGTGATCTCCGCCGGTTCGAGCGGGTCCCAGGATGAGCCGAAGATCCCCAGCGTGCATCGGGCGGCCCGGGCCACTCGATGCAGTGCGCTCAGCTCAGCCGGCCGCAGATGAAGCACCATCTCGGGCTCCTCAATCGGTACCCCCTGCAGGCCCGCCGCGAGCTCCCCTCCGACAACCATCGACACCCCGGCGGCGAGCGCGGGCCACACCACCCGATTCGCCAGCAGCCAGGCGTCCAGTCCTATCCCGTGCACACCCGGTTGCAGCTGCTCGTCGAGGGCAGCGGTACTCGGTTCCACACCGAAGGTGACCGCCAGGCCGAACGGGCTCAGCATCCGCCGTACCGTCAGCAGGGTCGGCTCCCTGATGCCTTTCTCCCAGCGGCACAGCTGATAACGGCTGAACCCGGTACGGCCGGCGAGCTCGTCCTGGGTCAGCAGATGCTGGTCCCGGATGGCTTTGATCAGCTCCGCCGTGCTGCGGTAGGTGCGGTCATCGACGCGACGTGTCATGCCGGACACGATGCCCGCCACCTCTGACACCCAGGCTGGTCGACACCTGGGTGACGGTCCGGTTGTGCACAGCGACCCCGTTATCCCCAGTGCTGGCGGCGCCACCTTGACAAACGGGGATCCTCACTGTCCGTGTCGCCCAGGGAAGCAGTGTTGCGTTGCGCGGATGTGCCATACAGCGCAACTTCTCGGGCAAAGTTGCGCTGTATGGCACATCCCCAGAAGACCCACACACCTTCCCGGTGGGACTGGTGATGCTAATGGGACTGGAAGTGCTGGCGGTGCTGGTGGGACGAATGATGTGAATGCGCGGCAGGTCATGGTTCAAGCAGCGTCCGGGATCACGGGGTTAACCAGGGTCGCGGTAGGGGATAACCCTCATGTGCCTGAGCCGGCCGGGCGGCACAGTAGTACTTGTCGGTCGGGAGCGAGAGCGGTGAGGTCGGGGGCGAATCTCACCGAGGTTACCTCGCAATGGCCTGGGTGTAGCGCCGGAATGCCCAGGCCCGGACCGACGTCGGGGGCGCGTGGGCTCAGGGGGTGCGCGCCCGAGGATCGGGTAGGAGCCCGGGCCGTCGATTCGGGGGACGGTTCGGGTCTCACCCGGGCCCATCAGGCGCCGGCTGACCACCCTGATCGGCCTGACCACCCGCACCACCCTGATCGGCCGCCCAGCGCTGGGCCAGCAGGCATACCCGCTGCGCGAGCTCGTCGGCGGTGGCCTCCGGATCACCGGAGAGTCCGGCCGCAAGACCCACCAGGTAGGCGGTGAGCGGAGCAGCCGGCCGGGCGACATCGTGCGCCACGTCACGTGCCATGTCCAGCACCCGCGACTGCAGGGCAGCCGGTTGCACGACGTCGACGATGTCCAACTCCCGGCACACCACGCCGATCCACTCCTGGAGCGTGTTCATGCCGGCCACCTTCTCATCCGCGCCGGCACCGGGTACGCAAGGCTGGTGCGGTGCCACCCGCCACGACGACCCGCCACTGTCTCTACCCCCAGCGCAGCCGGATGACCACCGGGCAGCAGCGCGCCTGGGACCGGAACTGGGACCGGTGGGGCACCGATGTCGTGGACCTGCCCGAAGGCCCGCTGGACACCGCCGGGTGGTTCGGGCGCCGCGCACCGGTCGTGCTCGAGATCGGCTCGGGAATGGGGGAGTCGACCGCTGCGATGGCCGTCGCCGCGGTCGACGTCGATCATCTCGCCGTGGAGGTCTACCAACCGGGCCTGGCCCAGCTGCTGCTGCGGATCGAGCACAATGAGATCACCAACCTGCGCCTGCTGCGCGGCGACGCGCGGACCGTGCTCGCCGAGCACATCGCGCCGGGTGGTCTGCACGCGGTCCGGATCTACTTCCCGGACCCTTGGCCCAAACGGCGGCATCACAAACGCCGGCTGGTCAACCCCGAGCTCGTCGCGCTGGTGGCCGCCCGGCTGGCCGCCGGCGGCCAGCTGCACCTGGCCACCGACTGGGAGCCCTACGCCGAGCAGATGCTCGCGGTGTGCGCCGGGCAGCCCGCGCTGCGCAACACCGCCGCGCACCGGGGCTTCGCCGAGCGGCCGGTGTGGCGGCCGATCACCAAGTTCGAGCAGCGTGCCCGGGACGAGGGCCGCGCCGTCCGCGATCTGCTCTTCGAACGCGTCTAGCATCGGTGGCCATGAACCCGGCTCAGTTTTCGACCGTTCCTGTCACCCTGCTCGTCTGGGATGCGCCCAACATCGACATGAGCCTGGGCTCGATCCTCGGCGGGCGGCCCAGTTCCGCGTCCCGGCCCAGATTCGACGCGTTGGGTCGCTGGCTGATCGCGCAGGCCGGGTCCGACACCGAGCCCGAGGCCACCGTCTTCACCAATGTCGCACCGAGCAGCACGGATTTCGTCCGACCCTGGGTCGAGGCGCTGCGTAACACCGGGTTCGCGGTATTCGCCAAGCCCAAGATCGACGAGTCGGATATCGACGAGGACATGCTGGCGCACATCCAGTCCCGGCACGAGCAGGGAGTGCTGCGCCGGCTGCTGGTGGCCTCCGGAGACAGCCGAGCCTTCCGGGAGCCGCTGGAGGCGCTGGTCGCCCAGGGGATCCGGGTCACCGTGCTGGGGTTCCGCGAGCACGCCTCGTTCGCGGTCAACTCCGTGGTGCTGGACTTCGAGGATCTGGAGGACATCCCGGAGCTGTTCCTGCAGCCACTGCCCCGGATCACCCTCGAGACGCTGCCCCCGGAGGGTGCCTGGCTTCCCCCGCTGCGACCGCTGTCGGCGCTGCTGCGCTACACCCCCGTGGAGACCGCCCCGTGATGCGACTGGCCGCGCCGGTGCTGCTGGTGTGCGACGAGCCGTGCACGGTGTTGCGCGACGCGGTGCTCGACGTCGACAGCACCGGCCGGATCAGCCACCTCGGACCCGCAGCCGGGGCACCGGCAGCGCCCGGGCCGGTGCACGCGCTGCCCGGCATCCTGATGCCCGGGCTGGTCAACGCCCATGCCCACACCGCGATGATCGCACTGCGCGGGCTGGGTGGGGACCTGCCGCTGATGCGCTGGTTGACCGAGGTGATCTGGCCCGCCGAGGCCCGCGTCGACGCCGCCGACGTCCGGGTCGGCATGCTGGTCGGTGCCCTGGAGATGCTCGGCGCCGGGATCACCACCAGCGTGGAGATGTACTTCCACAACGACGCGGTGGTGGACGCGGTGCTGGCCGCCGGCAGCCGCGCCGTGGTGACCCCGGGCATCATCGCGGCCCCGGGCTGGGACCGGCTGGGCAGCTGGGAGCAGATGCTCGACGGCATCAGCCGCTGGATCGACGCCGACGGCCTGCGCTTCGGGCCCGGTGAGCGCATCGAGCTGGGTTACGGCCCGCACGCCGCCTACACTCTGCCGCCCGAGGCACTGGTGGCGGCCGGCGCCGCGGCCCGGGAACGTGGTGCGCTGCTGCACATCCACGTCGCCGAGACCATCGGCGAGGACGCCGCGATCCGCGAGCAGCACGGCTCGGTGCCGCTGTTGCTGGAACATCTCGGCGTGCTGGGCCGCGATGATTCCGGTCAGCCCGCACGGGTGCTGGCCGCGCATGCCGTGCACCTGTCCGACGCCGACATCGCGGTGCTGTCCCGGCATCGGGCCGGGGTGGTGCACTGTCCCGGTTCCAACACCAAGCTCGCCTCGGGGCTGGCGCGGCTGCTGGACCTGCGCGCCGCCGGGGTCGCGGTCGGTCTGGGCACCGATGGGCCGGCGTCCAACGACGGCCTCGATCTGTGGGACGACGCCCGGCTGGCCGCCCGGCTGGCCCGGCTGGCCAGCGGGGACGCCGCAGCATTCACCGCCGCGCAGGCGCTGCTGCTGGCCACCCGGGGCGGCGCGACCGCGATCGGACGCGACGACCTGGGAACGTTGCGCGCCGGCGGGTGGGCCGATCTGGTGCACCTGGGAGCCGACGACCCGGCCTTCGCCGCCGGGTTGGACGTCCCGGACGGCCAGCTGCTGGCCAATCTGGTGTGGGGGGCCGGGGCCCGGGCGGTGCGCGACGTATGGGTGGCCGGGGAACAGGTGCTGGCCGGTGGCACATCAACCCGGGTCGACTCGGCGCAGGCACACGCCGCGCTCCGGTCCCGAGCCGCCCGGCACGTGACCCAACGAAGTGGGGCTTCTAGATAGGGTAACCTAACAGTGGCGGGTAGCTCCAGGACGATGACTACCGCTGTGACGGAGAGTTGCTGTTCGAGCACTCTGAAGCATTGACTGGGTGGACTCAGCGTGTCCTGCTCCCGCGGGTCGGTGCTCGCACCTAGGCTGTGCGCAGTCGGGAGACTGGAGATGCGTTGGGTCGTCATGCGGCCAGCCAGGATCCGCTGCACGTGCTGTACATCGGCAGTTCCGCCGATCTTGGAGCACTGCGTCGGTTGATGGAGGCCCACGGAGCGGTGACTCGGAGCAGGCTCACGCCTGCGGTCGCCGTCGTTATCGCCGATCCCTCGATACGCTCCGACCACCCCACTGTGCGCGCTGCCGCCACGCTGGGTATCCCGGTACTGGAACCCGGTGAGGCGATCGTTCAGTTCGCCGGTTGGCCAACCGGCACGGAGCCGATCCCGCAGCCGGTACCCGATGTCGCCCGGCGCTCCTGGCCCTTCCGGTGGCGCGCCCGTTGAGCTTCGCTGCCTAACCCCGCAAGCGCATCGACATGACGAGATAGCGGTAGGAGCCGCCCCCGTCGTCGTCAGCTTGTCCGGCGTCAAGACCAGTGACCGGGGTGATCACCCCGGGACGGCCCGGCGCGGTGAAGGACAGGATCGCCCGCTCGGTGGTGAGCCCAGCGAGTCCATCGAGCAGGTATCCAGCGTTGAACCCGATGGTCAACGGTTCACCGCTGACACCGACCTCGAGCTCCTCCTCAGCGCTGGACTCGTCATCAGCCTCCGCGGACAGCTGCACACTACTCTCGGCGAACGCCAGCCGGACCGGCGCGAACCGCTGCGCCACCAACGACACCCGCTTGAGCGCCGCGACGAGCAGGCCGACCTCCACCTCCACCGTGGTGGTGACCTCGGTGGGCCACAGCGATGCGAACTTGACGAACTCACCGTCCAACAACCGGGTCAGCGTCTGCCGTCCACCGGCGGAGAAACCCAAGAAACCCGCGTCGCCGGCATTGCCCATGGACAGCAGCACCTCGCTGGCCGAGCCGAGCGACTTGGCAGCCTCAGCCAGCGTCTTGGCCGCAATGATGAGCGCCGGGCTGGGCCCGGGTGGATCCGTTGAGCTGGGGTCGAGCGGATCCGTCGAGCCGGACTCGGGTAGGACTGCCGGCGTCCACGGGATGCGCCGCTCGGCAAGGCGGTACCGGTCGGTCGCCGCGAAGGTGAGCGCTTCAGCACCGACCTCCATCCGGACGCCGGTGAGCATGGGCAAGGTCTCATCCCGGCTGGCTGCTGCGGTGACCTGGGAGACCGCAGTGGCGAAGACATCACCGCGCACCGCACCCGACGTGGCAGGCAATTCCGGTACCACGGGGTAGTCCTCGATGTGCATCAACGGCAGGTTGAACCGGGCCGACCCGCAACGCACCGCCAGCCGGTTTCCCTCCACGGACACCCGTACGTCCTTGGGTGGCAGCGCGCGGGCGATCTCGGCAAGCAGCCGGCCGGACACCAAGACCCGCCCCGCGGACTTGTCGGTGACGGGCAGCTCGATTCGGTTGAGCACCTCGAAGTCGAAGCCTGACACGATCAACGTGCCGTCAGTCACCTCGAGCACCATGCCGGCGGTGACCGGGACCACGGGACGCGACGGCAGACCGCGTGCCGTCCACGCCACCGCGTCGGCGAAAGCGTCTCGCTCAAGCTCGAACTCCACCAAACCCACCGTCCCTGCGAGTGCCCCTCGGTTGCGCTGGGTGGGCCAGCGTACCGGGGGCGTTGGTGCGCGCCGGGCTGGTGGTGTAGGTGGCTCTTCAAGTACCGCCAACCCCCTGTTGAGTCGTCTCGAACCGCTGCCAACCCCGGACGGGGTTGGCAGCGGTTCGAGACGCACCTCACCCAGGTTGGCGGTACTTGAAGAGCCACCTACTGCTGCTCGGTGAGGCCGTGCTCGATCGCGTAGCGGGCCAGCTCAACCCGGTTGTGCAGCTGCAGCTTGCGCAGCGTGGACTGCACGTGGTTCTCCACCGTGCGATGGCTGATCACCAGCGTCTCGGCGATCTGCCGGGCGGTGCGCCCCTTGGCCACCTGACGCAGCACCTCGGTCTCGCGCTCGGTGAGCCGTGGCGAGCCGGGCTGCGGGTCCAGCGCCATCCGGCGGTACTCACCGAGCACCAGCCCGGCCAGGCCGGCACTGAACACCGCCTCCCCCTCAGCGGTCCGGCGCACCGCCTCGACCAGCTCCGCCACCGTTGCCGATTTCACCAGATACCCCGAAGCTCCGGCCTGCACCGCGGCCAGGACGTCGGCATGCGAGCCGGATGCCGACAGCACCAGTACCCGGATATCGGGCCAGCTGTCGATGATGTGCCGGGTGGCGTCCACCCCGGACGGTCCACCGCCGGCGAAGTTCAGGTCCATCAAGACGACGTCCGGGCGCACCGCGGCGACGATGCGCAACGCGGCTGCACCATCACCAGCGGTGGCCACGACCTCGAAACCCCACGCGGTGAGGTCGCGGGCCACCCCGTCGCGCCAGATCGGATGATCGTCGACGACCATGACCTTCACCGCAGCACCCCGCGCCGGGCCCGGGCCAGCCGTATCTCCCACTCGGTCCCCCGACCCGGGCCGGTGTCCAGGGTCAGGGTGCCACCCAGATCAGCCACCCGGCCGCGGATCGACCCCGACACCCCCATCCGGCCGTCACCCGCAGCGTCAGCGAGCTGCCCGTCCGCCACCCCCGGCCCGTCGTCGCGGACGGTGACCACGACCTCCGCACCAAGATCCTCGACCAGCACCCACGACCGCGCCTGTGGACCTCCGTGCCGGGCGGTGTTGGCCAGCGCCTCCCGGGCAACGGCGACCAGCTCCTCGACATCGCCGAGCGGCAACGGCACCGCGGTGGCGGGTACCGAGACCTCGACCCGGGGGCTGGCCAGCAGCGCGAGAGCGGCGGCCAGGTCCTGCTCACCGGTACTGGCCGGCGGCCCGGCGCGCAACAGCGAGCGCAGGGCGATCTCCTGCTCACCGGCCAGCCGGGCCAGCTCGCCGGCCTCCCCGTCGAGGTGGCTGCCGCGGGCCCGTACCCGGGCCAGCACCTGCACGACGCTGTCGTGGATGGACCGGGCCAGCCGCTCTCGCTCGGCGGTGGCCGCCTCGGCCCGGACCGCCCGGCGTAGCTGCTCGGCGGCGCGACGCGCGGCCGTCGCGGCCAGCCCGAGCACGAACCCGGCCCCGATCAGCAGCACCGCATCGCGGGCCACAGCAGTGGTGAAAGACCCGCGGAGCCACACGTCGACCCCGACCACGGCGACGCCGAACAGCGTCCCGACGATCCGGCCCGCGTGTACCGCGGCGGCGACCACCGGACCGCAGGCCCACACGTTGGTGAGCAGCGAGGTATTCGTGGTGATCTCGGCCAGCACCAGCTTTGCGGAACTCATCAACGCCAGCGTCACCAGCAGGTCGATCACCACGACGTGGCTGCGGCGGGTGCCGTCGTAGCTGTAGGCCAGGCAGGTCAGCACCGTCCACACCGCGATCCCGGCGAGCACCGCCCAGCCCCACCCCGGCCGGGCGTAGTCGTCGCGTTGCACAACACCCACCACGATCGCAAAAACCGCGGTGACGATCCGCAAGACCACCACACCCCGCCACAACGGAGTCATGACATCACCACCACGCACCACAACGCCGAATCCTGCCACGCACAGGGTCCTGGCGCTGGACGCCGGTGGGTGACGGCGCGGCGGTGATGTATCTGCGGGGGATGCCGGGGGCTCATCACGGTGTGGCGCTGGGGATGGCGTCCGGGAACGAGAGGAACAGGTATGACTGATGTTCAACCGCCCACCCTCAACAAGGAGATTCGGGCGGCGCTCGGCCGGCAACAAATCCACGCACTGGACCCCGGAAAGATTAACCCGATCCTCTTACCGCCGTGCACGCTACGCATCCTCATCGTCCTCGACCTGGAAGGCACGGGATTCGGGGAAGGCGACTTCAGCCTGGGGACCCTGCTCGGTGCGCTCGCCGTGCCGCCGGGACCGTGGGTGAGCTTCGAGGTGACGAAAGCCCACCGACGCGCCAGCCCGGACGCCGACATCGCGAATTTCAGTTTCGACACCCACGATCTGTCGCAGTACGACCAGATGTGGCTGTTCGGGGTCGAGCGGACCGGCAGTGAGATCAGCGAGCCGGAACTGCGGGCCATCTCTCAGTTCATGGACGGCGGCGGCGGTGTCTTCGCCGCCGGTGACCACGAGGATCTCGGCGTGGCGATGTGTGGCGCCGTGCCACGGGTGCGCTCGATGCGCAAGTGGCACTGGCCCAATCCGGGTCCCAACGGTGAGCCCGTCGCGCCATCCATCGGTGGCCCGGACCGCCATGACACGCTGAGCGAGGGCCACGATCCGGGCGTCACCTTGGACGACCAGTCCGACGATATCCCGCAACGAATCACCCCCCGGTTGTATTCGAGCTTGCCGTGGAACAAGTTCTTCTTCAGTTCCCATCCGCACCCGCTGCTGTGCGGCCCGCGGGGGGTGATCCGGGTTCTTCCGGACCATCCCCACGAAGGCGAATGCTACGAACCCGCCGATCTCACGGCGACCTTCACCTTCGACGGTTACCAGGTGACGGAGTACCCCGGCGGAATCGCTCCGGAAGTCATCGCGTACTCCACTATCGTGGGTCGCACCATCAACGACGTCAAGGGTCCCCTCAACCCTCGAAAGTTCGGAGCGATCGGTGCCTACGACGGCCACCGGGCAGCTGTCGGGCGAGTCGCGGTGGACGCCACCTGGCATCACTTCTTCAATATCAACCTCATCGGCGAGCTCGGCAACCCGAACCCGCTCAAGAGCCTCGGTTTTCTCGCCACCCCGGCGGGACAAGCGGTGTTGGCCGAGATCAAGGCGTATTACCAGAACATCGCCGTCTGGCTGGCGCGGCCGTCGAGCCAAGCCTGCATGGCGTGGCGGGCGCTGTGGTGGGTTCGCTGGAACCACGCGCTGGCCATGGATCTTCGCCCGCATTTCCAGGAGAGCGTGGGGGCGCTGGAGCTGGGCGAGCTGATCCGCGTCGGATCGGCCGCACGCAAGGTGCTCGGGCGCGTCACCGGGGAATGCGACGTGATCCGGTGGATCGGCTGGGAGATCATCCGCCCGCTGTGCCCAGAGATCTGGGCGCGGCTCGGGCAGTGGCTCGACCCGTGGTACCCGGGGCAGGAGGTAGCCGAGATCGCGCCGGGGTCAGAACCGTTCCCCGACATAACCCTGCCCACATACGCGGACATGCTGTTCGATGCGGTGCTCGGCGGGCTGATCTACGGGATCGCCACGGAGTTTCCACGAGCCGACGACGACGCTCGCGGCCGGGCCGAGCAGGTGCAGTGGCCGGATATCGTTGATCAGCACCTCACCCGGTGTGTCGAGCTGGTCGCCGAACAGGTACGCAACAGCGCCGAGCAGGTGCGTGACCTGGCCCAGGGGTTGACTCGCTGAGCTCTGCGTCGACCACACGCCTTTCGGTGGCGGGTGCGGCGGGCGCTTGGAGGCTGGGGCATGCCCCGCAAGCGCCCGCCGTTGCCGGTCCGGCTCGTCCCAGACTCCGGAGGTTGAGTCGAGATCGCAGCTGTCCGGATGTTTCGCCTGTTTGGGTGATGGTCGGTGGAGCGGGAACCGGTGCTGCTCACGGTGCGTCGAAGCGTCGATTCTTTCCGTGACGCACCGGCTACGGAGGGTGTTCCCGGGCCGGGCGAGACGAGGGGAGGTTGGCGAGATCGTGGATCAGGTGGACGACTGGCGCTACCGGGGGCTGTGCGGCAGGCACGACCCGGACCGGCTGTTCGTGGCGGGTGCTGCGCAGCGTCAGGCCAAGGTGGTGTGCACCCCGTGCCCGGTGCGGGTGCGCTGCCTCGCCGAGGCACTGGACCGGCGGATCGAGTTCGGCGTGTGGGGTGGCATGACCGAACGGGAACGGCGGGCGTTGCTGCACCGTCGCCCGGACGTCCGCAGCTGGTCACAGCTCCTTCGGAAGGCGACCGTGTTCAGTCCCGGCTGACGACGGGCTGAGCCGCGGACAGCAGCCGGCCGATCTCCCGCAGTCCCGGCAGGTCGTGCACGTCGGCGGCCAGCGCGGGTGCGGTGGCCACCGGCACGGCCGGATGGGCTCGCCGGAACCGGGACAGCAGCCGGCGTTCCCGCCCGGCCAGGGCGACCCGGTCGATGTGCAGCCGCAGCACCGCAACGGCCAGCGACGCCCGGCCCTGCTGCTCCAGCGTCTCGGCCGCCGCCTCGGCTCGGGTCGCCGGAAGGTCGGCAAGTACCGGGTGGGTCCGGTTGAGCACCAGCCCGGCCAGTGGCATCGACTCGGTGGCCAACCGGTCCACGAAGTACACCGCCTCCCGCACCGCATCGGCTTCCGGCGTGGCGACCACCAGAAATGCCGTCCCCGGGGCGCGCAGCAGCTGGTAGGTCGCGGTGGCGCGTTCCCGGAACCCGCCGAACAGGGTGTCGAAGGCCTGCACGAACGCCGAGGCGTCGGCCAGCAGCTGGCCGCCCAGGATCGTCGACACCGCCCGGGTGAACAACCCGAACCCCGCACCCACCAGCCGGCGCACACCGCGCCCGCCGGCCCGTACCGGGCCGGACAGCAGCCTGATCATCCGCCCGTCCAGAAACGACGAGAGCCGCTGCGGGGCGTCCAGGAAATCCAGCGCGGAACGCGACGGCGGGGTGTCCACCACCACAAGGTCCCAGTCACCGGTCGTCACGAGCTGGCCCAGCTTCTCCATCGCCATGTACTCCTGCGTGCCGGAGAACGACGACGAGATGGTCTGGTAGAAGGGATTGGCGAGGATCTGGGCGGCCCGCTCAGGGTTGGCATGTGCCTGCACCATCTCATCGAAGGTGCGGCGCATGTCCAGCATCATCGCGTGCAGTTGCCCGCCGGTTGCCTCGATCTCCTCGGTCGGGGCCACCAAGCGGGGATTGTTGGTCAGCTCGCGCAGCCCCAGCGACTGCGCCAGCCGTCGCGCCGGGTCGATCGTGAGCACCACCACCGACCGGCCCCGTTCCGCTGCCCGCAAGGCGAGCGCCGCGGCTGTCGTCGTCTTGCCCACCCCGCCCGCGCCGCAGCACACCACCACTCGGGTGGCCCGGTTGTCGAGCAGCGTGTCGATGTCCAGTGGTGGGCTCATCGCACTCCTTGCCCGCGTAGCACCTTGGCGAGCTCATAAATCCCGCCAAGATCGACTCCGTCCACTCCCACCTCGACCAGTTCCGGTAGCTCGATCAGCGGCAGGCCGGCGTCAGCGACTTTGGCACGGGCCCGTTGCTCGGCGTCCACCCGCACCGTGTGCTCGACGGTCTCGGCGACCAGAGCGTCGAGCACGGCCGGGTCCAGGTCCAGCCCGGCGGCGAGCAGCCCGGCCCGGATCCGGTGCGCGTCGACTTGACCGTTGGTGGCGGCGTTGCCCGACCGGACCGGCAGCCTGGGTGGTCGGGCCCGGTTGACCAGCACAGCACCCGGACGCAGATCAGCCAGATCCAGTTCCGCCACCGTCTCCAGGGTCTCGGCCACCGGCAGGTCCTCCAGCAAGGTGACCACATGGACCGCGGTGTCCGCCGAGTGCAGCAGCCGCACCACCCCTTCGCTCTGGCTGTGGATCGGACCCACCTTGGCCAGGTCGGCCATCGCCCTGGTGACGTCGAGGAACTTCACCACCCGCCCGGTCGGCGGGGCATCCAGCACCACCGCATCGTAGGTGTGAATGCCCTTGTCCGCCCGCGTGGTCGCCTCCTTGACCTTGCCGGTGAGCAGCACATCCCGCAGCCCGGGCGCCAGCGTCGTGGCGAACTCGATCGCGCCCATCCGGCGCAGGGTCCGGCCGGCGAAGCCCAGGTTGTAGAACATGGCGAAGTACTCCAGGAGGGCCTCCTCGGCGTCCACCGCCAGCGCCCGGACCTCACCGCCGCCGGGGGCGACCGCCACCCGCCGCTCCTGGTAGGGCAGCGGGGGAGTGTCGAACAGGTGTGCGATGCCCTGCCGCCCCTCGACCTCCACCAGCAGCGTTCGCCCGCCTCCGGTGGCAAGGGCGACGGCCAGCGCAGCCGCCACCGTCGTCTTGCCGGTCCCGCCCTTGCCGGTGACGACGTGCAGGCGGGCCCGGGCCAGCTCGTCGGGCCACATCATGCCGCGAGCCTAAACGGCTCGCGGGTCGTGAGTGGCATTCAGTGCTTCAGCACTGAATGCCACTCACGAGTCATGGGGCGGCACGCGATAGCGTGC
>JBOHGE010000062.1:0-27892 GCA_050700055.1 Pseudonocardiaceae bacterium
CGGACACCACCAGCACCAGCACAGACCACCAGCCAGGCCCCTGGACGCAGCATCCCGAGCCCCCCTCGCTGATCTCAACTATTTTCGGGAACGATTGAGCCTTAAAAAGGCCACGTCAACCGACGTGGCCTTCAACGACTACCGGAGATCTGAGCCTCACTAGATGAGTTAACCCCTTGGGCTCAAATGGTCATGGCGACGCACCATTATCCTGCGGATTTTGACTCTGCTAAGGTACCCCCTTTCCGGGGGTCTACTGAGAGGATTATTGGTGAGTGGGGCTGAGCCGTTGTGTATCCGGAACGAGAGACGATCTCTCGGGAACTGGGGCGGAAGAGTTCCGCGCGTGAGATCGGGAAGGTGCTCGGGCGGCACCATAGCACGATCTCACGCGAGATCGAGCGAAATGGCGGTGTGGACGGTTATCGTGCTGTTGCCGCTCACGAGCGTTATGAGCTGTGCACGGTGCGACCGAAGGAGCGGAAGCTGGTGGCGTCGTCTCGGCTGCATGATGCGGTGAACGAGGGTCTGAAACAGAAGTGGTCGCCGGAACAGATCAGTGCGAGACTGGTCGAGAACTACTCCGACGAGCCGGAGATGAGAGTGGCGCACGAGACGATTTATCAGACACTGTACCTGCAGGGGAAAGACGAGCTGCGCACCCAGCTTGAGTTCGCGTTGCGGCAGGGTCGGGCGCGGCGAGTGCCCCAGTCCCGAGTGGATACACGATGCTCGCGCGGATCCCCTACGACCGAACCGCTGATCGCGTGGCGGCTCTGCTGGCCCGAAAGATGGAGAGGCATCCCGAGTTTATGCGTAACAGTGTGACCTAGGACCAGGGTAAGAAAATGGGCCGCCACGATCAATATCTGCTCGTTCCAGTTTTCAGCTCGGTGCTTGTCGGCAATCAGTGCGATACCAGAGATGCGTCCGTCGGCGGACGATGGATCCACGTGCGTAGCATCATGCGTTTCTGGTCTTTCCGGTCCTCGAAAGCGGTTCTGCCGTGCAACAGGGACCGATTGTTGAAGAAGGCGATCTCCCCTGGCCGCAGCCGGTCTCTCTGCTGGAGAGCCGGATCGTCGAGCAGTGCGTCCAATCTGTCCATCGCCTCCCGCTGATCGGTTGTCAGGTCCGGAACTCCTGGCCTGCGGTGGGCGATCTCGATGTACCCTCGGAGATAGCAGATCCGGGTGTCACCAGGGGCCAGCGACAGGATAGGCCGGACCACCGTGGGGTCCTTGACGGTATCCAGCATGCGATCGAAGTGGAAGTCCTGCTTCAGGATTCGCACAGCCCATTCCGGCAGCCTCTGCACCAGGTCGTTGACGTCCACGAGACAGAGCACACCTCCCGTCTCGGCCTGGTGTACGCAGTACAGCGCGAAATAGTCGGGCAGTGGCGGTGGTGTATGCGGAGCGTCGGTATGGAGATATCCACCGTCTCGTGACTCGGAGTAACGACGCCCGGTTTTTCCGTCCTCCAGGCGGACACCACGATCGGTCACTCTTCGCAGTAACGTCCCTGATGCGTCTTGCGGTAGCAACCAGCCCAGCATCCGGCTGACGGCGAGCGTGAACACCTCTCCCTGAGCAATATCAAGGCCGTTTATGCCGGCGAACGAGAGGTAGCCAGGGCTCCCGTCAAGGTGCTGACGAGCGAGGCGCTGGATGCGGGTGCGCACCTCGTCAGCAAGTCCTCCGTCGTCCGCCAGTACGGCAGAAACCTCCTCACGTGACAGCGAATACCTTACGATGGTGAATGCGTTCTCCATCATGCATACCTTCGCTTTTCGCGGAGCGTCATTCAGCGTATACGTTGTGGTGCCCGAGTAGGGCTCTTCGCTGACCCCAGCGCTCTGCATCGCTCTCAGCGTCGGCTGCAACAGGGAGCATGGTGGTCCTGACCGCTATTGGGTCGTGCGATGGTGCCAGGTGGGGCAGAGACACCGTAGATGGCCCCGTGGGCTGTGACATACCACAATCGTAGACCGAGACATCAGCTACGTAAAGGACGCCGGCACCCTGAGAGAGCGTCTCCGTCGTATGTGCCTGATCCTGCCAGCCGCACACGCATCGGGCGGTGCGATCGATCAAGAGCACTGTCCGATGCGGCTTGACGCTGGCAACAGCGCACCACCGCTACTCTTGATCACGGCTCAAACCGAACGGATAACCGTACCCAGTCATGGTCTGCGGTTCGCGAAATAACACGATTGTCACAACAAGCCGCAGATCGAATGTTGATGATCTCGTGGTGCCCGGGACGCTGTCGGTGGTGGGGCTGCTGGAGCGGCTTGCGCAGCGGGATGAGCTGGTCGAGTCGTTGTCGGCGGAGCTGCGCGCGGCGCGGGTACGGATCGCTGAGCTGGCGGCCCGGCTGAGGCAGACCTCGAAGAATTCCTCGAAGCCGCCGAGCTCGGTTGGCCAAGCCGGCGCCGAAGTCCTTGCTCGAGCGCGGTGCCCGCAAGCCCGGTGGGCAGGCCGGGAATCTCGGGTCGACATTGCCCCGGTCGCGGTCCCTGACGAGGTCATCGCGCGAGCCGCACTGTTGCCGAGGCTGTGAGCGGGACTGGACGGGGCGTCTTGCGTTTGCCCGAGTACAGCTCCGGGTGCGAGGCCCATGACCAGCATGGAAGCAGGATCCCGTCCACGATGTACTGGATCTTGTCGTTGAGTTCGTCAGCGGTCGGAACATATTTTCTGAGGACCTTCTCCAGCAGTGGCGTTATTCCTGTGATCGCGCGGCTGATCGTCGACTGGGACACGTCGTACGTCTCCGCCAGTTCTACCTGAACTCGATTGCGGCAAATACACGTCAGCGCGATGACCATGGACGCATACAAGCCCAGGCTCGGCGGCCAATGGTTGACGCCCGGTTCCTTAGTATCTTGTTCTGCCGCAGATGGAGTAGGCTCGATTGGCTGCTCGGGGTGCCATACCAGCGAAGTACTCCCGCCTCTAGGCAGTACGTCAACCCCACAAGGTTCTCACCCTTGGCGGCATTTTCCAGGTAGCCGGTCAAAACCAGAAACGACAAGTATCGAATCTCAAGGTAAAAAGGGTCGAAATCTAAATCAAACACAAATACAAACCATAGCAGCCTGCCGACAATAACTAGCCCTTTCGTAGCCAAAATCATGGGAATGCTGCCTCGCGCAGGCGAGCGCGTTTCGCCTACCAATTAGGTTCATCGGTGAGTACAGCCGGTCCGCAAAGGACAAATGTTTGTTGCAGGTGCGCAGTAGTCCTCGACAGTACCGCTATAGGAATACGCAACAGCGCTGCCTCACCCTCGGGTCCTCAGGGTATGCACATTGCCTGGTTTGATGGTCATGGTGCGTTGCTCGCGGGAGGAAACAAACAGCGTCAGTGGTGCTTGATAGGCCGTGGTTGGTGCGTCTGAGCGGCTGGGGCGTGGGAGTCGCAGCAGCGCCGCGACAGCGGGTTCGAGAGCGCCCATGTAATGCCACACCGCCTCGTGAGGGGCGAAGATATCTAGGTCATCGTGTTTCGGTAGGCGGGCCGCCGTGACCCGATCCGCTCCCCGCATATTAACCACATCAACGTAGCTATCCCCCCAGTCATAGACCGCCACCAAGACACGCGGCGCGCGCCGATCACCGCAGCAGTAAGCGGTAAACCCGGCTGCCCTCAACGCCGCGAAAGCCTCATAGGTCTCCGCCGGATACGGCCAGCTAACAGGAATCACGCGCCGCCCCTCATCACCGTCATCGCGCTACGCCTCGCGGACCATCGGAATCCAGTCGGACAAGACCATTCCGCACACGCCGCATAGCCCCTACATCGCGCAACGGCGCACCTCGCCCATCTGGGACGGGGCAAGAGAACCGGCCCGCTGTGGGTCGAGGTAGCCCGTCGGTCTGGCGTTGCGGGGGTATGCCGAGTTCTGCCCAAATGACTTTCCCGCGACCACGCGGGTACCAATTCCACCGCTGGGCCTGCTCGTGCACCTCTGTCAAATGATTGTCTAAGTAATCCCCGAGCGGCGGGAATGGCGAGGTCGGGTCACCGTCCCATACCTCAACAAACAAGCTTGGGTACTCCAACCGTAAACGAACCTCGCTCAGCGGTATCTCCTCATCCTGAAATGCGGTCCACGGCGGGCGAGGGCCAGGAATGCCCGTGGTTTTCACCGCGCGAGAAACAAGCTCCCTAGCCACTTCCTCAGCGGCGCGCTCGACCTGCGGCAACCACGCACGCGCGGTATACCGGATGGTGAGCCCGAAAATATTCACCGCCTCATCCGCCGCGACCAACAACAATCCAATAGGCCAAGGACACGGAGACGGGTTTCCGTTGTAACCGGGGTTCCGGGCGTAACTGGCAGTCATTACACCCGCCGCAGGTCGGCGGGAGCAACATGCAGCATGGGGAAGGCAACCGCAGCGCGAACAGTGCAAGCCCTGCGACGGCGCCACGGCCACCACCATTCCCGCGTGGCCTCCCAGCAGATCAAGCACCAACCGTGCTCGTCGACCTGGTGCTGCTTATATAGCCGCACTAATGCTCCCAGCGCGGACACCACCCCCCGCTCAACGTCCACCCAGTCAGTAACCAGATCACCGGCCAACACCCGCTCCAACAGCCCGGCCAACTCCCGGCTTTGGGCGTCGTGTGGCACGGCGGGAAGGGTTGGCCCGACGGTGCCGGTACCACGTATTGCCGGACCAGCCCAGCTCCGCAGGCGGCTCATAGTGCCGCCAGGTTGTGCTCTGCTAGCGATGCCTGTTCGCGCGGCCACGCAGACCTACACGCGGCGCGGCGGCCGGCCTGGTTGGTGTGCTCGTTGAGTACCCTTACCGCTAGCGACGACAACGCCTCAAGCCCGACCGGAGGGTCGCCGCCGCTGAGGGACAGGGCCGTGTCTTGGCTGGTCATGCCCCAGGGCCTCCAGGTGCAGGGGTGCGGTTGGTACGCCTATACAACATCAACTTCACGGGAAGAACTTGCACACTCCTTGCACAGCCCGTTACCTGAGCAGCCACGAGCGGGTTGGGGTAACGTTTGAAGACACCCGTTATGGGAAGGTTGATACGCATGGCACCCGAGATGGAGAAGGCACCAGGACCGGGCCGAAACGTCGCGGTTATCCGTAAACAGCGCGACATGAGCCAGGTGAAGCTGGCGCGCAAGGCCGGCGTTTCCGTGTCATTACTGAGCAAAATCGAAATCGGTGACCGTGCACTGACCCAGGGTGTAGCGGCAGTCCTCGCCAGGGCAATGGGAACCACACTTGATGAGGTACTCGGCAAAACGGAGATTAAGCAAGACAACGAGGCGAACCTACAAGAACTGCGTGCAGCGATCCGACGGTTTGATCTCCCCGGCGAGTCGTTGACCGAGCGCGACATTTTGACTCATGAGTTGAGCGAGCTAGTCAAATTCCGTGGTGACGCGAACCTGTCTGAAGTGCTTAAGCGACTGCCCGGATTGCTGTCTAGGGCGACAAATTACGCCCATGCAGTCGGCACGCCCGATGCGTGGGCAATGGTATCAGATATCTATAGCGCGGTTTACTGGCTTGCTGCGCGTCACCGCTGGATGGACCTTGCCGAACTGGCCGTAATAAAGCAACGACTAGCGGCCGAGCGGGCAACCCCGCTTGCCGGTGCTATCGCAGCCCGGGACGAGGCCGGTACATTTCTCAATTGCGGAGACTTTGAGGGGGGCTTGGCTGTTGTTGACCGCGCAATAGTTCAAGCCGAGGAATCCATGGAGGGGCGAGACAAATCCCTAGGGTTAGGGCTGCTTCATCTTCGAGGCCTCACGCTCGCTGGACGACTGCGAGAGAAAGCCGAAGCTGAACGGCATATGGCGGCGGCGTGGCACGTGTCCGAAGAATTCCCCCAAGACGTAGACGTATGCGGTATCCAATTCGGCCCAGAGAACACGGCCACGCATGTTATAGCGACATGGGTTGACTTGGAAAATCATGGGCAAGCGTTGGATCTAGCCGGCGACTTGGGCCACCGTACGCTAACACTCCCGGCAACAAGAACCGGCGCGCTGTACATGAACGTAGCCAGAGCAAAACTTGCCCTTCGTGACCGGGATGGAGCCCTTAACTCTCTCGTAGACGCTTGGGATGCGGCCCCCCAAATAGCAAAGGTACACCCAACCAGTCAGGAGCTGCTGAGAGTGCTTGTCTCGCTGCACAAGCGAAGCAACCCCATACTCATCAAACTTGCCAAACAAGCCCAGGTGAGGATATAGCGCGCCAGGTACATCCACCCATCCGCTGATCAAATTGCGCATCTACGGCTCGCTGACTCCGAACTAGCCGCACACTTATTCGATTCGAGGAGAAATGGCAAGGCCGAAGTCCCGTCGAGCGCAAAGCCGTAAGGGGTGCCCTCCCGAAAGCCAACCGTAGTTATGCCCGACGCGCATCCCGACCCCGGTCCCGTCTATCTCAGGCGTTCAAAACGCTCGACGGCGTAATTGAATCCGCAAGAAAGTGCTTTGTTGCTATCGAACCAGCAGGGTCATATGAGGATTTCCAGATAGGACTATCCAACAGGGCGTTCAACGTTTTGAAATCTATACGCTTGCTTGTAGGGCACTCATATTGGGAGGCAGCCGTAGGTGTTGCTCGACAACTATTTGAGATGTCCCTTAACATCGAACAGATAATGTTGAGCGAAAAGGATGACCCGGAAGCCGTCGCCCCGAGGTTCGTACAGTTCGGATTACTACAACAAGCACTCAGACTGCTGTCTCTACAGTCGCATTTCGCACATGCCCCCACCTCGACGGAGAAGCCGAGATTTTCAACTTCGACAAGAGTGTAGCGGCGGAATTTGCGCAGTTCATTGAAAGTCGCAGAAAGGATGGCTCGATCCGCTGGGTGGAGAATTTGTGTGACATGAGCGTCCGCAAGATGGCCGAAACGTCTCCTCACCCCAAACGACTCCAGCAGTACGAGCTACTGTGCCGATCATGGTCAGAACAAGCGCACGGTTCTCCCGGAGCACTGATGATGCAAGTATTTTCAGTATGATGACGACGCAGACCTCATTTCGAAGATTGAGCGAGAAGAAGACAAGCGAATTTCTGAGACTATAGCCAATTCCATCAAACTCTTCTGTGAAATTTGGATGTTGCTACTGAAGACAAGGGATCCAATAGACGAAAAGGCTGTCCGAAAATGGCTAGATGAGGCGATCTCGACGCCACTGGTGCATCCCATTTGAGGTGGGCAGGCATCAAACAGCCGCTCCCTCGTAGGACTAAACTTTCACGCGCCACCGCGCTCAATCTCAATACAGGCAGCCGGAGCGCGGGCCGAGCCACGTGGAACCTAGCCATCTCTGCACGATATCCTGCGACACTCGGCCCATCATCGGCTCGGGCGCGGATGAGGTGTTGGGTGCCGAACCTCGTTAGTTGGGCGGGGAGACGAGGCGGCGGTGATTCCGAGTCGCGTCCCACACTGGACCTGGCGCGTGATGAGTTCCTGGACCGCTGTGGCACCATGCCACCATGGAACTGTTCGCAAGGGGGCTAGCCCTTGAATATTCTTGAGTTCATATCTACGTTGATCGGCCAGCTGCTCTCATGGCCGGTTGCTGTGGTTATCCTCGCCCGAACTATCCCGCCGAACGCACCGCGGACGTTGTGGACCGGTGCGCGAAACTCGACGTCAACCTGCCCCGCCCGGAACTCCTCGATCTCTTGACCGAGTGGGACGGGATCCTCGCCGGGCGAGGTGGAGCATAAACCCGCAAAACGAAGCGAGGCTGCGCAAGAAGATCGCGGCGACTTGCGAAGCGACGCTCTCCACCTCCGGGTATGTGACACCCGTCGATGCGCTTCTCGTTGGGCCGCAGCCCGCACTTGATCGAGCGAGCGGGCTCGGGCGTCTGGCGGCATCCCCGTCGGCCGCCGCTACAGTCTGGCCGCGGAAGAACACGGCGAGCACGCGAGGGGTCACATGGCGACCACGGCACGGGAACGACTGGCGGGATTGCTCGGCGATTCCGAACCGACCGGGTCGTTCAGCGCTGAGCTGCTGGCGCCAGCGCATCTCCTGCAGCTTGAAGTGGCTGGCGTCGGGCCGGTGAGCCTTCCGGTCCGCGCGCCTCTGGCGAAGAAGCTGATCGCGGTGGCGCGGTCGGCGATGTTCGGCCAGGGCGAGGAGACGCTGACGGACACCAGCGTCCGCGACACCTGGGAACTCACCCCGGATCAGATCACGCTCGGCGGGCCCGGCTGGACGGCGCTGCTGGACCGCGCGCTGGAGCACTTCCGTGACGAGCTCGGGCTCCCGCGGACGGCACGGCTGCGGGCCGAGCCGCACTCGATGCTGGTCTACGGCAAGGGACAGTTCTTCCTTCCCCACCAGGACTCGGAAAAACACGACGCCATGGTGGGCACGCTGGTGGTGTCACTGCCCTCGGCACACACCGGCGGGGAACTGGTCATCGACCACGCCGGCGAAACCAGGGCCTACCGCGCCTCGAAGGAGGAGCTGACCCTCCTCGCGTTCTACGCCGACTGCCGCCACCAGGTCACGCCGGTCAGGTCCGGGTACCGGGTGACGCTCACGTTCAACCTGCTGGCCGCCGCCGAGACCCCTGCTCCGGAGACCGGCCCCGCCACCGAGCTGGCGCACTGCCTGACCGAGCACTTCACCACGCCAGCTACCCCGCGGTACGGCGACCGCGATCTCGGCACGCCGAACCGGCTGGTCTTCCTGCTCGACCACGAATACACCCAGCGAGGCCTGAACTGGCGCCGGCTCAAGGGCGCCGACGCGGAGCGAGCCACGCTGGTACGCGCCGCGGCCGAGCAGGTCGGGTGCGACGCGGTGCTGGCTCTCGCGGAGGTGAGGGAGACCTGGGACGCCGAACCGTCCGGCAGCGCCCCCGGGAACGACTACGACTCTTACGAGGACCCCGACGATTATCAGCTCCATTCGCTGATCGACGACGGGATCACCCTCGGCTGGTGGACCAGCCCGGACGGCAGCGACGGCGAGCCGATCTCGCTGCACGTTCCCGACCACGAGGTGTGTGCCAGCACCCCGAGCGCGGACCTGCAGCCCTACCAGTCCGAGTACGAGGGCTACATGGGCAACTACGGCAACACGCTCGATCGGTGGTACCGGCGGGCCGCGGTTGTCGTATGGCCGCGGGACCGGGCGTTCGCGGCGCGCGCCGAGGCCGGATCGCAGTGGGCTCTGCACGAGCTCCGCGACCGCATCGAGGCCGGAGACCTCGAGGGCGCACGTGCCGCGGCGGAGTCGCTCGCGCCGTTCTGGAAAAAGACCGCGACACAGGCGGGCCTGCTCGGCACCGCGCTGGACGTGGCAGCGGGCCTCGACGTCGCCGGAACGGCCACGATGCTGCTGGAGCCGTTCCGGGTCGAAACGCTCACGCAGGAACACGCGGGCGGGCTGGCGGCAGCCGGGCGATACGGCGAGCAGTGGACGCGGAGCGTCATCGACGGGTGGTTCGGGCAAAAGCGCCACTACGGAACCGACCGGTACGAGTGGATCGACAGGCTGCCAGGGCTGTGCGGGGCGCTGCGTGCCGCCGGGGCGCCGGACGTGGCGCGGCTGCTGGCCACCAGGACCTGGCAGTGGATGGACGGCCAGCTCCAGTCCTGGACCACCACCGCGCGAACCGAACACCGCCAGCCAGCGCTGGAGATGCTCAGCTCGCCGCTGGTGCGGCTGCTCGAGGCGGCCGACGACACGCTGCGCGACGAGATCACGACAGCGCTGCGCGAGTACGGGGACACCG
This sequence comes from Pseudonocardiaceae bacterium, assembly GCA_050700055.1. Taxonomy (GTDB): domain Bacteria; phylum Actinomycetota; class Actinomycetes; order Mycobacteriales; family Pseudonocardiaceae. Next base: position 9,770 of record JBOHGE010000062.1, read on the forward strand.
TGTTGGAGTGCCTGATGCCGACGGTGCGTTCGGCGCACGCGCGGCGACCGGCGGGGCTCGACGCGGTCGCCCGCGACTGCGCGAAGCGGCTCGGCGCGATCCTCGCGAGGCCGCCGCGTGATGAAGACGACTGGTCGATCGAATGGACCGGCTGCCGGTGCGACCTTTGTGACACGCTGGGGACGTTTCTCCGCTCCCGGTCGCGGCGGATCTTCGAGTGGCCCCTGGCAACAGACGGGCGCCGGCACGTGCACACCCAGATCGACTCGGCCGGGCTGCCGGTGCGGCATCAGACCCGGCGGCAGGGTCGGCCATACACGCTCGTGCTGACCAAAACCGACGCACTGTTCACGCGCGCCAAGAACGCACGGCAGCAGGCCGTGACCGACCTGGCATGGCTGACATCGACGTGGGGCGACGCACCGGCGCGAAAGTAAGGCGGCCTGTGCCGGGCACGGCATGCGCCGGTGAGCGTGGCATGGGCGTACCGCCTTCGAGGCCGGGTTCTCGAATCCGCCCGTGAACCTCGTCGGCGCGGATACCGTCATGCCAGTTGATCGACGCGACCTCCGTCGGAGGCTCTTCGAGCTCGCCGCCGGACAAGGCGGCTATTTCACCGCCGCTCAGGCGAAGACGCTCGGCTACTCCCACCAGGCGCAGGCCCACCACGTTGGGGCAGGCAACTGGTGGCGCATTGATCGTGGCCTGTTCCGCCTCGCCGAGTGGGCTCCAGGCGCGCACGACGAACTCGCCCGCTGGACTCTGTGGTCGCGAGGACGAGCGGTCGTGTCACACGAGTCGGCCATGAGCGTGCATGGCATCGGCGAGTTCGAATCACGGCATATCCATCTGACGGTTCCACCAGAATTCACCATGCGCAACGACGCCGTAGAACTTCACTACGCCGAGCTTCCCGCCAATGACGTCTCCGAACGCTCGGGATACTGGGTGACCACTCCACTGCGAACGATCATCGACATCGCCGCGAACGCACCCGATGAGGACCAGCTCGCCCGCGCCATCGACGACGCGCGGCGCGCCGGCCTGGTTACCAATCGCCGCCTCCGATCCCGCGCCGAGGCCCTTGACCCCCGCGCCGCGCTCTACATCGAGCGCGCGATCCAACAAGCTGAGACGCCATGACCTATAACCTGGCGCGCCAAGGTCGGCGCGCAACTGGCCGACAAGCCCTTCGGCCGCGTCCAACTCGATGTGTCGCCCAGGACTCATGAACTTCACGCCACCGACAGGCTCGCCATACCCAACTCCTTGGCCTTCGCCGGTATCCCAGCCGTTGAGGTCGAAGCGGTCGACATCCACCGACATGCGGCAGAGAAGTTCCACGGGATGCTCCGCCACTTCAGGGAACGCGAGAACTCCCGAGTCCGCGACCTCGTCGACCTCACCATCCTGCTCAAACACGGTCTGCTCACACTCGAGCGAACGGCAGCCGCAGCCCGAACCGTATGGCTCGAACGCAACAACACCGAACCACCAGGCGACCTCCCGCCGCTGCCAGAGTCGTGGCCGGACCGCTACCAGCGACTTGCAGCCAGCCACGCTGTTGACATCCCGCCCTACCCCGCAGCCGTCGCCCACGCAACCCGGCTATGGCTCCACATGTTCCCCCACGCCTGACCTGAACAACACCGAAGCCAGAGCGAGACACCTTGCGGGAGTAGAACACCAAGACAGCCTCTGACCAGCAGATTAACCACGAACCCACCATCACGCGAGGTGAGCGCCAAACGCACAAACCGCTAGGTCAACCGCGAAAATCGAACTCAAGGTGGAGATACTTGCCGCTTACTCGCACTCCAGAAAAGCCGCTGACCTGCGGCTTTGTCACATCGTGGTGCTCGTCAGCCCGGTGGGTGCTCCGAGATCGAGCACGCAGCGTCCGTGGAGCCTGCACGAGCGCCTCGACGAACGCGAGACCGCCGAGCTGATCACCGCCTACCGCGACGGCACCACCGCCGCCTCCCTCGCCGCAACCCACGGCGTGAGCCTCAGCAGCGTCAAACGCCTCCTGCACACCGCCGGAGTCCGCCGCACCCCACCAGCCACCCGAGGATCCGCGAAAACCTGACCGACCGCCACGTATCCGCAGCTTGCTCATGCTCGGGCATTCACCGCGCGCTCAGCGGCATGACAGGATGTTCGACGCCTCGCGAATCAAAGTTAGTCGTGACTCGAGAGATAGACACAGGGCGCTGGGTGGTGTCGATCAGTCAGACCCAGATCCGCGATTAGCGGTGTGATCCTGGGCTGAAATAGTGATGGGCACCCGCCCCAACCTGGGATGATCGTGTTTGCGACAACATGATCGACAAAGTTGAGAGGACACCCATCAGGTGAACAGGCTACCCACCCGAGCCCAGGGCTGGAATCGGCGTGTGACCATCGGCGTGTCAGACCCGTCGCTGACACCGAACGCGGTCCTGGCCGCGGTGAGTGAACTGGTCGAGCACCTGAACATGACCGCCACCCTGGATGCTCGGATCGGGCCGCTCAAACAGCGGGACCGAGTTTGAACAGAAGGTAGTGGCATGAGTTAGCCGCAGACTCCTTGTCCGGAAAACGCGGGCGCCCACTCAGTGTTTGTTGCCGGGTTGGTGCTGGCTGTTCCGGTAGACAAGTATAGGGCAAGGCATGGAGTTGGTGGCGGCCCGAGCGTGTTGGAGTTCACCGTCGAACTACAGAAGGACGTGACCGGCCAACACGGGCTCCAAGGCATAGTCGTCTCCGACATGCCGAAGCCGGACTGTCGCAAGGAAATGCGCAGCAAGCCCCCGACTATGGCAGCAGTCCTTCTTCGTACGCCCAAGACATAATACTCTCCCCAGAGTCGACAGGAAGGTACATTCCGGTCGCCAGTAGATCGTCCACCACCTGCGCTGTTCGGTTTCTATCTCTTCCATAGAGATGCTTGTATGCCTCGATCACGATCCACATAGTGTCATACGTGCATACGTGTAGCCTTTCGGCCTGGGCCAGCGCGGCGCGGTCATCGAGGATTGCGATCAGCTTGCGGTGGTATGCGCATGCGATGACCGCACATTCACCAAGATGCTCGACGGACTGCCCGCCCATCTGAGCCTTGACTTCTAATTGGGTCCACACCTCTTCTTCAGTGAGGACAGCTACCTCAGCCCAGTCGATTGAAGAGACAGATGGAATGTCCGAGTAGCGGTCCCTACCAGTTTCGATCTCGGTGCTCACGTCGGTTGGTATGAGCACGACTCCGGCGGGCGCCAAGCTCCTAATGATGTCGGAGTGGCCCGCGCGACAGAGATGGGTGTAAGCGCTAGTGTCCATCACCCATCTATGCTGCTCAGCCACCATGGCCCGCGAAAGCGGTTCGCAGACTGTCGCGGGACGGAGGATCTTGGTGCGGCAGATCGCCTGCTGCCAGCGTCCCTCGCAGGAGTTCGATCACGCGGTCTCCGGTGAGCCTACCGGACACGTACCCATTCAAACATGCTGCCGCAAAACCTGGGGAAACGTAGGGGCTTTTAAGTTCTTCATCCCACGAAATGCCTAGTCGTAGGTAATCGCCTGAGCGAGGCTCGCACTCGTTCAGGTCTCGGTACTCGTCGTCGTTGATAAACCCAACATTTTTGAGTTGCGCGATCACCGCAGACCAACTCAATCTAAATGACGCGCCAATGGCAAAAGCTTGGTCTCGGACGGGCAGCTCTCCGTACTGGTCCCATACTGTTCGGATGCCTGCACGTGGAGCGAGAAAGTGGATAGCAAACGAGTTAATCATTCGTTCGCTGTCAGAAGACGCCTGCACGTCATAAGCATCACCGAACAGCCAGTGGCCGAGTTCATGGGTCAACGTCATGCGACGACGTCCGCTAGGTGTGTCACCATTGATCACAGCAGCACCCAGGCATGCGGTTGCATCGCCCACTTCGACGCAACCGCCGTCCGGTCCGACTGCTCCCAACGACGCAGAGAACGTATGCAGGCCCAGGCGCTCACATACCGCACCGAGATCGCGAACGGGTGCGTCGCCCAGGCTGAGCTTTTGACGTACCTTTTGGGCCACTTGTTCGGCCACAGTGTGGTCTCGCGGCATCTTGACGTCCCCGGCTCGTTCATGTCCGGTTAGCAGCCGCATCTCCATGAGGATCTGAATGTCAGACGCGAATCCTTGGAGTTCCACGTCCAGAGCTCGTGTCGTTTCGTGAGCGTGCGAGGTGTCGCTTCGACGACTCACCACAGCTGGTACAGGGGCGCTGACGAAGTACGACATGGGCCGACCGAGAGCCTTGGCCACCGCGACAAGCTCGTGGGCACTCAGCTTGCGCTCACCCTTCTCCAGTCGCGTGATCGCGGTCCGGTCAAGGCCCACGGCCTCACCAAGCCTGCCCTGCGTCATGCCGGCGGCCTCACGAGCCTGAGCTATGCGATCGCCAAGAGCAGGTTTGTCCACGTGTGCAACTTTCGCACACCTGGGACAGGGTGTCGACTGGTACACCGCCGACAAGGCAACGAAGCAAGTCGTAGCCGTCCGACCGGCTCGCGGGTCCACGCTGAATAATCTCTGTTCAGCCTCGCCCAACGCACCCACAGCGGCAGAAGCGGATGTTTGCATGGATACGGGCTCCGTGTGCGCCTCGCCTCGATAGCCAGCTTCTGTCGATCGTGTTGCCGCGTTCCGAGGGGGTGGCGGCACGAGCGTGGGCGCGAACCTTCCTACTTGTCGTGCTGTCGGCGCACCATCTCGGTGATCCAGAGGGGCGCGAACGGAGACGTGCAGTTCGGGGGAGTCGGGTAGTCCTTGAGCACCCCCAGGCGCTCACCGATGTCAAGTGCACGGGCGCGGTGCTCGGCGTGCTCGATCCCGATCTGAGCCAGGCAGTGGTTCATCGCCCACTGCAGGCGAGTCGGGGCGTCTCTCATCTGCGCCTCGATGACGTCGAGCAGTCCCGCGAGGTCGAGGCCCTCGGGCTGCTTAGCCACGCGTTCGGTGGTCAGCGCCCAGCCGGCACTCGCGACCACTGGATCCGGATCGGCGGACCAGACCAGGCGCAGCTCTTCGGAGTGCGGGTTCTTCTTCACCACGTAGTTCACGAGCCAGCCGTGCACCTTGGGGGTGCGCACCTCGCGCAACATGACGTCCAACTCGTCACGCTCGAACGCCTTCGGGCGGCAGATCAGGATCGCCAGCAGTCTCGCCGCGGTGTCCGCCGTCTCCCAGAGCTGGCGCGCGAGTTCCTGCCGCGTCTTCAGCCGCTTCGCGAGCGCGCGCAGTGTGCTGAGGTTCACACCGTGATCGTCACCGTGTCTCTCGTTCACCTCGCGTGTCTTCGGGTCCTCGATCGCGGCCAGCTCAGCCATCACCGCGGCCACCGTCGTCTCGGCCACCTCAGCCTCCTGCCCATCACCGGTGAGATTCAGCCTACGAGGAAAGCACGGTGAACCAGGTGATCAGCAAGCGCATGGTCAAGACCACTATCCGCTATTCGGCATGAGCGTGCGCTCGGGCCGCTCACGCCGCGAGCGGGATGCGGACCGCAACTCTTCCGCGTCGACGAAAGACGGGACTCGCACACCGGAGAAACATAAATGCCCAGGTCAGACACCTGGCGCGTGCTCGGTGGAGGTACTTGCCGCTTACTCGCACTCGACACAAGCCGCTGACCTGCGGCTTTGTCACACCGTGGCGCTCGTCAGCCCGGTGGGTGCTCCGAGATCGAGCACGCAGCGTCCGTGGAGCCTGCACGAGCGCCTTGATGAACGTGAGACCGCCGAGCTGATCACCGCCTACCGCGACGGCACCACCGCCGCCTCCCTCGCCGCAACCCACGGCGTGAGCCTCAGCAGCGTCAAACGCCTCCTGCATACCGCCGGAGTCCGCCGCACCCCAGCCACCCGAGGATCCGCGAAAACCAGACCGACCGCCACGTATCCGTAGCCCGCTCATGCTCGGGCATTCACCCGGCGCTAAGCGGCATGAGCGTACGGCTGGTGCCAGCCGTACGACATTGGTTGCCGACACCAGCGAAACAGTTGCGCCGACGCCGTCGCGTTCAGGGCGCGCCGCGCCGGGATTGTCGTACCCCGTCGGTACGCTCCGGGATGATCGGTGCGTGGACGGAAGGCGGACCATCGGTCGCGCTGTTGCGCTGCTTGGCTCACCTTAGCCCTTAGTGTGACGGTCGACCAATGCCGTCGGCCGGTCGGGCAGTCAATACGTCTGTTCTACGTGGGAGAGGATGCCGTGGGCGTCGAGGGCGCATTCGACGACTTCCAGAAGATCGTTAACGCAGACAAGGACCACGTCGACCTGGCGAGAGAGCGGCGGGACATCTTCAAGAAGGCGTTCAAGGCCGAACCCGATGTGGCGGAGGTCTTCGGGTCGGGATCGCTGGCGCGGAGCACCCAGCTCGACCCGGTGAACGATGTAGATCTTGTGATCGTCTATCAAGCGACAGATCATCCCGACTGGGGTCAGCCGGGCGAGTCGGCCGGTGACGCCTTGGAGTACACCCGCGGGCGGGTCAAGAGCCTGCTGGGCGCCACTCACGGCACGGTGAAGAAGCTGGTGCGGTACACGCGGTGGCGCAACCATGCCGTGAAGTGTTGGGTCGACCCGCCCGATGCGCCGGACGCGTTCACGGTGGACGCGATGCCGGCCCTGCGGCAAGCGGACGGGACGCTGCTGGTTCCACAGGCGGCGACCGAGGAGTGGATCACGGTCGACCCGGAGTATCTGATCCGCGCGGTCGCTGACCATCAGCGGGATTGGGAGTATTTCCGGCCGATGGTTCGGGTGCTGAAGCGGTGGCGCCACTCGGTTCCGACGAAGGTCAAGTCGCTGGTGATGGAGGTGCTCGCGCTGCAGTGCATGCCCCGTGGCGGCAGCCGGCCCGAGGCGCTGCGCGCGTTCTTCACGGCGGCGGCCACCGAGGTGAACTGGGGGGTGGAGGACCCGGCCGGGCACTGCGGCCCGATCCAAGATGACCTGGATATCGCGGTGTTGCAAGACGCGCTGGCGAGCGCCTCGGAGGCGGCGACTCGGGCCTGCGCATTGGCGGCCGACGGTGACACCGACGAGGCCCAGCGAGTGTGGCAGGAAGTGTTCGGGTCGGACTTCCCGGCGCCGGCGAAGAAGGTCCCGCCGACCGTCACCGGCCCGGCGTTGATCACGAGCCGGCCAGTTCGGGACGCTCCACAGGGCTAAATGCATGGGAAGCAATATCGGCGAGCCGGTGACGTGGTGGCAGTGTGAGCCCCGGCGTCTTGCGCGCGACCAGACGGAGATTCGAGATCGGTTCCCTGGGCTGGAGTGGCGGCCGGACGGGGCGGGCGGTTGGTTCGGGCGGCTGCCCCGTTGGCCGTTCGCCCGCCCGGAGCCGCCCAGTCTGGTGGAGATGATCGGCGAGAAGGGATTGGAGATCGCGGCCGTATACGGGCACGCCTACCCGATGGTGCCGCCGGCGATCTTTCCGCTTGACCCCCAACCCGGTATCGACGCGCGCACGGACCAGCGGTGGCATGTCATGGGTGATGGCAGTCTGTGCCTGTTCCAGGACGACGCGACATGGACCGGCCGGGATTCCGTGGTGGAGCTGCTACTCAAGGCAGTCGGATGGCGGGTGGAGTTCGAGCTGATGCGTCGCGGCGCGATCGAGACGATGACGATCAACGGCATCGTTGAGGACTCGCGGATCGATCATCTGCTCGCCGAGACAGGGTCCAGCGAACAGGATACTGCAGCGGCCAGCGCAGACGCCGGAGCGAACGAGTCCGTCCCATGATTCCGTTGATTATCTTGGTGCCGCAGGAGGCCGCAGGCCGTATCCGGGGCAGCGGCTCCTGGGGGAAGGTGACGTTCAGGGTCGCCGACGCCGAGAACGCCGGATACGTCTACCAGGTTTCATCAGGTCCGGAGACGCCGCTGCTTCCGGTGGGCATCAAGCCGGAGCGTCGGCACTTCCTCAGTTCTGGCGACGTTCGGCCGGGTGGTCGGTGGTACCGGGTCGAGGCTGCCCTGCATGCGTTGTGGTACCTGAGCCGGCGCCGCATGATGCAGCTGACCCTGGATGATTTCAAGGGATTCGTGGCGTCCGGCTTCGTGAATCCAGGGAGAAAGACGTACATCGCGCTCACGTACGCACCGGACGCGGTCGACTGCTTTCCCGACGCTTCGATCCCCGATCTAGCGGCCTGGCACGTCGCAGGCAACGGGGTCGCGCCGCTGGACGTCGAGTGCGAGCCGGAGGTTCTCGGGAACGCCCAGCTGGCCCCGTACTGGCCGGCCCAGCACTTGGCTGGCACGACCGTTATGGTGATCGGCGTCGGCAGCATCGGTGGCGCCGCCGCCCACGCGCTGGCCGCGTACGGAGTCGGCCATCTCATCCTCGTCGACCATGACCGGCTGCGATGGCGCAACCTGGTCCGCCACGTCAGCGGCGCCGCCCACGTCGGTCGGCTTAAGGTTTCCGCGGTCCGCGAAGACCTGCAGCTGCTTCGGCCGGAGACCAGGGTCACCGCGTGTCCCCTCGATGTGGTGACCGATGCCGATCAGATACGAGTGTTGCTGCGTGGAACGGACTTGGTGGTAGGCGCAACCGACGGGGTCGCGCCCCGGCGGGTGATCAGCCACCTCGCCCGGCGAGCCCGCGTTGACGCCATCCTGGCTTGCGTGCTGGAAGCCGGCGGCCTCGGGGAGCTGTTGCGGTTGCGGCCCTGGCGCGACCGCGGCTGTCTGGTCTGCCAGCGTCAGGCGCTCCGCGATGCCGGATCGATCGACCCTGAGCCGGCCATCGATGCGGGCTACGGGCAAGGGACGCGGCACCGTCCCATGACCGCAGTCGGCGCAGATCTTCATCTCGTAGGTCAGCTGGCTGCCAAGGCGGCGGTGGCCACCATTCTGGAGCGGCACGGCTCGGCCGACCAGAAGCTACCCGGTGATTACGCCATTGTCTCGTTGCGGCCTCAGCCCGGCTGGGCGGCGCCGTTTGATCTGACCCACGCGGAGACAATCCGGTGGCAGCCGGGCACGGCACCGATTCCCGGCTGCCCCACCTGCGAGGATCCGTGAAGGGCAGCACCAAACGGATCGAGCAGGTCATTCTTGCCCCGAGCGCCGCCATGACGATCCGGGACGAGGCGCTGCGGTCCGTCGACGGCAACGAAACCGGCGGGCTGCTCCTGGGCCAGGTCGACACCGACGCGACCGCCTGGGTTCGAAGCGCCGGAGATCCCGGACCGGCGGCCGTGCACCGGCCGGCCTTCTTCCTCCGCGACCTGCATCACGCCCAACGACTCGCCGCGGAGGCGTTCGCCCGCGACGGCAGCGAGTCGATCGGCGAATGGCACACCCACCCCGACGCAACGCCGACTCCTAGCGCCCGAGACCGGCACACCTACCTTCGGTTCCTCACCGACCCGCAGCTATGCTTCGACGCCTTCGTGGCCCTCATCATCGTGGCGCCCGCCGGCGTCTGGCACCAGCCCGAGGCACACGCGTGGGTCTGCTCTCACCGCGTCGCCGAACACGTGCCGCTCACCATCACGTCCGACTCGACCGTGCGACCGACCGGAGAAACCCGATGACGGTGCCGCAGCCCGCCACCGGACCTGCGTCTCGCAGCGGCGTACGCCGCTTCGGCGATCACTACCAGGACCTAATCGGCTGGATCGCCGCCTTGCGAGTCCTCCACCCCGGCAACGACTTCCATCGAGTGGAGATTGAAGTCAACGGCGTCGGCAACATCGACGATGTCGTGCTCCGTTCCACCAGCGGGCGCCACCGCTACACCCAGGTCAAATGGACCACCAACTCCACGAACATGATCGACAACGAGTACCTCATCAAGCAGGACTCCGATACGAGCAAGTCGCTGCTGCAAAAGTTCTTCACCAGTTGGAAGAAGCTGGCCAACGGCGCGGAGCCGCCGGTGATGGAACTGGTCACCAACCGTGTGCTCGACCCGGCCGACCCGCTGCTGAGCTTGCTGGACGGACGCACCGACCTGCTCAACCCGGCCGCACGACGGGCGAGCCCCAGGACACTGGCTGGAAAACGGCTCGCCGAATGGGCGGCACACCTGCGGTGTACATCCGAAGAGGTCGTCGACATGCTCGACAATTTGTTGTTCAAACCCGGCCAGTCGGTCAACGGCGAGTGCGATCGCGCGCAAAGCCTCATGCTGGCCAACGGACTCCTCGGCGACGCTGACGCCCTGGATCGCGGGGTCGGCATGGTCACCGGCTGGGTTCTGCACGGCCGTCGCCAGATCACCCCTGACGACATCAATACTGAGATCGATCGGCTGCGCCTGCGTGCTGGCGATCCACGGGCGGTGCTGCTGGTTCAGGCGATCAACCGCGACCCGAATCCTGAGGACGCCCTCGTAGCGCTCGACTGGGTAGACCTCTACGAGGGCGACTCCCCGCCGACCAGGCGGCAGCCGCGCGACCCAGTTGGCTGGGCCACGATGAGCGCCGAGCTCGATCGCGCTGTCGCGCGCTTATCCACACAAAGACTCCGGGACGTCGTCGTCCGCGGCGCCATGCGCCAAGCCACCTTCTTCGCCGTCGGTGCCCGACTCGCCCAGGTAACCGGCACCAACATCACCTACATCCAGCACGGCACGCCTTGGCCCTCCGACGCGCCACGCGTGGCTGTCCCCCCACCCGAACAGTCACTCATTCCGATTGATGCCGGTGCCGACCTAGCAGTGGCCATGGGCATGACCGTCGATCCGACCCCCGCCGTCACCAAATATCTCAACACGGTGCGCCTGCCGGTTCGGTCGCTGCTGGTTCTGATGCCATCCGAGGGCGCACACGACCAGTCAGTGGCCGGTCCCGGCCAGGCCGTCGCGTACACGCAGGCGCTGCGCAACGCGGTTCGGGCGCAGTTGGAAACAGCACCGAGTGACCAAGTGCATCTGTTCCTCGCTGGACCCGGTGGACTCGCCCTACTGCTCGGCCACCGCTGGAATCGCGTGGCGCCCACCACCGTGTACGACGACCTCGGACCGGGCCGCGGCTACGTCGAAGCCTTCACCGTTGCCGCCTAGTGAGTGCCACCGGGCAGATGATCCGCGTCGGCGCGATGATCAAGATTGGTCCCCATCGCGGCCAGGACCCTTAACGGGCCCGAGGAACATGCTGTCACGCTTCGATGCGTCCGTTGGGATCAGCGACTCATATGCCAGCGTCCTCGGGCCGGGTGCCGGCGGCTGCTGGCTGGAACCCGGCCCGCGATGGCCTCCGACCTGAGCCCACCGGACTGCGATCTGGCGATCCGCTTGCTCAACTGTCGCCACTCGAAGATTGGCCATAACGCGTGTGACGCGCATGCGATCCTCCTCCCCGCAACGGATGTGCATGATGATCGCCCGAACGCCGCGACATGTCGACTCGCGCACTCCGATGAGGACTGTTCTCCCGTAGCGCACGACGAAAATTACCGAGCGCGACGCGCCACGCACTCCCTTCGGCATGAGCGGGCACCGTCCCGCCAGCGAGCCGACTACGAATCGCGACTCTACTTCCGTAGCAGCAAAGAGAAGGGACTCGCACACCGGAGAGGCATGAACGCCCAGGTCAGAGAACTCGGGCAGGCTCGGTGGAGCTACTTACCGATTACTCGCACTCCGCGCAAGCCGCTGACCTGCGGCGTTGCCACACCGCAGCACTCACCAGCCCTGTGAACGACCCGAGACCGAGCGCGAAGCGTCCGTGGAGCCTGCGCGACCGCCTCAATGAGCGCGACATCGCCAAGCTGATCACCGCCTACTGCGACGGCGCCACTGCAGCCTCCCTCGCCGCTACCCACGGCGTGAGCCTCAAGAGCGTCAAGCGCCTCCTGCACATCGCGGGTGTCCGCCGGATCTCACCCGCACAACGAGCTACCAAGGCAACACCGGTCGCGACGCATCCGTAGCCGCAGATGCCCAGCGTTTACCGCGCACACAGCGGCATGACAGTGCGTGCCAAATATCGGCGGCTTCTTACGCGGCCTGGGCCAGTCTTGGAAAGAAGAGTGGGTTGCGGTCCACGGCGGCGGCGCGGGTCTTAGCCTGAAGCCAGGTAGCGAAGTTACCCTGACGCTCAAGGAGCATCACGATTTCGCGCAGCTCGGCCAGAACAATGACTCTCTGAGTCAGGGCGTGTCGGCACTGCTGGACTGCGGTGTCCGCGAACTCGCTGGCCGACACGATCAAGCCGTATACACCGGGTCGGCTGTAGACCCGCACGAGGTGCTGAGCAACCCCGTCGACCCCGAGCGGGTTCTTCCACCACTTGGCTTCGACCAGATACGGCTGTAAGCCGAGTTCGACAAGCCCGTCGATCTGCTCACCGATCTGTCCGCTTTCGGTCGACAGGGCAAAGCCTTCGCGCACGTTCAAACCGTCCAGCTTGAAGATCTGGTTGAGCAGTCGTTCAAAGGCGAGTCCACGTTGGTGGGCGTTGGCCATCGGGAACAGCGCTCCCAGCTCGCGCAGCAGCGCCTCTCGCTCGGTTCGCTTGCGCTCAGCTGCTGCGGCCGCCTCACGCTGCGGGCGCAGCCGTTCGTGACGCTCCCGCTCGCGCTCCTGCTGCATACGGGTGAATGCGTCCTTGACGTTGACGAGGTCGCGCACCTTGGCCGCCAATCCCTGCGCTTGGAGCGCCTTCTCCGGCCAGCAGGTCGAGAAGTCACCCCAGTCCACGACGCGACGCACGATCTCCCGGCGGGTGCGGAGTCCGGACTCTCCCTCGGCGTTGATCCGATAGATGACCGTGCGGGCGATCTCGTACTTGCCGACCGAGCTCCGATCAGCGACGAGACGACGCTCCAGGTCGGCGAGATGCTTGGGGGCGACCCCGGCACCGCGGAAGAATTCAAGAGTGTCCGGCTTCGACCGCACGAGGATCGGAACGGTGTCGACCAACACGGCGACCAGGTCGGGCGGGTAGTGATAGGGGTCGTTGTGCACAGGTCACCTCAACGCATCCGGGCGAGTGACCGACTTTCTTACCACACGACGCCGCCAGCGGTACGCGTGGGGTCAAGAATGGGTGACTGCGACCTGGAATTAGCGTTGATCTTCTGGAACACACCCGTGGCAGTGTTGGAGCCGATCGAACCACTCCGCGCTCGTGTACTGGGGTAGGTAAACGAACGACGGCCAAGGCTTAGTACTGCCTCGTGTAGCGGTGATACGGACATCGGCGATGATTCGGTACGTGTCGAGGGAGTTGGAGTTCGAGGCGCCCGTCCCACGTTGGGTGCGTGTCCGCAACGGGTCGGACGGCGATGACCCGCCGTTCGACCTTGATGAGGACGGTTTTCTGCCCGATCCCACAACCGCTACATCGGCATCAGCTGGTGTGACCTTGATCCGCCCTGGTGAGGCGCTCGATGTCGGAGCGTTGGTGTTGCTCGGAGAGCCAGGTGCGGGGAAGACCACGACCTTTCGCTCGCTGAGCGGCGCCGACATCGACACTCTGGAACCCGAACCGGGCGAGCCGGGCACATTGTGCGTGACTGGTTCGGAGTTGAGCGACACGACGGCGTTCAACGAGATTCTCGGCCACCACCTGGCCGCACTACCCAACGTCGGGCACACCCCGCAGTCTGCGGGCCAGCTAACGGTCGTGCTCGATCAACTCGATGAAAGTACAGACCTGCTGCGACTGCCTCGCCGGTTGGAGCGCGCCCTGGCCGGTAAGGACACACGATTCCTGCGCGTGCTGGTGGCATGCCGCACCGCCGACTACCCCGACCGGCTGACGGGCGTCCTTGAACGGGCGCTGGGCCGGTGTATGGTCGCCGACCTCGCCCCGTTGACCCGCGACGACGTCTTCACGCTAGCCGCCGGTACCGGAGTAGACGCGGTCGCGTTCGTGGACACGGTCACCGGCGCCGGTGTCGGCTCCCTCGCGAGCGTGCCGTTGACGCTGAAGATCCTACTTGCGGCGTTCCGTCACGACGTACACTTCCTCGACCGGGGACCACGGGAGCTGTTCGAACTCGGCATGGCCCGGTTGGCCGACGAACACGACCGCGACCGGGCACAAGATCAGTTCAGCGTCACCAGTGTCGAGCAGCGGCTAGTGATCGCCTCGCGGATCGCCACCCGGATGGTGCTGTCCGGCCAGCGCACGATCTGGATCGGCGAACACGCGCTGGCCGGCCTCAACGACATCACCGAAGGAAAGCTCTCAGGAGATAGGGAGGACAGCACCGGTGCCTTCGAGGTGACCCCGGCCGCGGTCGGGGAGACCCTCAAGACGGCGTTGTTCTCTCGAAGCGGCAGGAACCGAGTGGCGTTCGCGCACTCGTCGTTCGCCGCGTTCCTGACTGCCCGCTACTTCGCCACCTCGATACGCGGTCCAGACGATGCCGCTCGCCGCCGATTATCCGGGGTGTTCTTGGTCGCTGCACCCGACGAAGACACCGCCAGCATCCCGGTTCACCTGCGGGAGACGGTGGCCTGGCTGCTCGCCCACGCACCCGAAGAGTACCGCTGGTTGGCCTCAGCGGATCCGGACGGTCTGATCGCCCACAATCCGTACATCACCGACTCCGGCACCCGGGCAGTGATGGTGGACGGGCTGTTGCGACGCGCCGCAGAAGTCGAGCTCGCGGAGCCGTCGTGGCGACGCACTCGGTGGCGGCTGGCCCATCCGGGATTAGCCGACCAGCTACGTCCTGTGCTCGACCACGCAGTGTCCAGCCCTTCGCCGGAATGGCATGACTTCGCCCGGGCACGCTTGGCTATCCATCTGGCTCGGGACGGGGCGGTTGCGGAGGTGACCGGTTCTCTGTTGAGTTTGGCTGAGGTCGACGGGTGGCCGTCGGCTCTACGTCAGAATGCAGCGAAGGCCGCCATGGCGACCAACCCGGCTGAGGCGATACCGAGGCTGCGTGCCTTGCTTGCGACGCTGGCAACCGGCAGCGCTGCCCGGGACGACGATCATGATGAGCTGGTCGGGACATTGCTGTCGCTGCTGTGGCCTGACCACCTCCGACTGACCGAGATCCTGCCACACATACGGCCGATACGCGACAGCGCGATGTATGGCATGTACCGCTGGCAGCTATCGAAACTGCCTTACGATATTGACGAATCGGATCTATCGATACTGTTGGATTTCGTCAAAGACCTCGTTGACGAAATCGCGGGCCTGCCCGACGAGAACGACCCGCCACCACTGGTTCAGCGCGTATCTGTCCTGTCGCACGAGTTGACGGTGCGCGAATTTCTCACCCCAATCATCGATCGCGTGACACTCTCGCCGAACATCAGCGAATATCTGCCCAGGCTGGCCGAGCAGATGGCACGCCTTCTTCTCTCTTCGGCGGGCTTGACCATGCCAGTGGCTACCGATCTGTGTGATGACAACGGCCACGAAACCGACACGAGTAGGGAGTTCCGGCGTGCGCTGGCGGAAGCCCTTAGCGTGTGCTTTCTCGGCCGGAACGGCACGTTCGATCATTATCACGTCTACGTCATCACCTCGCGCTGGAAGGCTGAACACAGCGACGACGGCGTGCCTCCCGGGTTTCAGCGCGGGGGACGCGAGCGCCTGCTCGACGACGGCGACTTCGGATGGGTGCTTCAGCGAGCCGATCACTATCGCGCTAAAGGCGAGGTCAATCAGGCAGATGCCCTGGGCCTCCTTGCGGCTAGCATCGCCGACCTGTACAACCCCACCACATTGGAGCTCGCGTACAGCCGACGCGACACCCCGGAAGGAGAACACTTCCGGTGGGTGTTCGACGGAGTCGCTCTGGACAGTGATCTCGCGACAGCGATGAAAGCTAACACTCCACGCCCGTATGTCTGGGAACACACGGCCGCGTTCGCCGACCGACAGAGGCAACGGCTCCAGGCCGCCGCCGACGGCGACGCCACGGCCTTCTGGCAACTAGTGCACGACCTCCAATTCAATCCCGCTACCGGACGCTACGAAAAAGCGATCGACACCTACGACGTCCGCGCATACCCCGGGGCGAGCCTCTGGTCCCCGGACGAGTTTCTTGCGGCCTTCCGCCCGGCCGCCCGCCACTACCTGCGCACCGAACACGACCACCGCGACGAATGGCTGGGCACCCAGACCCTCGACTGCCGGTCCAACGCCGGCCACGCCGCCCTGGTGGTTCTCCATGACACCGGCGACCTCGATGACATACAGGACCGGTGGACGGCATGGGTCGGCTCCGTCATCGACAAAGCCCACCGCGCCGAGGTGCCCACCGAAACCACCCTCTACAGGGACCTAACATCAAAGATCATCCGCTTTGCACCAGCCGAATTGACCGAGGCCATCCACAGACTCGTGCGCACGACACTCCACCGGGGAGAGCCACCCTGGAAACTGCCCATGATCGTGTCTCTTCTGCCTCTCCACCTCCAGCCGGTGCTCATCGACCTCGCCGAGGAGGTCCACACAGCGTTGAACGAACAAACCATCATCGACACCACAGACACCCCTCCGACCACAGCATCGGACGCACCACTTGAGCCCTCGGCGCCGCTCGTCTTGCCCCCGACCATCGCGGCCCGTGATGCCACCATCACCACTTGGGCCGATCTGCTGCGCCAACCACTCATCGCCGGGAACACCACCGCCACCCAGCGTGCCGAGCGGGCCCTCGCTATAGATGAGACCAACGACACCGCCATGCGCCTGTCCGTGGCCGCAGCCCACCTGCTCCTGACCACCGACGCAGCCAACGCCTGGCCCCGGATCCACCAGACACTAAGCACATCCCGACGGTTCGCCCATGACCTGGCTATGGCGTGCGCCACCACACGCCACACCGACACCGTCGCTGACGCGCTCTCCGATACCGACTTGATCGAGGCCTATCGCTGGCTCGCCGAGGTCGCCCCGCCCGACGCCGAGGTCTACCGAACAGGCTTTGTGCCCAGGGGACAGTCCATCCACGACTGGCGCAACGCCCTGCTCGGCGTCCTATCCCGCCGCGGCACCCCGCAAGCGGTACGCGGCATCCGCACCTTCGTCGAGAGCTTCCCCGACATCCTTGGTCTCCAAGCCGCCCTGGTCGCCGCCCGACGTCGAGCCCAAACTCACGCCACCATCCTCCTCAACACCGAGCAGGTAATCGCACTACTCGCCGACCCAGACCGGCGCATCATCCGCACCGCTGTGCAACTGGCGGAGCTCCTTATCGACACGATCACCGAGATCGGCCGCGACCTGGATAGTCACCCGAATCTGCTGTGGGACTGTGAACGAGCACCAGTCCCTAGAGGCTCCCCAAAAGGGACCCGCCGCCGTATCGTCTGGCGCCCCAAGCTCGAAGGGGGGCTCGCCTCCTACATCGCCCACGAACTCGACCTCAGACTCGCGCGTCGCGCCATCGTCATCAACCGCGAAGTAGTCATCAAACCCACCGACGCGGGCGATTCCGGCGAGCGGCCCGACATCCTCGTCGAAGCCATCGCCCCCGACACCGCCACGACGGTCACTGTCCCCATCGAGATCAAAGGCTGCTGGCACGAGGCGGTCCCCACTGCGCAACGAACCCAGCTCGCGGACCGATACCTCCCCGCAGCACAAACCGACGCAGGCGTCTACCTTATCGGCTGGTACCCACTGGACTTGTGGACTGCCGACGACCGGAAGCCCAAACGCACCGCAGCCAAACTTAGAGCCTGCGAAGAACTCCTGCGCACACTACAAAAACAGGCCACCGAGATACATTCACAGACCGGCAACCGGACCTTCCCCTACGTACTCACGATCCCCAGAGCATTGCCGGCGTCAACAGCAAAAGCCCCGCGCCGAAAGAAACAACAGACCATCTGAACGTCCACTCATCGGCATGAGCGCGCCCATAATGCGGCATGAGCGGACGTCACCACTCGAGTCTGCGTCACGCTTCGACGCAGCGTCTCGCCTGGTTTCGAGCCATTCGACTGTCGCGCGGGTCCACGCGATGATGTTGCTCGGTTCGCCATCCGCAGCACTCCAGGCCGTTACGCGGTCGATCAAGGTGCTCGTAGCGGGACTGTAAGATCAACGGTGTAACTCCTGAGACTGGAGAGGCACCTGTGACTGTAGTGGCGATGGATGTGTCGGCTGAGCCGGGAGACGGCGTGGACGAGGCGTTGGTGCGGCAGCTGACCGCGC
>JBOHGE010000063.1:0-27446 GCA_050700055.1 Pseudonocardiaceae bacterium
CGGCGCAGCCGGCCCCGCGGCGCCCAGCGCCCGCGCTGGGCTGGGCACGATCCTGGCCGGCGAGGAGACCGCCCACACCGGACCCGATCGGCCGGTCCGGGCGGCAGCCGGCCGCTTCGCGGGTGGGCGGCTTGGCGTCAGCGGTGTTGGTGGCTGCCACGATCCCGCCGGCGGTGAGCAGTGCCACGGCGGTGGCCATCAAGGCCACCGGGGCTCGGCTGCGGTGTTTTCCACGTGCCATCTTGGCGTCTCATTCCAGTTTGTGAGGGACAGCGAGGTCACCAGCGCTGGGCGGCGTGCCGTGACCGGGTGGGTTGGGCCACCGAGTGCTGCAGGACGGGGCGAGCCCGCCGGGCCCGGAAGGCGGAGGTTCCCAGCAGCGAGAGCAGGCCGATGATGGCCAGCAGCGCGGCGCTGTAGACCAGCGCGGCGATCATGACCGGTCCCCCGTCGACCGGGGTGACGCTGGCCACCTGGTTGAGATGCCGGCTGTGGTCGACCGCTGCTGCTGGGGGTGCGGTGGTGGGCAGCGGTGGTTCGGGTAGTGCGGTGTAGTCGACCAGCCCGGTGTTCTCCAGGTATTCGTGGTGGCGGGTGACGTACTGGGCGGCGGCGGTGGTGAACCTGCGGACCAGGTCGTTGCGGGTACCGGCGCGGACCTGGGAGATGATCGGCAGGACTTTGCCGTGGGCGGCGCGCAGGCGTTGCACGAAGACGCGGTCGAGTTCGGGCCCGGTCTGGGTGGTGATCTCGGTGATCCAGTCCTGTTGCTGGGTGCTGGGTTGGTCGGGTAGTGCCACGCCGAGCCGGGCGGAGACCTCGCGGACTTTGGCGTCGAGGTCGGCGTGCTCGGTGGCGATCAGCCGGCCCACCTCGCGGACGCGGGGGTTGGTGGCCTGCCGCCAGGCGTGGCGGCCGGTGGGTTGCTCCCACAGCCCGGCTTGCCGGACCTTGATCAGCAGGTCCCGGTCGGCCGGACCCAGCGGACCCCACTGGGTCTGCGTCCAGCCGTCGTCCGGCGCGGCGGTGGCGGCGGTGACCCGGTACTGAGATTTGCCCCAGTATTGGAAAACGGCGACAGACAACGCGGCGATCATAGCCAGCGCGACGGTCCATAGGACAAAACGGGGTATCGGGGGACGCACAGGACAGGCCTTTCAGATGTGGTCGAATTGCTCGGTGTGAATTCGGGGGTGGGGGATATGGAGTTTGTCGAGGAGGGTCAGGGTGTGGTGGATGAGGGTGGGTGGGCCGCAGAGGAAGTAGTCGAGTTGATTACGGCGGAATGTGCCGGGTAAAAGTGTGGTGAGGTGTGTTTCGGTGAGGTCACCGGCGGGGCCGGTCCAGCCGGGGGGTGGATGGCGGATGAGCTCGATGACGGTGAGGTCCAGGTGGCGGGTGAGGTGCTGGAGCTCATCGCGAAAGAGAAGGTCGTGAGGTGTTCTGGCGATGGTGATGAGGCGGTGCGGGCGGCGGTCGCGGCGTTGGGCCAGGGTGCGCAGCATGCTCATCATGGGGGTGATGCCGACCCCGCCGGCAATCATGACGAGACCGGTGGAGGGGGTGAGGTCGACGCTGAAGGCGCCGTGCGGGCCGTCGACCCAGATCGGGGTGCCGGGAGTCAGATGGCGCAGGGTGTCGGTGAAGTCGCCGCGATGGCGGATGGTGAACTCGGGTGCGGTGGTGTGGGTGGCCGAGGCGATGGTGAAGGGGTGTTCTTGGGCGCGGGGCCAGGCGTGTAGGCGTAGCCAGGCGAACTGGCCGGGGGCGAAGGTCAACGGGTGGTGGTGGTGGCGCGGCGTCAGGACCAGGGTGCTGACCGTGTCGGTCTCGGGGCGGACCTCGCGGATGAGGTAGTGGCTGCGGGTGTCGAAGGCGGGTCGCCACAGCCAGCGGTAACCCAACACGGCTCCCACGGCGACGACGAGCATGGTCAGCCAGGCGCGCATGGTGGGGTCGCGGACGAGGTGGTCGAGCCACCAGATGTGCAGGGCGGTTCCGATCAGCAGGGCCGCGGCCAGGGTCAGGTGTACCCAGCGCCAGATCTCATAGCGGTGGCCCAACCGCCGGCGCAGCACGGCCAGGGCGATCATCGCGCCCAGCGCCGTGGTGGCGCCCAGCGCGGCCCGGGTCCGGCCCGGGGCGTGGATGACGTCGAACAGGGCGGTGTTGGCCGGGTCGGCGGCCACCACCAACACGATGTGCACCACCACCAGGATCGCGGCGACCAGCCCGGCGAAGCGGTGCATGCCCAGCACTCCGTCGATGCCGAAGCAGCGCGTCAGCGAGCGCAACCGCGAGGGCAACACCACCGCACAGACCACCATCGACGTCGCCAGCAGCCCCATGCCCACGGACAACTCCGACACCAGCGACGACTGGCCCCCGGTCCGCACGCTCAACATCATCGGCGTCGCCAACACCCCCACAAAGGCCACCGCCCACAGCACACGCTCCCACTGCCGTCGCATGCCGCGAACCGTAGGGAGAAGGGGACGTCCAGCCGGCCCAACATGAGAGGGTTGCCGGGCCACCGTCGCCGACCCAGCCGCCAGACGCGACGAGCGCCCGTGGATTAGGCCGAATGGCCCACCGATTACTCCGATTGCCGGGGGGTTCTCTCAACGACAATCCGGGACTCGTTGGGCCGCCCGAGTCATCTTGCCGCTCAGCGATTGCGTAGCGCCGCACGGCGCGCAATCCTTGTCGCCGATGCGGCGCGATCACGGCTCAACGGTGCTCCGGCATCCGGTTCTGCTCATGGTGCCACTGCATCAGACAACGAGCCGGGTGCTGCAGGCGTTGCGGTCCACCGGTTTCAAGATCCGGATCCTGGACTCCGCCGTGGACGTGCTCGACGCCGCCCGCACCCACACCCTCGCGGCGATCGTGCTCGACGTCGCACTGGCCGGTCCGGATCCCCGCACCTTTCTCGGCGAGCTGCGCACCGTCGCGCCGCAGCTGCCGGTCATCGCGCTGACCTCCCGCGAGCAGCGAGAGGATGTCGTGTCGATGCTGCGCGGCGGCCTGGACGACTACCTGACCACGCCGTTTCCGGTGGAGGAGCTGGTCAGCCGGTTGCGGCTGCGGGTGCCCGACCAGCTGCCCGCCGAGCGGTCCGTGCTGCGCGCTGGGGCGGTCACCGTCGACACGACTCTCGGGCTGGTCAGCGTCGCCGGCCGGTTGGTGACGCTGTCGCCCACCGAGTACGCCCTGCTGGTCGCCTTGGCCGACCAGCCGGGCCGGCTGGTGTCGCAGGATCAGCTGGCTGCGGCGGTCTGGGGCCAGCCGAAGTCCACCAGCGTCGTGCCGGTCTACGTCGGTTACCTGCGCCGCAAGCTGGGCGCTGACCGGATCCGCACGGTGCGCGGCGCCGGCTACGCGCTGGATGGTTGAGACCGGCCGCGCGGGGTCCGCGCCGCGAATCGTGCGCGCATCACCGTCGTTACCCCTTGTGGCGTAGCCGTGTGTGTATCGGCGATCAAGGGGAGAGGTATGACCATCCGATCGGCAGCGAAGCATCGCAAGAGCAGGCCGGCCAGCCGGTTCAGGGTTGGACCTCGGCGCTGGGCTGGGATGCTGGTGCCGGTGTTAGCGGTCGCCACGGTGACCACCGTGATCAGCGGCGTCGGTCCGGCTGCTGCCCAGCCCAACCCGAACCCCACGGTGACGGTCGGCCGGGATCCCCGAGGGGTGGCGGTTGACGCCGACAACAAGCACGCCTACGTGGTCAGCCACGCCGACAACGCCGTTCGGGTAATCGACATCGGGACCAGTAAGGTGATCTATTCGATTCCGGTGGGCGCCGGCCCGCGGGATGTGGCGGTCGACCCGGACAGCCGGCACGCCTTCGTGAGCAACTACCTCGAGAACTCGGTGAGCGTGATCGACACCGAGAACCGGGAATTGATCCGGGAAGTGCCCGTCGGCACCAATCCGACCGCGATCGCGGTCTTCCCCCGCGATCATTACGCCCTGGTGACCAACTACTACGCCAACACGGTCAGTGTGATCAACAGTGAGAGCCTCGAGGTGGTCGGTGTCGTAGCCGTCGGCGCTGGTCCGGATGGAGTCGCGATCGATCCCAGGGGTGAGCTCGCCTATGTGACCAACAGTGCCGGAAACACGGTGACCGTGATCGACATCAAGAGGCAGAAGGTCGCCCGGACCATCGTCGTCGGCCGCGCGCCACAGAAGATCGCGATCGACCCCGACGGCCGGCACGCTTATGTGACCAACTTCGGTGATCACAATCTCAGCGTGATCGACCTGCCGACGAAGTTCGGCCTGGACATCTACAACGCTCTGCTGCAAGTCACCACCATTCCGGTGGGTATCAACCCACGCGGGCTGGCGGTCGACGGCAGCAGCCATCGTGCTTTTGTGGTCAACGTCGCCGACGAGACCCTCAGCGTGGTCGACACCGAGAAACGCGCCAGGGTCGACACCAAGTTCGTCGGTCACTCGCCCGACGAGGTCGCGGTCGGTCCGGACAGCACCGCCTATGTGACCTCCCGGGAGGACGGCACCGTGACGGTGATCCAGCCCCCCGGTCGGTAGCCTGCTCGGGCGTCAGCGAACCGCGTCGAGCATGTGGTAAAGCAGCAGCAGCTGGGTGATGGCCAGCGGCTCGCTGCGACTTCCCTCGCCGAGCTGTCCCAGCGATGAGGGCAGCTCGCTCTTGGTATCCAGCTCTGTCCAGATCGCTTTCTCCAGCAGCCGGCTCTCCTCGCGTGGCACGTATCCGTGCACGTGCAGGGCATCCACCGGTCTGCCGTCCTCGTCGCGGAGCAGCTTGAACTGCATGGTCCGCCGGTCGGACTCCCGGAAGACCCCGGTGAGGTCGGGGTGGCGGATCGTGGAACGCAGGGTCAGCTCGGCCGACAACGGCGTGTCCGGCGGATCGTCACGGCCCTTGATGGGGCCGAACCGGACCACGATGTCGGCGACAGCTCGTTGCGGGCGGATGAACTCCGCGGACTCGGGTTCTCTCTTGTCCAGCTCGGCCAGTACCTGCTCAGGCGTGTAGCCACGCTTGGTGGTGTCCCGCTTGACCTTCCAGTCTCGGCGGATGGCTTCCGGCGGGTCGAGGTACACGGTGATGTCGAAGCAGGCCCGGGTCAGCCGGGTGTGCAGCGGCAGCAGACCCTCCACGATGACGAACTCGGTCGGCTCGACGAGCTCGGGCCGGGTGAGCTGGCCGGTGTCGTGGTCATAGACCGGCTTGAGTACCGGCTGGCCGGTGGCCAGCAGCTGCAGATGCTGCTCCATGATCTGCACGTAGTTGCAGTCCGGGTGCAACGCGGTGAACGGCAGACCCTTGCGCTGCTGCCGGTCGTAACGGTGGTAGTCGTCCACGCACAGCGAGGTGATCCGGTCTGCCCCCAGTGCTTCCACCAGTCCCTTGGTGAGCGTGGTCTTGCCGGCCGCGCTGTCCCCGGCAATCGCGAGCATCACCGGCCGCTTGTCGCTGACCCCGGCGCGCTCCATCCGTAGCAACTTATCGGGCACGACACACCTCTTTCCGGCAGCGCTGGCGGCGACCCCGCCAGGCCGATCCGTGCGCGCTTGCGTCCGCTGGCCCTGACGGTAAGCAACCCGGTCCCCTACAGCGTCCCCTCCCAGAGGGAAAGTCGAGGGGATCCCGCTGAGACCCGGTTGGACCAGCGAGAACGATTACACTCAGCACATGGACAGCCAGCCGCTGCGTGTGGTCCTGGTTGACGACCACGAGATGGTGCGCACCGGTCTCAAGGCGATGCTCGCCCGGTTCGCCGGGTGGGTCCGGGTGGTCGGTGAGGCATCGGACTCGGCCGCTGCGCGGCGGGTGGTGGCCGGGCTGGATCCGGACATCGTCATCGCCGACGTGCGGTTGGGCGGCGAGAGCGGGCTGGACCTGTGCCGTGACCTCGTGCAGGACTGCCCCGGACGCAAGGTCGTACTGCTCACCGTCTATGACGACGAGCAGTACCTGTTCCAAGCCATGCAGGCCGGGGCTGCGGGCTACCTGCTCAAACGGATCGACGGCCCGGAGCTGGTCGAGCAGCTGCAACGGGTGCACGCCGGCGGGATGGCGCTGGACCCGGCGCTCAGTGCCCGGGCCGGGGCGTCGGCTGCCCGGCTGCTGGCCGGTGAGTTCTGGCCCGGTGCGCATCTGGGCCTGACCCAACGGGAGAGCGAGGTGCTCTCGCTGATGGTGGCGGGCTCGTCCAACCGCGCCATCGCCACCGCGCTGGTGGTCGGTGAGGAGACGGTCAAGAGCCACGTGCGCGGCATCTACCGCAAGCTGGAGGTGACCGACCGGGCAGCGGCCGTGGCGACGGCTTTGCGGGAGGGGTTGTACCGCTAGGCGGTACAACCCCTCCCGCAAAGCTCGTGAGTGCGTAACAGTGTTATAACACTGTTACGCACTCACGAGGCGCAGAGCGCCAGGTCGGCGAGCAGCACCGCGTGGTCGCTGCCCGCCGCCGCGGCCTCGTCGGTCAGGCACTGGACGTCGAGGACTTCCAGGTCACGGGTGGCCCACAGGTGATCCTGGGTGGCGTGCAGCACCTTGATCAGGCCGTGCGCCGGGTCCGAGCCGAGTAGTGGGTCGGCACCGTCGAGTACCGGCGGGCCGGCGTCGATACCGAAGACGACCGGGCCGGGCGTGGCGGCCAGCCATCCGGCGATCCCGGCGTGGAAGGCCCGTTGCAGCTCAGCCGGGGGCGGGCCGGCTCCTGGCCGGCCGTGGAAGCTGCATACGGTGAGCAGCTCGCCGGTGGACAGCGCCACCTGGGCCGATACCGTCCGCCACAAAAACCCCAACCGCACCGGGTCGCGGACGTCGAACGGAGCCCGGCTCAGGACGCGGGAGTCCAGCACGGCGGTGGTGGAGACGCCCAGTACCGCGCAGCCCAGCCGGTACTCGCTACCCCGCTGCTGGTCGCACAGGTCGGTAGACAGCGCCCCCCACGCGAACTGCCGCGCCTTGCGGTGCATCCGCTCGTGCGCCGACGGGTGCGGCAGCAGCGCTCGATAGACCGGCCGCCCGATCTCCTGGAGCAGCGCAAGGTCGGGTTGCAACTGCCGGAGCAGGTCGACCTTGGCGTCCAGCAGCCCGGTCGGCCGCGAATCGACGTTCCAGCTCACCACCCGTAAGCGCATGGAGTCAGCCGAGTCGGCCGGGTGGCTGATGCTCGGCGACCCGGTAGATCTCGGGAACGAATCCCCACACCGACCCCAGCCGCCCCGGCTCGAAATCCTCGGCCACCCGGTGCCGGTAGGACGAGTGGAGGATCGGCTGCTCGTCGAGCCCCTGGTTGATGGCCAGGCACGGCGACCGGTATGCGCAGGTCGAGCAGTGCTCCCAGGACGGGTTCGGGTAGATCCGCAGCGACGGATCGGTCATCTCCTGCAACTCGCGCGCAATGGCGATGCCCCGCCGCTCGATCTCAAGCTCGGTCCGGGGGATGTGGGTGCGGCGGAACGATTCGGTGCTGCGTTGGGTGATGATGCCGCCTGGTCCCGGCATCGCCCGGACCGCGACCTCGGGTGTGCGCGCCGGGTCGGGCCTGGTTGCGCGCAGCTCGTTGTGGATCGTGCCCTCGAGCTTGGCGAGAAAGCCGGGTTGCCAGGCCCAGCTCCGAGTCAGCGCCTGCTCGTCGAGCCGGAGCTGGTCCAGATCCGGCCAATCCGGGCCGGTGATGATCCGGTGCTCGACGAGCCAGTACAGCTCGTGGTCGTCGATCACCGCTAGGTCGATCTTGACGCGGAACTGGATGGCCCGCTGGTCCGGCGTGACCAGGCCGCTGCCGGGGTTGGCCGGATCCGGGACGTTGACGTCGAACTGCGCCGCCACCTGGATCGGGGTGAAACGGTCGGTCTCCAGTGCCCATTCGAAGTAACGTTGCAGCACACCGGTGCCCAGCTCCAGGTGCTGCTCCCAGTCGCGAACCTGCTCCGCGGACAGCGCACGAGCCTGCTCGTAGGCCGTCCGCTGCCGGCGCATCGACTTCTCGAGGCCGGCCACGGCCAGCGGTCGGACGATCGCCCGGTTCCAATCCCACATGCCGGGGAAGTAATAGACGTCCAGAGCATCGCGGATCGCCTCGCCGAGATCGAACACCTGTGGCGGCTCGATCGGCTCGTAGTCCTGCCGCTCCCGGGTACCGAGATCCCACGCCCGGCGGCATCGCCGGAACAGCCCGTGCTCCCACGGCCTGGTCACATGCTTCACGCTCACGGCCACCTCCCGCCGAATCTCGAGACTACCGCGCCACCCCACCGCCTGAACCGCATTCAGCAGGCTCAGCGGGGTTAAACGGGGCCGTTTAACCCCGCTGAGCCTGCTGAATGCGGTGGGTCAGCCCACGCCTAGGTGGCGGGCGATGAGGATGCGTTGGATCTCGCTGGTGCCCTCGCCGATCTCCAGGACCTTGGCGTCGCGGTAGAAGCGGGCTACCGGGTACTCGTTCATGAAGCCGTAGCCGCCGAAGACCTGGGTGGCGTCGCGCGCGTTGTCCATCGCGGCGTTGGAGGAGACCAGCTTGGCGATCGCGGCCTCCTTCTTGAACGGCCGGCCCTGCAGCATCCGCGCGGCCGCGGCGTAGTAGGCCAGCCGCGCGGTGTGCGCCCGCACCTCCATGTCGGCGATCTTGAACTGGATCGCCTGGTAACTGCCGATGGCGCGGCCGAAAGCGTGCCGTTGCCGGGCGTAGGACACGCACTCGTCGACGCAGCCCTGCGCCAGCCCGACGCCCAGCGCGGCGATCGCGATGCGGCCCTCGTCCAGGATCGACAGGAACTGCGCGTAACCGCGGCCCCGCTCGCCGAGTAGATTACTCAGCGGGACCCGGCAGTCGTCGAAGAACAGCTCGTGGGTGTCCGAGCAGCTCCAACCGACCTTGGAGTAGCTCTTCGAGACGGTGAGACCCGGGTGGCGGGCCGGGACCATGATGGCGGAGATCTCCTTGCGACCCCCGCTGACGCCGGTGATCGCGGTGACGGTGACCACCGACGTGATGTCGGTGCCCGAGTTGGTGATGAACGCCTTAGAGCCGTTGATCACCCAGTCGTCGCCGTCGCAGCGGGCGGTGGTGCGGGTGGCGCCCGCGTCGGACCCGCCACCGGGCTCGGTGAGGCCGAAGGCGCCCAGCTTGTGGCCTGCGCACAGCTCCGGGAGCCACTGCTGCTTCTGCTCCTCGGTGCCGAACCGGAAGATCGGCATCGCGCCCAGGGACACGCTGTCCTCCAGCGTGGCGGCCACCGACGAGTCCACCCGGGCGAGTTCCTCCAGCGCCAGGCACAGCGCGAAGTAGTCACCGCCCATCCCGCCGTACTCCTCGGGGAAGGGCAGCCCGAACAACCCCATCGCGCCCATCTTGGCCACCAGCGCGTACGGGAACTCCCGGCGCTCGTAGAGATCCCCGATCACGGGCGCGATCTCCTTGTGCGCGAACTCCTCGACAGTGGCCCGCAACACCTGGTGCTCTGAACTCAGTTCCACGGTACCTCCCGGTGGATAACTCGTGAGTGCGTAACAGTGTTATAACACTGTTACGCACTCACGAGCGTGAGCAAGATGGTGTCGCGGTCGACGGTGTTGCCGGGGTGGGCGTGCAGCTCGCGGACCACACCGTCGATCGGCGCGGTGAGCACGTGCTCCATCTTCATCGCCTCGACCACCAGCAGCCGGGTACCCGCGGTGACCTGCTGACCCTCGGTGACGTCCACCACGGTGACGGTGCCGGGCAGCGGAGCGCGCACCGGGCCGGCACCGGCATCATCGCGGCCGGTGCGGCGTGCGGCGGAATGCTCGCGTAACGCCCAGCTGTGCCCGTCGCGGCCCAACCACAGCACAGCGCCGTCGCGCGCGCAGCGGTAGCGGCGGGTGATCCCGTCCAGGGTGACGATCAGATCCTCACCGTCCCGCCAGGCGGTCGCGGCAACTGGCGAGCCCGGCCCCACGGCGACGTCGGCGGCGGCCGCGCGACCCCGGGTGCGGACCTCGACCAGATCGGGCCCGGCCGCCATCAGCCAGCGAGTCCAGGCGGGCTCGCCGACCCGCCAGCCGCCGGGCAGCGCGAACGGATCCACCACCGGCCCGGCGGGCTCCAGCGCCAGCAGGGCCAGCAACCCGGCCGCGGCACACACGTCGCCGGGCGGCGCCGCAGAAACCCAGGCCCGGCGCTCGACCAGCCCGGTGTCCAGCCGGCCGGCCTGCACGTCGGCATCGGCCAGCAGCGCGCGCAGGAACCCGATGTTGGTGCCCACCCCCAGGATGCTGGTGCGCGCCAGCGCGGCGTCCAGCCGGCGCAGCGCGGTGTCCCGGTCCGGGCCGTGCGTGATGATCTTGGCCAGTAGTGGGTCGTAGTCGCTGCCGACGGTGCCGCCCGCCACCAGCCCGGAGTCGACCCGCACCCCAGCCCCGGAGGGTTCATGTAAAACCAGGACCCGCCCCCCGGTGGGCAGGAAACCCCGCGAAGCGTCCTCGGCGTAGATCCGCGCCTGTACCGCGTGGCCGTCGGGGCGGACGTCGGCCTGGCGCAGGGCCAGCTGCTGTCCAGCGGCCACCCGCAGCTGCAGCTCGACCAGGTCCAGCCCGGTGACCAGCTCGGTGACCGGATGCTCGACCTGCAGCCGGGTGTTCATCTCCAGGAAGAAGAACTGATCCGGGGCATCGGCCGGGACGAGGAACTCCACCGTGCCCGCGCCGGTGTACCCGACGGCCCGGGCGACGTCCACCGCGGCGGTGCCCATCCGGGCCCGGGTCGCGGCGTCCAGCAGCACCGAGGGTGACTCCTCAACGATCTTCTGGTGCCGCCGTTGCAGGCTGCACTCGCGCTCGCCGAGGTGCACCACGTTGCCGTGCGTATCGGCCAGCACCTGGATCTCGATGTGGCGCGGGGTGCTGACCAGCCGCTCGACCAGCAGGGTGTCGTCGCCGAAGGCGCTGCGGGCCTGCCGGCGGGCACCGGCGATAGCCTCGGGCAGGTCTTGGGCGTGACGCACCACCCGCATGCCGTGACCACCGCCACCGGCGGACGGCTTGAGCAGCACGGGGTACCCGATCTCCTGGGCCGCGGCGGCCAGCCCGTCGTCGTCCACGCCGTCGCTGCCGGGCAGCACGGGGACACCCGCCGCCGCCGCGGCCCGCTTGGCGCGGATCTTGTCACCCATCGTCGCGATGGCGTCCGCAGGCGGGCCCACGAACACCAGGCCGGCGGCACCGCAGGCTCGGGCGAAGGCGGCGTTCTCCGAGAGGAACCCGTAGCCCGGATGCACGGCCTGCGCCCCGGTGCGCGCGGCGGCGTCCAGGATCCGCTCGATGGACAGGTAGTTACCGGCGGAACCCAACCGGACGGCGACGTCGGCGTCGCGGACGTGCCGGGCGCCGGCGTCGGCGTCGCTGTGGACGGCCACCGAGCGGACACCCATCGCGCGCAGCGTGCGGATCACCCGGACCGCGATCTCGCCGCGGTTGGCCACCAGCACCGTCTCGAAGAACATGCCGATCACATCCGGAAGACGCCGAAACGGCTCGGTTCCAGCGGCGCGTTGGCGCAGGCGGACAGCGCCAGCCCGAGCACCATGCGGGTGTCCGCCGGGTCGATCACCCCGTCGTCCCACAGCCGGGCCGTCGAGTAGTAGGGGTGGCCTTGGTGGTCGTACTGGGCCCGGATGCGCTCGGCGTACGCATCGTCCGCGCCGCGGACGGCGGTGAGCACCAGGGCGGCCTGCTCCCCACCCATCACTGAGATCCGGGCATTGGGCCACATGAACAGAAACCGTGGCGAATAGGCCCGGCCGCACATCGAGTAGTTGCCCGCCCCGAACGACCCGCCGATAATGACCGTCAGCTTCGGCACCCGGGTGGTGGCCACTGCGGTGACCATTTTCGCGCCGTGCTTGGCGATCCCGCCGGCCTCGTACTCCCGGCCCACCATGAAACCGGAGATGTTCTGCAAGAACACCAGCGGAATACCGCGCTGGTCACACAACTCGATGAAATGCGTGCCCTTGAGCGCCGACTCGCTGAACAGGATCCCGTTATTGGCCACGATGCCCACTGGGTGGCCGTGCAGCCGGGCGAAGCCGGTGACCAGAGTGGTGCCGTACTCGGCCTTGAACTCGGACAAGCGGCTGCCGTCGACGATCCGGCTGATCACTTCCCGGACGTCGTAGGAGGTGCGCGGATCCGCTGGCACCACGTCGTGAATCCCGCCCAGGGCGGGATTCACGGTGGCGTGGACCTCCCACGGCCGGGACGGCCGGGGCCCGAGGGTGGCGACGATGGAGCGGACGATCGCCAGCGCGTGCGTGTCGTCGTCGGCGAGGTGATCGGTGACCCCGGAGACCCGGGAGTGCAGGTCCCCGCCACCGAGTTGTTCAGCGGTCACCACCTCCCCGGTGGCCGCCTGGACCAGCGGTGGGCCGCCGAGGAAGATCGTGCCCTGGTTGCGGACGATCACCGCCTCGTCGCTCATCGCCGGCAGGTAGGCGCCGCCCGCGGTGCACGAGCCGAGCACCGCCGCGATCTGCGGGATGCCCTGGGCGGACATCGTCGCCTGGTTGTAGAAGATCCGGCCGAAGTGCTCCCGGTCGGGGAACACCTCGTCCTGCGCGGGCAGGTAAGCCCCGCCGGAGTCGACGAGGTAGAGGCAGGGCAGGCGGTTGTGCAGCGCCACCTCCTGAGCGCGCAGATGCTTCTTGACCGTCATCGGGTAGTAGGTGCCGCCCTTGACGGTGGCGTCGTTGGCGACGATCACACATTCCCGGCCGGCCACCCGCCCGACTCCGGTGATGATCCCCGCGCCCGGTGCCTCGTCGCCGTACATTCCGGTCGCCGCCAGCGGGGACAGCTCCAAAAATGGACTCGACGGATCCACCAGCGAGTCGACGCGGTCCCGGGGTAACAGCTTGCCGCGTTCGACATGGCGTTGCCGCGCACTCGCCGGCCCGCCCAGCCGGGCTTGGGCGAGCCGCTCGCGCAAATCGGCTACCAGCGCGGCGTGCGTCTGGGCGTTGAACGACACGGTGGCGGTCATCATCGCCCCCTTGTCAGACCCGCGGTTAACGCTCGTCAGCCATGTTAGCGGTGGCTCAGCCGGTCAGGCGACGTCGTCCAGGTGGTCGGGGCGTCTGCCCTTGCCGAAGCCGGTGTCGTGCCACCAGCGGTGCAGGCAGGTGCCGCACTGCACCCAGATCAGGTTGATGTCGGAAGCAAGGAGGTACAGCGCGGTGTGGTTACCGCAGTAGCGGCAGGGTAGCCAGACGCGGCGGCCGATGTCTGCTTGTGGGTCGAGCATCATTGTCATCACTCCGGGGGCGTTGGTAGCACACCGTCGGCGATGAGGAGGTCGTAGGCGGCTTGCTGGTCAGGGTCGAGGTGGGAGTAGAGCATTCGGTGTGCCTCGGCTTCGCCTGCGTAGATCTCAGCGGGATCCCAGTGCGGGCCGAGAGCGTCCAGGACGGCGGCGAGGCGTACCCCTTCATGCCTGGCGAGGTCAAAGGTGAACGAGATGTGGCTGGTCACAGCCCACCTCCGGGAATCTGATAGGTCGAAGGTTCGGGTATCGACACCCGGGCCATTCCGGGTGTCATGCAGACAGAGGCACGAGGCTGCCTTCTACGTACACACCGGGTCCGAAAACTCGTCGGTGACGCCTATTCTTCACGGTTTCGTGATGCGCGTGACTCTGAGGTTTCGCGGTGTTGCGCATAGTTCACATCGCGGGAACGGATCTGGGCTCACGCAGCCGACCGCACGGCCCTGGTCGGGCCGGCGTGGGTGATGTTGAAGGCGTAGGTGCCGGCGGCGTGACTGAGGCATCGGGTGGTGTCGGCAGCGAATGCCTCGGCCTGCTGCAGGTGCGGTGTGACGGTGCCCCAGGCCGCCCAACGGTCCCGGGTGGCCGAAGTGAGCTCGCTGAGGTGACGAGCGATCCGCGCCAGGTCACAGACCAGGGTCAGGGTCTGCTCGGCAGTGCCGGTCATCGGCAGGGCGACCGCGGTGGCCAGCTCCGCCGCCGCTGCTTCGATCCGGCTGTTGATCGTGGGATCCATGACGTGTCGCCATCCAAGGTCGGCTCAGGCTGTGCACTACACCAGAGTCGGTCTCCGGACCGTCTGATACACCTTCGTCACCGCGGATCTGAGATCTCTGGCGATGTATCGCGGAGTGGAGCCACGTTCTCCTACATCCGACTGCTGCGGCACGCGTATGGAGGTAGCCCGATGCGATTCCCGAATCCGCGTCGACTGTTCTCAGCGAGGGACTCGCCGCAGGTCGACTCACCCGGGCTGGCCCGCCGGCTGACCGCCGTGTGGCTGTTACCGATCCGGCGCCGGGCGCCCTGTAACAATAGCGGCTCTACAGCTGCGCATCGGGGGAGGGTCTCGCACTAGTGACGGCGAGACCCTCCCCCGATTGAATCAGCCGGCTGACGTCTAGACAGCGTTACCCCGGCGGGAACAACGCTGCCTAGAAACTCTCAGCTCTCATTTCCCGACGTGCTGATAGATTCTCCAACACCATGCGGACTGGCCCCAGTGGTGTCAGTAGCAGGAACGCCTTCGCGCTCGGCCTGCGAGACTTCCCGGGGTGGCGCGTCGTGTCCCGTTCCTTGTCCTTCCTGCTCCAGATCTTTGCCTTCGCCGCTTTCCTGGCGTCCCTCGTAAGGTGGGATGAGACCGCCGGGCTCCTGCTTGCCTCCGGAGTGAACGTTGGGTTCCCTGGGGTAGGGGGGCTGCGCCACGTCCTCGTCTTGCGCTGTCATTACAAGCTCCTTCCCTCGACGTCGTCGGTTGCTGCTCCTCGTCCTTGAGGTCTTTTGCGGACTTGAGGGTGACGTCTGAAGACCTACCCCGTCGGTTCGGTGGTAAACGTCTCGGCGACAGCCGCAGCTCCTGCGAGTGCGGCCCCAGCCGGCGATCAGGCGCTGGCCTGGGCCGGTTCACACCGGAAGGCCGCGCGGCAGCCGGTTTTGTGTTTGGTGCGGTGGTGCTCCGGGTAGAAGCGGCAGGCAGGCGTGCGCGGTGGCACCGGTGGGCGGGGGGACTCGAAGTGAGCGCCAGATTCAGCCGGGCTGTGGTCACCGGAGGAGCGGGATTTTTTGGCTCTCACCTGTGCGAGCAGCTACTGCGCCGCGGCACCGGCGTGATCTGTCTCGACAACTTCCTCACCGGCACACCGGCCAATATCGCCCATCTGATCGGTGAGCCGCGGTTCCGAATGATCAAATGTGATGTGACCGATTTTGTGCACGTGCCGGGCGAGGTGGATCTCGTGCTGCATCTGGCCTCAGCTGCTCCCCCCGCTGATTACTTGCGGCTGCTCGTCGAGACGCTGAAGGTGGGCAGCCTGGGCACCCTGCACGGGTTGGGATTGGCCAGCGAGAAAGGCGCGAGGTTCGTGCTGGCATCCACCAGCGAGGTCTACGGCGACCCGCAGCAGCATCCGCAACGTGAGAGCTACTGGGGTAATGTCAACCCGGTCGGCCCGCGTAGCGTGACCTACGGCCCCCGGATGCGCGCCGACGATGGCCGGGCCATCCCGACTTTCATCCGCCAGGCGCTGGCGGATGAGCCGCTGCCGGTCACCGGCGACGGCAACCAGACCCGTTCGGTGTGCTACGTCGACGACACCGTCCGCGGCATCCTCGCCCTAGCCGAGTCCGACGCCGCCGGGCCGGTGAACATCGGTGCACCGGGCGAGCTGTCGATCACTGAGCTGGCCGAGGCGATCATCGCGTTGAGCGGGTCGGTCGGGTCGATCCAGTACATCGAACGCTGCGTGGACGATCCGCAGGTTCGTTGCCCGGACGACGGGCGTTTCGGCCGCGCCTACCGGGAGGACGCCGACCTGGCGCTGCGCGTGATCGGCGCCGGATACTGCATTGTCACCGGGCGCCGGCGCACCACCCATCCGGTGCCCGTCGTGGGCAACCGGGCAGGCTGGCTGGCCAGCGTGCGGGCCCAACGTGGCAACGCCGACAACGTGCTGATGCGACGTCGGCACGGGCCGGGCTGGCGGGGACGGATCGGGGACGGTCCGGGACGGCTGCGGCAGCACGCGCTGACCACCGCAGCCGGTGTTCTCGCGCTCGGTGCCGCCTTGTGCGGGTGCCGAGCCCTGGCCGGCACGGCCGCGCTCGGGTGGGCCGCGCTGCCGGCGCAGTTCGCGCTGCATCGGATCCTGCCACCCGCCACCGCCGTGCCCGCCGCGGTGCTGTTCGACCGGGACGGCACCCTGATTCACGACGTGCCCTACAACACCGATCCCACCACGGTTCGTCCCGTCACGGGCGTCAAGCAGGCGCTGGACCGGTTGCGCGCGCTCGGCATCCCGGTCGGCGTGGTGAGCAACCAGTCGGGGGTGGCCCGCGGATTGATCAGCCTTGAGCAGCTCGAACAGGTCAACGCCCGGGTGGCACAGCTGCTGGGCCCGTTCGATGTGCTCTGTGTCTGCGTGCATGCCGAGCACGACGATTGCGGCTGCCGCAAACCGGCGCCCGGCCTGGTGCACGCCGCCGCCGCGCAACTCGGCGTGCCGGTGCACCGATGCGTGGTCATCGGGGACATCGGCGCGGACGTCACCGCCGCTGCCGCGGCCGGCGCCCGAGGCATTCTGGTGCCCAACGCCCGCACCCGGCGCGCGGAGATTCTGGCCGTCCGAGCGGCGAGGCGAGCCGTGGCACCCGATGTCCCTACCGCGGTGGACATCGCGCTGTCGGGGAGGACGGGGTGAACGGCGACGGGGTGAACGGCACGGTGCTGGTAGCCCGCTTGGACAGCGCTGGAGACGTCTTGCTGGCCGGGCCCGCCGTCCGGGCAGTCGCCGCACACGCCGACCGGGTGGTCCTGCTCACCGGCCCGCACGGGCGGGCGGCGGGGCTCTTGTTGCCCGGAGTCGACCAGGTGATCGAGTGGTCCGCGCCGTGGATCGACCCCGACCCCAAGCCCGTCACGTCCGAGCACGTCGCGGTCCTGCACGGCGCCGTGCGCACCGAGGCGCCCGGGATAGCGCTGCTGCTCACCTCGTTTCACCAGTGCCCCCTGCCGCTGGCGTTGCTGCTGCGGCTGGCCGGCGTCGGCTGGATCGGTGCGATCAGCGACGACTACCCCGGCTCGCTGCTCGACCTGCGCCACCGCGTCGACGACGACCTCCCGGAAGCGCGGCGCGCGCTGTCGCTGGCTTATGCCGCCGGCTTCCCGCTACCACCCGGGGACGACGGTCGGCTCGCGGTGCGCCGGCCGTTACCCGACGTCGAGCATCTCACCGCAGGCCCCGGGTATGTCGTGGTGCACCCGGGTGCCTCGGCTCCGGCCCGGCAATGGCCCGCGCAGCGCTGCGCCCAAGCCGTCCGCGCCCTGACCGAGGCCGGTCACCGCGTGCTCGTCACTGGATCGCCCGACGAGTGGGATCTCACCGCCGCCGTCGCCGGTGACACCGGCACCGACCTCGGTGGCTGCACAGACCTGAACATGCTGGCCGCGGTGCTCGACGGTGCCCAGGTGCTGGTGGTCGGCAACACCGGGCCGGCCCACTTGGCCGCCGCGGTGGGCACCCCGGTGGTGTCACTGTTCGCGCCGGTGGTGCCCGCCGCGCGCTGGGCGCCCTACGGGGTGCCCACCGTGCTGCTCGGTGACCAGGACGCGCCCTGCCGGGACACCCGGGTTAGGTACTGCCCGATACCCGGCCATCCCTGCCTGACCGGGGTGGAGCCGGACGACGTCGTCAAGGCGGTCGACTCACTGCTGGAGACGGCATGAGGGTGCTGCACTGGCACGTCCACGGCTCCTGGAGCACCGCATTCGTGCACGGACCGCACACCCACCTCGTGCCGGTCATCCCCGGCCGCGGCGCCGACGGTCGGGGCCGGGCGCAGACCTTCCCCTGGCCGGACAACGTGCTCGAGGTGGCCCCCGCGGCGCTGGCCGGCGAGCACGTCGACGCCGTGCTGCTGCAACGCCCGCACGAGGTGGACCTGGTGCAGCAGTGGCTGGGCCGGCGCCCGGGACGCGACGTGCCCGCGGTGTACGTCGAGCACAACACCCCGCGTGGCGATGTGCCCCACACCCGGCACCCGATGGCCGACCGGTCCGACATCCCAGTGGTGCACGTCACGCCGTTCAACGAGCTGTTCTGGGATTGCGGCCGTGCGCCGACCGTGGTGATCGAGCACGGCATCCTCGATCCCGGCTACCGCTACACCGGCGATCTCCCGCATGCTGGTGTGGTGATCAACGAGCCGGTCCGCCGGGGGCGGGTCACCGGCAGCGACCTACTGCCCCGCTTCGCCGCGCAGGCACCCCTGGACGTCTTCGGCATGGCGGTCTCGACGCTGCCACCACACAGCCGGATCGTGCCGTTCGAGAACTTGCCGCAGGCACGGATGCACGCCGAGCTCGCTCGCCGCCGGGTGTACCTGCACCCGATGCGCTGGACGTCGCTGGGTCTGTCCCTACTGGAAGCCATGCACCTGGGCATGCCGGTGGTCGCGTTGGCGACCACCGAGGCGGCGGAGGCGGTGCCTGCCGACGGCGGGGTGGTCTCCACCCGGTTCGACCGGCTCGCCGAGGCGCTGCGGACCTTCGTCGCCGACCGCGATCTCGCCCGGCAGACCGGCCTGGCGGCCCGGACCGCCGCACGGCGGAGGTACTCGCTGGACCGGTTCTGCACCGACTGGGACCGGCTGCTGAAGGAGCTGACCCGATGAGGATCGATCTGGTCTCCGAGCACGCCAGCCCACTCGCGGCGATCGGGGGGGTGGACTCGGGCGGGCAGAACGTCCACGTCGCGCAGCTGGCGCGGGGGCTGGGCCGGCGCGGTCACCACGTGACGGTGCACACTCGCCGCGACGACCCCGCCCTGCCCGACCGGATCCGGGTGGCGCCGGGGGTGACCGTCGAGCACGTCCGTGCCGGGCCCCCCGTCCCGATCCAGAAGGACGGGTTGCTGGTCCACATGCCGGAGTTCGGCACGCACCTGGCGCGTCGGTGGGCGCAGCGGCCGCCGGATGTCGTGCATGCCCATTTCTGGATGAGCGGGTTGGCCGTCCAGCGCGGGGTGCGCGGCACCGGCATCCCGGTGGTGCAGACCTTCCATGCGCTGGGCACCGTCAAGCGGCGCCACCAGGGTGCAGCGGATTCCAGCCCGCCGTCCCGGTTGCGGGTAGAGCGCGACTTGGCTCGCAACGCCGCATTGGTGATCGCGACCTGCTCGGATGAGGTGACCGAGCTGGCCGGCCTGGACGTTGCTGACGAGCGGATCGCGGTGGTGCCCTGCGGAGTCGACCTTGACCGGTTCACTCCACGCGGGCCGCGGGCCGCCCGCGACGGCCGTTACCGCATCCTGTCCCTGGGGCGGTTGGTGCCGCGCAAAGGAGTCGAGACCACGATCCGCGCGTTGCCCGGCGTGCCCGACGCGGAACTGGTCATCGCTGGTGGCGGTGATGCGACCACGGAGACTGAGCGCGGCCGGCTGGCGGCGGTCGCGCAAGCCTGCGGGGTGCGCGAGCGGGTGCGCCTGATCGGCCGGATCCCCCGCGTGGACGTGCCCGCTTTGCTGCGCTCGGCTGACGTGGTGGTCAGCGTGCCCTGGTACGAGCCGTTCGGGATGGTGCCGCTGGAGGCGATGGCCTGCGGGGTGCCGGTCGTCGCCTCCGCCGTGGGCGGGCACCTGGACACCGTTGTGGACGGCCGCACCGGTGTGCTGGTCCCCGCCCGCGATGCCGGTGCTCTGGCGCAACGGTTGCGGGAACTGTTGGCTGACCCGGTGCGGCTGGTCGCGATCGGCTCGGCCGCCGCCGTCCGGGCCCACTGCCGGTACGGCTGGGACCGGATCGTGGACGCCACCGAGCGGCTGTACCGCCAGGTGCTCACGAGCGCTCCGGGTCTGCCGGAGGACGGAGATCGCACGGTCACCCCGGCAGGGGACCGGCCGTGAGCCGGGGACACTTCGCCGCGTTACGCGCCGCGCTGGACGGGATGGACGAGAGCGAAGGCTCCCGGCTCGACTCGTGGGGACACCATCTGGCGGGTGTGCTGATCGCCGGGGGACGGCTGCTGGCCTGCGGTAACGGGGGCAGCGCCGCCGAGGCGCAGCATCTCACCGGAGAGCTGGTCGGCCGGTACCTGCACGACCGGCGCCCGCTGTCGGCGATCGCCCTGCATGCCGACACCTCCGCGCTGACCGCGATCGGCAACGACTACGGCGGGCACGAGACGTTCGCTCGGCAAGTCCTCGCCCACGGCCGCGCGGGTGATGTGCTGATCGCCCTGTCCACCAGCGGCACCAGCCGTAATGTCGTAGCCGCGGCCAAGGCAGCGCATGAGATCGGGATGACCGCATGGGCGCTGACCGGTCCCGCGCCCAACACGCTGGCGGCGCTGTGCGACGACGCGATCGCCGTGGAGGCCCCCAGCAGCGCGACGGTGCAGGAGGTACACCTCGCGGTGGTGCACGCGCTGTGCGCTGCGGTGGACGACGTGTTGGGTGTCGTCGCGTCCCAGGCGCGGCTATGATCGGCTCCCGGCTGGTGGTGCTCGGCGACACCCTGCTGGACAGCGACCTCACCGGCACCGTGCACCGGTTGTGCCCCGACGCGCCGGCTCCGGTCGTCGACCTCAGCGCGCAGCACCGGCGTCCGGGCGGCGCGGGTCTCGCGGCGCTGCTCGCCACCCGGGCAGGCCACCAGGTCACTCTGGTCACCGCGCTGGGCGACGACCCACCGGCCCGGCTGCTCGGGCAGCTGCTCGCCGCCGACGTCGAGGTGGTGGCCCTGCCGTTGCGGGGCGCGACGGTGTGCAAGACCCGGGTCCGCGCGGCGGGACGGTCCCTGCTGCGGATCGACTCCGGCGACGGCCGGGCGGCCGACGGCCCGGTCGGGCCTGCGGTCGTCGGCGCGCTGCGCAGCGCCGACGCCGTGCTGGTCGCCGATTACGGGCGGGGCGTCACCGCGGTTGCCGCCCTGCGGGCGGCGCTGGCCGAGCTGGCCGGCCGGGTGCCCGTGGTGTGGGACCCGCATCCTCACGGTGACCCGCCGGTGCCCGGGTGCCGGCTGGTCACTCCCAACGAGCGGGAGGCCACCGGCTTCGCTCCCGCGGCCGGTACGGGCGCTGCGGTGGCGCTGCAGCAGCGGTGGCGATGCTCCGCGGTGGCGGTGACGTTGGGAGCCCGCGGTGTGCTGCTGGCGACACCGGGCGGCTGCCAGGTGCTGCCGGCACCCGACATCGCAGTGCCCCCCGGAGCCGACACCTGCGGCGCGGGTGATGCCTTCGCCGCCGCGGTCACCGCTGCGGTGCTCGCCACCAGCTCGGTCTCCGCGGCGGTCCGGGCGGCGGTCGAGGTGGCGTCGCGCTTCGTCGCCGAGGGGGGCGTGGCCTCGCTGGAGTCGCCGGCCGGTGGCAACGACCTGACCTGCCCCGAGCCGGCAACCCGATCGGCGCAGGAGATCGCGGCCCGGCTGCGCGGCCGGGGTGGGCGGTTGGTGGCCACCGGCGGGTGCTTCGACCTGCTGCACCCCGGGCATGTGAGCTTGCTGCGGCAGGCCCGGGCGCTGGGTGACGGCCTGGTGGTGTGCCTCAACTCCGATGAGTCGGTACGCCGCCGTAAGGGCCCCGGGCGGCCGATCATCCCGGTGTCGGGCCGGATCGCGCTGCTCGAGGCGCTACGGCCGGTCGACGCGGTGGCCGTGTTCGATGAGGACACTCCGGCCGCGCTGCTCGCGGCGTTGCGGCCGGACGTCTGGGTCAAGGGCGGTGACTACGCGCTGGGGGACCTGCCCGAGGCGCCGGTGGTCAGCCGGTACGGCGGGCACACCGTGATCATCCCGTTGGTCGGTGGGTACTCGACGAGCCGGCTGGTCTGCGCTGCGCGAGCCGGGTCATGAGGAAAGGGAAGCAAATGAGGCCGTTGGGCAATGTGCTGATCACCGGAGGTGCGTCGGGGCTCGGCGCGGCCACCGTCGAGGCGGTGCTCGCCGGGGGTGGGCGCCCGCTGGTCTTGGACCGGGTCACGCCGGCCGGCGGCGTGGATCACGCGCTCGCGGACCTGGCCGATCGGGCGGCTACCGAGCGGGCCGTCGCGGAGCTGGTGGCAGCCGGCGGTGGCCGGCTGGACGCCGTGTTCACCGCGGCCGGGATCGACTGCTGCGGTCCGTTGGGCAGCGTGGCGGCCGAGGAGTGGGAGCGGGTGGTGCAGGTCAACCTGCTGGGCACGGTCCGAGTGGTCCGTGCTGCGCAGCCTTACCTGGAGCGTTCCGGGGGAACGGTGGTGACCTGCTCGTCCACGCTCGGGCTCAAGGCACTGCCCGACGCGACGGCCTATTGCGCGGCCAAGTTCGGCGTGATCGGTTTCACCCGGGCACTGGCCGCGGAGACCCGCGGCCGGATCGGGGTGACGCTGCTGATCCCCGGCGGCATGCACACCGCCTTCTTCGACGGCCGCGACGCGCAATACCAGCCGCCGCCGGACGCCAAGCTCAACCGGCCCGAGGACGTGGCCGCCACCGTGCTGTACGCGCTGCGCCAACCACCCGGTTGCCAGCTGCGGGAGCTGGTGGTCTGCTCGTCGGAGGAGTCGTCCTGGCCGTGAGCCAGACCGGCCGGTCCACTGTGCTCGTGCTGCGTGCGTTGGGGCTGGGTGACCTGCTCACCGCCGTGCCGGCGCTGCGCGGGCTGCGGGCTGCCTACCCGGATCATCGGCTGGTGCTGGCCGCGCCCGCGCCGCTGGCCGAGCTGGCGGTCTTGACCGGCGCGGTCGACGAGCTGCTGCCCACCGCTGAGCTGGGGGCTCTCACCGGGCCGTCGCCGGCCGCGGCGGTGAACCTGCACGGCCGCGGGCCGCAGAGCACTCAGGCGTTGCGCGCGCTACGCCCCGGGAGGCTGCTCACTCATGCCCACCCCGGGGTGCCCGGTCCAGGCTGGGAGACCGACCTGCATGAGGTGTATCGGTGGTGCCGGCTGCTGCAATATTTCGGCATACCCACCGATCCGGCGGATCTGGGGCTGGCCCGGCCGAGCCGGCCGAGTCCGGCGCCCGCAGCGGTCGTCGTGCACCCCGGATGCGCCTTCGCCGCCCGGCGCTGGCCCGCGAAGCGGTACGCCGTCGTGGCCCGCCGGCTCGCCGAGACCGGGCTACCGGTGGTGGTGACCGGCAGCTGTGCCCAGCGTTGGCTTGCGTCGCAGGTAGCGGCCCTGGCCGGACTGCCGCAGTGCTCGGTGCTGGCCGGTCGCACGAGCTTGGCCCAGCTCGCCGCCCTGGTCGCCGACGCTTCCCTGGTGGTGTGCGGTGATACCGGCGTCGCGCACCTGGCGACCGCTTACCGCACCCCGTCGGTGGTGCTCTTCGGCCCGGTGTCCCCGCGGCACTGGGGCCCACCGTCGCAGCACCCCCAGCATGTGGCGCTGTGGGCAGGCAGCACCGGAGACACCTTCGCCGACCGGCCCGACCCCGGCCTGCTGCGCATCACCCCCGCGGATGTGCTCGCCGCCACCGAGATCGCCCGACAGGGCGAACCATCGCGGGTTGTACCACCACGGTGACAGACGGTGAGGTCTCGCCCGGTGCGTTGCCCGGCAGCTCTGGCTGCCAACTGGCCGATGGCAGACACCTAGCTTGCCATCCTGTGGGATTCCAGTAAGATGGCTATCAGATGGTGAGGGGAGGGTGAATGGCTGAGGTCGACAAGAGTGAGAAGATCACAATCAACGTCGGGCTGGTCGACCTCGGACAGATCGATCTGCTCGTCGACGAGGGTTTCTACGCCAACCGCACGGACTTCATCCGCACAGCGATCCGGCGCCAGCTCGAGAGCCGGGCAGCCGCGGTGAACGACACAGTGGCCCGCCGGACGCTGACGCTCGGCACCCGCCACCTCAGCCGCCGAGACCTCGAGGGGCTCCGGGACGCGGGGCAGATGGTCGAGCTGCGTGTCCTCGGGCTGGCGACCGTCGCCGACGACGTCGCTCCCGACCTCGCCCTGGCGACGATCGCCGCGGTCGAGGTGCTCGGCGCCTTCCGGGCGTCGCGAGCGGTCAAGGCTGCCCTCGCCCCCCGCACCATCACCTGAGCTGCCGGCGAACCCGCCAACCGACCGGTTTTGACGCCAACGTCGCACACCCCCGGAAGGGGTTTCCATGGACGACCACCGCACCACCGCCATGTCCGAAGCGCTGCGGCTCAGCCGTGCAGGGCAGCTGGCGGAGGCGTTCGCGCTCCTGCGAGGCACACTAAGTGCTGCACCTCCCGCCGGACCGGAAGTCTCCGGACTCCCACCCACGGGGCAGCACGCCACGCCGGGCGCCGGCGGGCTACTCGACAAGCTCCGGGGCGCGCTGACCTCGAAGCCGGACCTGCCCGGTGGGCCGGCTGACCTGCTGGGAAACCTGCCCACCGCCGAACGCGGAGCCGCGCACCCCGGCGCCGCCACAGCGACCGCCACACCCGGCGGTGAGGTCCACCACCTCAGCCACACCGAGCCGGCCGGAACCCGCAGCTACGACCTCTACGTTCCCAGCGGCTGCACCGGCGCACCGGTGCCCCTGGTCGTCATGCTGCACGGTGGCAAGCAGGACGCCGCCGACTTCGCCGCCGGCACCCGCATGAACGACCTCGCCGAGCAGCACACGTTCCTCGTCGCCTACCCACAACAGTCCGGCTCGGCCAACAGCGGCGGCTACTGGAACTGGTTCTCGCCCGCCGACCAGCAGGCCGGCGCCGGCGAACCGGCGATCATCGCCGGCATCACCCGCCAGATCATGACCGACCACGCGGTCGACCCCGCCCGGGTGTACATCGCCGGCCTCTCCGCCGGCGGCGCGATGGCGGCGGTGCTGGCCGCGACCCACCCGGAGCTCTACGCCGGAGTCGGGGTGCATTCCGGGATCGCCTACCGAGCGGCCCACGACGTCGCTTCAGCGTTGGCCGCGATGCGGACGGGTGGCGCACCCGCGCCGGGTGGACCAGTCCCGCTGATCGTGTTCCACGGCGACCGCGACCGGATCGTGGCACCGGTGAACGCCGAGAACCTCGTCGCCGCCCGGCTGGCCACGGCCGGCACCTCGATCTCGGACACCACCCGCCGCAACGGGCAGGCCAGTCACGACTGCACCCGGACCGTGCACACCGATGGCGACGGTGCAGTCCTCGTCGAGTCGTGGACGGTGCACGGCGGCGGGCACGCCTGGTACGGGGGCAGCCCCATCGGGTCCTACACCGACCCGCTGGGCCCCGACGCGTCCGCTGAGATAATCCGGTTCTTCCTCGCCCAAAGCCGCCGATCCTGAGCAGCACGAGCCAACCCTGTCCGACCGTCAGGAGTGACTCATGAATTGCTCCGGTGCGATGCCGACGTTCGTGCTGGTCCCCGGGTCAAATGCAACCTCGTTCAGGTGGACTCCGGTGGTTGTCGGGCTGGCTCTACGCGGGCACCGGGCACTGCCGGTCGAGCTGCCCGGCCACGGGTTCGGTGCGGTCTTTCCTGCCGGTTGTCAGTGCCCGCAGGACACGGGCACGCCCGCGATCGCGCCGTCACTGGTGGCCGGGCTCACGCTCGACGGCCGGCAAGCCCCCGTTGAACCTTCAGGCCGGATCCCGCAACCTGGAGGCCGAGCTGCCATTCATGTCCTCCTCGGCCGGG
Organism: Pseudonocardiaceae bacterium; assembly: GCA_050700055.1. Taxonomy (GTDB): domain Bacteria; phylum Actinomycetota; class Actinomycetes; order Mycobacteriales; family Pseudonocardiaceae. The sequence goes on from JBOHGE010000063.1 coordinate 25,626, forward strand.
ACGCGAGGTGGAGATAGCCTGGGTGCTCCGGTCGCTGCAAAGGCACATGGTTCGCAGAGTTGCGTCAGACGCAACAAGGGGAGCCGTTCGACGGATGGCGTGAGCGTTGTGGTTGCTGGGCTTGCGGTTTTCGGGGGGCCGGTGTTAAAAGAGGTGGCTGCGTTCGACACGTCGTCTGACTTGGGATGACGGGGGTTTGTTGCATCTGATGTCAGGATGCGGCGTCCGGTTTGGTTGCCTTTAGCGCCACGATGAGGCATGTGATGCCGGTGGGGAGGGTGGCTGGGCAGGGTCGTTCCAAGATCGTTTGATGAGGTTGTCCGGCCCCTCAGAACAAGATCGGTGATCTTCGGCGTGTCGTGCCGGTGCGCGAACGAGGCCCCGGTAGGACGAGTGGTCCTTCCACAGACTTCTCGTTGCCACCGGAGCCTCGTTGCTGATTCATCCTGCCATCGCCGAGTCGTGTGCGACAGCGCTCGCCGGCGTCTCGTCGGGCTCGAGGGACGGACCTGAGCTGAGCACCGCCGCAATCGAGGGCCCTGACCTGCTACGACGGTTCGGGGCGGTGTCCGATGGGCGCAGCGAACAGGGCCGGGATCACCCGGTCGCGGTGGTGCTGACGCTGTGCGCGGCCGCAGTGCTGGGCGGGATGCGCTCGTTCACCGCGATCGCCGGATGGGTCGCCGACGTGCCCGCCGAGGTGCTGGCCCGGCTCTACGCCCGGCCCGCCCGGTACCCGTCCAAGACCACCCTGTGGCGGGTTCTCACTGGCGCCGACGGCGCCGCGGTGGACGCCGCGATCGCCGCCTGGCTGCTCGCGCAAGCCACCGCCCAGGCCGCACGGCAACGCGCCCCCGACGCCGGCGACTCTGCTGGCGCGGCGCTGGTCGCGGTCGCGGTGGACGGCAAGACCGTGCGCGGCGCGGTGGACGCCGACGGCGCTCAGATGCACCTGCTGGCCGCGGCTACCCACACCGACTCGCTGGTCCTGGCCCAGGTCGAGGTCGGCGCGAAGACCAACGAGATCCCCATGTTCGCCCCGCTGCTCGATCAGCTCGCCGACCTCGGTGCCGATCTGAGCGAGATGGTCATCACCGCCGACGCCCTACACACACAGCGCGCCCACGCCGCGTACCTGAACTCCCGTGGCGCGGAGTTCGTCCTGACCGTCAAGCAGAACCAGCCCACGCTGTTCGCCGCCCTCGACGCACTGCCCTGGGCCAACACCCCGATCGCCCACCGCGACGTCGACACCGCCCACGGCCGGGCCACCACCCGCACCATCCAGACCCTGCCCACCCCCACCGACCTGCCGTTCCCGCACGTCAACCAGGTCTGGCTGATCGAACGCTACGTCACCGACCCCACCGCAACCCCGCGCTGCGCAGTCGCCGCCCTGGGCCTGACAAACCTCACCGACACCCGCGCCACCCCCGAACAGATCGCCGGCCTCGTCCGCGAGCACTGGGGCATCGAGTCGCTGCACTGGCTGCGCGACACCGTCTACCGCGAAGACCACTCCACCGCCCGCACCGGCTCCGGCCCCCGCGTCATGGCCGCGCTACGCAACCTCGCAGTAGGCGCGATCCACCTGATCGGACGACGCGACATCACCGAGACCACCAGATGGGCAACCCGACTCATGGATCGATCCTTCAAGATCCTCAACCTCATATGATCTTGGAACGACCCTGCCTACCAGCCCCAGCCAGCGCGAGAAAGCCGATCGAGTACCTCACCGAACCCCAGACACGAGCAGTGCGCGTCGCGTTCACCGGCCGCACCGCGACATCGCGCAGGAACCGAATGCTGCTGATCCTG
>JBOHGE010000064.1:0-27084 GCA_050700055.1 Pseudonocardiaceae bacterium
GTCTTGAGGGCCCCACTGAGTGGGGCCCTCAAGACCGGCCAATCGGCGTAGGCCCCTGGCCGGGCCCATGGCCCGACGACCCCCGCTACGACCCCGACCTGCTGCGCGACGGCGACCGCCGCAATGTCGTCGATGCCTACCGCTACTGGCGCCGCGACGCCGTGGTCGCCGACATCGACCGCCGCCGCCACCCGCTGCACGTGGCGATCGAGAACTTCGACCACGACCACAACATCGGCACCGTGGTGCGCACCGCGAACGCCTTCGCCGCGGCCGAGGTGCATATCGTGGGCCGCCGGCGGTGGAACCGCCGGGGTGCCATGGTCACCGACCGCTACCAGCACCTGCACCACCATGACGACATCACCGGTCTGCTCGTGCACGCGGCCACGCACGGTCTCACCGCGGTGGCCGTGGACAACTCCCCGGGCGCGCTGCGGCTGGAGACCGCGAGCCTGCCCAGGCGATGCCTGCTGCTGTTCGGGCAGGAAGGCCCCGGCCTGACCACCGAAGCCCGGGAAGGTGCGGCGTTGACCGTCTCGATCGCGCAGTTCGGCTCCACCCGGTCGATCAACGCCGGCGTCGCCGCGGGGATCGCCATGCATGCCTGGATCCGCCAGCACGCCGACCTGGACAGTGCCTGGTGAACAAGTGGGCCGCCCGGGCGGACGCGGCGCAGCGCGCGGTGCACACCCGGCACCTGCATCCGCTGTGGGGGTTGCCGGGCACCCAGCTGGGGCGGGTCGGCTGGCCGATCGGGCGCCCGGGCGCCTTGCCCCTGCACTGGCATTACTGGTGGCAGGCGCACCTGCTGGACTGCACGCTCGACTCCTACCAGCGCGCTGCGACGGCGTGGCGGCGTGACACCGTCGCAGCGCTGGTCCGCGGCATCCGGATGCGCAACCTCACCGGCTGGGTCAACGACTACTACGACGACATCGCCTGGCTGGGCTTGGCGTTGCAGCGCAGCGCGGCGCTGACCGGGGTGCGCCGGCCCGGCGCCGAGCAGGCCATCCTGCGCCGGTTGCGGGCCGGCCGCGGCCCGAGCGGGGGGATGCGCTGGCGGGTCGGCGATGATTTCGTCAACGTCGCGGCCACCGGCCCGGCCGCGATCCTCTACGCCCGGCGGGGCAACCTGGGCATCGCCGCGTCCTTAGTGGACTGGATCTTGCAGCACCTGATCGACCCCGAGACCGGCTTGGTCTTCGACGGCGCGCGGGTGGACTCCGACGGGTCGGTGCGTACTCTCGAGCGGCCCCTCTACAGCTACTGCCAGGGCGTGCTGCTCGGCGCCTGCCTCGAGTTGGGTGCCGCCACGGGGCAACCCCGTTGGCGTGAACAGGCTGACCGGACCGTACGCGCGGTCGCCGAGCACCTCACCGACGGCGGCGTGCTGCGTGGGCACGGCGGCGGCGACGGCGGATTGTTCACCGGCATCCTGGCCCGCTACCTCGCGCTGGCGGCCGGCCGGCTGCCGACCGCCGCGCGCCTTGTCCTGGACTCCGCCGAGGCGGCCTGGACCAACCGGACCATCGCCGACGGCGGCCCGGTGTTCGGTCCGCAATGGACGGTCCCGGCGCAGCCGCCCGGGCCGGGCCTGGCCGAGCGTGACCTGTCGGTGCAGCTGTCCGCTTGGATGCTGCTCGAGGCCGCCGCCACGCTGCCGTCGAGCTCGGCAGGCTGAGGCGGACAGATCGGGTCTGTGCACATAGCGGATGGTGGCGCTTGACGTGGCCGAACTCATCGTCGGTGGAGCCACGCGGGTTAGAGGTATACCGCGGCTAGCAGGGTGAGGACTAGGGCGGCGCCCAACACCTGGAGCACGCGGTCTCCTAGGGCGATCTCCTCTGGTTCGCCGCCGTTGCCGCCGTCGACGTCCACGGCGTAGCGCAACACGGCCAGCACGAAGGGCACCAGCGAGATGATCGGCCAGCGCGAGTGGTTGATCTGGCTGAGCTGAAAAGCCCACAGACCGTAAGTCATGATCACCACGGTGGCCGACAAGGTCCACACGAAACGCAGGTAGGAGGCCGTGTAACCGGCCAGCGACCGGCGGATCTGCGCGCCGGTGCGCTCAGCGAGCCGGATCTCGGCGTAGCGCTTACCGGCCACCATGAACAGCGACCCGAACGCGGCGGCGAGCAGGAACCACTGGGACAGCTCGATTCCCGCGGCGGCGCCACCGGCAACAGCCCGCAACAAGAACCCGGACGCGACGATGGCGATGTCCACCACCGGCTGATGCTTGAGCCACAAGCAGTACGACACCTGCACGGCGATATAGACCGCGGTGACCAGCACCAGGTCGGTCGACGCCAGGAAGGACACTGCCAACGCGGCCCCGAACAGCAGCACCGCGACAGCCAGCGCCAGCTGCGGCGCCACGATCCCCGCCGCGATCGGCCGGTTGCGCTTGGTCGGGTGAGCCCGATCAGCCTCGACGTCCTGGACGTCGTTGACCAGGTACACCCCGGATGCGGCGAGCGAGAACGCGACGAACGCGAGCCCGACCACCATGAGCACGTGCAGCTGGAAAAGATAACCGCCGGCGAACGGAGCGGCCAGCACCAGGACGTTCTTCAACCATTGCCGGGGCCGCATGGTACGGAACAGCCCGATGACCGGGTTGGTCCGCCCGACGAGACTGCCCGGCTGGGTGGTGGCGGTCATCGCCGTCCTCTCTGGTGACGTGAGCGCAACCGCCGGCGCATCCCGGCGCCGATGGCGGCGCCCAGGGCGGAGCCCACCAGAACGTCGGTCGGGTAATGCACGCCCAGTACCAGCCGGCTGATCAGCATCGGCGGCACCAGCACAGCGCCGAGTGGGCGGCGCAGCAAGCCGCCGTAGAGGACCGCGGCCGCGGTGGTGGAGGCGGCGTGCGAGGACGGGAAGGACAGCCGGCTCGGCGTGCCCACCAACACCGCGACCGAGGGGTCGGTCGGGCGGTGCCGGCGGACCACCCGCTTGACGCCGATCGACGCCCCGTGCGCGCCGGCCACCGTGGCCGCGCAGATCAGCCAGTCCCGGCGGCGCCGCCGGTCGACCAGGGCACCCAGCACACCCAGCACCAGCCAGCCCGCAGCGTGCTCACCGAAATGGGACAGCGCGCGGGCGACGCTGATCACCGGCGGTACCGCGATCCTGCGCTGCACCGCGGTGAGCAGCGCGATCTCCCGCTGATCAGGTGTCATGCCCCGAACACCCGCTTCCAGCCGGCCCGGCTGGTCAGCTCCGGGGCCGCGGCACGGTAACGCGTGCGCAGCCGGGGGAACTCCCGTGCCAGCTCCCGGTGCAGCACCACCGAACGGGCCAGCATCGAGCGGAACGCCCGGGGATCCCGCTTACGGTAGGTCACACCCCGGCCGTCCGCGGTGGACACGGTCACCCCGTCCAGCCCGGACAGGACGAACCACCGGGCATCGGCGCGGGCCAGCGCCACCTGCGGGCGGTGCTGGGCCTGGGCATCGACCGGCCGCAGCTGGTGGGCCAACCGCCTGAGCAGGGTCACCCCGATGGTGATCGGGTTGGTGGGTGCCTTCAGCATGTGCTGCACGTCCAGGGGTCCACCGGCCGGCGGAGGAAGCTGCTGGGAGTCCACCACCTGCCCGTCGGTGAAGTCGGCGCAGCGGGCCCGAACCTCCCCCAGCGCCGTGGGCAGCTTCTCGAACAGCGCCTGCGGCCCGGCCATGAAGTCCCGGATCGCCATCTCCTGCAACGCCAGAGTGGAGTACTCCATCGCCAAGGCATGTCTCAGGGCGTGTTTGAGGCTGTCGACGAGCATCGCCGTCGGTCGGGCGTCGGTGCCGTGCAGCGCCGCGCCGACCAACCGGTTGCGCAGGTGGAAGTAGGCCTGCCAGTCGGTGGCATCGTCCTTGTCGGCGAACGACATGTGCCAGATCGCCACCCCGGGGACGGTCGCGGTGGGGTAGCCCGCGGCCTGGGCGCGCAACCCGTACTCGACGTCGTCCCACTTGATGAACAGCGGCAGCGGCAGCCCGATGTCCTCGGCGATGACCCGCGGGATCAGGCACATCCACCAGGCGTTGTAGTCGACGTCGGTGCGCCGGTGCATCCAGGCGGTCTGGCGCAGCGGGTGCTGGGCGAAGTCATGGTCGTACTCGGTGCCCGGGGCCTTGTTCCAGCGCATCCGTTGCCGGTCGACGATCTCACCCCAGGCATGCAGCCGCGACCGGGCCTGGGCCTGCAGCATCTGCCCACCGACCAGCATCGGGCGGCGGGCGAACCGGGAGAAGGCCACCGCACGCAGGATCGAGTCGGGCTCCAGGACGATGTCGTCGTCCATGTAGAGGATCTGCTCGCAGTCGGTGTGCTCCAGCGCCTCGTACATCACCCGGGCGTACCCGCCCGAGCCGCCGAGGTTGGGCTGGTCGATGATCCGCAAACGGTCACCCAGCGCAGCCTGAGCGGCGGCGAATCCGTCCTGGTCACGAACCTTGCGCACGCCCTGGTCAGGGATCACCACAGCGGTCACGATGGAGCGGACCAGCTGGTCGGAGCCGATCGCGCGCAGAGTGGCCACGCAGTCGGTGGGACGGTTGAAGGTGGGCATGCCGATGGTCACCGCGGCGCGGCCCGGGGCCGGGATCGGCGCGTGCCAGCCACCGGAGTGCACGGTCAGCTCGCCGTCTTCGGTGCTGAGGTCGAACCAGTACCACCCGCCGGCCTCGAACGGGGTCAGGTCCAGCTCGATGTCGAACTCGCGACGACCCGCGACCAGCGCGCCGTGGACGTGGATCGGGGTCGCGTCGTGCTTGGATCGGTAGACGTCGACCCGGCCCGCGCCCTCGACGTCCAACCGCAGGTGCAGGGTGCGCAACGGGGTCCAGCGCCGCCAGTAACCGGCCGGGAACGCATTGAAGTACGCCGCGAAGGACACCTCGGTCTGCTCGGGCACCCGCACGCTGGTCCGGGACAGCACGCACACCCGCTGCGCATTGGAGTTGGCCAGGGTGACCCGGAGGTCGACGTCGAGCGGGTCACGCTCGGTGGTGCCGGTGGGCGGCCACACCCGCTGGGCGGTGGCCGGCTGTTCATCGACATAAAGCGCCCGGACGGCCATCGGATCGGCTCGCCGCGGCAGGATCACCCGCTGCAGCAGCGTCGAGGACGGCTCGAGGCGCTGGCCGGTCGCCGCACTGGCGTGCTGCGGTGCCGGGCGCTCGGTGGTACTCGTCAAGCGATCAGTCCTCCGAAGATGCGGCTGCGCAATCGAGTGCGCAACCCTCGGTGAAGTAAGGCGCGATCCGGTTGTCGTACATCGACAGCGCCGAACCGATCGCCATGTGCATGTCCAGATATTTGTAGGTACCCAGACGACCACCGAAGAGCACCTTGCGGTTGGCCGTCTCCTTGCGGGCCGACTCACGGTAGCGCTCCAGCTTCGCCCGGTCCGCCGCGGTGTTGATCGGGTAGTACGGCTCGTCACCGCGCTGCGCGAACCGCGAGTACTCCCGAAAGATCACGGTCTGGTCGGTGCGGTAGGACCGCTCCGGATGGAAATGCCGGAACTCGTGAATCCGGGTGAAAGGCACATCCAGATCGGCGTAGTTCATCACCGACGTGCCCTGGAAATCACCGGTGTGCAGCACCTCTTGCTCGAAGTCCAGGGTGCGCCAGCCCAACTCGCCCTCGGCGTAGTCGAAGTAGCGGTCCAGCGGGCCGGTGTAGACCACCGACACGTCGCCGGGAAGATCGTCACGCACGTCGAAGAAGTCGGTGTCCAGCCGGACCTCGATGTTGCGGTGGTCGGCCATCCGGCTCAGCCACGCAGTGTACCCGTCGACCGGCAGGCCCTGGTAAGTATCGTTGAAGTACCGGTTGTCGAACGTGTAGCGCACCGGCAACCGGCTGATGGTCGCCGCCGGCAGCTCGGTGGGGTCGATCTGCCACTGCTTGGCGGTGTAGCCCTTGACGAATGCCTCGTACAGCGGCCGCCCGACCAGCGAGATCGCCTTCTCCTCGAAGTTGACCGCGTCCTTGCCCTGGATCTCGGCGGCCTGCTCGGCGACCAGCGCCCGGGCCTGACTCGGCGTCAGGTACTCGCCGAAGTACTCGCAGATCGTGGCCAGGTTCACCGGCATCGGGTAGACCCGGCCCTGGTGGATGGTGAACACCCGATGCTGGTAGCCGGTGAAGTCGGTGAACGTGGTGACGTAGTCCCAGACCCGCTTGTTCGACGTGTGGAACAGGTGCGCGCCGTAGCGGTGCACCTCGATCCCGGTCTCCGGCTCGGTCTCGGAGTAGGCGTTGCCGCCGATGTGGTGGCGCCGATCCAGCACCAGGACCCGGCGGCCCAGCACCGTGGCGACCCGCTCGGCCACAGTCAGACCGAAGAACCCGGCACCGACCACGATCAGGTCGTGCTGAGGGCTACTCACGGGCGTCGAGGGTAGCCGCTGAGTACGCATGGTCCGACGGTAGCCCCACCCACCGACAGCGCTCGCACGTCGGGCCCGCCGACCCTGCTAGCCTGCGTCGATCAGCCAGGACCGGCGGTCATCATGAGGAGTCGCGGATGGCCAACGACGACACATGGGTGATCATTCCCGTATACAACGAGGCCAGCGTGATCGCCGACGTGCTGGCCGGCCTGCACCCGACGTTTCGCAACATCGTATGCGTGGACGACGGCAGCACCGACGGATCCGCGGCGCGGATCGTCGACACCGCCGCGCACCTGGTCCGGCATCCGATCAACCTGGGGCAGGGCGCGGCGTTGCAGACCGGGTTGCACTATGCGCTGGCCCGCCCGGGCGGCCGGTTCTTCGTGACCTTCGACGCAGACGGCCAGCATCAGGTCGCCGATGCCGCGCGCATGGTCGAGGCAGCCCGCGGCGGGCTCGCCGACGTCATCCTGGGTTCCCGTTTCCTGGGGGCTGACCACAGCGTGCCGCTGCTCAAGCGCATCGTGCTGGGCCTGGTGGTGACGCTGAGCCCGGCGGCACGCACGATGCGCCTCACCGATGCGCACAACGGCCTGCGGGTCTTCACCCGCGAGGTGGCCGGGCAGTTGCGCATCCGGATGAACGGCATGGCCCACGCGTCGGAGATCGTGGCACAACTGGCGCGATCCTCGTGGACGGTGCGGGAGCTTCCCGTGACGATCCACTACACCGAGTACTCGATGAGCAAGGGCCAGTCGCTTATCAACGGGGTCAACATCCTGTTCGATCTGGCCGTGCGCAACCAGAGGTGAACGTCGCATGATCGTGCAGATCATTCTGGTCCTCGCGGCGCTGGGCGCGGTGATCTACTTCGTCCGCCGGGCGCACAACGTCCGCATCCGGGCCAGCAAGCGCATCGCGTTCTTCGCGTTCATCGTGGTGAACATCTACGCGGTGCTGCGACCCGGCGACACGACCTGGATCGCCCAGCAGGTCGGCGTCGGCCGCGGCACCGACCTAGTGGTCTACCTGCTGGTCGTCGCCTTCGTGTTCGGCATGCTCAACACCTACCTGCGCCAGCGCGAGATCAGCAACCACCTGACCGACCTGGCTCGTGCCGTGGCGCTGCGCGATGCCGAGCTGACCAACCGCGACCGCGGCCCTGTGGATAACCTGTGAGTGGCGATGCGAGCCATGGCTCGCATCGCCACTCACGGGCCGAAGGCGTGCCGGGCCAAGGCCCGGCACGCCTTCGGCTCACGCTGGCGGACCGCCGCCGGCAGTAGCGTCAGGGCATTGAGCCGCGAGGAGGTGTGCCGGTGCGCGGTCCGGGCCGCCCGGTGCCAGCCGCGGGACTGCATCCGGGTCGCCTCGTCGAGGAAGAACGAGCGTTCCTCGACGAACCTGCTGCCGTCCAGCGCCCGCCATGACGAGCAGCTCTCCCGGTGCCGCCGGTAGGAGAAGCACACCTCGGGGTCGACCACGAGCCGCGCACCGCGCTCGACTAGGTCGAGCACCAAGGCGAGATCCTGCACCACGTCGAGCCCCTCGCGGAACCCGACCGCACAGACTGCCGCGGAACGCCAGGCCAGCGACGGGAAGTAGAGCCAGTTGCCCCGCAGCAGGCTGACCGCGAGCTGCTCACCGGCCAGCTCGGTGCGTGCGCTCACCCGCGGTGCGTACAGCACCCGCTTCGCGGAGTCGATCAGCCCCCGGGCCGGGGCCCCGTACTCGTCGATGACCTGTACCCCGGGCTGGACGAGGGTGGCCTCGGGGAACTGCACAAACGCCGCGCGGACGGTGCTCAGGTAGTTCGGGTGCATCAGGTCGTCGCAGCCTATGATCACGATCACGTCGCGTTCAACCAGATCCACACAGCGCTGGAAATTGCGGTTGATACCCAGATTCCGTTCGTTGCGCAGGTACCGGATGCGCTCGTCTGCCAAGGAGGCGAACCATTCCGGGATACCAGGCTCGGGGTAGCCGTCATCGATCACGGTCAGCCGCCAGTCCGGATCCTGCTGCGCCAGAATACTGCGCACAGTCGCCTGCATCAGATTCACCGGCCCGTAGTAGGGCAGCATGACGTCGACAGTGCTCACGGTTGGCGCTCCTTAAGAACTCGCGGATGCTGACGCACGCTGACCGAGCACAGACCTGTGGATAACCCGTGAGTGGCGATGCGAGCTATGGCTCGCATCGCCACTCACGGGTGCGAACCCAGTCCACGGTGCGGGCCAGCCCTTCGGGCAGCGGCGTGGGTGGTGGCAGGCCCAGATCGCCCCGGGCCCGGGTGACGTCGAGGCAGCTGCGCAGCAGATCGCCGGGGCGGGCCGGGGCGAAGTCCGGCTCGAAGTCCTCCGGGTCCACGCCGGCCGCGGCCGCGACGGCCTGGATCAGCGCCAGCACGCTGACCTCGGTGCCGGTTCCCACGTTGTACTCGGGATAAGCCGGAGCGACGGCCCTGGCCGCGGCCAGGTTGGCCGCCACGATGTCGGCGACGAACACGTAGTCGCGCGTCTGTGCTCCGTCGCCGTAAACGGTGGGTCTACGCCCGGCGAGCACCCGGTCGCAGAAGATCGCGATGACCCCGGCGTCGCCGCGGGGATCCTGGCGGGGGCCGTAGACGTTGCCGTAGCGCAACGTCACCACATCCAGCCCGCGCATCCGGCGAAACCAGCGGGCGTAGTGCTCCGCGGTGAGCTTGCTCAGCCCGTAGCCCGAGATCGGATCGGCGGTCACCGTCTCCGGAGTGGGCACCGCGGCAGCCGCGCCGTAGATCGCCCCACCCGTTGAGGTGTTCATCACCCGGCGCACGCCGGCGGCGTGCGCGGCGCAGAACACGTTCACCGACCCCAGCACGTTGACGGCCGCGTCGCGGGCCGGCTGGTCCATCGAGACCCGCACATCGATCTGGGCCGCCAGGTGGAACACCAGCTCCGGCCGGAAGGACCGGAATGCCTCCTGGAGGGCTGCGTCGTCGCAGACATCGACCTGGGCCAGCCGGGCGGTGCGACCCAGGGCGAACTCGAGGTTGGCCCGGCTACCCCGGCTCAGATCATCGACGACGAGTACCTCGGCCCCGGCGCCGACGAGCGCGTCGGTGATGCTCGAGCCGATGAAGCCGGCTCCCCCCGTCACCACCGCCCGCATGGCCGTCAGGCTAGCGCGATGCGACGACGCTACCGCGCGCCGGCCGGCAGCGCCCGCAGCACGCCGGGGTCCAAGGCGTAGACGGTGACCGAGCCGCTGGTGAACACGGCGGCCAACCCGGGCAGCCCGGCCAGATCGGCCAGACCAGGAGCGACGCTGAAGCCGCTGGTAGCGGCCCAGCCCTCGGGTGAGCGGCCGGAGCCGATGATGGGCGCCTGGGAGTCGACGTACACCCAGGCCACGTCGTACCGCAGCAGGATGTCCCGCACACCCTGGTCGGTCGGGTAGGAGCGGAAGGACCGCAGCAGCTGGTAGCTGTAGGGGACACCGTCGATGCCCAGCGTCGCGATGTTCAGCACCGGGATGCCACGCTCGACGTACAGGTAGGTGGAACCGTCATTGGGCGAGTTGAGGACCCGCTGCCCGGGTCGGATGTGCGCCGCCAACCAGCTGATCGCACGCCGGTCGTCGTCGGTGACCCGGACGAAGTCGGGGGTGTGGTAGCGGGCCGCCACCGACGTCAGGTTGGTCTGGGCGTAACGCCAGGCCGGCCCGATCAGGTAACCCAGCCACGCGACCACCACCAGCACAGCCGCCGCCCACCGGGCCGGAACCGGCGAATGCCGGCGCAACCAGACGGCACACCAGCTCGCGGTGAGCACCACACCGAGCGCGGCGAGCACCGGTGCCAGCAGGGACACATGCGACCAGACCCGCAGCTGGGCGTGGTAGAAGAACCCGGTGACCAGGGCGTCCGGCCCCGAGCCGGGGGTCAGGAAGGCACCGATCGTCACCAGGCACCAGACCGCCCAGGCGGTGACCGGGCCGAACCCGCACCGCCGGGCGACCACCGCGAGCACCCCGGCCGCGACGAGGGCAGCCGCGAACACCTGACCCAGGGACCGCTGCGGGTCGAGATACCCACCGTAGGACAGCGCCAGCGTGCTGCCCACCGCGTCGCCGAACGCGGTGGGCGGGATGTCCGGCGCCCACCCGTCGGTTCGCCCGTTGGCCGGCAGCGCCCCGAGCAGCGTCGCGCACCCGAGAGCCACCGCCGTCCCAGCCGTGATCAGCAGGCCGGCCCACTGCCCGCGTAGCTGCCGGCGCCCCTGACGGGTCAGCGCCTGCCCGGCCCACCACGCGATGACCGTCAACCCCACCGAGACCACGGCGCTGGGGTGCACGGACAGCACCCCGGCGCAGGCCACCCCGACAGCCACCGCGGACGTGCGCGGCAGGCGGGGCAACAGCAGCACCCCGGCGACCACACCCGGGGTCAGGGCCAGCGCGGCACCGTTGGCCAGGATGCCGCCGTCGTGCATCAACTGGAAAGTCGGCCGGTACAGCCCCGACGCGACCAGCGCTGCCACGCCCGCCGCGAGCATCGCCGTCGAGCGGGCCAGCTGCAGTTGCCGGGCCGCGACCACGGTCAGCGCCGCCGCGGACAGCGCCAGACCCACCGCCAGCATGACCACGGTCACGGCGTTGAGCGCTGGCACCGTGGCGCCGGTGAGGTCACCGGTCACCGCCACCAGCAGGTGCAGGCCCGAGGGGTAGAACACCACCGGGGACCCGGTCAGGACATCAGCCGGCAGCAGCTGCCAGGCGGCGGCGTGCCCGCTGCGCTGGATGTATGCCGCCAGCACGGCATGGGTCACCATGTCGTGCTCCTGCGGGACGGTCGACAACGGGCCCATCCCGCGCAGCCAGGTGGCCACCCCGGTGGCGGCGCCGGCGGCCACCAGTACCGTCCCGACCACCCGCCCGGTGAGCCGGCCCAGGTCTGGCCGGGTGGCGCGCCGGCGCAGCTCCAGCCCGGCGGCCAGCGCGAACAGCACCGCGGTGACGACGCCCAGCGAGACGGCGCCGAAGGCCACCCTGAGGGTCGCGGTCCCGGCACCGGTGGCCACCGCCACACCCACCGACACCGCCGGTGCCAGGCCCGTCAACAACCCGCCGGACCGCACCCCCAGCGCCGCCATCAGCGCCAGCCCTGGCAGGTAGCAGACCAGCAGCGCTACCAGCAGAACCAATCCGTCGCGCACACCGCGGCACGTTAGCTGATCACCGCTGCACCGGTGCGGGTGCCATGGTGCGGGCAAGCGTCCCGTACCGTGGCAGCGTGCTGGGGACCACGACTCAGCTGCGGGCGCGGCTGGCGGAGATCGCGCCGGTCGGCGCTGGACTGGTCCTGCTCGGTATCTCCGCCTATGCCTTCCTCGGCCTAGCCGGGCATGCGCTGGCGCCCCGCGAGTACGCGGCGGTGGCGTCGCTGTACCTGCTCGTCGCGGTGGTCGGGCCGGGCGTCTTCGTGGCTGTCGAGCAGGAGACCAGCCGGGAGATCAGCAGCCGGATCGCCACCGGGCGCCCCACCGCGCCCGTGCTGCGGGCCGCCACGGTGATCAGCGCGGTGCTCGCCGTCGCGGCGGTCGCCCTGCTGCTGGCACTGTCTCCGCTGCTGGTACACCGGGTGTTCGGGGGAGCGTGGTCGCTGCTCGTCGCGGCGGTCGTCGCCGTCGCCGGAGCCGGGTCGGTGTACGTCATCCGGGGCTTGTTCAGCGGGCAGCGCCGGTACGGCTGGTACGGCGCCAGTCTCGCGATCGAGGGGCTGGCCCGGCTGGTCCCCTCCGTGGTGCTGGTCTGGGTGGGCTTCGCTGGTACCGCGGCCTTCGGGTTGGTGTTCGCACTCGGCATGCTGGTGGCCGCCGCGGCGACGGCGGTCGGGGTGCACCTCGGTGCCCCCGGACCGCGGCTGGGCTTGCGACCGATGGCTCGTGGTGTCGGGTTCCTGGCCGGCGCCTGCACGCTGACCCTGCTGCTGGCGAACATCGCACCGGTGGTGCTGACCTCGCGGCTCACCGGCGATCCGGCCACCGCGGCCAGCTTCGTCTCACTGTTCGTGCTGGCCCGGATCCCGCTGTTCCTGTTCTCCCCCGTGCAGGCATTCCTGCTGCCGGCACTCACCGCCGCCATCGAGCGTGGGGCGGCCGGGCGGGTGGGTCAGCAGATCCGCACCGTGCTGATGGTGGTGGCGGCGATCGGCTCGGCCGGTGTCGTGGCTGCGGCGATCGCCGGTCCCTGGGCTGCCCGGGTCTTCTTCAACGCTCCCCGCGAGCTGCCCGGTCTGGTCGCCGCTCTGCTCGGGCTGAGCACGGTGCTGATGATGATCGCGCAGGTGCTGCAGCCCGCGCTGGTGGCGCTGGGCCGGCACCGGACGGTGATGTCGGCGTGGATCACCGGCACCGTCGTGTTCGGCGCGTTGCTGTTCACTCCGGGTGCCCCGCTGGTGGCCACGGTGGCGGCGCAGCTCGCCGGACCGGCCGTCGTCATCATTATCATGGCCCGCGCGGTACGGGTGAGCCTCACTGCGGCGACTGGTCACCCTTGAACGCCTGTTCCCAGGAGTCGACGGAGGTGAGCTCCGGCACCGCGGCCCGGTAGCGCTGCGCCGTGTCGTCCCACTCCGCGACCAGCTGCCGGTACAGCGCGATCGTCCGGGCGAGCAGAGCGCGGAACTGCTGCGGATCCCGCCGGCGGAAGGCGACCCCACTACCGTCGGCGTTGGATACGGTGGCCGAGTCGACCATGCCCAGCAGGAACCAGCGGGCGTTGCGAGCCGGCACGTTGATCTGCGGGCGGATCCGGGTCTGCGGAGCCGGGGAGCGCAGGTGGTGGGAGATGGTGGACAGCGCCCGTTTGGCGATGGAAGCCAGGTGCACCGGCGGCTCGAGCAGCCGTTCGACCCGGACCGGATCGAACAACGGCATCGGCAGCTGCTGGGCCGACGGCAGGATCCGGGCATCGTCGTAGCCTTCGCGCAAGGCGCGCACGGCGGGCAGCCCGTCACGTAGGGAGGCGAACAGACCCTCCGGCCCGGCGAGGAAGTCCTCGATCGACTTGTGGTGCAGCGCCACCGTCGAGTACTCCATCGCCATCAGGTGCCTGAAGGTGCTGCGCAGACCGTCTTGGACCAGCGCCCGGCGGACGTCGTACGTGCTGTGCAGGGCCAGCGTGATCAGTCGGTTGCGCAGGTGGAAATACGCCGTCCAGTCGGTCGCGTCGTCCTTGTCCGTCCAGGGCATGTGCCAGATCGCCGAGCCGGGCAGGGTGACGGTCGGAAAACCGCATTCGCCGGCGCGCAGGGCGTACTCCGCGTCATCCCACTTGATGAACAACGGCAGCGGCAGGCCGGTGCGTTCGAGCACCTCCCGCGGGAACAGGCACATCCACCAGCCGTTGTAGGTGGAGTGGATGCGGGAGTGCAACAAGCGTTGCTTGCGCAGCGTCAGCTTGGCGAAATCGTGCTGGTAGACCGAGCCGGGTGCCGGACGCCAGAAGCTGGTCCGCAGGTCCACGATCTCGCCCATGGCGTGTAGCTGGCTGCGGACCTGCAGGTTCAGCATCTGCGCGCCGACGATCACCGGCGACGACGTCGCGCTGGCGAAGGCATGGGCGCGCAACACACTGTCGGGCTCCAGCCGCACATCGTCGTCCATCAGCATCACGTGCTCGACGCCGGTGGTGCGCAGTGCCTCGAGCATGCCCCGGGCGAACCCGCCCGAGCCGCCGAGGTTCTCCTGGTCGATCACCTCCAGCCGGTCACCGAACTGGGCCGCCACGGCGGCGAACCGCTGGTGGTCTCGTACCTTGACGCTGCCTTGATCGACGACGAAGACCTTCGCGATGACGTCGAGCACCGCTGGGTCCTCGGCCAGCGCCGCCAGCGCGGTCACGCAGTCAGCCGGCCGGTTGAAGGTGGTGATCGCCACCGCCAGCGGGTGGGTGGGCAGCGGCTCGTCGACGATCCACGCGGCGTCGGCGACGGTCAGCGACTCGCGCACGGTGGCGACATCGAACCAGACCCACCCACCGTCCTCGAACGGCGCGAGCGACTCCCGGAACTCCAGCTCGACCGTCCCACCGCCAGTGTCGAGTTGCTTGCCCTCCAGGTGCACGACGTCGCCGTTGGCCTTGGAGCGGTAGAGGTCCACCCGCCCGGCGCCCCGCACCGACAGCCGCAGCGCCACCTCCTCCACCCGGGTCCAGCGCTTCCAGTAGCTGGCCGGGAAGGCGTTGAAGTAGGTGGCGAACGACAGCTGGCTCCAGGGTGGCAAGGTCACCGTCGAGCGTGAGACGACTTCCGCGGTGCGGCCGTGCGCGGACTCCGGTTCGTCGAGGTACAGCGGGCGCACGTCCGGCGGATCGTCTGCCCGGGGCATCACCACCCGATGCAGGACCTGCTGCCTGGACACCGCGCCGGCGCTCGGACCGACCTGCAGTGAGCTGACATCCGACAACTTGCTGTCCGCGGCGTTGTTGCGGGCCGCTTCCCGGCGTGCGGCACGCTCGATCGCGGTCGGCACGGCGATCTGATCGTTGGACTCGCCCGCCACCGCTTTACTGGTTGCCACGTGATCCCTTCCCACGTCGGCCCGCCCTCAGCCGCAATCCTCGCAGACCGGGCAGCGCGCACTACACGGTGACCCATGCCTGCGGACCTAATGCCTGAGCCGTCAAGGCGTCAGTGAACACGACGCGGGCGGGCGGCCTCGACCCGCATCGGGCTCGTCTGGGTGGTGCCGGTGGTTTGCCGCCAGTTCTAGCGGGTAGTCCCTGGGTGTCTCCCACCACGGAGAAGAGAGCCCGAGAGCCGGCCCCAGCTGAGCAAAGGAGATGTCATGAGTCTTGCCGACAAAGCCAAGAACAAGATCGAGGAGTTCAAAGGGAAGGGCAAGGAGACCACCGGTAGGGCGACCGACGACAACGAGCTGGAAGCCGAGGGAAAGCTCGACCAGGCCAAGGCCAATCTCAAGCAGGCCGGCGAGAAAATCAAAGACGCCTTCAAGTGACTCACCAGCTGTCACCCCGCCCAGCCTCGTGGGCGGGGTGACAGCTAACTACCCCCACCCAAGCCAGACACCCCACCCCGCTCTCCAGCCACGGGGTCCGCTCCCGGTGGGGAGGGGGTTGTTAGGTGGGGTCGGTGAGGTCCGACTCTTGGAGGGGGCGCACTGTCAAGCCTTTACTGGTCCACGGCTCTCGTGGGCTTTCGGCTAGTCGCTGCAGCCACTGGATCTGGCCCGCGAAGTAGTCCCAGTAGGGAGTATTGTCGTCGAAGACAAATACCGGCCCCTCTGTACCCCGCTTGCCGTGACCGTACAGCATCACTCGGCAGCTTCGATCAATCTTCTCTATGGCGAACGAGCAGGGGAAGTTATAGGTGAATATCCGCAAACCGGCCGAGGAGGTGGCTGAGGATACCCGTTGGGAGGCGGCCAATAGTGGACGGAGGATCTCACGTTTGTACCGGGCAGGGTCCTCCATAGCGGCTTCTGCCGGCTCGATGCGGTATCGATCCCGCCGAGAGTCGCAATGCGGATCCATGACGTAGAAAGTCACCGGTATCTCACATGCCTTCGACTCGAACAAGGGAAGCATCTCAGCTGACGCGTAGAAATTGCGGGTCAGACCGAACATTGACACCTCATGGTGCGCCCCGTTGATGCGTGACACCAAGTCGTAAAGCACGTCAGGACCAGTCCTCGGCCACAGCTGGGAGACACCCGCCTTGATCAGGGGATCCATTTCTTCTATCGCATTGCCAGCGATCGGCTCTCCACCGTGCATACTCTCTGGTGAGCACGGCCGGAAGAGGTCTCTGACGTTGTACTGGGGAAACATTGATTCTAGCACCCGGCAGGCATCCGGGTACGGGAGCTCGCGCAGGTCACCGCGTAACCATCGGTAGAATTGGGCGTGCCGGGGCCAGCTTCCCTCGAGCTGCGGATCGAGTGCTTTTGCGACCTTATCCCACTCGCGAACGAAGGTCGAGTGTTTCTGCCAGTACCGCGCGCGGAGCAGTGCCTTGAGGAGGGTCTGCTCTGTACTGCCGGTTGTCGCGGTGCCCATGCAGTCCAGGGTAACACCCGAATGAGATAGAGAAGATAGGAGGGGAGATCAGGTGATCCGAGGTGGGACGGGGAAGCGATACCGAAGACATCAGCCCCGCTGCCACGGTAGGCACCGCGCCGCACTGGCGCAGACCCCGGCCGCCCCGCCCCCGCTTCCTCCTCCGAGGTTACCCAGGGCGGGGTGGCCGGACCCCGATCGCGGCGGGGCCGGGGCGCGCTTGAACACCCCCGGCCCCGCCGTTTCCCAGCCCACAACCGCCGTAGCCCAGCTCTGGCCGGCCTGCTGCTACCCACCGGAGAATCACGTGACACAACGGACTTACCTTGACACGGACCTGCCACGGTGCGGTCGCAGGATTGGCACTAGGGCGGTGGT
This sequence comes from Pseudonocardiaceae bacterium, assembly GCA_050700055.1. GTDB lineage: Bacteria > Actinomycetota > Actinomycetes > Mycobacteriales > Pseudonocardiaceae. The sequence continues at coordinate 16,845 of JBOHGE010000064.1, forward strand.
TGCTCCCGATGCGGACTGACAGCCCAGATTTGGTGATCGCCAAGCGGTTGCTCGACCATCTCAAGCTGCTGGGCTTCCAGTTCCAACGGGCGGCCCCCGGCGAGGATGGCCCGCTGCTGGGCAGCCGGGTAGGCGATGGCTGGGTCGACCTGATCCACCTCGAAGGATTCAGCCGTGACTGCTCCGCCTGGCGCAAACGGACATCGTCGCTGGTCGTTCCCGGCGAGGCACTCGTACAACGGCGGGTGCACGGTCACGCGCTCACCGTGCTCAACGACGTCTTGACCTGGAAACCGGTTTGAGCCCTCACCGGACGGGGGATGCCAAGCAGTACTGGATCAGGTTTTGGGCGGAGGCTGACATGAAGGCAGTGACGTGGCACGGCCGGCGCGACGTTCGCGTCGACACCGTTGCCGATCCGAAGATCGAGTATCCGACGGATGCGATCGTGCGCATCACGTCAACCGGGATCTGTGGATCTGACCTGCACCTCTACGAGGTGCTCGGCCCGTTCATGAGCGAGGGTGACATTCTCGGTCACGAACCGATGGGCATTGTCGAGGAGGTCGGCAGCGAGGTCACCGCGATCAGCCCCGGCCAACGGGTGGTGATCCCATTCAATATCTCGTGCGGAACGTGCTTCATGTGCGGGCAAGGTCTGCATTCACAATGCGAGACCACCCAGGTCCGAGACCAGGGCATGGGGGCTGCGCTGTTCGGTTACACCAAGCTCTATGGGCAGGTTCCGGGAGGTCAGGCCGAGTACCTGAGAGTTCCATTCGGCAACACGCTGCCCATCGCGGTGCCCGCCGGCCCGCCCGACGAGCGCTTCGTCTACCTGTCCGATGTGCTGCCCACCTCGTGGCAGGGGGTCGAGTACGCCGGCATCCCGGCCGGCGGCAGTGTTGTGGTGCTGGGCCTGGGCCCGATCGGCGACATGTCAGCACGCATCGCGCGGCATCGGGGCGCCGGGCGAGTGATCGGCGTCGACCTGGTTCCCGAGCGGCTGGCTCGGGCCCGGCGCCACGGTGTCGAGACGCTCGATCTGCGCGAGCATCAAGATGATCTTCCCGAGGTGATCCGGGAGATGACCGGCGGTCGTGGACCCGACGCCGTCATCGACGCCGTCGGGCTGGAGGCGCACGGATCATCAGGGGCGAAGGTTGCCCAGCAGGTAGCCGGCATGCTGCCCAAACCATGGGCCGCGACGCTGATGCAGCACGCCGGAATCGACCGGCTCAACGCGCTGTTGCTGGCAATCGATATCGTGCGACGCGGCGGCACGATATCGGTGATCGGTGTCTACGGCGGCATGACCGACCCGCTGCCGATGTTGACGATGTTCGATAAGCAGATCCAGCTGCGAATGGGTCAGGCCAACGTCAGGCGTTGGGTGGATGACATCCTGCCACTGCTCACCGCGGACGACCCCCTCGGTGTGGAAAGCTTCGCCACCCACACTTTGCCCTTGGACCAGGCACCGCAGGCGTACGAGATGTTCCAGAAAAAACAGGATGGTGCCGTGAAGGTCCTGCTCCGGCCTTGACCCGTGGACTCGACGCCGGCGACCTCTCGCGTCGCCGGCGTCGAGTACCGGAAGGACTGGGGGGCATGAAACCGGCCGGATAGGGGAAGTTCAGCAGCATGACTCGAAGCAGGAGCGTGGACCGCCCACTCGACACCAGCGACCGGCGGCCCGACGTGGGCCGGCAGGCGGACTCGCCCACCCAGATCTCGCTGCTGGGATGGCGGCAGGTGCTGGGGCGCGCGGTTCACGAGAGCCAGGAGCACAACATCACACTGCTGGCGGCCGGGGTGGCCTTCTACCTGTTTCTCTCGCTGTTCCCGGCACTGATCGCCTTGGTGACCTTGGTGGGCTTGGTGGCCGATCCCGCGCGGCTCACCGATCAGGTGCGCAGCTTTACCGTGGGGTTGCCACAGGCCGCTCAACAGCTGATCTCCGATCAACTGACTGCCATTACCGATAGCAGCGGTGGAGCGCTGACCTTCGGGCTGATCGTCTCGCTGCTGGTGGCATTGTGGAGCGCATCGAGTGGGACCGAGAACCTGATGTCGGCGGTGAATCTCGCCTACGACGAGAAAGCGAAACGGAGCTTTGTGCGCCTGCGCGGGGTGGCCCTGCTGCTCACCCTGGGCGCGGTCGTATTCCTTGTGCTGACGCTGGCGCTGATCGCCGTCGTGCCCTTGGTGTTGCAGGTGGTACCGCTAGGCCCGGTCGGGACGGTGCTCGCCCAAGTGGTGCGGTGGATGTTGTTGTTCACCCTGGTCGTGGTCGGGCTGGCGGTGCTGTACCGGGTGGCTCCGGACCGCAACCCGCCGAAGTTCCGCTGGATCACGTTCGGTAGCGTGGTCGGGGCGTTGCTGTGGCTGGCCGGTAGTGCGGGTTTCAGCCTTTACGTGAACTTCTTCGGTAATTACAACAAGACCTACGGCGCGTTGGCCGGTGTGATCGTGCTCCTACTGTGGTTGTTTCTGACTTCCTTCGTGGTACTGCTCGGAGCGGAGATCAACTCCGAGGCCGAGCGCCAGACCATGCGCGATACCACTATCGGCGAGCCGCGGCCCATGGGGCAGCGTGGCGCAGTGGTCGCCGACAACCTGCCTGAATCTCGCGGTGACCAGTAAGACCCCGGCGAAAATAGCACCTTTCAGGCTGGAGGGGTGAGTAGTGCGCGTACCCGGTCGACGCCGAGGGCGAGCAGCAGGGTCGGCAAGCGTGGGCCGGTGTCATTCCCGATGAGGAGCCGGTAGAGCTGGATGAACCAGGCGCGTTGGGCGGCCTTGAGCTCTGGGGTGGCAGGCGTGTCGTGGGGAAGCCCGAGCTGTGTTTTGGGCACCCCGTAAAGCAGGGTGGTGAGACCGTTGAGAGACCAGTTGCCGGCCAGCCCTTCCAGGAGGAGTTTGAGCGCCTGCCGATCGGATTCGCTCATACTGGCGAGGAGGGCGATGTCGGCCTCGGTGCGTGGTCGAGTCCGGTCTTGCCGGGCGACATACTCGTTGACCCATGCTCGGGCCCGGTCCAGTCGGGGCTGGGCCTGACGGAGTTCGCTGATCGGGTCGTCGGCGGTCAGATCCTGCAGGATCCGGTGCATCTGCTGGTCATCCCCGGCAGTGATATCCGCGATGGACGCCAGAGTTCGAAACGGCAACGGCCGGGCGGTGCGAGGCAGGGTGGCACCTGCTACCGCAGTGGCTCGGGCATAGGTTACCGCGTCCACGGGGGTTGCTTGATCGGTGGCGACTTTGCGGGTCAAAGCGTCCCACTCGTCATAGGTTCGGCTCACTTCATGATCAAACGCCAGGGTAATGGCTTGGTTCGGTCTGCGGCGGGTGTACAGCCATCGCAGCACCGGTACCTCGAAGATCCGCAGGGCATCCCCAGGTGTGGGTGCGCCACCCGCTGAACCGCTCATCTTGGCCGAGCCGCTGGTACCGACGAAGGAATAAGGCAGATACAGCGGCGGTTGCGCCGCGAATATCTCGCGCACCAGGTGGGAACCGACGGTGAAGCTCGATCCTGGCGAGGAGTGGTCCACGCCCCCGGCCTCGAATGTCACCTTCTCGAAGGCCCAGCGCATCGGCCAGTCAACCTTCCAAACCAGCTTTCCGACAACCTGCGCGATCGGCCTGGGTCCGTCCGTCGTACCACACTCGCAGATGTAGCTGAGCTCGGTCGTGTCATCGTCGAACATGGTCACGGTCGTGGTGTCACGTCCACAGGTGACGCAGTACGGACGAAATGGGTGATAGGCGCCGTCCGCGCCCGAGTCGTCCTCGGCGTCGCCGGTACCGCGTTTGGTCCGGTAGCGAGCCAACACCGCATTGATGTCCGCCCGTCGCCGCATCGCCGTCACGATCTGACTCTGATAGCAGCCGGAATTGTACATCTGGGTCTGGCTAATTTCCACAAGATCCACACCGAGTTCAGTCAGAGACTCCCGAAAAGGCTCTTTGTAGTGTTCTGCCCAGTTCTCGTGGTCACCACACGGGTCGGGGACCGCCGTCAACGGACGGCCGATGTGCTCGGCGAGCGATTCGGGCAGGCCGGCGGGCACCTTGCGGAGCCGGTCGTAGTCGTCCCAGGACAGGATGTGGCGCGCGGGTAGCCCGCGACGAAGGATCTCGTCACAGACGAGGTGCGGGACCATGACCTCACGGAGATTTCCCAGGTGGATCGGACCGGAAGGGCTGATGCCCGAGGCGCAAGTGATGAGCGCTCCGGTACGTCGCCGCTGCGCCTCGACGAGCACATCCCCGGCGGCCCGCGTCACCCAGTCCTGAACCACTGCATCTGACACCTGACTCAGCTACCTTCCCTTGCTGCCTGGCTGCTGCAGCCAGAATACGATCACCCCCGGCCGCGAGGACGGGCAAGGCCCGACTGACCGACCACTCCGCCGGCCAACAACGTCCCCGATTCATTCGGCGATCCGAGCTGCCCTATAATCCGCCCCGGTCCACGCCTCAAACCATGGACCTGGAGAATCACGTGGCACAACGGACCTGCATCGACACGGACCTGACACGGTGCGACCGCAGCATTGGTGCAAGTGGACATCGTCGCTGATCGTTCCCGCCACGGCACTCGTGGAACGCCGGGTACACGGCCACGCTCACCGTCCTCAACGACGTCGTGACCTGGGGAGCCAGACCGTGATCTGCGCTTTCACCGGAACTGTGGCCGCTCGCCGGACCCCCGAGTTGAGCGAGTTCAGCCAGAGGTGGGAGCAGGTCTTCCTCCACAACTGACCACCCCTTTCCTCGCGCTGTACTTGCGCCCATATCTGACAATTGGTCGGGGCTGACAGTTGGCACTGCCCCATGGGCATCGGAAAATTATCTTCCGATGCCTACGTAAGTACGACACTCAAGCCCGGTCTTGGCCGACCAGATCAATCGGGTGCTGGCCGGGCTGAAGTCCGATACGCGCTCCGTGCGCCGGGTCGTGGTCTCGCTGGCGTCATACCTGCTGCGCTGGCAGGGCCGATCAACCCGGTTCGGTCTCTTCGCTGGAACAGGGGCGGTCGCCGTTGACGGCTCGCCGGTCGCGCGCTGGACCGACGACCACCGGGTCGTGTCATCGGCGGACGCGCAGTGGTTGGGCCGGATCGTTGATCGCTTGGAGCAGTACCCCGGCTTGCTGCGGCGGCTTCCCGTGGTGGCGAACAACACCGCGACCATGCGCGGCGATCGTGTCGTGATCGCCGGACCACCGCGCGATTCTTGATCAGGGCGGTTCGCCGCGCTGGAGGTGTCCGTGCGCCATACCGGACCAGTGCGCACGGCGCTTCAGGCCGCTGGCGAGCCGGTCCTGCTGGGTGACCTGGTCAAGGTAATCTGCGCGGACTTCCCCGCCGCCGCACCACATCAGGTCGACGACCTACTGGCTGAGCGGGTCTCCCAGGGCTTCTTGGTGACCGGGCTGCGCGCTCCGATGACCGTGGTGGACGCCTTGGGGCACGTACGCTCCGTGCTGGAAGCTACGAACGCAGATGACCTGCCCGAGGTCGCGGACCTGGCCGCGGCATTCCGGGCGATCCACCATGACCTTTCGGAGCTGAGCCTCGCCCCGCAGCCCATCGTCGCCAGGGCGCAGGTGGCCCAGCAGATGCGCAGGATGTGCGACACCGGATCCCACCCGCTGGCATCACCGTGGGCCTGAATGGCAAGGTCACGGTTCCCGAGCCGGTGATCCGCGAGGCCGAAGCCGCCGCGAGCGCTCTACTGCGCGTGACAGCGCATCCGTTCGGCTATCGACATTGGACCGACTACCACCGCAAGTTCCGGGCGAAGTACGGCCCAGGGGCCAGTGTTGCCGTCCTGGACCTCTTGGCCGACAGCGGGCTGGGGATGCCCACCGGCTATCTCGGCGCCGCGCCGGGACCGACCGGACGCACGCTGTCCGAACGCGACGAGACACTGCTCGCCTGGGTGCAGCAAGCGATGGTGGATGAGCGTGTTCCGACGACGTTCGCGGCACGGCCTGGCGTCGACCCGAACGTGTGCTCAGCTCGGCGTGGGTATTGCTGGCTGATGCTGTGAGATAGGCTACTGACCTGCACGCTAAGTCGAACTGTTCAGTGATGCGCCGTGTGCAGGGAGATGTGATGATCAGTCCGTACGTGCGTCGGCAGCGGTTGGCGGTGGAGCTGCGTGTGCTGCGGGAGGCTTCCGGGTTGACGCACGCGGACCTGGCCAAGCGCATCGGCCAGTCACGAATGAAGATCACCCGACTGGAGAATGGGCACGTCATCCGAGACAGCCAGGCCACGGTGATGCGGATCATTGACGAGTTGGGTGTGGACGGTGGCCGGTGGACGGCGATCATGGCGGTCGCCCGGGATGCGTCGGAACGTGGCTGGTGGGCCTCATTCGGGCAAGAGATGGGAGCCCGACAGGCCCTGTATGCGGACCTGGAGGCGGGCGCGGTGTCGATCACGGAGTTCCAGCCGTTCATCCCGGGGCTGTTGCAGACTCCCGAGTTCGCCTATCAACGCCAGGTGGCTGAGGCGGAGATCGGCCCGGTGACGTTTCAGTCGGAGCGTGCGGTGGAGGCCCGGCAGACGCGGCAGCGGATGTTGCGTCGGCCTGATGGGCCGTCGTACGAGGTGGTCCTGGACGAGATCGCACTCCGCCGGCTGTCCGCCCCGCCCGAGGTTGTCGCGTCGCAGATGCAGCATTTAGTGGCGTGTGTCCGCGAGCCGAAGATCACTGTGCGGGTGCTGCCGGTGGATGCGGCCATCGACGGCTATGTCACGCCTCGCTCAGCATTCTCGGTCTACGCCTACTTTGATTCGCGAGATCCGCGGGTGGTCGCGGTGGACACGGTGACCACCGATGTGGTGCTTACTTCGCTGATCGAGGAAGTGCAGGTCACGCGGTACACCAACCTCTATGAGCGGCTGCGGCGAGCTTCCTTGACTCCGCGGAAGAGCGCGGAGTTGCTCAAGCGCGTGGCCGCTGAACTCACCGGCAAGCAGGAAGCGCCATCATGACCATTCAGCCAGAACTTGATCTCGCTACGCTGTTCAGGAAGTCGTCCTACTCCAACGGTGGTGACAACTGTGTCGAGGTCGACCTGACCCGTGACGGGCAAATCGCTGTTCGGCATTCTAAGCATCCCGAACTGCCCGCGCACCTGTATACCCGCGAGGAGTGGGCCGCGTTCTTGGCCGGCGCCAAGGACGGCGAATTCGACCTGTGATGATGGCACGTCTTGACCGGGCGGGCGTGACCATGTCCCTGTCCACATTGAAGGAGTCTGCGTGGAGTTCCGTCCGATTGAGCGCGCCGATGATGCGTTCCAGCAGTCAGTAACTGTCGAGGCGATCGAAGCCATGTGTCGGCGGGCGTTCGGGTCGAACGTAGGCGTCTCCTCGGCCGTCGAACTCGGCAATGGGATGTACAACAACACCTACCGCGTCGACATCGGCGAGGACCGTCCGGTCATCCTGCGCGTTGCTCCCGAACCGGCGCGCCAGTACCGCATCGAGCGCAGCCTGATGCGCAATGAGTATGCGAGTGCGCCGTTTCTTGCTCCGATTGCCCCGATGATTCCGCGCACGCTTGCGGCGGACTTCACCCGCGAGATCATTGCCCGGGACTACTTGTTCCAGACGATGCTCGATGGGGTTTCGGGTCCGGAAGGCATCGGGCAGTATCCGCGGTCGGCGTGGACGTCGTTCTTCCGGCAGATGGGGACGATCACCCGCAGCATCCACGCCGTGCGAGGGGAACAGTTCGGCCCTGTGACCGGCCCTGGTTTTGGGACCTGGGGTGAGGCTGTGGCCGCGTTCTTCGCTGATCTCGTGGCCGATCTGGATGAGGCCGGTCTCGATTCTGCGGATGTCCAGGAGGTGATGGCCGCTGCTGACAAGTACCAGGCGGTGCTGAACGAGGTCACCGAACCACGGCTGCTGCATGGTGATCTGTGGACGGTCAACGTGATGATGGCGTCCGACGCGCCGGAGCCCACCATCACCGGGGTGTTCGACAACGACCGAACGTCGTGGGGGGATCCTGAGTCCGATTGGACGATCTTCATGGCGGCCAAGAAGCCTGGCACGGAGCGGGACGCGTTCTGGGAAACCTATGGGCCTCGACCATCCACGGCCGTTGCGGCTCGGCGGTCGCTGTTCTACCTGGCCAAACACATCGGCGCGATCCGCCTGGAGCGGCACCGGCTGGGCAACGCTGACGCAGTCCCGGAGACCTACCAGCAGATGCGAGAGGTGCTCGACCAACTCCAAGCATGAGTCACGGTGCCCGGGGTGGCGGCGAAGAACTCACAGCACGGCATGGACGAAAGCACTGTCCTGCGCGGCCCTCAACTCGGCGATGAACTGTTCTGCTGGTCGCACGTAGGCGCGCAGGTCGAGGTCATGCCACAGCACGGGCGGAAGGTCCAGCAGGCAGGTTCCGGCGGCGAGGAGGAACGTGCGGATCGTGGCGTCATTGCCTCGTTTCCTGCGTGGCGCCTGGTAGAGCAGGTACGCGGCCCGCAGCCAGGCGGTCAACGCGGCGGCGGGAGTGGCGTGGTTCTGGGCAAGCAGGGTCATGGCACTGGAGAAGATCTTCTTGCGGTCGGTCTCCGGTGCGCTGGCGGTGTAGATCAGCTTGCCGTCGGTGATGATGCGGGAGGTGTCCCCGCCCCGTGCGGCGATCCGCGCGACCATCTCGGTCGCGGCACGGTGGGCGGCTTCGCCGCGCAGCAGCCGCGTTCCGCCCACGACACGGCCGTCGGGCAGGGTAACGCGGTTGCACACGACGCGCACGTTCGGCGAGTCGGCGAACGTTGCGGCGGCCAGGGCAGCGAATCGCCGCATGGTTCGGCTGGCTGGAGTCTCGGTGCCCTTGGCGTAGGTCCGGGTGATCGGGTTCCATACGGCGCCGTCGGTGAACCGCTCGGGCTCCCCGATCCGGAACAGGTTGGGGTTGTCGTCGGTGATCGGGGTGCGGAACCGCTCTACGTGGCCGACGGCGTAGCGTCCGGTCGGCTGAGGGCTGGCCGCCGCGATCCAGTAACGCCAGTCCTCCACAGCGTCGAACGCGGTCCTGAAGGCGGTGGCCCGCGCGTTGAGGTGGTGGGCGTCGCGTAGACCGTCGGTCAGCGTCTGGTGGAGGGCACGTGCCGCCTCGGCCTGCTTGTGGGCGAATTCGCGGATGGTTCGCTGGGCGACCGGATCGTTGGTGCGCAGCAGCAGGGCAGGTGTCGGGAAGCATTCCGCTGTGATCAACGCGGGAGCCGGCCCGGTCATCGCGAGTCTCGCTGGGAGGTCAGTGGCTGCGCGGCTGGATGGGGCTCGGCGTCGATCCGAACCTGAGTCAGTAGGTCGTTCGCGTACTGGTCGACGGTGTGCCGGTCCGGGCCGACCACGACGATATTGCCGAGACGACCGGTGTTGTCCTGCGTTCCATTCACGATCGCTCCCGCGGCCGTGCGCACCCGGATGATCGGGACCTGCGGGCTTCGGTCAGGGAGGCCGGTCACGCTGACGAGGCGGCCTGGGCGCGGCGCGGTCAGGAATCGCACGGTGGCGTAGCTGTTCCGGCTCGGGGTGAGCTGAGCCGGAAGGCCCAGGGCGGTGTCCAGGCAGGCCGCCCATGGATCGATGCCGAGCGCGTGCTGGACGAGGAAGCCGAGGTGTCCGGCTCCGATACGGGCGCCGATCTCGATCACGGTGCACTGGCCGTTCGGTGTCAGCATCACCTCGGTGTGCGAGGGCCCGTTGCGGATCACGATTGCGGCGATGGCCAGGTCAACTTGCCACAGATCTCGGCGACGAGCGGGGTGAGGTAGCAGCACGCGGGCCGAGGTCACGACAGGTAGTCCTCGCAGGCACCGGCGCGGTGGGTGTCCAGGGTGAAGCAGTGGAATCCGCCGCCGAACAAGCGCCGGTGCCGGTGCCGCACGGGAACGGTAGTGAAGCCCTCGGCGTCGAGCGTCTTGAGCAGGCCCAGACCTCCGGAAGTTAGGGCGAGATCGTAGTTGAGGTTGAGTTAGGGTGTAGTGAGTTTGTAGGTGATGGGGCGGGGGTCGCCGGGGATGTGGGCTGGGGTGGTGTTGAGTTCGTCGAGCAGTAGTTGCAGGGCTCTGATGGGCCCTGCGTTTTCCGGACAGCTTTCTTGGTGGTTATTTCAGGCTGCGTATTGCCGGTTCAGGTACTCGTCGCGGACCTCGCGTGGGGTCTTGTAGTCAAGTCCCGAATGGAGACGTTGA
>JBOHGE010000065.1:0-25339 GCA_050700055.1 Pseudonocardiaceae bacterium
AGCCAACTACGCACCGCCGCCCGCAACTACCAAAACGCTCTCGACCAACTCACCCAACAGGCCGGACTCGCCGCATGAACCCAAACTTGACTCGATCACACCGACTTCGTCGGACCTAGCCTTCTAGGGAGTCGGTCAGGGTTCGGATGCGCAACAACATGCCCCCAAAGTTCTGGTCGAAACCTGCTTGGGCGATGCAGGCCATGACTCCTACCGCCACTCACGGGTTGCGTAGCAGCGCAGGTTGCGGACATCGTAGGTGACGATGTTCAGGTCGGTGAACCCGCAGCGGGAGACCAGCGCGCGCAACGACTCGGCGTCGAACATGGTGTGGTGGGCGTTCCAGATCCATCTCGGCACGCCGCGCGCGTCCACACCCTGGTGCGCAGCCCGGTCGGAGTGACCGCCGAGGATCCAGTAGTTCGCCTCGGCGGTGTTGATCTCGCCGCGCACCCACTGACCGGCGACGAACCGGGCATCCGGCACGCCGATGTCCAGCCGGGCTCCGGGGCGCATCACCCGGGCCCACTCGCGCAGGGTCGGCTCGACGAGCTCGTAACTCTGGTGCTCGAGCACGTGGTTGGCGCGCAGCGCATCGACCGAGGCGGTGGCGAACGGCAGCCGGTCGATCCAGCTGATCACCTCGATATCGGGCAGCGGGAGGATGTCGACGTGCACGTCGTAGTCGGGGTGCGGCTTCTCGCCCGCCCCGATCTCGACCTTCACGGCGGGTCGGCCAGGGCAGCGTGGTCGGCTGCGTCGATCTTCTTGAGCACCTTCGCCGGGCGCCCGGCGACGACCGCGTAGGGCGGCACGTCATCCAGCACCAAGGCACCGGCGGCGACCACCGCATGTTTGCCTATGCGCACCGGCCCGAGCACCATCGCGTGACTGGCCACCCAGACGCCTTCCTCGATCACCACGTCCCGCCCCGACCGCGGAAAGGTGGTCTGCCGCTCCCGGCCGAACTTGGTGATGTCGTGGGTGCCGGTGAGCACCGCGACCTCGTGGCCGAAGAACGCGTGCTCGCCGATAGTGATCGCCCCGCCGGACACGTTGAACAGCGCATCGTTCACGATCGCCGTGGGGTCGATGTGCAGCCGCTCCAGTGCACCGTGCACCCGGTATCGGTAGAGCGGATTCTCGCTGCCGCCGTGGGTCCAGCGGTTACGTTCTTCGGTGATCAGCCGCTGCACGGGGCCACGAAGCAGCCGGAGCAGCAGGTCATCCAGCATTGACATGATCGAACCATAGTTGGGGCGATGTCGGCCGTTGAAGGTGGTCGGGGTCGTCCACATGAGCCGGCCTTGATGTCTGGCCGGTCGACCCGAACGCTCCCTCGCTCACGGCAGAGACTGGACCACCTGAACACACGGAGAGTTTTATTGGACATCAAAGGAAGCTGTCGTGTAGCGGTCGAGTTCCACGCCGTTTGGGCCTCGCAGGACGAAGATCACGTAGTAGCTACCTGTCGCATCGTCCAGGCCCACAGGGACGTCGGCGTTCGCTCGGTCCGTATCCGCTTCCATCAGGAATGCCTGGAAGTACGGGGCACCCCGGTCACCGGTGGTGGCATCGACGACCGTGGTCTCGAGCTGGCACGTCTTCCCATTGAAACCGATGGCCACGAACTGCACCGAAAATCGGCAGCATGGTCTGCCGACGGAGAACTGGACATCGCTGATGTCGCCACCCAGTTGAGTCGGTGGCGGAGGGGATGGTGGATCATCGGTGGCGAAGGTCACAACTGCCGCGATCGCCGCAGCAACCACGGTTGCCGCCCCGGCGATCAAAGTGGCTGTGAGCTGACCCGAACGTCTGCGCGGACCAGGCGGCACGTTCATCTGGTTGGCGTGATCCGAGCAACAGCGTATCGAAACATGAGGTTTCAACCCCTCAACCGGTCCAGTGCTCTCAGAACGTGTTTCGCTCAGCATCGCTTCCGGGCTACCCCGGGCGCAACTACCGACCCGCTCGCCGACCGCAGGGGTCTGAGGTTCCATTTGGGGTTTTGGAAGGCGACGGGCTAGTGAATTCGGGAGCACTGCAGCCCGGCACGGGTCAGGGTGTCGGATAACCGGCGGGTCAGCGCGTCGGGGCCGAAGTGGCGCCGCGCCAGGGCGCGGTTGCTTGCCAACAGGGCCGGGTCGGGGTCGGTGAACCAGGTGACCAGCGGCACCGGGTCGTCGACGGGGAACCAGGTGAACCCCAGCCTCTCCACCTCACGCGCCACCGGGTAGCCGCTGACCGCCAGCGGCCGGCCGGCCAGCGCGGACTCGATCAACGGCAGGCCGAAGCCCTCCCACGTCGAGGGCAGCACCACCGCGTCCGCGGCAGCGTAGGCGTCGGCCATCCGCAACCCGCGGGGCAACCCGCGGCGCACCGGGCAGCGGGCCTGCGCCAGCAGGTCGGCGAGCTGCGGACCATAGCCGTCCTCGGCGGGCCCGGTCAGCCAGTAGACCGCGTCGACGGCCTGCGCCAGCGCGATTCCGGCGGCGATGTTCTTGCGCGGGATCGCCCGGGTGGGCTGCAGCAACAACCGCTGCTGCGACGCGATACCCAGCGCAGACCGGCCGGCCGGCCGGTTGCCGCGGCGGGGGATTCGGGCGTAACCGGGGTAGCCGGCGGTCGCATCGATGCCCCGCCGGGCCAGCTCCGCGGCGCTGCGCTCGCTGATCGCGACGTGCTGCCAGCCGGGGTCGTCGGGTGGCCAGCCTGGCCAGCCATGCGGCTGCACGAAGCGTTCCAGCTCCCAGGGCAGGTCGTGGTGCCGCAGCACCGCCAACCGCCCCCGCAGGGCCTGCGTGACCACCTCGGTCACCGGCGGATTGATCGGCAACGAGCAGACGTTCTCCACCACGACAAGATCGACACCATGCAACGCCGCGTCGACGTCGCGCCGGTGAGCCGGATGGTGGGCGTCCACAGCGAGCCCGGGCACCAGACGGTCCGCGGTGCCGGCTCCCGCCACGGTGCGCACCTGGTAGCCGAGCCGGCGCAGTACCACGACCCACTGTGCCGCGGCGACCGATACCCCGTCGGCCATACCGAGCCGGAACGACAGTACCGCCACTGTGGTCACTCGTGAGTGTGTAGCAGTGCTATAACACTGTTTGCCACTCACGAGCTAGCAGGGAGGTGGCTGACGTCAACAGTATCGATCCACGGAAGCTGTCCGTGGCAGAGTTTGCGGGGCTGCTCGCGCCGGGCGTCGGCGACGACATCGCCGCCATGCAACCGCGCGCATTCGGGCAGTTGATCAAGAATGCCTCAGCCGAGCAGCTCGACGCAGTGCTCAGCGATCCGGTACTGCGCCGCACGCTGCTGGACCGGATCTTCAGCCGGATGGCCGGTCAGTTCCGCCCGGAGCACGCGCCAGGGCCCGATTCGGCGATCCACTGGCAGCTCACCGACGGACCGCACGGCGACGACCGGTACGAGATCTGGATCACCGGGACTCACAGTGGCGCGACACCGCAGTGCTCGACCAGCGCGGAGCCATCGCACGAGCCACGCCTCACCCTGACGATGTCGGGCGAGCAGTTCCTCGAACTGGTCTCCGGCAACAGCTCGCCCGCCATGATGCTCCTCACCGGAAAGGTGAAGCTGAATGGCGACATCGGCTTCGCCGCCCAGCTGACCAGGATCTTCGACATGCCCGCGGGGTGAGCAGAGCAGCGACTCCCGAGATCACCTCCCCACCGGCGCACGCTGGTTGCCGTGAAACGGACTCCGGTGGTTGTCGGCCAAGCGTTCCCGTAGCCGGGCGTGCCGCCATCGCCGCGCCGAGGTCAGGGTGCGGCGCACGGTCCGCAACGCCGGAATCTGGGTCGCCAGGTGCAGGTGATAGCGCCACAACGGTTGCCGGGAGCGGTAGCGCTTCGACAGTTCGTAAGCGAAATCCACGCTGTTGCGTCCGATGTGGTCTTCCACGCGCTCGAGCCACCGCATGCTGCTCGCCGCGTTGCGCTGTATCGGGATCACTTCGGCACGCCGTTGCTCGTCATAAGCTTGGAGCGCACAGTGCAGCTCGTCGTGGTCCTCCACCTGAGCAGCGAGTGCGATCGCATCCCCGATCGCCAGCTTGGTGCCCGAGCCGATCGAGAAGTGGGTGGTGTGCGCGGCATCACCTATCAGCACGACATTGCCGCGGTACCAGGTGTTATTGCTGATGATCCTGAAGTTGTTCCACGGCAGTGTGTCAGCACTGCGCATCTGACTGATCAACGAATGGCCGAGCAGTTGACGCTCGAAGATCCGCTCCAGCAATCTCAGGCTCTGGTCTGCCCCGAGCTCATGGAAACCCAGACCCTCCCAGGTCTCCGGCGAGCACTCGACGATGCAGGTGCTCCGCTCGGGGTCGAGATAGTATGCGTGCAGCCATATCCAGCCCGCGGGCGTCTTCTCGAACACGTACCGGAAAGCATCGAACACTCGATGCGTGCCCAGCCAGAGATACTTGTTACGGCCCACCACGACATCCGTCTGATAGTGACCCGAGAACAGCCGCCGCTCCTGACTGTTGAGCCCGTCGGAAGCGACGATCAAATCGGCGGCAGCGAACTCGGACAGATCTTCGACCGCCCGTCCGAACTGAATGTCGACACCGAGATCCATGGCCCGGTCAGTAAGGAAATCCAGCAGACGTTTACGTCCCATGCTCAGCCCGTACCCGCCGAGATAAGCCGTCTGTCGACCCCCGACGTGCACTTCCACCCCATCCCAGACCCCAGAGACTCCCTGTATCCGCCGAGCGCTCACCGGGTCGTTACGGTAGAGGCTGTCCAGGACGTCATCCCAGTATCCGACACCCCAACCGTAGGTTACTCCGGCGGGATTGCGTTCGATGACAGTGATATCGTGGTTTTTGTTGCGCAGCTTTGCCGAGATGGCGTAGTACAACCCTGCGGGGCCGCCACCCACACAGACGATCTGCATTTTTCTACTCATCCGGCCTCCCCGCTCTCATCACGTTGGGGTTGACGTCGAGCGGCTCTGTGACTGTAACGTACGGAGCCGTTGTTCGGCGCCGACCCGACCGGGCTCGTCCAGGACCTCGACACCGAGATAGCTGGGCATGTGAACACCGGAAAACTTCATCCGGCGGCGAGCCCGAAACCCGTTTCTGATCGCGCTGACAGTTCGCCGCAACCTACGCAGTACCGCGAGCTGAGTAGCCAGGTGAAGCTGGTAACGCCACAATGGGTACTGCCCACGACGCTTCCACAGCGAGTACGCGAACTGGGTGATCGGCTGGTCGATGTAGCTCGGGACATTCTCGAACCACTCGGTACTGAGCACTGCCGCACTCTGTAAGAAAGCTATCTCAGCGCATCGCTTGTCAGCATAGCTCTTGAGCGCTGCCGGGAGGTCGTCGTGGGACTCCAGGCTATCGGCGAGCCCGATCGCGTCTTGCATCGCAAGCGTGGTGCCCGACCCTATCGAGAAATGCGTGGTGTGCGCCGCGTCACCCATGAGGACGATTTTGTCATGATACCAGACCGGGTTGGTGATACGCGTGAAGCTCAGCCACGGGGCCCGGTCGTGATCGCGCTGGTTCTTTATGGACGGGGGACGTATGAGCGAGTGGCCGTCGAGGTGGTGCGCGAAGATTTCCTCCAGCAGCCTGAGGCTCTCGTCGGGTCCGAGCCCATCGAGACCAAGACCCTGCCAGGTCTCCGGCGAGCACTCGACGATGAATGTGGTCGTGTCCGCGTTGAAAGGGTACGAATAAAACCAGATCCAGCCGGCAGCCGTCTCTTCGAATGCGAACATGAACGAGTCGAAGACCTGGCGAGTCCCCAGCCAGATATACTTGTTGCGACCTACGTCCACACCGGTCTGCAAGTGCTCTCCGTGCAGCTTGCGTACCCAACTGTTCGCGCCGTCGCAGGCGACGATCAAGTCGGCGTCCGCAAACTCCGCCAGATCTTTGACCTCACGCTGGAACTGGATATCGACACCGAGCGACCGTGCTCGATCGACCAGGATGTCGAGTAGGTGCTTGCGACCGATAGCGAACCCGTACCCACCCAGGTGAGCCGGCCGCGCGCCCCGCACGTGCACCTCCTGATTACCCCAGGACGCGGGACTGTCGAATATCCTTCGGGCACTCTCCGGGTCGTTGCGGTAGAGACCATCGAGCAGGTCATTGGAGAATGTGACACCCCAGCCATAGGTGACGCCGGCCGGGTTACGCTCGAGAACGGTGATATCGTGATCGGGGTTACGCAGCTTCGCGGAGATTGCGAAATACAGACCGGCGGGCCCACCGCCGACGCACACTATTCTCATGATCCGTCTCCCTGATTGACGGCGAGCGACTGCCCTTATCGACCGAGTGGGGCTTGGCCCGAGGACCCCCGGGTGCCGCGCCATCGGGAGCCACGGCGGAGCAGGCTCTGCACGTCACTGAACAGTCGGCGACCGGCCGCACAACGCCACGCCAGGTCATAGACTTCCCGCAGCGCCGCCGGCCTGATCATCTCGACCGGGGTGGGGTAGCGGAATGCGGTGCCCCCGAAAGTCACTTTGGGCTGGTCAGCGGTCGGCAACGGGTCGGCACCACGGCCGTCGCCGTCCAACAGTGCTGCCAAGGTCGCCGGACGCAGCCCACCGAAGTCGAACCAGCGGTACCCCTGCTCCTTGGCCCATTTGATCATCTCCCACCGGATGGCGGCCGGCACGGACAGCCGCATCGCCTCGCTGGAACGATCGAACCCGGACAGCCTGCCCCGGACCATGTCCCCACAGCCGGTCATCAGGTCGGCAGCGACCGGTACGCCGTCGACCTCACCGACGAACAGCACCGCGTGCCCGGTTACGGTGAGCTCGCGATACAGCGCGGTCAGGTAGTCGAGCGGCAACGGCGTGTAACCCTGGTGGTGCGCTGAGGTGGCCATCAGCTCGGCGAGCAACGGAATGTCCCGCTCATCTCCGGCCCTGATCACCACACCACGTGACTCCCAGCGGTTTGTCCAGGACTTGAGGCGTTTACCGAACCTGCTCCGGATATCGGCCAGATCGGCCGTCAGATCGATCCGGATCGACCCTTCGGGGGCAATGCCCGCCGACGAGGGACGAAACCCGTGCCGGAGCAACTCCTCGCTGACGTCCTGAGCTCCTTCAGGCGGCTGGACGAACAAGATCCGCAACCGACACCGGCCCAACTCCACCACCGCGTCGACCAGTGCGCGACGGACATCATCGGCAGCCAGGGCGTCGGGTGCCACGAGCGGGCCGTAGGGCAGGTAGCCCACGCTGCCCAGCACGGGCACGTGACGGGTCAAGATCTGTGCTCCACCGGCGAGCTCGGCGCCGCGGTAGGCCAGCAGGTACAGCGGACGGAAACCGACCCGAGCACGTAACCCCGCCCAGGCGGAGAGCTGGGTGACGTCCGTGCCTGGTGTTCGGTCAACCAGCAGGTCCCAGGCACGCAGTACCTCGGGACCAGGATCCTCGTGGACCATGACCTCGACGTCCCCGCGGGGACTGCCGTCCAGAGCCGTCCACCTCCCGCCCTGATGTCGTGGTAACAAGGCAACTCCCCCTCCCGCCATCATGCCCATCCCACGATCATGGCCAGCCTGCCTGACCATCTGAGTCCGCTCACATGACCACCCCCGGTCACCCCCGAGCCAAAGCCGGTGCGGCTTGGCGTGCGCACTACTGTTTGTCGTGACAACCCTGCGACCGACCGATCACCCTTAGTCGTGTTGTCGCTGGTGTCTGGCTGCTTGTTACCTCAGCCCCCCGATCAGGTGATAACGATCTTCAGGGGTCGCACGACTGCGCTGCTCGGGCTGTGACAGCGTGGACCGATGGTGCGTGCAGACGGGTGTGCGCGTGGCGACGCGGTTGAGCTACTGCTACGCGCCCCGGACGCCCTGCGCCGGCCGCTGGTGCTGATGCAGCGCCGAGCGCCGGGGACACCCCACGAAGATCTCTGGGGACTGCCGGGCGGAGCCCAGCGCAACGGCGAGACGCCGGTGCACACCGTGCTACGGGAAACGGCCGTGGTGGATGCCGGTCGGATCCGGGTGCGCGGCACACTGCATACCCGGTCCTGCACCACGGTGGTCGCTGACGTCACCGAGGCACTGTCGGTGCAACCCGAGCTGGCCTGGGTTACCGAGCCCGAGATCACCGCACTGGACCTGGATCCTGCTTTTGCTGCCTGCTGGCCGGCGCTGCGCGTGACTCCGATCCAGCTCGTGGTGGATGCGGCCAACGTGGTCGGCTCCCGGCCCGACGGCTGGTGGCGCGACCGGGCCGGCGCCGCCACCCGGCTGCTGCGCAGCATCGTCACCACCGGGCCGGGCGTTCTCGCGCTGCCCCCAGGCGGCTTCGGGTGGGTGACCTGTCCCGTGGTGGTTCTGGAGGGGGCAGCTTCGCGAGCGCCCGACATCGCTGGCATCAAGGTGGTGCGAGCCCCGGGCTCCGGCGACGACACCATCGTCGAGCAAGCCCATCGCGCCGGTGACTGTGTGGTCGTCACCGCCGACCGCGCCCTACGCACCCGCCTCCCACCGCACGCCCAACCCCTCTCACCGTCTGCGTTCCTCTCCTGGCTGCTCCCGCATTCAGCGGGCTCAGCGGGCTAAATGAGGTACGAATAACCCCGCTGAGCCCGCTGAATGCGCTTTGGTGAGCGCGGTGCGGACGGTTCGGATTATGTGGTGAGGGGTTTGGTAGAGATCTTCCGCGGTGACGAAAATGATCTCCCAGTCCAGGGCTTGCAGGCGGTTGATCATACGTCGGTCCTTGCGCAACTGTAGCCGCAGGGCGTGCCACTGGCCGTCATAGGCGATTCCGACTCGCGATTCACGGAAAGCCAGATCAAGCCAGCACACTGGACCGGCGGCATCCCATACCTGCACCTGAGGCTCCGGGTGCAGATCGGCCAGGTGCAGCACCACTCTCAGTTCTGACTCCGGCCGCGACTGCGCCCGCGGATCCGCGAGATCGACCGCCTGCCGGGCGCGGGCCACGCCATGCTCATGGCAGTCCACCAATCGGCTGGCCAACTCGGCACGGTCGACACAGCCGGCACGCAACACCTCATCGAGGTCGGCGACCGCGCCCCGCAAGTTTGCCCGGACGGCCAGATCCAGCCCGAGCCGCGCCGGGCCGGCGATCCTGATCCCGTCCCGTTCCTGCCAGTCCGCGCCGGTCAGAACGGTACGTTTGACGACGATGCCGCGGATCGGACCGAACCGGTAACGCTCGTCCACCACGAACTCCACCGGGTCGGTCGGCCGGGCCAGCTCCACACCCAGCACGGTTGCCGCCGACCTGCCGGTGAGAACGGCCTCGGGCGGGGCGAGCAGTGCCGCTCCCGCACAGCGCTGTTGGTGGGTGAGCCGCATCCCGGCGGGCAGGTACACGTCCCGGAAAAGTCGGCGGACTCCGGGACCGCGCAACTGCTCCTTGGTCACCATGCCGGCCGCCAGTGCCTCGGTTCCGCGGAACACCCCCGCCAGATCCACGAGCTGCATTCGTCGTCCCATGCCGACATCATTACCCATTCCCCCGCACTGCCCACCCGATCAAGCCCCGACAACCCCCAGTTATCCACACCCCACCCGCCATCCCCAACCGCCCCGCTCCCCCCTTGACACCGCACCCATTCCGCATTCAGCGGGCTCAGCGGGGTAAAAGAGGTACGGATAACCCCGCTGAGCCCGCTGAATGCGGAAGGGGTTAGTAGGTGATTGCCAGCGAAGGGTTGGTGAGGAGGGCGGCGGTGTTGGCGAGGAACACCGAAGCCTGTTGGCCGTCTACTACCCGGTGGTCTACGGAGAGCGCTAGTTGGCAGACTTTGCGGGGCACCACGGCACCGTTGTGCACCCAGGGCATGTCCCGGACTGCACCGAGAGCCAGGATCGCCGACTCACCGGGGTTGAGGATCGGGGTCCCGGTGTCCACCCCGAACACGCCGATGTTGGTGATGGTGATCGTGCCGCCGAGCATGTCCCCCGGCGGGGTGCGGCCGGCTCGCGCGGTCGTCACCAGCTCGTCCAATGCGGCCGCCAGCTCCCGCAGCGGCAGTTGGTCGGCGTCGCGGACCTTGGGCACCACCAGCCCGCGCGGGGTGGCGGCGGCGACGCCGAGGTGCACGTAGTCGAAGTAGACGATCTCACCGGCGCCGGCGTCCCAGCGGGCATTCACCTCCGGGGTCCGCCGCAGCGCCAGGCACATCGCCCGGGCGGTGAACGCCAGCGGGGTCAGCCGCACGTCCCGGAACTCGGGCTCAGCGGCCAAGCCGGCCCGCAGCTCCATCATCGGCGTGACGTCGACGGTGAGGAACACCGTGACATGCGGTGCGGTGAAGGCCGAGGCCACCACGGCCGCCGCGGTGGCCTTACGCACCCCGCGAACCGGCTCCCGGCGCTGCCGGCCCGCGTCGCGACCAGCCGCGGTGCCGTTGCCGGTCGGCTGCGCGGCACTTCGCACGTCCTCGCGGGTGATCACTCCGCCGGCGCCGGAACCGGGCACTGTCCACAGATCGACGCCGAGCTCCCTGGCCAGCTTGCGCACCGGCGGTTTGGCCAACGGTGCCGGTCCCCGCGCGGCGGCACCGGCCCCACCCAGCAACCCAGAATCAACCGGCGACGCAGAATCCTTGCGACGGCGGCGGGTCGTGGCACCGGCCCGCGGGCCGTAACCGACCAGGGTGGTGATCCGCCCGTCCGGCCCCTGCTCACCGATCGCGCCCGACGGCACAGCGGCCCCGGGGTCGACGTCGATCGCGATGAGTGGGCTACCCACGGCCACGGCCACACCGGGCTCGGCGCACAGCTCGCGGACCACTCCGGCGTAGGGGCAGGGCAGCTCGACAGCCGCCTTGGCGGTCTCGATCTCGACGATGATCTGGTTGACGGTGACGGTGTCCCCGGGCGCGACGTGCCAGGTCAGGACCTCCGCCTCGGTGAGCCCCTCGCCGGCGTCGGGCAGCAGGAAGTGCTGGATGTGGGTCATCTAATACGCCAACGCGCGATCGACGGCGTCGAGTACCCGGTCCAGGTCGGGCAGGTAGTCCTCCTCGCACTTCGCGGGCGGGTACGGGGTGTCGTACCCGGTCACTCGCAGCACCGGGGCCTGCAGCGAGTAGAAGCACTCCTGGGAGACCCGGGCGGCCACCTCGGCGGTCACGGATGCCTCGCCGGGCGCCTCGGACACGCAGATCAACCGGCCGGTGCGGCGTACCGAGTCGAACACCGGCGCGAGGTCCAGCGGGGACAATGAACGCAGGTCGATCACCTCCAACGCGTGGCCGTCGTCGGCCTCGGCGGCGGTCGCGGCGTCCAGCACAGTGCGCACCATCGGCCCGTAGGCCACCACCGTCGCCGTCGTACCGGCGCGCAACACCCGCGAGGTGAACAGCGGGGGCGGCGGCGCAAGGTCCAGCACAGCCTTGTCCCAGTACCGCCGCTTGGGCTCGAAGAAGATCACCGGGTCGTCGCAGGCGATCGCCTGCTGGATCATCCAATAGGCGTCGACCGGGCTGGCGCAGGCGACGACCTTGAGTCCCGGGGTGTGCGCGAAGTAGGACTCCGGGGACTCCGAATGGTGCTCGACGGCGCCGATACCACCGCCGTGCGGGACGCGCACCACCACCGGCATCCGCAGCTTGCCCTGCGAGCGGTAGTGCAACTTGGCCAGCTGGGAGACGATCTGGTCGAAGGCGGGGAAGACGAACCCGTCGAACTGGATCTCGCAGACCGGGCGGTAACCCCGTAGCGCGAGCCCGACGGCGGTACCGATGATCCCGGATTCGCCCAGCGGGGTGTCGAGCACCCGTTGCTCGCCGAAGTCCTTCTGCAAGCCGTCGGTGATCCGGAAGACCCCGCCGAGCCGGCCGACGTCCTCGCCCATCACGATGACCTTGGGGTCGGCCTCCAGCGCGGCCCGCAGACCCTGGTTGAGCCCCTTGGCCAGGGTGATCGTCTGGGTCCCCGTACCAGCGCGCTCACCAGCCGCGGCAATAGCAGTCATCGGTGGTCACCGCCAACGTCGGTGAAAGAGGCGTGATAGGCCAGGAACTCCTCGTGCTGGGCGGTGAGACCCGGCGACGGCTCGGCGTAGATCTCGGAGAAGATCCGATCCGGGCCGGGGACGGGCATCGACGTACAGTAATCGCGCAACCGGATGGCCAGCTCGTCGGACTCGGCGGCCACCCCGGCGAAGAACTCCGGTTCCGCCAGCCCTTCCCGCACCAGGTGCACCCGAACCCGCTCGATGGGGTCCTTGAGCTTCCACTCCTCCAGTTCGGTGGCCAGCCGGTAACGGGTCGGGTCGTCGGACGTGGTGTGCGCGCCCATCCGGTAAGTGCAGGCCTCGATCAGCACCGGACCGTTGCCGGTGCGGCATTCCTGCAGCGCCCAGCGGGTGACGGCAAAGGTGGCCAGCACGTCGTTGCCGTCCACCCGGATCCCGGGGAAGCCGTAGCCGACCGAGCGGCGATACAGCGGCACCCGGGTCTGGCGATCCAGCCCGGCCGAGATCGCCCACTGGTTGTTCTGGCAGAAGAACACCACCGGTGCGTCGTAGACCGCGGCCCAGACGAATGCCTCGTGCACGTCACCCTGGGAGGTGGCACCGTCGCCGAAGAAAGCGATCGTGGCCTCGCCGGTCTGCGCGTCGCCGATCCTGCCGTCCAGCCGCTGGCCCATCGCGTAGCCGGTAGCGTGCAGGCACTGGTTGGCGATCACGATGGTGTAGAGCTGGAACCCGGTGCTGATCGGATCCCAGGAGCCCTGGTCGATACCGCGGAAGATGCCGAACACCTCGGTGGGATCCACCCCACGGCACCAGGCGACCCCGTGCTCGCGGTAGGACGGGAAGCCCATGTCCTGGGGAGCCATCGCCCGGCCGGCACCGACCTGCGCGGCCTCCTGGCCCAGCAGCGGGGCCCACAGGGCGAGCTGACCCTGCCGTTGCAGGGCGTTGGCTTCCCGGTCCGCCCGGCGGACGAGCACCATGTCGCGATACAACGACTGCAGCTGCTCCGGGGTGATCTGCAGGTCGAAGTCCGGGTGGTGAACTCGCTGACCCTCGGGGGTGAGCAGCTGGACCAGGTCCGTCCCCGCGCTGGTGGCGCGTAGCCCGGCGATCACCTGCTGCGGGGTGGGTAACGCATCGACGTCCATGACATCTCCTTAGCTGTCGCGCCTCGCTCCACTTGTGATGGACACGCGGCACTGCCGCCGCACAGCGCGGTTCCGGGGTGTGGATCGCGCTGCCAGGAGTCGGCGCTGCCAGTGCACCGATCCTCTCCAGGATAACGACGGACGGAGCGGTTTCGTCACACCGGACGGCTCGGCTCACCGCCTGCGACGCCCTGGTCCGGCTATCCTCACGGCAGCGTCGCGAGAAGACCGAGCCGCAGGAGGCGAAGGGTGAGCTACCAGGGGCCGCCCCCGCGCCGCCGCCCGCCACCGCATCACCCCACCCCACCGCGGCACCCCATGTCACCGCGGCACCCCACGCAGCAGCGCTATCCCACGCCACCGCCGCGTCACCCCCGGGCCGGCCAGCCCCCGCCGACCCGGGTGACCAGACCGATCCACCCCGCGCAGCCGCCGGCCCGACCACGACGACGCCGACGTCCGGGTCGTGCCCTGGGCGTGCTCCTCGGCGTGCTGCTGCTGGCGGTCATCGGGATCGCCGGCTATGTGGAGCGGTCGCTGCAGCGGGTCGACGCGCTGGCCGGCTACCCCGGGCGGATCGCGGACACCGCAGGAACCAACTGGCTGATCGTCGGGTCGGACAGCCGGGCCGGCCTGACCCCCGACCAGGCCGCCCGGTTGACCACCGGCGACGAGGTGGGGGCCGGCGGCCGGCGCACCGACACCATCATGCTGATGCACATCCCCGCGCTGGTCGGCGATGGGACGCCGACGCTGGTCAGCCTGCCCCGGGACTCCTCGGTTCCGGTGCCCGGCCAGGGCCGCATCAAGCTCAACGCCGCCTACGCCTTCGGCGGGCCCACCCTGCTGGTGCAGACCGTGGAGACGGTCACCGGGGTGCGGGTGGATCACTACGCCGAGATCGGCTTCAGCGGCTTCGCCAACCTGGTCGACGACGTCGGCGGGGTGCAGCTGTGCCCCACCGAGCCGATCTCCGACCCGCTGGCCGGGTTGGAGATCCCGGCCGGCTGCCAGCTGCTCGACGGGCCACAGGCACTGGGTTACGTCCGGACCCGCAACTCACCGCGCGCCGATCTGGACCGGGTGGTCCGCCAGCGGGAGTTCCTCGGTGCGCTGGTCGCCCGGGCGAGTAGCCCGACCGTGCTGCTCAACCCGTTTCGGGCCGGCCCGCTCGCCGTCGACGCGCCCGACACCGTCACCGTCGACGACGGCGGCCACGTCTGGAACCTGGCCCGGCTGGGCTGGGCGCTGCGCGCCCTGTCCGGCGGCGACGCGGTGACCACCACGGTGCCGATCGCCGGGTTCAGCCGGATGAGCGACGGCTCCTCCGGCGTGCTGTGGGACCGCGAGCAGGCCGGACGGTTGTTCGACGCGCTGGCTCAGGACCGGCCGGTGCCTCACTAGCGATCACAGCTTGCGGCCGACACCGCCGTACACCAGCCGGTTCATGTCCGCGTTGTCGGAGAGGTCACCAGGTCCGGTGGGCCGCCAGAGGGCGCAGCCGACCAGCCCGGGCGCCACCAGCTCGAACCCGGCGAACCAACTCGACACCTCCTCGTGGGTACGGGGGTAGGCAGGCTCGGAGGTGCTCTGGTAGAGCTGCACGACCTCAACCGCCTCGTCGGGTTGGGTGTCGAGCATGCCATGGGACAGTGCCAGGTAGCTGCCGGGCGCGAGCCGGGCACGGTATCGAGCCAGGATCCCCGTCAGGTCCCAGGAGCTCGGGACGAAGTGCAGGGTGGACATTATCAGCAGGCCGACCGGCTGATCGAAATCCAGCAGCCGCGTGGTCTGCGGGTGGCCGAGGATGTCCTCGACGTCGCGCAGGTTCGCCTGGATCGCCACGGCCCGGCCATTACCCCGCAGCAACAGCTCGCTGTGCGCGACCGCGACCGATTCCTTGTCGACGTACACGACCCGGCACTCGGGGTCGGCTCGTTGAGCGATCTCATGCACATTGCCGACGGTCGGGATCCCCGAGCCGATGTCGAGAAACTGGCGGATGCCGGAATCGGCCATGAACAGTACGACCCGCCGCAGAAAAGACCGATTGATCCGGACCGCGTCGCGGATTCCCGGCATAGTCTGTTCGATTTTCCTCGCCATCTCGCGATCGGCTGTGAAGTTGTGCGCCCCATCCAGCCAGTAGTCGTACATCCGAGCCGCATTGGGCTCGATCTTGTCGACACCACCCGGCACCCAGTCCGGGTTCTCGGCCATCGGTAACTCACTTTCTTGTTCGGTCATCAGATTCCCGGTCACCGGCTCGTTATCCGCGGTCCACACGAGGGCAGCTTAGGGGATCACGGAGATCGTTGGCTTGCGACCTCGGTCGAGGTCACGGCTTACGGCCGACTCCCCCGTAGGAGACCGAGTTCATCTCGACCTTGTCGGAGATATCACCCGGGCCGGCGGGCCGCCAGAAAGCGCTACCCACCAGCCCCGGCTCGATCAGCTCGAACCCGGCGAACAAGCGCAACACCTCCGCGTGGCTGCGTAGGGTCAGCGGGTCCGGGGTGTTCCGGTAGAACTCCGCCGCCTCGGCCCGCCCGGGGACGTCACCGTCGTCCGTGACATGGGACAGTGCCAGGTAGCTGCCGGGCGCCAGCCGGTCACGATACCGGGCCAGAATACCCGCCGGGTCCCCGGAATCCGGGACGAAGTGCAGCAGCCACAGCATCAGCAGGCCGACCGGCTGATCGAGGTCCAACATCTGCTTGCTCCGCGGGTGGTCGAGAACGTCGTCGACGTCTCGCAGGTTCGCCTGGATCACCGCGGCGCGGTCGTTGCCGGCCAGCAGCATCTCGCTGTGCGCGACCGCGACCAGCTCCTTGTCGACGTACACGACCCGGCACTCGGGGTCGGCTCGCTGGGCGATCTCGTGCACATTGCCGACGGTCGGGATCCCCGAGCCGATGTCCAGGAACTGGCGGATGCCGGAGCCGACCATGAAGAGCACGGCTCTGCGCAGGAAGGCCCGGTTGATCCGGGCCGCGTCCCGGGCACCCGGGACGACCTGTTGGATCTTGTTCGCCATCTCGCGGTCGGCCGCGAAGTTATGCGCGCCATCCAGCCAGTAGTCGTACACCCGGGCGGCGTTGGGCACGGTCATGTCGACACTGCGCGGCACCCAGCCTGTATTATTAGCCATCGGGTCCCCCGTGCTGGTTCGGCTCAGGGCAGGTTAGTCGATCACAGAGAATCGCCGTTCACCGCATCCACCGTTTGAGGCCACGGCGTCAGTATGCGATGGTGAGCGACATGTCAGCTGGTCAAGACGTCACGAGTGACCGCCGGCCGAGCGCACGACGCATCGCCCCGATTGTTCCCGGCCGGTTGCCACTGCTCGGCCACACGATGCCGTTGCTGCGTAGGCGGTTTCAGTTCCTGTCGTCGCTGCGTTCGCACGGCGAGGTGGTGCGGATCTATGTGGGTCCCCTTCCGCTATACGTGGTCACCAGCCCCGGGCTCGCCTGGCAGGTACTGGCCACCAGTGCCGACAGCTTCGACAAGGGGATGCTCTTCGACAAGCTACGCCCGCTGTTCGGCAATGGTCTGGCCAACTCGAACGGCGATGTCAACCGTCACCAGCGCCGCCTGATGCAGCCGGCGCTCAACCGGAAACGAGTCGCCGGCTACCTCGACGCCATGACACAGGTGTCGGCGGAGCTGATCGAGCCATGGCGACCGGGTGAGATCGTCGCGGTGGACAAGATAATGGAGGACACGGCGCTCACCGTCCTCGGGCGCACCCTTTTCTCGGCCGAGCTGGGTCGAGATGCCATCGCCGAGGTCCAGCGCTCGATGCCGACACTGACCAAGTACTTGATGGTTCGGGCTTTCTCGCCCCAGTGGTTACCCCTGCCGGCCAACCGGCGGTTCGATGAGGCATCCACCCGATTCCGGCGGGCCGTGCACGGTGTCATCACCGCGGCGCGCGCGGCTGGCAAGGATCACGGTGACCTGCTGTCCATGCTGCTGCTGGCCCGCGACGAGGAAACCGGTGCGGGCATGAGCGACCAGCAGGTCCTCGACGAGATCGTCACCATCCTGACCGCCGGAATCGAGACCACCGCGATGACATTGACCTGGTTGTTCCACGAGCTCGGCCGGCATCCCGAGATCGAGCGGCGCTGGCATGCCGAGATCGATCGGGTTCTCGGCGGTCGCCCGGTCACCTTCGACGACATTCCCAGGCTGGAGTACACCCAGCGGATAATCCGAGAAATCCTGCGCAAATACCCCATACTCATCCTGATGCGCCGGACGCGGACCCATCTCGACCTGGGCGGTGTGCCTATCGAGCCCGGCACCGAGGTCGCGCTCAGCCAGTACGCACTCCATCACGATCCAGATCAGTATCCCGATCCGGAACGCTTCGACCCGGACCGGTGGCTACCCGACCGGGCGGCGAGGTTGCTGAGAGGGGCATTCATCCCTTTCGGCGCAGGTCTGCACCACTGCCCGGGATACTCCTTTGCGGAGACGGAAATCATTGTCGTGGCGGCGACGGTGGCCGCGCGGTGGCGGCTGGTACCGGTAGCAGACAAGCCCGTTCGCACCAGGCTGGCAGCGACGATACATCCCAAGCGGCTACCCATGACGGTCGTACCGCGACAGCGGTAAAGCGTCATCATTGCCGGGAAGTATCCTCCCGATTGATCGCCGATTGTTGTAGTCTTCCCTTCCCGGATTCTCTGATCGTGGAAGGTCCTCCCCTTGCGCTTGCTGCCGATGCTGACGTGCGCGCTACTCGCGTGCGCGACATTGCTGGCCGGCGGGCGCCCCGCACCGCAGACCGCGGCGTCCCGGGTGAGTTGCGCGGAGATCGACCTACCGGTATCGGTATCGGTCCCGACTCCGGGCCAGACCATGCACGGGCAGCTCTGCCTGCCCGCGGGCCGGGTTCCCACGACCGTGCAGTTGCTGGTACCCGGCGGCACCTACAACCGGTTGTACTGGGATTTTCCCTACCGACCGGAGCGGTACTCCTACCAGCGCGACATGGCCGCCCACGGCTACCCGACCTTTGCGGTGGACCGGCTCGGTGTCGGTCGTAGCAGCAAGCCGCCCAGCGTGCTGCTGGTGGACAGCGTCGAGGCGGCATCGATCCACCAGGTCGTCGACCACCTACGCGCCGGTCGGGTCGGCGGGGTGCGCTTCGACCGCGTCGTCGTGGTCGGGCACTCGCTGGGCTCCGCCGTCGCGGCCCTGGAAGCAGCCACCTATCACGACGTCGACGGGGTGGTCCTGACCAGCATCACCCACCTGCCGTCGGTGTTGGCCCTGACCAAGGGGCTCAGCACGTCCCAGCTGTTAACCGAAGGCAGCGATCCGGGATACGTCCGCAACCAGCCGGGACAACGCGCGGAGATGTTCTATGTGCGCAGCAACGCCGACCCGCAGGTGATCGCGACCGATGAGGCCACCAAAGACCAGGTGTCACTGGCCGGCACAGCGACCGTGACGGTGTCCGGATTCTACGGCCCCGCCTCACTCGGTATCGACGTTGCCGTCCTGCTGGCCATCGGTGCGCAGGATTCCCCCTTCTGCGGTTCACTCGCTCGTGATTGCTCGAGCGCGGAAGCACTACGGAAAGGGGAGGCGCTGTACTTCAGCCCGGCCGCTGAGCTGTCCACTTACGTCCTGCCGGAGGCAGGACATGCGCTAGCTTTGCACAACAACTCCGGTGCCTACCGGGAAGCGACCCGGGCCTGGCTGCGCGACCATTTCGGCAGGTAACGAACGTACGTATCGGTCACGCCTTGCGACCGACGCCCCCGTAGGAGATCGTGTTCATTTGAGCGGTGTCGGAGACGTCGCCCGGTCCCGAAGGCCGCCACAAAGCACTGCCGACCAGTCCCGGTTCGACCAGATCGAACCCGGCGAACAAGCGCAGCACGTCGGCGTGGCTACGGAAGTGCACCGGATCCGCGGTCTTCTTGTAAAGCTCAATCGTCTCGGCCTGCCCAGTGGGGTTGCCGTCGGTCGTGACATGGGAGAGTGCCAGATAGCTGCCGGACGCAAGCCGGTCCCGGTATCGAGCCAGAATGCCCACCGGGTCCCAGGAATCCGGAACGAAGTGCAGCACCCACAGCGCCAGCAGGCCGATCGGCTGGTCGAGATCCAACACGCGCTGGGTCTGCGGGTGCTCGAGAACGTCCTCGACGTCGCGCAGGTTCGCGTGGATCATCGCAGCCCGATCGTTTCCCGCCAGCAGCATCTCGCTGTGCGCAACCGCGACCGGCTCCTTGTCGACGTACACGACCCGGCACTCGGGATCGGCTCGCTGGGCGATCTCGTGCACATTGCCGACGGTCGGGATGCCTGAGCCGATATCCAGGAACTGGCGGACTCCGGATTCGACCATGAGGAGCACGGCTCTGCGCAGGAAGGCCCGGTTGACCCGGGCACCGTCCTGGGCCGATGGCACGACTTTTTTCAGCTTGTTCGCCATGTCGCGATCGGCCGCGAAATTGTGCGCGCCGTCCAACCAGTAGTCGTACACCCGCGCCGCATTGGGCACGCTCGTGTCGATGTTGTGCGGCACCCAGTCCTGGTTCCCGGCCATCGGCTCGTCGCCTTTCTCAGTCAACACCGACGCAGCGCAGGCGATCGCCGGCTGCTCAGTGGCCATCGGGGCGCAGCTGCGGGCCGACGATACCGGGCACGGTACGCGACACGTCACCGGCATACCGCTGGACTCCGTCGTTGGGCTCGCCCGCGCAGCCCAACGGGTGGCAACCCTCGGCGGCACCGGGACCGATCGAGGCGAAGGTACCGGGCGCGGCGTCCAAGGGGTGCAGGAACGTGCGGAGATCGGCGCCGACCTCGGGGGCTCGATCGTAGGGTCCGGAGTTCGCGATCGTGGCGCGCACCTCGTCGGGCAGGTTGGTCACCGAGGCCATCAGCAGGCGGAAGAACTCGTGGGTGCCCTCCTCGCCGGTACGCCCGCCGACCACCCCGTCGGTGTTGCCCATCGTGGCCGACGGCACCGTGTCCAGCTCTACCTCGCCGCTACGGGTGACCACCAGGTCCAGGCTGGCAATCACGAAGATCCGGGTTCCGAGACCGACCGAGAACACCATGTCCGCCGGCGCGCTGGCGACCCAGGGCACGCCGGGGAACTGGCGGCGGATCGGGATGTCGATGTTCGCCTGCGGCTGGCCGGGCCGGCAGCTGTTGAGCCAGACGAAGAACCCGAACCCGCAGTTGGCCGTCGACGGCGTCCGGAACTCGCGGATGAACCTCTCGGAGATCACCCGCCGGCCCTGGTAGACACCCCCGGTGAGCCACAGCTGCCCCAACCGGCCGAACTCCAACGGTCTCAGGAACAGCTGCGAGTAACCCTCGGTATTGCCCGCCCGGTCCCGTTGCCAGAAGTAGGCGCCGGTCGGGATGCCGAGTTGGTCGAACAGCTCGCGCTGGGCGAACTCCTGGAAGTCCACGCCCGGCTCGTGGCGCCAGATCGCCTGCTGCACCACGTAGGTGACCACCGAGGGGCCGATCTCGTCGTACTCGAAGTACGTGCCGGGCTGGTGGTCGAAGTCCAGCACGAAGAACTCGCGAGGCCGGGAGTTGTCGGCGTAAAAGTTCAACCCGCGCACGTTGTTGACCTGGATCCCGGACGCCTCCTGCAGCAGGTTGCGCAGGGTCACCGCACGGTGCGCCGCGTCCCCGAGGTCGGCGGGCAGGTAGCTACCGATCGGCGCGTCGATGTCGAGGTAGCCCTTGTCCTGAGCGATGCCCGTGACCAGAGCGGCGACGGCCTTCGTCTGGCCGTAGTTGTTCGCCGGCACCCGCTCGAACAGCGGATCCCGGGCACCCTCACCCAGCAGGCAGCCGTGCCGGAACACCTTGATGCTCAACGAGCTCTGCAGATCGGCGTAGTCCAACGCCGCCTGGAGCATTGCCGGGTCGAGACCGGCGGCGGCGGGGTCGGCCCTCTGGTACTCCCCGGTCCGGGTCATCGGGCAGCCGACCCGCTCGGCGCGGGACTGCGCCGGTGTGCTGGCCTGTCCCGACTTCGTGGCCACGGCGAACGAGCCCGCGAGCATGACGAGGACCAGGCTGACCCGGGCAAACCGGGCACCGCGCACCCGTGACACGTGAGAATCCCCCGTTATTCTGTGGCTTCAGTGGCCGTCGGGTCGCGTCTCGGCGCCGACAATGCCGGGGACGGTGCGCGGGATATCACCCACGTAGCGCTGGATGCCGTCGTTGGGCTCGTCCTCGCATCCCAACGGATTACAGCCTTCCGGCGCCCCGGGACCGACCGAGAGGTAGCTGCCGGCCGGCGCGTCCAGGGGATGCAGGAAGTGGGTGGCGTCGAAGCCAACCTCCGGGGCACGGTCGTAGGGGCCGGAGTTGGCGATGGTGGCGCGTACCTCGTCGGGCAGGTCCGTCACGGCGGCCATCAGCAGGCGGAAGAACTCGTGCGTGCCCGCCGCGCCAGGACGGCCCGGGACCATCCCCTCCACGTCACCGCGCAACGCCGACGGCAGCAGGTCCAGTTCCTGCTCGCCGCTGCGGGTGACCACCAGATCCAGGCTCGGGATCACGAAGGTGCGGATCCCGATCCCGTCGGTGAAGATCATGTCAGCCGGCGCGCTGGCGACCCAGGGCACGCCGCCGGGATCACGGCGAGTGGGGACGGACACGTCCACCTGGGTCTGGCCCGGCCGGCAGCTGTTGAGGAAGACGAGAAACCCGTAGCTGCAGTTGGTGCTCGCCGCGGTCCGGAACTCGCGCAGGTACCTCGCCGAGATGACGCGCTTGCCGTCGTAGACGCCGCCGGTACGGATCAGCTCACCCAGCCGGCCGCTCTCCAACGGTCGCAGGAACAGCTGCGAGTAGCCGGTGGTGGTGCCCGACCGATCCCGTTGCCAGAAATAGGCGCTGGTCGGGATGCCGAGCCGATCGAACAGCTCGCGCTGGGCATAATCCTGAAAGTCCAGCCCCGGCTCACGTTCCCAGATCGCGTGCTGCACCACAAAAATGATCACGGAGACGGCGGTCTGGTCGTACTCGAAATACGTCCCGGGCTGGTGGACGATGGGCATCGTGAAGAACTCCCGGGCCCGGGACTGATCGGCGAAGAAGTTCAACCCGCGCACCTGGTTGACCTCGACACCGGACGACGCCTGCAGCAGGTTGCGCAGCGTCACCGCACGGTGCGCCGCGTCCCCCAGATCGGCGGGCAGGTAGCTGCCGATCGGCGCATCGATATCGACCAAGCCCTGGTCCTGGGCGATCCCCGTGATCAACGCGGTGATCGTCTTCGTCTGGCCCCAGTTGTCCGCCGGTACCCGGTTGAACAGCGGGTCGCGAAAGCCCTCGGCAAGCAGGCAACCGTGCCGGAACACCTTCATGGTGAACGGGTTGGAGAGGTTGGCGTAGTCCATGGCCGCCTGGAGCCGCACCGGGTCGAGATCGGCAGCGGCGGGGTCGGCCTGCTGGTACTCCCCGGTGCGAGTCATCGCGCACGACAACCGCCCAGGCGACTCCGGCGTTGCCGCGCGCACCGACTGCCCGGCCACCACGAACGCGGTGACCAGCACAATCAGCAGCAGACCGACCCGCGCGAACCGGGCGTCGAGCGCCCCCATCCGTGGCAACTCCGACCTCCCGCGATATCCACCGAATTTGCCCCCTGGAAAGCAACGACGCGACGAACGGATGATGACGCCTGCTCGTTGACATCACTCGAACGGCCGTAGGCGGGTCCCACGTCTACCGCGGGTGAGCCGCCATTCAAAGCCAACGCCGTGGGCGCCGCGCGCCGCCCTGAGGGATGACATGCGGGTTGCTGCCGGTCGTGATCACCCCTACCTCGCCCCGGCAGCTCTGCGTGCGCCGAGTGCGACACCAGAGCTGCCGGGGCGGCTGCGGACAGCTCTCATGTCGCACTCGGCGACACCAGAGCGGGTCGTGGTCGCGGTATCTCGAAGCAATAGCGGTGAGCGGTGAGTGGGGGACGATTACCGATTGTGGATGGTTATCGCGGTGGCGAGCCGTTGCGCCCGTACTCGGGTACAGGCTGGGGTGGGCAGTCGGATCGTCATCGGGCGTCGCTGGGCTCGGGGAACCTGCAAGCCCGGGGGTGCGGGGTAGCTGAGGGTGGGGGCGTCGGGGTGGGCAGGGTGCACCAGATCGAGTAACGCCCGCATCGCGTGTTGTGGTGGGCCTTGATAAGCCCAGACCACGACCCCGGGGGCGACGATGTCCACCCTGCGGCCCGGTGTTCGGTGCAGTCTTGGGACCGCAGCAGTACAGCGTGAAACCGTCGGCGACCACGTCACGGATCAGCTCTTCCACCACAGCGGGCAGCCTCATGATCACCTCTGGTTCCGTCCGTTTCCGGCGAGCAGCAGTGTGCCTCTTGACCAGGAAGCAAACTGCCGGTTCGGGAGCTATAGAACGGGCTATTGCGCTAGATTATCTCTTTTCGTCCCTGGGCACCTACTCACGTGTGGCTGGGCGCGGGCCAGATCTTGTTAAGCCGTCAGACGAGTGGCAGCGACCACCGGTACCAGCCGTCGTCGTTGTCGAGCCAGACGAACTGGGTGGTGGGATTGGCCACGACCCCGAATCGGTCGGGATCCGGCCAGCCAAGATGCTGCCACAGCTGATGGGTGGCCTCCACGGTGTCCCAGAGTCGCCGAGGGCCGGCCTGACCGACCCGCAGCGCTGCATCGACGTCAGGATCGGCGATGGCCTCGGCATACGAGCCGTCAGATGCCTCGATGACTATTCCATTACGCAATGTGCGAGTGGTCGGATCGTGGACCTTGGTGAAGCGGAAACCGCGGGCACCACGGAGCTGGAGTTGCAGCAGGAACCGGAAGCTGTCGTTGCCGATCAGGGTCGATGCGTCCAAGGCGGTACTGGTCCGGGCGCAACGCCGCGAGCTGCGGATATGAGATGGCTCTGGGGTGCGTAGCGGGCTGTCGGCCTGCGGGCGAAGCCACATGAAGTGGCCGCCGACCGGCAGGATCGGGCCGATGACCTCGTCCTCATCCTTGGTGAGCAGGCACAGCGTGCCGCCGGCGAGATCGCCACGGAGGTTAGCCAGGATCTTTCCACCCGGTGCGAGTTGTTCGATCCATGGCAAGGGGATGTCGGCGACCGCGGCGGTGGCGATTATCCGGTCATAGGGTGCGTGCGGGGCAACCCCCTCCGCGCCGTCCCCCACTATCAGGGTGGGGTGGTGACCGAGGCCGGCAAGGTGTTTCCTGGCAGAGGCCACGAGGGTGGGGTCGATATCGATGCTCACCACGTTGTCCGAACCGAGTCGATGGCACAGCAGCGCAGCGTTGTAACCGGTGCCGGTGCCGATCTCCAGCACTCGGTGCCCGTCATGGATGTCCAACGCTTCGAGCATGCAAGCCATCAGGCTGGGCATCGTGCTGGAACTGGTAGAGACCAGCAACGGCATGGCAGCCGCCATCATCATCGAAGGGTGGGCAAGGTATTGCGTGACGAGCGAGTCGTCGGAGTACACCTGTTCCAGCCATGACCGGTGTTGGTCGAAATCAGTGCCGCTCGTAGTCGTCGGACCCGACTCGCTCAAGGTGATGATATTCGGAACGAACACGTGCCGCGGGGTCTGCTCAAACGCCATGCGCCACGGCAAGCTGCGCAGATGACCATTTCGGGCGAGCTGGCGGACCAGTTCGGCCAGACGCGTTCTCCATTCCACATCAAGAGCGCTCATGAGACCTTGCCGCCGGTGAGCAGGTCTGCCATCGCGGTCGTGATCGGCAGTTCCGTGCAGTCCTCAAGCCAACCCCATTGACCATTTGGATTCAATTCAAGAAACCACCAACAACCATCAGGGGTCACAGCGAAGTCGAACGCACCGAACGGCAGGCCGAAACGCTCCAGTAGGATTTTTATAGAGTAACGCACATCTTCGGGAGCTACGATCTGCTCATACCTTAATGCACCATAGTCGGAACGCCAGTCGATACGAGCTTGGTCCGAGTCAGCATGAATGGCAACCGCGAAGAATCGATCCCCGACGACGGTCAACCGAACATCATATTCTTTGGGTACCCACTCTTTTTTCCGAACTAGTGAGAGCCCGAGGTTGATCATGTTGGTGGCTCGGGAAGTATGGGCATGCCGAGGTCGGTCACGCTGGTTTGTCCGTTTTTGAGTGTTCGTTCGAGGCTTGCCAGTTTGTC
>JBOHGE010000066.1:0-24117 GCA_050700055.1 Pseudonocardiaceae bacterium
ATGCGGATCGTTCGGCGCCGCTGGTGCCGGCTCACCCGGCCTATGTGATCTATACGTCGGGGTCCACCGGGCGCCCCAAGGGGGTGGTGGTCACCCATACCGGGCTGGCGAGTTTCTCCGCCGCGGAAGTCGAGCGGTACGCGGTGGCGCCGGGGGATCGGGTGTTGCAGTTCTCCTCCCCGAGCTTCGACGCCTCGGTGCTGGAGCTGTGCATGTCGCTGCCGGTGGGCGCGGCGCTGGTGGTGCCGCCACCAGGTCCGTTGCTCGGTGAGCAGCTGGCGACGGTGTTGGCGCGGCAGCGGGTGACGCATGCGTTGATCCCGCCGGCCGTGTTGGCCACCATGCCGGCGGCGGCTGAGTTGCCGTGGTTGCAGACGTTGATCGTGGGTGGGGACGTGTGCCCGGCGGAGTTGGTGGCGCGGTGGGCCCCGGGTCGACGGATGATCAATTCTTACGGTCCTACCGAGTCGACGGTGGTGGCGACGTGGAGTGATCCGTTGACCCCGGGGCGGCAACCCGGCATCGGTGGGCCGATCTGGAACACCCGGGTGTATGTGCTGGACACGGTGTTGCAGCCGGTCCCGGTGGGGGTGGCGGGTGAGCTGTACGTCACCGGGCTGGGGTTGACCCGGGGCTACCTGCGGCGGCCGGGACTGACCGCGCAGCGGTTCGTGGCGAACCCCTTCGGTGCCGCGGGGACCCGGATGTACCGCACCGGCGATGTGGTCCGGTGGATCCCCGGCGGTGAGCTGGAGTTCCTGGGTCGGGCCGACGAGCAGGTCAAGATCCGCGGATTCCGGATCGAGTTGGGCGAGGTGGAGTCCGCGTTGCGGGCCCAGCCGCAGGTGGCCCAGGCGGTGGTGGTGGCCCGTGCGGTATCGGGACAGCGTGGGCACCAGCAGTTGGTGGCGTACCTGGTGGGAGTTTCGGGGGTGCCCGCCCCCGAAACTCCCACGCTGCGCGCGGGACTCCGCAAGACCCTGCCCGACTACCTGGTACCCGCGGTGTTCGTGGTGCTCGATGCGTTGCCGATGGGTGCTACCGGGAAGCTGGACCGCCGCGCGTTGCCGGCTCCGGATCGGGTCACTGAGCCGGTGATGGAGTACATCGCCCCACGGACGGCGACCGAGCACAAGCTGGCCGAGGTGTGGGCTGAGGTATTAGGCGTGAAACGGGTCGGGGTCTCGGACAACTTCTTCGAGTCGGGTGGGGACTCGATCCTGAGTGTTCAGGTGATGTCGCGGGTGCGGATGGCGTTC
This sequence comes from Pseudonocardiaceae bacterium, assembly GCA_050700055.1. Lineage (GTDB taxonomy): Bacteria > Actinomycetota > Actinomycetes > Mycobacteriales > Pseudonocardiaceae. The sequence continues at coordinate 1,260 of JBOHGE010000066.1, forward strand.
GGGGTGGAGCTGTCGCCGCGGGTGTTGTTCGTCGATCCTACGGTTGCCGGGCTGGCGGCGGCGGTGTCCGGGGAGGTGGTGTCGGCCGCTGCGGCTATCGGGGTGGTCGATCGGGCCGGTGAGTTGCCGTTGTCCTTCGCGCAGCAGCGGTTGTGGTTCTTGGACGAGTTCGCGCCAGGAGGGTCGGGGTATGTCTCTGCGTTCGCGTTGCGGTTGGGTGGGAGTCTGGACCTCGATGCGCTTTCTGTGGCGTTGACCGCCCTGGTGGCCCGGCATGAGTCATTGCGGACGACGTTCGAGGCGGTGGACGGGCGCGGCGTGCAGGTGGTGCACCCACCAGGTGCGGTGGCACTGCCGCTGGTGGATCTGTCCGGCCCGGCCCGGCCCGATCTGACCGAGCCCGAGCGGGTGGCGGAGTCGGCGCGGATCGTGGCGGCGGAGAACAGCCGGCCGTTCGATCTGGGCCGGGGTCCGCTGCTGCGGGTGGGTGTGGTGCGGGTCAGCGCAGTGGAGCACGTGTTGACCGTGGCGATGCATCACATCGTGACCGATGCCTGGTCGATGGGCGTGCTGCTGGGCGAGTTGGGTGCGTTGTACAGCGCCACGGTGCGCGGTCGGCACCCGCAGCTGCCCGAGCTGCGGGTGCAGTACGTCGACTACGCGGTGTGGCAGCGGGAGCTGTTGTCGGGCCCGGCGTTGGACCCCTCGCTGGAGTATTGGCGTGATCAGCTGGCCGGTGTGGCGGCATTGGAGCTGCCGACCGACCGGCCGCGGCCTGCGGTGCTGACCACTGCGGGTGCGATGTGCGAGTTCGTGGTTCCCGCGCAGGTCGTCGCCGGGTTGAAGGGGTTGGGCCGGCAGCAGGACGGCACGTTGTTCATGACGTTGGTGGCGGCGTGTCAGGTGCTGTTCTCTCGCTGGTCGGGCCAGGACGACATCGCGGTGGGCACGGTGGTGTCGGGTCGGGAACGGGCCGAGCTGGAGGGGCTGATCGGGTTCTTCGTCAACACCGTGGTGCTGCGCGCACGGGTGGATGGCAGGCAGAGTTTCACCGAGTTCTCGGCCGGGGTCCGGGAAACGGTGCTGGATGCTTTCGTGCATCAGCACGTGCCGTTCGAGCGGGTGGTCGACGAGCTGGCCGTGGTTCGGGACACCAGCCGGTCGCCGTTGTTCCAGGCCATGGTCATGTTGCAGAACGCTCCCGGGCAGGCCCCGGATCTGGCCGGGGTGGAGGTATCGGTCCTGGAGTCGCCGGTGACGACCGCGAATTTCGATGTCACCGTGCAGTTCCAGGAGTCCGGTGATGTGCTGGTCGGTGGGCTGCAGTACAACACCGATCTGTTCGACGCGGCCACGATGCAGCGGATGGCGGATCATCTGTTGATGTTGCTGGCTGGGATCGCGGCCGATCCGGACCAGCCGGTATGGGGGTTTCCGTTATTGACGGAGACAGAGCGGCATCGGGCGCTGGTGCAGTGGAATGACACCGAACGGGCAGTGCCGGCGGTGGTGTGGCCTGAGCTGTTCGAGGCTCAGGTGGCGCGGACGCCGGATGCGGTGGCGGTGTTGTGCGGTGGTGGGCAGCTGTCGTATCGGGAGTTGAACGTCCGGGCGAATCGGCTGGCGCGGTTGCTGATCGGGCGGGGGGTGGGTCCGGAGCAGTTCGTCGCACTGGCACTGCCGCGGTCGGTGGACCTGGTGGTGGCATTGCTGGCGGTGAGCAAGGCGGGTGCGGGGTATCTGCCCCTGGATCCGGAGCATCCGGCCGAACGGATCGCGTTCCTGTGCTCTGATGCCGGTCCGGCTGTGGTGCTGACCAGTAGCCATACGGCCGGTTGCCTGCCGGCAGGCGTGGTCGGTCTGGTCATCGATCATCCCGACACCGTGGCGGCGATCGCCGGCTGTCCGGGTGGTGATGTCACCGATGCCGACCGGGTAGCGCCGTTGTCTGGCGCCCATCCGGTGTATGTGATCTACACGTCGGGGTCGACGGGTCAGCCCAAAGGCGTGGTGATCACCCACACCACACTGGTCAACTTCCTCGACGCGATGGCTCGACGGTTCTCACTGAACGGTACGGACAGATTGCTCGCGGTCACCACTGTCGCCTTCGACATCGCCGGACTGGAACTGTGCCTGCCATTACTGTCCGGCGCGGCCGTCATCGTCGCAGAAACCGAGGTCGTGACCGACCCGGCCGCACTGGTGCAGCTGATCACCGACTCCGGCACCACGATCATGCAGGCGACCCCGGCACTGTGGCAGACGATGATCGCCACCCATCCCGACGGCCTGCGTGGGCTGCGGATGCTGGTCGGCGGCGAGGCCCTGCCACCGGCCCTCGCGACGACGATGTGCAACCTGACCGCAGACGTCACCAACCTCTACGGACCGACCGAGACCACGATCTGGTCCACCGCGGCCCGCCTCGACGACCGCCCGGGTGCGCCGACCATCGGCAGACCCATCGGCAACACCCAGACGTACGTACTGGACGCCGCGCTACGCCCGGTGCCGGTCGGGGTGGCCGGGGAGCTCCACCTCGCCGGGGCCGGGCTGGCGCGGGGTTACCTGCACCGCCCGGGGTTGACAGCGCAACGGTTCCTGGCCAACCCCTTCGGCGCGCCGGGTGCGCGGATGTACCGCACCGGCGACGTCGTGCGGTGGAAGGCCACCGGTGAGCTGGAGTACCTGGGCCGGTCGGACCACCAGGTCAAGATCCGCGGCTTCCGCATCGAGCTGGGCGAGATCGAGGCCGTCCTGGGCACTGACCCCGAGATCAGTCAGGTGGTGGTCACCGCCCGGGCGGACGATTCCGCAACCACCCGGCTGGTCGCCTACCTGGTACTCGCCACCGACACCACCCCCACCCCCGCGCAACTACGCAGCCACCTCGCCCAGACCCTGCCCGACTACATGATCCCGGCAGTGTTCGTGGTGCTCGACGCGTTGCCGTTGGGGCCGACCGGGAAACTCGACCGCACGGCGTTGCCTGCCCCGGACGCACCCCTGGTGAGCGAGCAGGGATACGTGGCCCCGCGCACCGACACCGAGCAGACCTTGGCGCGGGTCTGGTCTGAGGTGCTGGGGGCCGAGCAGGTCGGGCTCACCGATAACTTCTTCGAGCTCGGCGGGGACTCCATCCTGAGCATCCAGGTCGTCTCCCGCGCCCGCCACGCCGGGTTACGGGTGAGCTCCAGGGACGTCTTCTTCCACCAGACGATCATCGAGCTGGCCGCGGTCGTCGAGCCGGTGCCGGAGTCGGACGTCGGGGACATGGTCTGCGGTCCGGCACCGTTGACGCCGATCCAGCGCTGGTTCTTCGCGACTCACGGCCCGTTGTCGCACTTCAACCAGTCTGTTGTGGTCGAGTTGGCTGAGGACCTCGACTCCGACGCGCTGTCCGTGGCGGTGGATGCGTTGGTGGCGCACCATCCGGCCTTGCGCATGCGCTTCTCCGCCGTGCGTAGCGGCAGCGGAGCGCGCCTCGACACCGTTGACGGCCAGTGGCACCAGGATGTCGCGGCCACCGAGCCGGCCGAGGTGTTCAGCCGGTGTGACCTGTCGGAGCTGGACGACCAGCGCCGGCGGGTGGCCATGGCGGAGTCCGCGGTTGCCGCCCAGGCCGGGTTGGACGTCACCAATGGCCCGTTGCTGCGGGCCGTGCTGTTCGACTGCGGACCCGGACGGCGGCCACAACTACTCATCGCCATGCACCACCTCGTCATCGACGGGGTGTCGTGGCGGATCCTGCTGGCCGATCTGGAGACGGCCTACCACCAGGCGCGCCGCGGATCCCCGGTGCAGTTGCCGCCGACCGGGACCCCGTTCACCCAGTGGGCGCACCGGTTGGCCGAACACGTCCAGACCGGCAAGCTCGACGACGATCTGGCCTACTGGTCCACGGTTTCGCATGACACGGTCTCCCCTGACACGGTTCCACATGAAACATCGCTCGACCTGCCGGTCGCTCGGGTCGGTGTCAACACGGCCGGTTCCAGCCGCACGGTGTCGGTGCGGTTGGGTCGCGACGACACGGATGCGTTGCTGCACCGGGTGCCGGGGGTGTACCGGACCCAGATCAACGACGTGCTGCTCAGCGCGCTGGGTCGGGTGCTGTCGGCCTGGACCGGTCGGGACCGGGTGCTGGTCGCGTTGGAGGGCCACGGCCGCGAGGAGCTGCTCGACGGGGTGGACCTGTCCCGCACGGTCGGTTGGTTCACCTCCCAGTTCCCGGTGGCGCTCACCATCCCCACCGCCGGCTGGGGCGAGGTCCTCAAGTCGGTCAAGGAACAGCTGCGGGCCATCCCGCACCGGGGGCTGAGTTACGGGGCACTGCGCTACCTGAGCCCGGCGAGTTCCGCGGCGGGAATGCTGCGCGCCGACGCGCAGCCGCAGATCTGCCTGAACTACCACGGCCAGTGGGGCGTGGCGCCGGACTCCGACGGGCTCTACCGCGGGGCACATGCCGCGCTCGCGCCGGACCACGCGCCCGGCAGCGTCCGCCCCTACCTGCTGGACGTCACCGGGGTGGTCGACGGCGGTGAGCTGGAGCTGGGCTGGGCGTACTCCGAGAACGTGCACGACGAGGCCGCCATCACCCGGCTGGCGTCGGACCTGGTCCAGGCGCTGCGCGAGATCGTGGCGCACTGCCGCACGCCGCAGGCCGGTGGCGCCACCCCGTCGGACTTCCCACTGGCGAGGCTGAGCCAGCAGCAGGTCGACCAGATCGCCGGGGACGGCCGCACCGTCGAGGACATCTACCCGTTGACGCCGTTGCAGGCCGGGATGCTGTTCCACAGCCTGGTCGACACCGGCTCGAGCGCCTATGTCGACCAGATCCGGCTGCGGTTGTCGGGCGTGCCCGACCCGCGGGCGCTGGGCACGGCCTGGCAGCGGGTGGTCGACCGGACGCCGCTGCTGCGCACCTCGGTGGTCTGGGACGGCGTCGACGAGCCGCTGCAGGTGGTGCACCGCCGGGTCGTCGTGCCGGCGACGTATCACGACTGGCGTGCGCTGTCTGTCGCCGAGCGGGATCAGGAGTGCCGGCGAGTGGCGGCGCAGGACCGGGCCGCCGGGTTGGACCTCACCGTGGCGCCACTGCTGAGGTTGATCATCGCTGCGCTGCCCGACGATGAGGTCCTGCTGGTGTGGACGTCGCACCACGTGGTGCTGGACGGCTGGAGCCTGGGCGCGGTGTTCGCCGAGGTGTGCGAGCAGTACGCGGCGATCGTGGCCGGCCGGCCGGCCACGCTGGTGACTCGCCGGCCGTTCCGGCACTACCTGCAGTGGCTGGCTGAGCAGGACGGCGCGCAGGCCGAGCAGCATTGGCGGGCGGTGCTGGCCGGGTTCGACTCGCCGACCCCGTTGCCCTACGACCGCCAACCCGTGCACGCGCACCGATCCGAGTCCGCCGACTCGGTGACCCTCGAGATCGGGGTCGAGGAGTCGGCGCGGTTACACATGATGGCCAAGCGCAACGGCCTCACCGTGAACACCATCCTGCAGGGCGCCTGGGCGCTGTTACTCGCGCGGTACAGCGGGACGCGCGATGTCGTCTTCGGCAGCACGGTGTCCGGGCGGCCCGCGGAGCTGCCGGGCGTGGAGTCGATGGTCGGCATGTTCATCAACACGGTGCCCACCCGGGTGACCATCCCGAGCGGACGCGAGCACGACGTGGTGTCCTGGCTGCGCCGGTTGCAGGCTCAGCAGGCCGACTCGCGGCGGTTCGACTTCGTCTCGCTGGCCCAGCTGCAGACCTGGAGTGACCTTCCCGGCGGGACGAACCTGTTCGACAGCCTGGTCGCGTTCCAGAACTACCCGTTCAACGCCGCCTCCGCAGCGCAGGCCGGGCTGCGGATCCACGAGGTCCAGGCGGCCGACACCACGAGCTTCCCGCTGAGCCTGCGGGCCCAGCTGGGTGACCGGCTGGGCATCGAGCTGGCCTACGACCCGCGGCTGTTCGACGCGGCCACGATCGAGCGGATGGTGTCGAGCCTGCGGACGGTGCTCGGCGGGATGGTGGACGACCCCGGCCGGCCGGTGTCGCGGCTGCCGGTGCTGACCCAGGCTCAGCTGCGGCAGGTGTCGGTGGAGTGCAACGACACTGATCGGGAGGTGCTGCCGGCGACGTTGCCGGAGTTGTTCGACGCCGCCGCCATCCGGTTCCCGGATCTGCCTGCGGTGATATCCGGCGCCGGGGTGCTGAGTTTCGCGCAGTTGGCGGCTCGGGCGAACCGGTTGGCGCACCTGCTGATCGCCCGGGGGGTGGGTCCGGAGCGGATCGTGGCCCTGGCGTTGCCGCGGTCGGTGGACATCGTGGTGGCGCAGCTGGCGGTGGCCAAGGCCGGGGCGGCGTTCCTGCCGGTGGATCCGGCGTACCCGGCCGACCGGATCGCGTTCATGCTGGGCGACGCCGCGCCGGTGCTGGTGCTCACCTCGGCCGATCTCGCGACCCGGCTGCCCTGTCCGGACGGTGTGCCGATGCTGGTCGTCGACGCTGCCCAGACGGTGTTGGCCCTGGACCGCGGGCCCGGGCACGATCCTGGCGATGCAGATCGGGTATCGCCGTTGGTGCCGGCTCATCCGGCTTATGTGATCTACACATCGGGGTCCACCGGTCGGCCGAAGGCCGTGGTCGTCGCGCACACCGGGCTGGCCGGCTTCGTCGCGGCGGAGATCGAGCACTATGCGGTGGCGCCCGGGGACCGGGTGTTGCAGTTCGCGTCGCCGAGTTTCGATGCCTCGGTGTTGGAGCTGGGCATGTCACTGCCGGCGGGGGCGGCGTTGGTGGTGGCACCTCCGGGGCCGTTGCTGGGTGCCCAGCTGGCGGAGGTGCTCGCGGACGGCCGGGTGACGCATGCGTTGATCCCGCCGGTGGCGTTGGCCACGATCGACCCCGACACCAGCGGGTTGACCGAGCTCACCACGGTGATCGTCGGCGGGGATGCCTGCCCCGCGGAGCTGGTGGCGCGGTGGGCCCCGGGTCGCCGAATGATCAACTCTTACGGGCCGACCGAGACCACGGTGGTGGCGACCTGGACCGATCCCCTGTCCGCCGGCCGGGTTCCGCCGATCGGTCGGCCGATCTGGAACACCCAGGTCTATGTGCTCGACGCGCAGCTGCGGCTGGTTCCGGTCGGGGTGGCCGGCGAGCTTTACGTCGCCGGCACCGGTGTGGCCCGTGGGTACCTGAACCGCCCGGGGCTCACCGCTGCGCGGTTCGTGCCCAACTTGTTCGGTGCCGCGGGATCTCGGATGTACCGCACCGGCGACGTGGTTCGCTGGAACGTTGACGGTGAGCTGGAGTTCCTGGGTCGGGTCGACGAGCAGGTGAAGATTCGCGGGTTCCGGATCGAGCTGGGTGAGATCGAGGCGGTGCTGGCAACCCATCCCGAGGTCGGTGCGGTGGCGGTCGTCGCCCGCGAGGATCACTCCGGCGCCAAGCGGCTGGTCGCCTACCTGGTGCCCACCACCGGTAGCGCACCCACCCCGGCCCGGCTGCGCAGCCACACCGCGGCTGCCCTACCCGACCACATGGTGCCCGCGCTGTTCGTGACACTCGCCGCGCTGCCGGTGACCACCAGCGGGAAACTGGACCGCAAGGCGTTGCCGGCCCCCGGCGCCCCCCTGCTGGAGACCGGGTACGTGGCCCCCCGCACCGGCCCCGAGCAGATCGTGACGCAGGTCTGGGCCGAGGTGCTGGGCATCGAGCGGGTCGGCGTGCACGACAACTTCTTCGCCCTCGGTGGGGACTCGATCCTGAGTATCCGAGTGATCTCCCGGTTGCGGGCGGCGTTGGGGGTGGACCTGTCTCCGCGCGCGTTGTTCAGCTCTCCCACCGTCGCCGGGCTCGCCGCCACTATGCCGGCCGGCACCGCCACCCCGGCCATCCCGGTCGCTGATCGGGCTGGTGAGCTGCCGTTGTCGTTCGCCCAGCAACGGTTGTGGTTCTTGGACGAGTTCGCGCCGGGCGGGTCGGGATACCTGTCGACGCTGGCGTTGCGGTTGCGCGGTGACGTGGACCTCGATGCGTTGTCGGTGGCCTGGTCGGAGTTGGTGGCCCGGCACGAGTCCTTGCGGACGACGTTCGAGACGGTGGACGGGTGCGGGGTGCAGGTGGTTCACCCGCCGTGGGTGGTGCACATTCCGGTGCTGGACCTGCCCGGCGGTGCGGCCGAGTTGCGGCCGGTGGTGGCTGCGGAGTGCGGCCGGCCGTTCGATCTCGGGCGAGGCCCGTTGCTGCGGGTGGGTGTGGTGCGGTGCGCCACCGATCAGGTGTTGTTCGTGGCGTTGCACCACATCGTGACCGATGGTTGGTCGATGGGGGTGCTGATGCGCGAGCTGGGGGTGTTGTACAGCGCCACGGTGGATGGTCGGGATGCGCGGTTGCCGGTGTTGCCGGTGCAGTACGCCGATTATGCGGTGTGGCAGCGGGAGTTGTTGTCGGGCTCGGCGTTGGATGCCGCTTTAGAGTATTGGCGGGGGCAGCTCGATGGTGTTCAACCACTGGATCTGCCGACGGATCGGCCGCGCCCGGCGGTGCTGACGACTGCGGGCGCGGTGTGTGAGTTCGTGATACCGGCCGAGGTGACCGCACAGCTCACAGAGTTGGGTCGGGCGCAGGACGGCACGTTGTTCATGACGCTGGTGGCGGCCTGCCAGGTGTTGTTGGCGCGCTGGTCCGGCCAGGACGACATTGCGGTGGGCACGGTGGTCTCGGGTCGGGACCGGGCCGAGCTGGAGGGATTGATCGGGTTTTTCGTGAACACCGTGGTATTGCGCTCGCGGGTGGCTGAGCAGCGGACTTTCCACGAGTTCCTGGGTGGGGTGCGGGAGACCGTGCTGGATGCCTTCGTCCATCAGCAGGTGCCGTTCGAGCGGTTGGTGGACGAGTTGGCGCCGGTTCGCGATACCAGCCGCACACCGTTGTTCCAGGTGATGGTGGTGCTGCAGAACGCTCCGGGGGCGGCGCCGGAGCTGGCGGGGCTTGCGGTGTCGGCGCTGGAACTGCCGATGACGACCACGAACTTCGATATCACGATGCAGTTCCAGGAATCCGGTGCGGTGTTGGCCGGAGCATTGCAGTACAACACCGATCTGTTCGATGCCACGACAATGCGGCGAATGGCTGATCACTTACTGGTGTTACTGGCCGGGATCGCGGAAAGACCGGACCAGCCGGTGCGGGATCTGCCGTTGCTGACCGGGGCCGAGACCCACCAGGTGGTGGTGAGGTTCAACGACACCCATCGGCCGGTGCCGGCGGCGACGTTGCCGCAGTTGTTCGAGGCTCAGGTGGCGCGCACCCCGGATGCCGTGGCGGTGGTCTGCGGTGCGCAGCAGCTGTCGTATGCCCAGCTGGACGAGCAGGCCAACCGGTGGGCGCACTGGCTGATCGGGGCCGGAGTGGGCCCGGAGACGCTGGTGGCGGTGGCGTTGCCGCGATCGGTGGAGCTGGTGGTGGCGTTGCTGGCGGTGACCAAGGCCGGCGGGGGCTACCTTCCGGTCGACCCGGGCTACCCGCCGCAGCGGATCGCGTTCATGCTCACCGACGCCGCCCCGGTGGTGGTCTTGACCTGCGCCGTCGCGGCACCGCAGGTGCCGGCCGTCAGCGGGGCGGCCCGGGTGCTGGTGGATGACCCGGCGGTGCTGACCGCGCTGGCCACGATGCCGGCTCACCCGCCTACCGGCGCTGGCCTGGCGTTGTCCCACCCGGCGTATGTGATCTACACCTCGGGCTCCACCGGGGCCCCGAAAGCGGTGGTGGTGCCGCATGCCGGGTTGAGCAGCTTCACCGCGGCCGAGGCCGAGCAGTACCGGGTGCGGGCCGGAGATCGGGTGCTGGCGATGTCGTCCCCGAGTTTCGACGCCTCGGTGCTGGAACTGGGCATGTCGCTGCTGGCCGGCGCGGTGTGGGTGCTCCCGCCACAACCCGGACCGCTGCTCGCCGACGCGCTGGTCGAGGTGCTGGACAGCGAGCGGATCAGCCACGCGTTGATCCCCCCGGCGGCGTTGGCCACCATCGACCCCGAGATCGCCACCGGGGGGTTGGCAGCGTTGCGCACCGTGATCGTGGGTGGCGACGTGTGCAGCGCGGAGCTGGTGGCCCGGTGGGCTCCGGGCCGCCGGATGATCAACTCGTATGGGCCCACCGAGACCACCGTGGTGGCCAGCTGGACCGGTCCGCTGGTCGCGGGCACCGGACGCCCCACGATCGGGACACCGATCCCCAACACCCGGGCTTACGTGCTGGACGGCTGGCTGCGGCCGGTGCCGGTCGGCGTGCCCGGTGAGCTCTACGTCGCCGGGGTGGGGCTGGCCCGCGGGTACCTGAGCCGGCCCGGGCTGACCGCGCAGCGGTTCGTGGCTGCTCCGTTCGGGGATTCCGGAGCGCGGATGTATCGCACCGGCGATGTGGTCCGATGGAACACAGGCGGGGAGTTGGTGTACCTGGGTCGGGCTGACGACCAGGTCAAGATCCGGGGGTTCCGGATCGAGCCGGGAGAGGTCGAGGCGGTGTTGGCAGCGTATCCCGAAGTGGCTGAGGTGGCTGTCGTCGCCCGCGAGGACCAGCCCGGGGTGCGCCGGTTGGTCGCCTACCTGGTGCCTGCGCCCGGCGCTGGTGTGAATGACGCCGGCGTCGATACCGCCCGGCTACGCGGTCAGCTGGCGCAGACCCTGCCCGACTACCTGGTTCCGGCGGTGTTCGTGACGCTGGATGCGTTGCCGCTGGGGCCGACCGGGAAACTCGACCGGGCCGCACTGCCGGCACCGGGCAAGCGGGCCGAGCCGGTGCGGGACCACATCGAGCCGCGGACACCGGTCGAGCAGACACTGGCCCAGGTGTGGGCCGAGGTGCTGGGCCTGGAGCGGGTCGGGGTCGGGGACAACTTCTTCGAGCTGGGTGGGGACTCGATTCTCAGCATCCAGCTGGTGTCACGGGTGCGTAAGGCCGGCCTGGGGATGAGCTCCCGGGACATCTTCTTCCACCAGACCGTGGCCGAGCTGGCGACGGTGGTCACCACCGCCGAGAGCGCGCAGGTCGATCAGCCACCGGTGACCGGGCCGACCGCGCTGACCCCGATCCAGCACTGGCTGTTCGACACCCACCCGGTCAACCCGCACCATTTCAACCAGTCGACGCTGCTGGAGCTGGTCGACGACGTCGACGAGCCGGCCCTGCAACGGGCCCTGGAACACCTGTGGGTCCATCACGACGCGCTGCGCATGCGGTTCGAGCAGGTCGACGGCCAGTGGCGGCAGGACAACGCGCCACCCCAGCCGGTGACCCTGCTGCACCGGGTGGATCTGACCGGGCAGGACCCCGGCACAGCGATGGCGCGAGTCGCTGACGGTGTGCACGCGAGCCTCGACCTGCAGCAGGGTCCGCTGCTCACAGCGGTGCTGCTCACCCTGGGTCCGGCACAGCCCCGGTACCTGCTGCTGGTGGCGCATCACCTGGTGATCGACGGGGTGTCCTGGCGGATCCTGCTCGACGACCTGGACAACGCCTACCACCAGATGCGCGACGGCCACCCGGGTGATCTCGGCCCCAAGACCACCGCATTCCAGGACTGGGCCGGCCGGCTGACCGGTTACGTGGCCGCCGGCAGCCTGGACCACGAGCTCGACCACTGGGTCGACGCGTTGCAAACCCACCCGCTGCCGGTGGACCGCACCCCAGCCGAGCCCGGCGCACTGTCCGGTCAGGTGTCGGTGGCCCTGGACCTCGGCGACACCGAGGCACTGCTGCGGTCGGCGCCCACCGCCTACCGGACCCGGATCAACGACGTCCTGCTCGGTGCGTTGGCCTGGGCGCTGTCCCGGTGGACCGGACACCCCCGGGTGTCGATCGACCTGGAAGGCCACGGCCGGGAGGAGATCCTCGACGGGGTGGACCTGTCCCGCACCATCGGCTGGTTCACCACGATGTTCCCCGTCACGCTGACCGTGCCCGGCACCTCCCCACCGCACTGGCGAGAGCTGATCCGATCAACCCGCCAGCAACTACGGGCGATCCCGGGCAACGGGTTCGGTTTCGGGGCGCTGCGCTACCTGGGCTCGGCCAGCACCCGCCAGCACCTCGCCACCGCGGGGCCAGGACCGCAGATCGCGTTCAACTACCTCGGCCAGCTCGACATCACGGGTGGGGGCGCCGGGCCGGGCCTGTACCGGGGGATGCACGGCTCGGTCGGGCAGCCGCACGACCCCGCCGACCCGGGCCCGCACCTGCTGGAGGTGGTGGGCGCGGTGCAGCACGGGCAGCTGCGCTTCTCCTGGCTCTACCAACCCCAGCGTCACCAGCAGGCCACCGTGCAGACCGTCGCCGACGATGTCGCTCAAGCGCTGCGCGACATCGCCCGAGACTGCCGGGAGCCGAGGTGAGCGCACCACCGCAGGCAACCCCCGCGGCGTTGTCCGGTAACCGCAACTACCAGGTGCTGTGGGTCAGCCAGGTGCTGTCCGGGGTCGGCCTGAGCGCGGCGGTGATCGCTTTCCCGCTGCTGGTGCTCGCCCTGACCGGGTCGGCGGCGGCGTCGGGCCTGGTACTGGGGGCGATCGCGGCGGCGCAGCTGCTGGCCGGGTTGCCGGCCGGGGCGCTGGCCGACCGCTGGGACCGTAAGACGATCATGCTGGGCTGTGAGGCGGCGCAGGTGCTCGCGGCCGGCAGCCTGGTCGCGGCGCTGTGGTGGGACGCGGCCCACCTCGCGCACCTGGTGGCGGTGGCCGTGGTGATGGGGGTCTGCGCCGCGCTGTTCCGCCCGGCCGAGGATGCCTGCCTGCCCCGGGTGGTCCCGGCGCAGCAGCTGCCCACCGCGGTGGCGCTCAACGCGGCACGCGGGTCGGTGGCGCAGCTGGCGGGTACCGCGGCGGGTGGTTTCCTGTTCGCCGCGGGCCGGTTCGTGCCGTTCGCCGCCGACGCGGTGGCCCACGCGGTGGCCTGCGTGTTGCTGGTGTTCCTGCGGGTGCCACCGCGCGAGGCGCCACCGCAGCCGGTGGGTCATCTGGGTCGGCAGATCACGGCCGGCCTGCGCTGGGTGTGGGGGCAGCGCCACATCCGGGTCACCGCGATCTGCGCGGTGGGGCTGAACCTGTTCTTCAGCGCCTTCTACCTGATCGTCATCGTGCTGGCCCAATCCCGGGGGGTGCCCTCGGGGCAGATCGGGGTGATGGCGGCGATGCTCGGGGTGGGCGGGCTGGTCGGCGCGCTGCTCGCGGCGCGGCTGTCGGCGCGGTTGAGCCCGTACGTGTCGATCATCGCGGTGTTCTGGGTGCTGGCCGTGCTGACCCCGGTCGCGGCGGTGCTGTCCAACGGTGTGCTGCTGGGGGTGTTGTTCGCCGTCATGGCGTTGCTCCCGCCCACGGCGAACACCACGATCATCACCCGGCAGCTGTTGCTGACCCCTGATGAGCTGCGCGGCCGGCAGAGCAGCGTGCTGACCATCCTCGCCGGGGTCGCCGCATCGCTGGGCCCGGTCCTGGGTGGGCTGCTGGTCAGCGCGGTCTCCGGCACCGCCGCGGTGCTGGTCTGCGCCGCCGGCCTGACCGCCGCCGCGCTGGTGGCGACGCTGAGCCCCACCCTGCGCAGCTTCCCCCGCCACCCTGCCACCCCGCCGCCCGAGAGCTCACCGGTGGATCCAGTGAAAGGAGAACAAAGTAATGGATGACGACGCGACCTATGAGGTGTTGCGCAATGACGAGGACCAGTACTCGTTGTGGTTGGTCGGGTTGGATGTGCCGGCGGGCTGGTACCAGGTCGGTAAGCAGGGCAGCAAGGACGAGTGCTCGGCTTATGTCGATGAGGTCTGGACCGATATGCGCCCGCGCAGCCTGCGTGAGCAGATGGACGATGCCGCATCGTGACCGAGCCCAATGGTGATCGGTGAGCGTGCCGTGATGTCGACACCGGCCCGGTCGGGTTGGGTACAGCTGCCTCGGCCACGTCCGGCCGCGCGGTTGCGGCTGGTGTGCTTGCCCGCGGCTGGTGGGGGTGCGAGCAGCTACCGGGCCTGGCCGGATCATCTGCCGGCGGAGGTGGAGGTGGCGGCGGTTGCCTTGCCCGGCCGGGAGAGCCGTTTCGGTGCCGACCCGGTCGAGTCGATGCCGCAGCTGATCGGCCCATTGCTGGCCGGGGTGGCGGGATATCTCACCGGCCCGTTCGCGTTGTTCGGGCACAGCATGGGTGCGCTGATCGCTTTCGAGCTCGCCCGGCGGCTCCGCGCGATCGGTCTGGCGCCGGTCCAGCTGTTCGTGTCCGGTTGCCGGGCACCGCACCTGCCCAGCCGCTCACCGGACCGGCACACCCTGCCGGACCGGGAGTTCCGCACCGCCGTCGAGGAACTGGGCGGGATCCCGCCCGAGCTGCTGACCGAACCCGAGCTCCTGGACGTGATGCTGCCCACGCTGCGGGCCGACTGCACCCTGACCGAGACCTATGCCTGCAGCCGCCAAGCCCCGCTGAGCTGCCCGATCACCGCCTTCGGTGGCCACCACGACGAGGAAGTGCCGCCCGAGGACGTCCAGGCATGGTCCCAGCACACCACCGGACCCTTCCGCGCCCATTTGCTGCCCGGGAACCACTTCTTCGTCAACACCGCCCGCCCGGACCTGCTCCGGCTGCTGACCTCCGCCCTCGGCATGGGATCCTGGGAGGGCGTCTCGTGATCCGGTTGGTCCAGCTCAGTTTGGCCAACCGGGCGATCGTCGCGCTCGGCACGGTCCTGGTGATCCTTTTCGGTGTGCTCAGCCTGACGTCGCTGCGCCAGGAGTTGTTCCCCTCGATCGACATTCCCATCGCCACCGTGCTCACGCAGTATCCGGGGGCGTCGCCGGAGGTGGTCGAGCAGCAGGTCACAGCGCCGATCGAAGCCGCGGTCGGCGGTGTCACCGGGGTGACCGGTACCCGCTCGACGAGCACCGGCGGCTCCTCGGTGATCACTGCGGATCTGGAGTACGGTTCCGACTTCGCCGAGCTGACCTCGCAGCTGCAGCGGGCCGTGCAGAGCGTGCGGCTGCCCACCGACGTCACCCCCCGGGTCGTCACCGGCAGCACCGGCAGCATCCCGGTCGTCCAGCTCGGGGTGTCGTCCGACCTCGGCGACGACCAGGTCGCCGCCGTGCTGCGCGACGAGGTCCACCCGTTGCTGGCCGGCCTCGACGGGGTCGCCGGGGTGACGCTGTCGGGCATTCGTGAGCCGCAGGTCATCGTGGACGTGGACACCGCGGCCGCAGCGGCGCGCGGCGTCTCCCTCGCCAGCGTCCTGACCTTGCTGAAGGCCAACGGGGTGCGGGTGCCCGCCGGCCAGCTCACCCCGGACACCGAGCCGATCACCGTCGAGGTCGGCGGCCCGATCACCTCCCTCGAGCAGCTCCGGGACCTCTACATGATCCCCGGCGCGGTCACCGGCGGGGCGCCGCCGGCCACCGGCAGCACCGGCTCGGCCCGCTTCCCCGCCGGCGGCACCGACCCGAGCCGGCCCCCCGCCGGCGCTGCCAGCCCGGCCCCGACCGCTTCTGCCCGCCCGTCCCCGCAGCCGACCAGCACCCCGCAGCCGACCAGCGCCCCAAGCCCGCCGCCGCGGCCGACCAGTACCCCGAGCCCGTCGCCGCGGCCGACCAGCATCCCCAGCCCGTCCCCGGAGCCGACCAGCACCGCCGGCCCGTCCCCGGAGCCGACCAGCATCCCCAGCCCGTCCCCGGAGCCGACCAGCGCCGCCAGCCCGTCGCCGGCACTGAGCAGCACCGCCAGCTGGTCACCGAGCAGTGCTCCCAGTCTGGTGGGGCGGCCGGTCAAGCTCAGCGCCGGCAGCCGGGCCGCGCCGGGCACCGGCGCTGCCGGCCCGGCGCCGGTGCGGCTCGGTGACATCGCGACGATCACCGCCGAGCCCGCCACCCTCACCGGCTACACCCGCATCAACGGGGTGCCCAGCATCGGCCTCGACGTGACGAAGAAAGACCAGTTCAACACCGTCGCAGTGGCCGAAGAGATCCATCGGGCGCTGCCCCGGATCACCGAGTTGCTCGGCGGCAGCGCGCGCAACGCGCAGGTCACCGTCGTGCTCGATCAGGCGCCGTTCATCCAGCAGTCGGTCGACGGCCTCACCACCGAGGGCTCTCTCGGGTTGGTCTTCGCCGTGCTGGTGATCCTCGGTTTCCTGCTGTCGGTCCGGGCGACCCTGGTGACCGCGGTGTCCATCCCGCTGTCCGTGCTCATCACGATGGTCGTGCTCGATCTCGCCGGTTACACGCTCAACATCCTCACTCTCGGCGCGCTCACCGTGGCGATCGGCCGGGTCGTCGACGACTCCATCGTCGTCATCGAGAACATCAAGCGGCATCTCGGCTACCCGGGCCCGCGCCGCGCCGCGATCATCACCGCGGTCGGCGAGGTGGCCGGCGCCATCACCGCATCGACGGTGACCACGGTGGCCGTGTTCGCGCCGATCGGGCTGGTCGGCGGGCAGGTCGGGGAGCTGTTCCGGCCCTTCGCGGTCACGGTGACCGCGGCCCTGCTCGCGTCGCTGCTGGTGTCGCTGACCGTGGTCCCGGCGCTGGCCTCCGCGGTGTTGCGCAGCCCGGACACCCCGGACGCCCCGGCTGAGCACGCCTGGTTGCAGCGCGGTTACCGGCCGGTGCTGCGGGCGGCGCTGCGCCGGCCGGTGGTGTCGCTGGTGGTCGCGGCGGCGATCCTGCTCGGCACCGGGGCACTGGCGCCCCAGCTGGGCACGAACTTCCTCGGCGACGCCGGTGGGGACACCCTGTCGGTGAGCCAGGAGCTGGCCCCGGGTACCGGGCTGCCGCAGACCGACGCCGCCGCGAAGCGGGTCGAGGGCGTGCTGGCCACCACCCCGGGAGTGGCCAGCTACCAGGTCACCGTCGGGACACCGGCGGGAACACCGAGCTTCGGGCCACCCGGCCCGGCCGGCGCCGCCACCCGGTTCTCCGTCACGCTCGAGTCCGCAGCGACCGCCACCGCGGTGTCCGACGATCTGCGGGCCCGGCTCGGCGCGCTGGGTGGGCCCGACCAGGTCGGCACGTTGACCGTGCGCAGCGGCCGGGGTGGCGCCGACCAGCTGCTGGTCGTCGTGCGGGCGCAGGATCCCGCGGTGCTCGCCCAAGCCGCTGACCAGGTGCAGCAGGCGGTCGCCTCGATCCCGGGCACCACCGAGGTGCGCAGCAGTCTCACCGCCGCGCAACCCCTCGTCGCGGTCGCCGTCGATCGGCAGCGGGCCGCGCAGGCCGGGCTCACCGAGGTGCAGATCGGGGAGTCGGTGGCGACCGTGCTGCGCGGCAACACCGTCGGCACCCTGACCCTCGACGGAGTGCCGCAGAACGTGGTGGTGCGTACCGGGTCGGCCCCCGGCGACGTCGCGGCGCTCCAGGCGCTGCCGCTGCCGACCGCGCGCGGCACCGTCGCGCTGTCGGAGGTCGCGACGGTGACGCAGTCGGTCACCGCCCCGAGCATCAGCCACACCGACGGATCCCGCAGCGTCCAGATCACCGCCCAGCCGGCCACCGGTGACCTCGGTGCGATCACCGCCGCGCTGGTGAGCAAGCTCGACGGGCTGGCCCTGCCGGGCGGCGCGACCGCCGAGATCGGTGGGGTCAGCACCGCGGCGGCTGACGCGTTCGCCGAGCTCGGGTTGGCCCTGCTGGTCGCGATCGCGGTGGTGTACCTGGTCATGGTGGTGACCTTCCGCAGCCTGCTGCAACCGTTGACGCTGCTGGTCGCGATCCCGTTCGCGGCGACCGGCGCGCTGGGCCTGCTGCTGGCCACCGGTACCCCGCTGGGGGTCCCGGCGCTGATCGGGATGCTCATGCTGGTCGGGATCGTGGTGACCAACGCGATCGTGCTCATCGACCGGGTCAACCAGTACCGGCGCGACGGGTCCGCCCTGCTCGACGCGGTCGTCGCGGGATCGGTGCAGCGGTTGCGGCCCATCCTGATGACCGCGGTGGCGACGGTGTTCGCGCTGTTGCCGATGGCGCTCGGGGTCACCGGCGGCGGGGTGTTCATCTCGCAGCCGCTGGCCATCGTGGTGATCGGTGGGCTGATCAGCTCGACCCTGCTGACCCTGGTGTTGGTGCCGGTGCTCTACCTGCTCGCGCAGCGGGGCCGGCGGCGCCGGCGCGAGCCCGCCGACGGTCCGGACGGGCGACCGCGTCATGAACCAGGGCCCGGTCGTCCGGCGTTCGGCCATGTTCCGGCATAGCGTTCACAAGGAGAGTTCCGTGTACTCGTCGATTCAGCAGGTCGTGCTACCGGACGGGCGTGCGTGGTGGTGCCCGAAGAAGTCCGACGCGGTGTTCGTGTGGCGCGAACTGTACGAGAATGCCGCCTATCAGGACGCGGCAGATGTTCTGCGCCCGGGCGATCTGGTGCTGGACGTCGGGGCGCACACCGGGCTGTCCGCGCTGTACTTCGCCGAGTCACAGCCCGGCGTCACGGTGCACGCTTTCGAGCCGGCGCCGGTGCTGTACGAGTGCCTCACGCTCAACCTCGCGAGGTACGCACCGCAGGCCCAGGCGCATCCGGTGGCGATCGCCGAGTCGGCGGGACGCGCTTGCTTCACGTATTACCCCAACGCGCCCAGCAACTCCGGGCTCTACGCCGACGCGGCTGCCGACGATGCCACGTCCGTGCGGTATCTGGTGAATCTCGGCATGGAGCGCCACGACGCTGAGGAGTCCTGCGTGGGCCTGCATGCGGCGTCCACTGAAACGGTGGAGGTGCAATCGTTATCGAATATGATCGCAACTCTCGGGGTGGACTCGGTGGGCCTGCTCAAAGTAGACGTCGAGCGCGCCGAGCTCGATGTCCTTCGGGGGATCGAGCCACCCGACTGGCCGCGGATCAACGCGGTGATCATGGAGGTCCACGACATCGACAACCGCCTCGCCGTGTGCTCGGACCTTCTCCGCCACGAAGGCTTCACGGTCGAGCAGTACCAAGAGCCCTACCTGAAAGACTCCGAGCTGCACAACATCTTCGCCACTCGCCCCGCGTAACCCCACCCGTCCGCAGCCGCCGCTATCTCAGTTGCACGTGCTGCCCGGTGGGGGTGATGGTGAACTGCCAGCGGCCGACGTCTGGGCTGCCTTCATCGATCCACCAGTGGTAAGCGGCTTCTACTTCATCCCAGAGGCGGCGGGGCCCGGACTGAAGCACGGGGTATTCGCTGTCGTCGGCGTTCGGGGTGGCGTGGGTGAGTTTAGCCCAGGAGCCCCAAGGGTCCACCAACCAGAGAACACCGAGGGGGTCGTCGGGTTCCCATGGCCAGTAGCGCCACTGGCAGCCTGCTACGCGTTGGCCGATGGCGAGTCGGGCGCCGTGGGGTCCGGTGACGTTGTGGGGGTGGCAGGTGGTGATGCTGGTGTCGGTGCGGGCGGGGTCACTGCTGGGCTCGTCTGTGGTGGGTTTGACCGCGCCGCGGGCCTGCCGCTGCTCGCGTAGCCACATGAAGTTGCTCTCGGCGACGATGCTGCCGTGCGCGGTGCCGTCGTCGTTGACGGTTAACGACAGCAGTCCGCCGGTGTAGGTGTCTGCCCAGGGCAGTAGGACTCGGCCACCGGGCCGGGTTTGGGCCACCCAGGGGTAGGGGATCTGGTTGACGGTCGCGGTGGCGATCACCCGGTCAAAGGGGCCGCTGGGGGGATGCCCGTGTGTGCCGTCACCGGTGGCTACCGTGACGGCTCCGAACCCGGTGTCGGAGAGCGCCGCTCTGGCGCGGGTGGCGATAGCGGGGTCGATCTCGATACTGGTGACCTGTTCGGCGCCGAGCCGGTGCGCTAGTAGCGCAGCGTTGTAGCCGGTGCCGGTGCCGATCTCCAGCACGCGGTGGCCTTGGTGGGTGTCGAGCGCGGCGAGCATCACTGCGACGATGACCGGACCCGATGCTGAGCTGGTGGGCATCGATCCGCCGAGCCGGGGCCCGGTCGGGCGCCCATCATCGACTTGGGTGATCACGCCATGGTCGGCTGTGTAGGCCAGCTCCAGCCACCGGTCCGGGTTCTGCTCGCGATGCAACGGCAGCAGAGCCGGTGGTGGGTCAGCGTCGTTGTCGACCCACACCGTGGGCGGCAGGAACCGATGCCGAGGCACCGCCAGCAGAGAGACTCGCCACGGCGCGAACGCGACCCGCCACCGCGACAGAACCTGTTCAGCAGTGACCGCGTCGACCATCTGGCGCCGTAGCTCCGCGGGGTCAACGGTCACGGCGGGGCGGATCATCTTGCGGCGGGTCATCTCTCTTCTCGTGCTTACCGGGCTCGCGGTCCGGGGGCGGTTGCCCCGGTTTGTGACCATCATCAGACGGATCGGGGTGCGGCTTCGGCGGATCATGCTTACCCATGTGTTCATCCTGTCGCTGCGGTCTTCGAGATCCCGGAGCGTACTCACGCGGTTACGAACCGGAGAGTGGTGAGAGGCGACCATGGCCTCGCGTAGCGAGTCAGCCTGCGTGGTCTCGTCGACGGCACGATCCGGCTTCCCAGGTCACGACGTCGTTGAGCACGGTGATCGCGTGGCCGTGCACCCGGCGTTGCACGAGTGCCTCGCCGGAAACGATCAGCGACGATGTCCACTTGCGGATGGGCGGCCGCTGTACTTCGCCGAGTCACAGCCCGGCGTCACGGTGCACGCTTTCGAGCCGGCGCCGGTGCTGTACGAGTGCCTCACGCTCAACCTCGCGAGGTACGCACCGCAGGCCCAGGCGCATCCGGTGGCGATCGCCGAGTCGGCGGGACGCGCTTGCTTCACGTATTACCCCAACGCGCCCAGCAACTCCGGGCTCTACGCCGACGCGGCTGCCGACGATGCCACGTCCGTGCGGTATCTGGTGAATCTCGGCATGGAGCGCCACGACGCTGAGGAGTCCTGCGTGGGCCTGCATGCGGCGTCCACTGAAACGGTGGAGGTGCAATCGTTATCGAATATGATCGCAACTCTCGGGGTGGACTCGGTGGGCCTGCTCAAAGTAGACGTCGAGCGCGCCGAGCTCGATGTCCTTCGGGGGATCGAGCCACCCGACTGGCCGCGGATCAACGCGGTGATCATGGAGGTCCACGACATCGACAACCGCCTCGCCGTGTGCTCGGACCTTCTCCGCCACGAAGGCTTCACGGTCGAGCAGTACCAAGAGCCCTACCTGAAAGACTCCGAGCTGCACAACATCTTCGCCACCCGCCCCTGATCGCCCGCGACGAAGAAGCGGTGTGCGCGGTCGCCGGATGCGGGGTGCCCATTCGAGTGCTGTCGAAGGGGTATTGCATCCCCTGCGGCGATGCTCACGCTCGCAGTGGCATGACGAGACCGGAGTTCGAGGCCGCCCACAAGCGGAAGTTCCGTCGGGGCACCGTGACCCGAGGTTCGGCGAGCTGCGCGGTGCCAGCCTGCGACCGAAACGCCTGCTCGCAGGAGTTGTGCGTGAACCACTACCGCAGTTGGGTGAAAGCCATCAGGAACCTCTCGCGATGTATCCGGTCGTGGGTCGATTCCGTTCCTGTCCTCGACTGCGAGGAGTTGGGGCCGGACGGGACGCCGCTGCCGTTCGACCGGTCGAGGGTCTTCCCCTATGCCTTCCGGCATACCTTTTGCCAGCGCTACGCGGATGCCGGAGTGCAGCTGCACGTGCTCCAGTCGTTGATGGACCACAAGTCGGCGAATACCACCTCGGCGTACTACAGGTCTCGAAGAAGATCAAGCGCGAGGCGGTGGACACCTTGCGGGTCCACGATCGACCGACACGGCGGCTCCGCCCCGATGGCCTCGGCCGCGACCTACGAGGTGCTGTCGGTTGCCGTGCCGTGGGGCAACTGTGTCGAGCCGTCAGCGGGAGTCAGGCACCACGGCCAGCACAGCGAGCCTTGTGGTCGACCTGGAACTGGCCCGCGCCGAGCTGAGACGAACTCGGGAGGAGCGGGACCGGCTCAAGGACGGTCCAGCGCAGCCTCGGACAGCAAGTCGACCAGTCCGGAAACCTCGAGTTGCGACGACGCATTCACGAACTGGTCGAGCAAGCCCAGCAACGCGACGCTGACCTCACTCAAGCGCGGGCGGAGCGGGACGAATTGCGGGCGCAACTTAATGACGCGGAGGACACCGTCGCGGCGCTCAGGACGTCCTTGAGGCAGATGATGCGGGACCAGAGCGTATGACCGGCTTGGTATTCGGGTGACGTGGACTGATCCGTTCGGGTAGCACTGTCGGTGCTGATTGATAAAGTCTTGCCTCACGGCTGTGAACAGAGCAACACTCAGGACTGTTCGCTTCACTGCACTGTTCAGTTCGGACAGGTGGGTCTGGCCAGCCGGGATCGGATGCGGATGGTTTTGGCTCGCGTGGTCCGATCGCTCGCGAAAGGAGAGTGCTGGCCATGTTCTACGACCATTGATCTCGATCGTCGGACTGGGTCCGGTGCAATCCGGGCCTGGTCCGATCCATCTGAGTGCGTTGGTTGCCGTGGGGAGAGTTGATGCCGTCCCAGCCCGCCTATGACCCGCTGGACCCGACGACGTTGGAGAACCCGTATCCAACTTTCGCTGGTCTGCGGGACACCACGCCCGTGTTCTGGCATGAGGGACTGCGGTCGTGGTGTCTGACGCGGTACGCGGACTGTGTCGTTGTGTTGCGCGACCACGAACGCTTCGCCCGTGACCGGCGCCGGACAGGAACCGCTGTGCCGGAGCCGAGCTTGAGCGTGCAGTCTCTGGACCCGCCCGAGCAGGCCGGGGTGAGGGGTCCCGGATCTTCCGGACAGTGAACCCACTAGGGTTCCCTTTCCGGAAGAGAGGAATTACGTGCCGAAGAATCGTCGGTCGTTCACTCCTGAGTACAAGGACGAAGCTGCGAAGATGG
>JBOHGE010000067.1:0-24098 GCA_050700055.1 Pseudonocardiaceae bacterium
AAACCCCCTACCCCCTCCTGATCCACCCCGACCACAGCTGGGAAAACACCCACATCTGGGACGACGACCCACCCGAACCCGGACCCGAACCCGAACCGGATCCAGAACCAGACCCACCACCCGAACCCGACGCGAACATGCCACCGTTTTGAGTAGCGGGCACATCGGGCCTGGGGGACGGGCACCCGGGGAAACGTAAGGTCGGGGGATGCAGAGACCCCGGCTGGTTGCGTCGGACGTGGATGGCACCTTGCTGGATCCGACCGACCGGATCTCCGCGCGCACCAGAGCCGCGGTACATCGGGTGCTCGCCGCCGGTGTCCCGTTCGTCCTGGTCACCGGCCGGCCGCCACGGTGGATCCCGCCGATCGTCGAGCAGCTCGGACACGCCGGGTACGCGGTGTGCGCCAACGGTGCGGTGCTCTACGACGCCGCGACCGACCGCGTCAGCTACTCGGTGACCCTGCAGCCGGCGCAGTTGCGGGTAGCGGCGCACGTGATGTCGGCGGCGTTACCGGGCGCGAAGCTGGCCGTTGAGCTGCCTACCGGCGCTGCCACGACCGACGGGTTCGACGAATTCCTCGCCGAACCGGGTTACACCCATCCCTGGCCCGACGCGGAGTCCGTGCCCACGCCGCGCGGCGTGCTGCTTGGCCGGCCCGCGGTCAAACTGCTGGTCCGTCAGCCGGAGGCGAGCAGCGACGTGATGGCTGCCGCGGTCCGCGAGATCGCCGGCGCTCAGCTGGACGTCACGTTCTCCACCCACTACGGCTTGATCGAGATCTCGGCACCCGGCGTCACCAAGGCCAGCGGGTTGGCCCGGCTGGCCGGTGCACTGGGGATCGCGCCGGCGGAGGTGGTGGCCCTGGGCGACATGCCCAACGACCTGTCGATGCTGCACTGGGCCGGGCACGGGGTGGCAATGGCCAATGCCCATCCCACCGTGCTCGACGCCGCCGACGAGATCACCGCGCCGAATTCCGAGGACGGCTTGGCGCTCATCCTGGAAAGATGGTTCTGAGTCGTGAGCTCGACACCACCGACGTGTCGAGCTCACGGCACGAATCAGTTGGCGGGCTAGATCTGGCTTCCTCGCAGCTTCGTCAAGGGGGTGTCGCGATCGTCGTACTGGCTGGTGGTGCCGCTGCCGGTGCGGTAGTCTTTCTTGGCCCCGGAGTGGTCGCGATAGCCTTTGTAGCACCCATCGCTATGGCTGTAGTGGCCTAACGTGAAAATCTCTATGATCCGCATGACGATCCCCCTTGATCGACGTTTCTCCGGAAACTCTCTTCCTGGGAAACGCACTGGATGTGTCCCCTCGCGTACGAAAGTCGGCGGGTGACAGCGACGTCTCAGGTAGCCGACCGACGCAGTCAGTGGTACTACGAACTCTTCCCTTTGGCAACTGGTGTTACCGCGGGTGCCCGTTCATGAGCATAGGGTAATCAAATGACTTCGCACCGTAATGCTACTTAAAGTGATTAAACTTGCGAGAAAGAGCTAGTTTGGTTCACTCGAACGTGCGATATACTCCGCGCATGGAGACTCTGGGTAATAATGATCATTTGCACAAGATCGTGCAGATGACTGAGGCCGCGCTCGCCCACCTGGACGTCGAAGACCTCCTGAGCGAACTGCTCGGTCGGGTGCGAGAGTTCCTTGCTGCCGATACGGCCACCGTGCTCATGCTCGACCCCTCCGGCGAGCGGCTGGTCGCTACCGTTGCTCTCGGGATCGAGGCGATGGTCCTTCAGGGGGTCACCGTCCCGCTGGGCAAGGGTTTCGCCGGTCGCATCGCGACCGACAAGCGCCCGGCGATGATCGACCAGGTCGACGACAAGAACGTGCTCCATCCGACCCTTCGAGATTATGGGATCTGCTCCCTGCTCGGGGCCCCGCTGATGATCGGTGGGGAGGTCATCGGTGTGCTGCACGTCGGTACCCGCAGCCCCCGCCGGTTCACCGACGACGATGTCAGCCTGCTCCAGGTCGCAGCCGACCGGGTGGCCATCGCGATTCATGCCCGGCGCGCCGAGGTCGAGCGAGCTGCTGCGAAGGTGTTCCAGCGCGGCCTGCTACAAGCGCCGCTGCCGGTGGTGCCAGGCCTGGAGTTCGCGGCCCGCTACGTTCCGGGCGAGGAAGGCGGGGTCGGCGGCGACTGGTATGACGTCTTCACCCTTCCGTCCGGTTGGTTGTGCATCGTGATCGGCGATGTGGTCGGACGTGGCCTCGACGCCGCCGACGTGATGGGCCGGCTGCGCTGCGCGCTGCGCTCCTATGCGCTGCTCGGCGGAGATCCCACCGAGGTGCTCGGCCGGCTCGACCAGCAGGTGCAGCACTTCGAGCCGGAGAAGATGGCCACGGTGCTCCTGGCGCTGTTCGAGCCGTCGTTCGAGCGGCTGCACCTGTCCTCGGCGGGCCATCCGCCACCGGTGCGCGCCCTGTCCGATCAACCTGCGACCCTGCTGGACTTACCCAGCGACCATCCGGTGGGCGTGCCCGGTGGGCTGCGCCGCCGGGCGACGACCGTCACCCTGCCACCGGGCGCGCTGCTCTGCTTCTACACCGACGGCTTGGTCGAGAGCCGGGACTTCTCGCTCGACGTCGGTCTCGAGCGGCTGCGCGAGCTGGTCGTGGCCGGCCCGGCGGAATCCGTCTGCCGCAAGCTGATGGCCCGGCTGGTCGGTGATGACTCCCCGAACGATGACATCGCGGTACTGGTGGTGCGCCGCCAGCACATCGGTGACGTCCTTCCGCTGGACCTCAGATCCCCAGCGGTGTCGTGGTCGTTGCGAGACATCCGGATTGCGGTGTGCCGCTGGCTGTCGGCGGTCGAAGCCATACCTCGTGCGAAACACGACCTGATCATCGCGGTCGGTGAGGCCTGCTCCAATGCTGTCGAACATGCCTACGGACCGGCCGGCGGCACCGTGACGGTGAATATGGCGCTGCATCCACCGGATGTGATCGCCACCGTCAGCGATACCGGCCGCTGGCGCACGAAAAAGCCTGACTGCGCCGGCGACCGTGGGCGCGGGTTGATGTTCATTCGTCACTGTTGCGACGAGATGCGGATCGATCGCGGCCCCACCGGGACCAAAGTCGTGATCCGTCGCCGCCTCATCGAGGAGGAAGCTGGATGAATGGCGCGAAGGTGGAGAGCAGCGCTGCGGACGGATCGATGCGGATCATCGTCAGCGGGGAGATCGATCTGGCGAACGCCGCAGCTGTCGAGGACGAGATCCGTGATGCGGTGTCCGGTCCGCCGGCAGCGGTGTCGGTCGACCTGACCGCGGTCACCTACCTGGACAGCGCCGGGGTGCGGATCCTGTTCGCGCTGGCTTCCCGGCTCCAGGCGTTGCGGGTCATGCTGGAGCTCGTCGTGCCGCTCGACTCACCCACCCGCCGGCTGATCGAGCTGTCGGGATTCGAGTCACTCGTCGCGCTCCGGCCGGCAAGTCACTGATCGTCAACGCTGCTCTCCGGTAAGGCTCACCACCACCCCCCGTGTCCCTGGCCGCTGCGCGGTGGCCGGTTGGGCACCCGGGTGTTCCGGCCCGGCGCCCCGTCCGCCGGTCAGACTCTCAGCCAACTGGCACGATAAGCCCTTTACCACTAAAGAGTGACACTCTAAGGTGTGATACATGGGAGACTCTACAACAAATGATCTAACTATCGCTCAAGGGGAGGGCAGTTTTCATTCTATCGTGCCAAGCTGGCGAAGTGTTAACGTCCGAACGGGTGAGGCTGAGCGGGATGCCACCCGGCTGCCGGTCGATCCGGTGTGGTTGTCCACCACGATGGCCACGCTGGTCGACGCACACCAGGTCCCCGGTGCCCAGCTGGCCGTCCACCGTGGTGATGTGACAGTTGCGGTCGAGGTCGGTGCGGCCGAGCATGCAGTGGGGACCCCGATCACCCAGGGGACGGCCTTCGCCATCGGGTCGATCACCAAGAGCTGGACCGCAACCCTGGCGATGATCCTGGTCGCCGACGGCGACCTCGATCTCGACGAACCGCTGGACCGGCACCTACCCGAGCTGCGGCACCTGGGCTACGCGCTCACCCTGAGCCACCTGCTCAGTCACACCAGCGGCTTCGCCTCCAGCCCCGACGCGGCGCAGCTGGGCACCCTGTCACCGCGGCGTTACGTGCGGGAGCACTGCCGCGCGCAGGACCTGATCCTGCCGCCCGGAACCGGTTTCTCCTACTCGAGCCGCAACTACGTCCTCGCCGGTCACCTGATCGAGATGATCACCGGGATGAGCTGGGCGGAGGCCATGGAGTCGATCCTGCTGCAACCGCTCGGTGTCGAGCCCGCCGCCGGGCGTCTGGCCGCCACCGGTCACTCGGTCAACCCGACCCTGGGTCGGACCCGGCCCGTGCAGCAGTCCCTGGCAGCTGTTGAGGCCCCGGCCGGGGCGCTGGCGATGAGCGCCGTCGATCTGGTGGCCCTGGGACGGATGCACATCGGGCCGGGCGTCCCCGAGTTGCTGCCGGCGGCCTACGCCGAATGGATGCGCCAGGCCGTTCCCGCTGCCGACCCGTTCGGGCTGGCGGACGGCTGGGGCGCCGGGCTGGCCGTGTACCGGGCCGGGGCCACCGACCGGGTCGGGGCCACCGACTGGGTCGGCCACGACGGCAACGCCGACGGCACGTCGTGTTACCTGCGCATCGACCCGGCCGGCGGGTGGGTGGTGGCGCTGACCACCAACGCCAACACCGGGTCGGCGCTGTGGGCGAAGCTGTGCACCGAGCTACGCCAGGCGAGCCTGCCGCTGGGCTCAGCCCCGCACGGCACCCCGCTGCCGGAGCCGCTGTCCGCCCCGGCGGAGTGTGCCGGCAGCTACGCCAACGGCCCGGCCGAATACCACGTCACCGCCGCCGACGGTGGCGGTCTGTACCTCGCGGTCGGCGACGAGCTGACCGCGAGGTTGGCCTTCTCCCACGGCCTGGAGTTCGTCGTCCAGGACCTGACCACCGGTCAGGGAGTGCATGCCGGGCGCTTCCTGCGGGGCCTGACCACCGGGCAGGTCGAGTACCTGCAGATCGGTGGCCGGCTCGCCTGCCGGGGCCGGCCTCCCGTTGTGCCGGGAGCCCGGTCGCCCGGCTTGCTGGGCCGGATATCCGCCTGAGTTCTTCTACTGAGTGCTTGTCGGGGATCCCATTCGTCGCTGCACCCTTGCCGAAGGATCCAACAAGAATGCTGGCTCACGACCCGACGTCCGTGCCGAGCCGCAAAACCCCCCCTGCCCGTCACATCCGGACCGCGGCACAGCGCGCTCGGCTGCTCATCGAAGGCAACGACACCGACCGCGACGTCGCGCCGGCCACCTTCCCGGAGCTGTTCGAGGCCCAGGTGGCCCAGACCCCGGATGCGCCGGCCCTGCTGCTCGGCGGGACCTCCCAGCACGACCTGAGCTACGCCGACCTCGACGCCCGGGCCAACCGGTTGGCCCACCTCCTGATCGCCACCGGCGCCGGCCCCGACCGGGTGGTGGCGCTGGCGTTGCCGCGCTCGGCGGACATCGTCATCGCCCAGCTGGCGGTGCTGAAGGCAGGCGCGGCGTTCCTGCCGGTGGACCCGGCGTACCCGGCGCAGCGGATCGCCTTCATGCTCACCGACGCCCGCCCGGTGGCGGTGCTGACCCGGGGCGACGTCGCCCCGGCGCTGCCGGCCGTCGACGGCGTGCCGGTGCTGGTGGTCGACGAGCCGGTGGTCCGGTCGCAGCTGGCCGGGATGCCGGAACGGGCCCCGACCGACGCCGACCGGCGTCACCCGCTGGGCACCGATCACCTGGCCTACGTCATCTACACCTCGGGCTCGACCGGGACCCCGAAGGGCGTGACGGTCACCCACGCCGGGCTGGCCAGCTTCTCGGCCGCCGAGACCGAGCGCTACGCCGTCGCGCCGGGAGACCGGGTGCTGGAGTTCTCCTCGCCCAGTTTCGACGCCTCGGTGCTGGAGCTGTGCATGTCCCTGCCGGTGGGGGCGGCGCTGGTGGTGCCACCGCCGGGTCCGCTGCTGGGTGAGCAGCTGGCCGGGGTGCTGGCCGAAGCACGGGTGACGCACGCCCTGATCCCACCGGCCGCGCTGGCCACCGTGCCGGCCGACCGCGGGTTGCCGTGCTTGCAGACGTTGATCGTCGGTGGCGAGGCGTGCCCGGCCGAGCTGGTCGACCGCTGGGCACCGGGCCGCCGGATGATCAACTCTTACGGGCCGACCGAGTCGACGGTGGTGACGACCTGGACCGAGCCGCTGGTCCCGGGCGGGATCCCACCGATCGGCCGGCCGATCTGGAACACCCGGGTGTATGTGCTGGATGCGGCCCTGCAGCCGGTGCCTACCGGGGTGGTGGGCGAGTTGTACGTCGCCGGCCGCGGCCTGGCCCGCGGTTACCTCAACCGGCCAGGGCTGACCGCGCAGCGGTTCCTCGCCAACCCGTTCGGCGGGCCGGGCTCACGGCTGTACCGCACCGGCGACCTGGTCCGCTGGCGCACCGACGGCCAGTTGGAGTTCGCCGGTCGCGCCGACGACCAGGTCAAGATCCGCGGGTTCCGCATCGAGCCGGGTGAGGTCGAGGCGTTGCTGCGCCGGGAACCTGAGATCGCCGACGCCGTGGTGATCGTCCGCGAGGACCAGCCCGGCCATCAACGGCTGGTCGCCTACCTGGTCGCCGCCAACGGGCGGGTGCCGGCCTCGGCTGAGCTGCGCGCGCTGGCCGCCACGTCGCTGCCCGACTACCTGGTGCCCGCGGCGTTCGTGGTGGTCGACCGGTTCCCGTTGAGCCCCAACGGCAAGCTCGACCGGCGCGCGCTGCCCGCGCCGGAGGCCGGTCTGGCCGGCTACGTCGCACCGCGGACCGCCACCGAGCGCTCGGTGGCCGAGATCTGGGGTCGCGTGCTCGGGGTGGACCGGATCGGCGTCGAGGACGACTTCCTCGCCCTCGGTGGTGACTCGATCCTGAGCTTCCGGGCGCTGTCGCTCATCCGGGAGGCGTTCGGCGTGCCGCTGCCCGCCCGGGCGGTGTTCGACACCCGGACCGTCGCGGGGCTCGCCGAGCTGCTGCCTGAGCAGCCCAGGCCCGGCTGCACCGGACGGATCAGCGCCGCAGTGCGCGACGAGCCGGTGCCGCTGTCGCCGGCCCAGCAACGGCTGTGGTTACTCGACGATCTGACCACCGGTGGCACGGAGTACAACACCGGCGTCGGGTTGCGGCTGACCGGACCGGTGGATCTCGAGGCGCTGCGCCGCGCCCTGGCGGTGCTGAGCGACCGGCACGAATCGCTGCGCACGACGTTCGACACCGTCGGCGGTCGCGGTGTGCAGGTGGTCACCGCAGCCGGCGAGATACCGCTGCGTGTTCTGGACCTGGCCGGTGGTGTGCTCGAGGCCGCTCTGGCGCACGAGCTGAGCACCCCCTTCGACCTGCGGCGCGGCCCGCTGACCAGGGCGTTACTGGTACGGCTGGCCGCCGACGACCACGTGTTGCTGCTCACCCAGCACCACATCGTCACCGACGGCTGGTCGGTCCGCGTCCTGGTGGCCGAGCTGGCGCAGCTCTACGACGCTGCCTGCCGGCAGGTGCAGACCGCGTTGGCACCGCTGCCGATCCAGTACCCGGACTACGCGGTGTGGCAGCGCGCACAGCTCACGGATCCGGCGTTGGCGGAGCCCTTGCGCTACTGGCAGCGCCGGCTCGCCGGGATCGAGCCGCTGGAGCTGTTGACCGACCGGCCCCGGCCCCCGCTGCGCACCACGTCCGGCGCGGTACACCGGCATGACCTGCCGGCCGATCTGGTGCAGCGGTTGACCGCGGTGGGCCACGCGCACGGCGCCACGCTGTTCATGACGTTGACCGCCGCGGTGCAGCTGTTGCTGTCCCGCTACAGCAACCAGCGCGACATCGCGATCGGCACCGCCACCTCCGGGCGAGATCGGGCCGAGCTGGCGGACCTGGTCGGGTTCTTCGTCAACACCGTCGTGCTGCGCTGCCCGGTGCATCCCACCCAGCCGTTCGGTGACTTCCTCGCCGCGGTCCGGGAGACCGTGCTGGAGGCGTTCGCCCACGACGCGGTCCCGTTCGACCGCCTGGTCGAGGAGCTGCGACCGGAGAGTGACCCCAGCCGGACCCCCCTGGTGCAGGCCATGGTGGTGTTGCAGCAGGAGATGGTGCCGCCGCGGGAGGTCGCCGGCCTGCGCATCACCGAGCACGACCTGCCGCGCCCGTCCGCCCGGTTCGATCTCATCGTGGAGTTCCTGCCCCGGGATGGCGCACTGAATGTCGCCGTCGAGTACAACACCGACCTGTTCGACGCCGCGACCGTCGCTGGGTGGGTGGCGAGCCTGGAAATACTGTTAACCGGAATCGTCGACGATCCGCACCGGCAGTTGGCCGATTTCCCGTTGTTGTCTGAGGCGCAGCGGCGCCGGTTGGTCCTGGAATGGAATGACACCGCGGTGGCGGTGCCGACCGCAACGGTGGGGGGTGCTTTCTCGCGGCGCGCGGCGCTGGCCGGGGATGCGGTGGCGGTGGCCGACGGTGCGACGCGGTTGTCGTACCGCCAGGTGGAGGTGGCGGCGAACCGGTTGGCGCACCGGCTGATCGGCTTGGGGGTGCGGGTGGAGGACCGGGTCGCGGTGCTGGTGGAGCGCTCGGTGGACGCAGTGGTGGCGGTGTTGGCGGTGGCCAAGGCCGGTGGCGTGTACGTGCCCCTGGATCTCCGCGCCCCCGCCCAGCGCTTACAGCTGGTCCTAGCCCAGTCCACCCCCCACGTCCTGATCACCGACCCCACCTGGCACCCAGTAGCCCAGTCGATCCACCCCGGCCCGCTCCTTTGCATTCAGCGGGCTCAGCGGGGTTATCAGGGCCCCGATAACCCCGCTGAGCCCGCTGAATGCGGGGAGGTGCCGGAGGTGGGGGTGGGTCCGGAGAATCTGGTTTATATTGAGTACACGTCGGGGTCTACTGGGGTGCCCAAGGGGGTGGCGGTTCGGCATCGGGATGTGGTGGACTTTGTGGGGGATCGGTGTTTTGGTAATGGGGCGCATGAGCGGGTGTTGGGGCATTCGCCGTTGGCTTTCGATGCGTCGACCTATGAGCTGTGGGTGCCGTTGCTCAACGGGGGGCAGGTGGTGCTGGCCCCGCCGGGTGAGCTGACCGCCGAGGTGCTGGCGGGCACCATCGCCGAGCACCAGGTGACGGGGTTGTTCGCCACGATCGGGCTGTTCCGGGTGCTGGCACAGGAAGCGCCCGGGTGTTTCGCCGGGCTGCAGGAGGTATGGACCGGCGGGGACGTGGTGCCGGCCGCGGCCCTGCGGGCGGTCTTGCATGCCTGCCCAGGAATCACCGTGATGAACGTGTACGGCCCGACCGAGACCACCACCTACGCCACCCAGCGCGGGATGGACTCGGTGGCGTCGGTGCCCGATGTGGTGCCGATCGGGCGGCTGCTGGACAACATGGCCGGCTATGTCCTCGATGGTCGGGGGCAGGTGGTGCCAGTGGGGATGGCCGGGGAGCTGCACCTCGCCGGCGCCGGCCTGGCCCGGGGTTACTGGGGGCAGCCGGGGCTGACCGCGCAGCGGTTCGTGGCCAACCCGTTCGGGCCGGCGGGTTCCCGGATGTACCGCACCGGGGACCGGGTGCGCTGGACGCCGCACGGTGAGCTGGAGTTCGTCGGGCGTGTCGACGAGCAGGTCAAGATCCGCGGGTTCCGCATCGAGCTGGGCGAGGTGGAAGCCGCGCTGGCCCGCCACGAGCAGGTCGCCGAAACGGTCGCGGTGGCCCGCATCGACGACGCCGGGCGCAAACGTCTGGTGGCCTACCTGGTCGGGCGGGGCCAAGCCGCCCCCAGCCCGGCGGCGCTGCGGGAGTTCCTGAGCCTGACCCTGCCCGACTACCTGGTGCCCTCGCTGTTCGTGGCTGTGCCGGGCTTGCCGTTGGACGCCAACGGCAAACTGGACCGGCGCCGCCTGCCCACCCCGGACTGGCACCCCGCCGAGGACGGCTACCAGGCGCCGCGCAGCCCGCTGGAGCAGGCCCTGGCCCGGCTGTGGGCCGACGTCCTCGGCGTGCCGCAGGTCGGCATCCACGACAACTTCTTCGCCCTGGGTGGGGACTCGATCCTGAGCATCCAATTGGTCGCCCGGGCGCACGCGGCCGGCTGGCAGCTGACCCCCCGCGATGTGTTCCGCCACCCGACGGTGGCCGCCCTGGCCACCCTGACCACCACCGCCACGCCGGTGACCGCCGAGCAGGGCCCGGTCACCGGAGCGGTGCCACTGACCCCGATCCAGCGCTGGTTCCTCAGCACGCACCGCCATAACCCGCACCACTTCGACCAGTTCCTCATTCTCGAGCCGGCCGCCGACGTCGATCCAGACATCCTGGCCACCGCGCTGGACACCCTGGTGGCCCAGCACGACGCGCTCCGGATGCGGTTCGAGTGCCGCGACGACCAGTGGCACCAGTGCAACGCGCCGCAGGCACCGGCCCAGCTGCTGCACCGCCACGACCTGTCCGAACTCGTGGATCAGCAGGCGGCGATGGACTCGATCGTCGAGCAGCTGCACGCCAGCTTCGACCTGGCCGGTGGCCCGTTGCTGCAGGCGGTGTGGTTCGACCTGGGACAGCGGCGACGCCTGGTGCTGGCGGTGCACCACCTGGTGGTCGACGGGGTGTCCTGGCGGATCCTGGTGCCGGACCTGGCCACCGCCTACCGGGCCGCCGGTGGGGACCGCACCGCCCGGCCGGCCGCCAAGACCACCTCGTTTCAGCAGTGGGCGCTGCGGCTGGCCGAGCACGCCACCACCGGCGGCTTCGACCACGAGCTGGACTACTGGACCCAGCAGGGCCACGGCGCCGACCCGGACCTGCCCACCGACGGCCTGGGTCCGAACACCGTGGGCGCGATGCACTGCCTGCGGGTGGACCTGGACACCGAGCTCACCGCGGCGTTGTTGCATCAGGTGCCCCCGGCGTACCGCACCCAGATCAACGACGTGCTGCTGGCCGCGCTGGCGCACGTGCTGGGCCGGTGGACCGGCCGCGAGCAGGTGCTGCTGGACCTGGAAGGCCACGGCCGCGAAGACCTCTTCGACGACGTGGACCTGTCCCGCACCGTGGGGTGGTTCACCACCCTGTTCCCGGTAGCCCTGCCCACCGGATCGGGCCGGGACTGGGGTGCCCGACTCACGGCCGTCAAGGAACACCTCCGGGCTGTCCCCGGCCGCGGGCTGGGCTATGGCGCCCTGCGCTACCTCACCGGCAGTCTCGACACCCCGCACCCGCAGATCAGTGTCAACTATCTCGGCCAGTTCGACTTCTCAGCCCCCGACGGCCTGTTCAGCGTCCGGCCCGGTGGGCTCGACGCGGCCACCGACCCCGGGGCCACCCGTGCGCACCTGATCGACGTCGTCGGCGCCATCCAGGACGGGCGGCTGGAGCTCAGCTGGTTCTACGCCCCGGGAACCCACCACGAGACCACGATCCGGGCCCTGGCCGAGCAGTTCACCCACGCCCTGCACGAGATCATCACGCACTGCCGGCAACCCGGCGCCGGGGGATGCAGCCCCTCGGACTTCCCCCTGGCCCGGCTCGACCAGACCACAGTGGACCGCCTCGCCGGCGACGGCCGCACCGTCGAGGACATCTACCCGCTGACCCCGATGCAAGCCGGCATGGTCTTCCACGGGTTGCTCGACCCCGACTCCGGTGCCTACTTCAACCAGGTACAGCTGCGGCTGTCCGGGATAGCGGACCCGCAGGCGTTCGGCGCCGCCTGGCAACGCGTCATCGATCGAACCCCCGTGCTGCGCAGCAGCGTGCACTGGCAGGGCCTGGCCGAGCCGCTGCAGCTCGTCCACCGCACCAGCACCGTTGCCGTGACCTACCACGACTGGACCGGATCAGTGGACGGGCGGCTGGACCGGCTGCTCACCCAGGACCGCGCCGGCGGCGTGGACCTGACCGCCGCACCGCTGCTGCGGCTGGCGATCGCCACCCTGTCCGCCGACGAGGTCCTGCTGGTCTGGAGCTTCCATCACGTCCTGCTCGACGGGTGGAGCGCCGCTGCGGTGTTCAGCGAGGTCTGCGCGCAGTACGCGGCCCTGGTCACCGGCCGCGAGCCGGCACCGGTGGCGCGGCGGCCCTTCCGGGATTACCTGGAGTGGCTGCAGGGCACCGATCCGCGTGAGTCGCAGCGGTACTGGCGCCGGGTGCTGGCCGGGTTGGCCGAGCCCACCGCCCTGCCCTATGACCGGCCGGCTGTGCCGGCCCACCACACCGAGTCCAGCGCGACAGTCCTGGTGGCGCTGCCGGGTGAGCAGCTCGGTGCGGTGGCCCGGCGCCACGGGCTGACAGTGAACACGATCGTGCAGGGGGCCTGGGCACTGGTGCTGTCGCACTACAGCCGCAGCCACGACGTGACATTCGGCAGCACGGTCTCGGGACGGCCCGCCGAGCTGGCCGGGGTCGAGTCGATGGTCGGCATGCTGATCAACACCATCCCCACCCGGGTGCGCGTCGACAACGGCGCGGACGTCATCTCCTGGCTGCGGCGGCTGCAGGCCGAGCAGACCGAGGCCCGCCGGTTCAGCGCCTGCTCGCTGACCGAGTTGCGGTCCTGCGCCGAGCTGCCCGCTGAGGTGAACCTGTTCGACAGCATCGTGGTGTTCGAGAACTACCCGTTCGACAGCGCCGCGCACGGCATCCGCATCCAGGAGCTGCACGCCGTCGAGACCACCAACTATCCGTTGAACGTCGTGGTCCAGCCGGGCGAGCAGTTGTCGGTGACCATGGGTTATGACCCCGCGCTGTTCGACCCGGTCACCGTCGAGCAGATGGCGCAGCAGCTGCTGCAGGTGCTGTCCGAGATCAGCCGAGACGCGCAGCGGACGGTGTCCCGACTTCCGTTGGTGGATGTGGCGCAGCGGCGCCGGTTGGTGCCGGACCGCGCCGGCCCGGCGATTCCCGCGGCGACGGTGGGGCAGATGTTCGCCCGGCAGGTGGCGTCGGCTCCGGATGCGGTTGCGGTGGTCTGCGGGCCGACCCGGTTGTCGTATGCGCAGTTGGATGTCCGGGCCAACCAGCTGGCGCATCAGCTGATCCGGTTG
Organism: Pseudonocardiaceae bacterium; assembly: GCA_050700055.1. GTDB lineage: Bacteria > Actinomycetota > Actinomycetes > Mycobacteriales > Pseudonocardiaceae. The sequence goes on from JBOHGE010000067.1 coordinate 13,118, forward strand.
GGCGTGGGCGTGGAGCACCGGGTCGCCGTGCTGGTGCAACGCTCGATTGAGCAGGTGGTGGCCGTGCTGGCCGTCGCCAAGGCCGGCGGCGCCTACGTGCCCCTGGACGAACGGTCCCCCGCCCCCCGCCTACGCTCGATACTCGCCCAGTCCGGCGCAGAAGTACTGATCACCGACCCCACCTGGGAACCCCTGGCCCGGTCACTACACGACGGCCCGCTCCTTCGCATTCAGCAGGCTCAGCGGGGTTATTCGGACCTCGATAACCCCGCTGAGCCCGCTGAATGCGGGGAGGTGCCGGTGGTGGGGGTGAGTGCGGAGAATCTCGTGTATATCGAGTTCACGTCGGGGTCTACCGGGGTGGCTAAGGGGGTGGCGGCTCGGCATTGCGATGTGGTGGCGTTCGCTGGTGATCGGTGTTTTGGTAATGGGGCGCATGAGCGGGTGTTGGGGCATTCGCCGTTGGCTTTCGATGCGTCGACCTATGAGCTGTGGGTGCCGTTGCTCAACGGGGGGCAGGTGGTGCTGGCCCCGCCGGGTGAGCTGACCGCCGAGGTGCTGGCGGGCACCATCGCCGAGCACCAGGTGACGGGGTTGTTCGCCACGATCGGGCTGTTCCGGGTGCTGGCACAGGAAGCGCCCGGGTGTTTCGCCGGGCTGCAGGAGGTATGGACCGGCGGGGACGTGGTGCCGGCCGCGGCCCTGCGGGCGGTCTTGCATGCCTGCCCAGGAATCACCGTGATGAACGTGTACGGCCCGACCGAGACCACCACGTACGCCACCCAGCGCGGGATGGACTCGGTGGCGTCGGTGCCCGATGTGGTGCCGATCGGGCGGCTGCTGGACAACATGGCCGGCTATGTCCTGGACGGCTGCGGGCGGCTGGTGCCGGTGGGGATGGCCGGGGAGCTGCACCTCGCGGGCGCCGGGTTGGCCCGGGGTTACTGGGGGCAGCCGGGGCTGACCGCGCAGCGGTTCGTGGCCGACCCGTTCGGGCCGGCGGGTTCCCGGATGTATCGCAGTGGGGACCGGGTGCGCTGGACGCCGCACGGTGAGCTGGAGTTCGTCGGGCGTGTCGACGAGCAGGTCAAGATCCGCGGGTTCCGGATCGAGCTGGGTGAGATCGAGACCGTCCTGGCCCGCCACGAGCAGGTGGCCGAGACGGTGGTGCTGGCCCGCACCGACGACGCCGGGCGCAAACGCCTGGTGGCGTACCTGGTCCCGCGGGGTCAGACCACCCCGGCGCAGCTGCGGGAGTTCCTCAGCCAGACGCTGCCCGAGTACATGGTGCCCTCGGTGTTCGTGACCGTGCCGGGCTTGCCGTTGGACGCCAACGGCAAGCTGGACCGCCGCCGCCTGCCGGCCCCCGACTGGGCGCCGGACACCGGCGGGTACGTGGCTGCCCGCACCCCCGTGGAGCAGACCCTGGCCCAGCTGTGGGCCGACGTCCTCGGCGTGCCGCGGGTCGGGATCCACGACAACTTCTTCGCCCTGGGTGGGGACTCGATCCTGAGCATCCAGCTGGTCTCGCGGGCGCGCGCCGCCGGGTGGCAGCTGACCCCCCGAGACGTGTTCCGCACACCGACGGTGGCCGCGCTGGCCGCCGGTGCCCTCGCCGCGGTCCCGGTGGCCGCCGAGCAGGGCGAGGTGACCGGGGCGGTGCCGCTGACCCCGATCCAGCACTGGTTCCTGGCCACCCACGACCACCCGCAGCACTTCGACCAGTCGCTGACCGTCGAGCTGGTCGTCGGCGCCGACCCCGCCGCACTGGACCGCGCGCTGGCCACCGTGGTGGCCCACCACGACGCACTGCGGATGTGCTTCGAGTGCCGGGACGGCCAGTGGGGCCAGCACAACGCGCCGGTGACACCGGGGCGGCTGCTGACCCGCCTGGACCTGTCCCCGGAGCAGCTGGATGGCGTGCTCAGTACCGGTTTCGAGCTGGCGCACGGCCCGTTGCTGCGGGCGGTGTGGTGTGACCTGGGGCCGCAGCGGCGACCGGTGCTGGTGCTGGCGGCGCACCACCTGGTGGTCGACGGGGTGTCCTGGCGGATCCTGCTGCCGGACCTGGAGACGGCCTACCGGGCCGCGACGGGTGATCCGGCGGCCCGGCTGGCCGCCAAGACCACCTCGTTCCAGCACTGGGCGCAGCGGCTGGCCGACCATGCCGCCACCGGGGGGCTCGATCACGAGCGCGACTACTGGAACCGGGTGGGCCGCGACGTCGAGGCCGGCCTGCCCACCGACGGCCACGGACCCAACACCGTCGCCACGATGCGCACAGTCCGGGCCGGCCTGGACCCCGCGCAGACCACCGCGCTGCTGCAGCAGGTGCCCCCGGCCTACCGCACCCAGGTCAACGACATCCTGCTGGCCGCGCTGGCCCGGGTGCTGACCCGGTGGACCGGCCGCGAGCAGGTCCTCATCGACCTGGAAGGCCACGGCCGCGAAGACCTCTTCGACGACGTGGACCTGTCCCGCACGGTGGGCTGGTTCACCACGATGTTCCCGGTCGCGTTGCAGGTGAACGATCCGCAGGACTGGGGCCGGACCCTGAAGTCGGTCAAGGAGCAACTCCGCGCCATCCCCGGCCGCGGCCTGGGCTACGGCGCCCTGCGGTACCTCACCGGAACCGGTCTGACCAACCCCAACCCCCGGATCAGCGTCAACTACCTGGGTCAGTTCGACTGGCCAACCACCCCGGACGGGCTGTTCGCCGCGCTGCCCGGCGAGTTGGCCGGTGGCAGCGCACCCGAGACCACCCGAGCCCACCTGCTCGACGTCGTCGGCGCCACCCGCAACGGCTGCCTGGAGCTCACCTGGTATTACGACCCGGCGACACACCGGGAGGCCACCGTGCGGGCCCTGGCGCAGCAGCTGGTCACCGCCTTGCAAGAGATCATCGAGCACTGCGCCCGACCCGGCGCCGGTGGTGCCACCCCCAGCGACTTCGGCCTGGCCCGCCTCGACCAGGCCGGGGTGGACCGCCTGGTCGGCGACGGCCGCGGCATCGAGGACATCTACCCGTTGACGCCCATGCAGGCCGGCATGGTCTTTCACGGGCTGCTCGACACCGACTCCGGCGCGTACTACAACCAGATCCAGCTGCGGCTGTCCGGCGTGGCCGACTCCCAGGCACTGCACACCGCCTGGCAACACGTGGTCGACCACACCCCGATCCTGCGCAGCAGCGTGCAGTGGCAGGGTCTCGACCAGCCGCTGCAGGTCGTCCACCGCGGTATCACGCTGCCGGTGACGCATCACGACTGGACCGGGTCGACGGCGCAGCCCGACCACATCCTGCGTGACGATCGCGCGCAGGGCGTGGACCTGGCCACCGCACCCCTGATGCGGCTGACCATTGCCCGGGTGGCCCCCGATGAGGTGCTGCTCCTCTGGAGCTTTCACCACGTCCTGCTCGACGGCTGGAGCGCCGCCCAGGTCTTCACCGACGTCTGCCGGCACTACCGCGCGATCACCAGCGGGCAGCAACCCGCCGTCACCCCGCGGCGGCCCTTCCGGGACTACCTGGAGTGGCTCGACAGCCAGGACGTGCCGGCCGCGCAGCAGTACTGGCGCGAGCTGCTGGCGGGTGTCACGGCACCCACCGCGCTGCCCTATGACCGGCCACCCGTCGAGGCGCACCGGACCGAGTCCGCCGACACCGTCCGGATCGAGCTGTCCGAGCCGCAGTCCGACCGATTGCGTGACCTGGCCCAGCGCCACGGTCTGACGCTGAACACGGTGTTGCAGGGGGCGTGGGCGCTGGTGCTGTCGCGCTACAGCGGGCAACGCGACGTGGTGTTCGGCACCACCGTCTCGGGCCGGCCGGTCGAGTTGGCCGGGGTGGAGTCGATGATCGGCGTGTTCATCAACACCGTGCCGGCCCGAGCGACACTGGACAGCGGCCGGAGCCTGCTGGGGTGGCTGCAGGACCTGCAGGCGGCGCAGTCGGAGTCCCGACGGTTCGACTTCCTCTCGCTGGCCCAGGTGCAGGCGGAGTCGGAGCTGCCCGCCGGGGTCAAGCTGTTCGACAGCATCGTGGTCTTCGAGAACTACCCGTTCGACAACGAGGCCACCGCCACCCACGGCATCCGGATCCGCGAGATGCAGACCGTCGAGACCACCAACTACCCGCTGATCGTGGTGGTGACCCCGGGGCCGCGGCTGTGCATCGAGCTCGGTTACGACGCCGCCCTGTTCGACGCCGCCACGGTGGACGGGTTGGCGGCCCGGCTGGCTCGGGTGCTGGAGCTGGCCGTCGAGGACCCGGCGGTGGTGCTGGGCCGGATCGACATCCTGACCGGTGCCGAGCGGGCCCGCCTGCTCACCACCTGCAACGACACCGATCGGGTGGTGGCACCGGCGACCTTGCCGGAGTTGTTCGAGACCGCGGTGGCGCGGACCCCGGATGCGCCCGCCGTCCTGGTCGACGGCGGTGCGGTGAGTTTCGCGGAGCTGGACGCTCGGGCGAACCGGCTGGCCCGGGTGTTGATCGCGCGGGGCGCCGGGCCGGAACGGATCATCGCGTTGGTGTTGCCCCGGTCGCTGGACCTGGTGGTGGCGCAGCTGGCGGTGGCCAAGGCCGGCGCAGCGTTCCTGCCGGTGGATCCGGCCTACCCGGCGCAGCGGATCGAGTTCATGCTGACCGATGCCCAGCCCGTGCTGGTGCTGACCTCGGCCGGCGTGGCCGCCGGCCTGCCCGCGACCGCTGCCGTGTTGGTCTTAGACGACCCTGCGGTGCTGGCGCAGTGCGCCGGGATGCCGGATCACCTGGTGACGGATCCGCAGCGGCTCTCGCCGTTGCTGCCGGGTCATCCGGCGTATGTCATCTACACCTCGGGCTCGACCGGATGGCCCAAGGGTGTGCTGGTCTCGCACACCGGGCTGGCCAGTTTCGCGGCCGCGGAGGCGGACCGGTACGCGGTCACCGCCGGAGATCGGGTGTTGCAGTTCGCGTCGCCGAGTTTCGACGCGTCGGTGCTGGAGCTGTGCATGTCGTTGCCGGCGGGCGCGGCGCTGGTGGTGGCCCCGCCGGGGCCGTTGCTGGGTGAGCAGCTGGCCGGCGTGCTCGCCGCGGGCCGGGTGACGCACGCGCTGATCCCCCCGGCGGCGTTGGCGACGGTGCCCGAGGACCTTGCCGGCAACGGATTGGCGGAGTTGCGGACCCTGGTGGTCGGCGGGGACGTGTGCTCGGCGGACTTGGTGGCACGGTGGGCGCCGGGCCGGCGGATGGTGAACTCCTACGGTCCTACCGAGTCGACGGTGGTGGCCACCTGGAGCGATCCGTTGGTCCCCGGTGGGGTGCCCACGATCGGTCGCCCGATCTGGAACACCCGGGTGTACGTGCTCGACCCGGAGCTGCGCCCGGTGCCACCCGGATCAGCCGGCGAGCTGTACATCGCCGGGCTGGGACTGGCCCGGGGATACCTCAACCGGGCCGGGCTGACCGCGCAGCGGTTCGTGGCGAACCCGTTCGGCCCACCGGGTGCCCGGCTGTACCGCAGCGGCGATCTGGTGCGCTGGAGCGCCGGCGGCGAGCTGGAGTTCCTGGGTCGGGCCGACGAGCAGATCAAGATCCGCGGGTTCCGCATCGAGCCCGGCGAGATCGAGACGGTGCTGTGCCGGCATCCCCAGGTGGCGGCGGCGGTGGTCGTCGCCCGAGCCGATCAGGCCGGGACGAGACGGCTGGTCGGCTACGTGGTCGGGGTCGACGGTGCTGCACCACAGCGCGGCGAGCTGCGCGCGCTGGTCGCCGCCTCGTTGCCCGAGCACATGGTGCCCGCGACGATCGTGGCGCTGGACCGGTTACCGCTGACCCGCAGCGGCAAACTGGACCGGCGGGCCCTGCCGGCACCGGATCTCAGCGCAGCGCGCCGCCCCGGCACGCCGGCGACCGGCGCCGAACGGGTGCTGGCCGAGATCTGGGGCGCGGTGCTGGGAGTCGACCAGGTCGGCGCCGAGGACAACTTCTTCGAGCTCGGTGGGGACTCGATCTCGAGCATCCAGGTGGTCTCCCGGGCCCGGCGGGCTGGATTGCTGGTGACGCCGCGGGATGTGTTCGCCCACCAGACGGTGGCGTTGCTGGCGGCGAACGCCACCGCGGTGCTACCGCAGACGGTCGCCCAGGGGCCGGTCAGTGGTGCGGTCCCGCTGACCCCGATCCAGCACTGGTTCTTCCAGACCCAGACGGTGGCACCGGAGCGCTTCAGCCAGTCCGTCCGGATAGAACTGATCGAGGGGCTGGACCAACCGGCGCTGCGGCACGCGCTCGACGCGGTGGTGATGCATCACGACGCGTTGCGGATGCGGTTCGAGTGCCGGCCGGGGCCTTCCGGCGCGGCGCACTGGATCCAGGACAACGCGCCGCTGGAGCCGGCGCAGCTGCTGGCTCGCCACGACCTGTCCGGCGCCGAGGACCGGATGGACCGCGTCATCGAGCAGGTGTGCTCGAGCTTCGAGCTCGGTCGGGGTCCGTTGCTGCGGGCGGTGCTGTTCGACCTGGGGGCAACCCGGCGGCCGGTGCTGTTCCTCGCGGTGCACCACCTGGTGGTGGACGGGGTGTCCTGGCGGATCCTGCTGGCGGACCTGGACACCGCCTACCAGCAGGCGGCCCGCGGCGAGACCGTGGATCTAGGACAGCGGACCACCTCGTTCCAGGACTGGGCGCTGCGGTTGACCGAGTACGCCACCGCTGCGGAGCTGGCCGCGCAGCGCGACCACTGGTCGGCGGTGGCGCGCGCCGACGACCCGCCACTGCCGGTCGACGGGCCCGGCGCCAACCCGCTCAGCTCGACCAGGTCGGTGACGGTGCAGCTGGATCCGGAGCAGACCAGGGCGCTGCTGGCCGAGGTGCCGGGGGCCTACCGGACGCAGGTCAACGACGTGTTACTGGCCGCGTTGGGCCGGGTGCTGGCCCAGTGGACCGGGCGGGAGCGGGTGCTGGTGGATCTGGAGGGCCACGGTCGGGAGGAGCTGTGCGAGCCCACGGACCAAGCCGACCCAGTGGACCTGTCCCGCACGGTGGGCTGGTTCACCACGGTTTTCCCCGTCGCGTTGCAGCTCGCCGAGCCGGGCTGGGGCGCGACGCTGAAATCGGTCAAGGAGCAGTTGCGTGCGGTGCCCGGCCGGGGGCTGGGCTACGGGGTCCTGCGTTACCTCACCGGGGCGGCTGAGCTGGCCGGCCGGCCGGTGCCGCAGGTGAGCTTCAACTACCTGGGCCAGTTCGACTGGAACACCACCGAGACCCACGGGCTCTACCACCGGATGTGCGGTGGCGTGGAGTCCGACGTCAGCCCGGCGACGACCCGGGAGCACGTGCTCGACATCGTGGGCCGAGTCGAGCACCAGTGCCTGGAGCTGACCTGGTACTACTCCGAGCAGCTGCACACCGAGCAGACCGTGCGGCGGCTGGCCGGCGCGATGATCCGGGTGCTGCAGGAGATCGTCGAGCACTGCGGCGGGCCGGACGCGGGTGGGCGCACCCCGTCGGACTTCCCGTTGGCCCGCCTCGAGCAGGCCGATGTGGACCGCATCGCCGGTGCCGGCCGCACCATCGAGGACATCTACCCGCTCACCCCCATGCAGGCCGGCATGGTCTTTCACGGGCTGTCCCAGGGGGATCAGGCGCTCTACGTCGAGCAGGTCACGTTCGTGCTGGACGGTGTCACCGACCCGCAGCGGCTCGGCACGGCCTGGCAGCAGGTGCTGGCCCGCACCCCGGTGCTGCGCAGCTGCGTCACCTTGGCCGGGCCGACCGAGCCGCTGCAGGTGGTGCGCAGCGGTGTCACCCTGCCGGTCACCCACCTGGACTGGCGGCGGCTGACCCCGGCGGATCGACCGGAGCAGCTGCGGCGGTGGCTGGACCGCGACCGTGCCGAGGGCTTCGACCTGACCACCGCTCCGCTGCTGCGGGTGACGTTGGCCCGGCTGTCCGGCACCGAGCTGCAGGTGATGTGGACCTTCCACCACGTGCTGCTGGACGGCTGGAGCGTCTTTCAGGTGCTGTCCGACGTGTTCGCCTGCCACGCCGCGCTCGGGTCCGAGCCCGCTGGGCCGCCCACCCGGCGACCCTTCCGGGACTACCTGCAGTGGCTCGGGGCGCAGAATCAGGCGCAGGCCACGAAGTACTGGCGAGGCGTGCTGGCCGGGATGCAGTCCCGGACGCCGCTGCCCGTCCAGATGGCACTGCCCGTCCAGATGTCACTGCCGCACCAGCAGGGGCTGAGCCAGGCGCACCACAGCAGCTCGTCGCAGTGGTTGGCGGCCGAGCTGACCGAGCAGGACACCGGACGGCTGGCCGAGTTCGCCAGACGCCACCACCTCACGCTCAGCGCCGTCGTGCAGGGGGCGTGGGCATTGTTGCTGTCGCGCTACAGCGGCCGGCGCGAGGTGTGTTTCGGAGCGACGGTGTCCGGCCGGCCAGCGGAGCTGCCCGGGGCGGACGGCATCACCGGCATCTTCATCAACACCCTGCCGGTACGGGTGGAGCTGGACGGCGGCACCGGGGTGATCGAGTGGCTGCAGGAGCTGCAGGCCGTCGCGGCGGAATCCCGGCGGTTCGGGTTCGTGTCATTGGCCCAGTTGCCGGCGCTGAGTGAGCTGCCGGACGGCGAGCAGCTGTTCGACAGCATCGTGGTGTTCGAGAACTACCCGATCAACACCGAGGAGGCCGCCGCGCACGGGCTGGCCATCCGGGAGCTGTCGGCGGTGGAGACCACCAACTACCCGCTGAGCGTCGTGGCGTCGCCCGGTCGGCGGCTGTCCGTCGAGTTCGGCTACGACCGCAGCGCATTCCACGCCGCAACGATCGAGGCGATGGCCGGCCATTTCCTGCGGGTGCTGACGCTCCTGATGGCCGATCCCGACGCTCGCCTGGGCGACGTCGACATCCTCACCGCGGCGCAGCGCCACCAGGTGCTGGTGGAGTTCACCGGCACCGATCGCGACGTGCCGGCGCTGACCCTGCCGGAACTGGTGGCGGCCACGGTCGCGCGGACCCCGGATGCCCCGGCGGTGATCTTCGAGGACAGCGTGTTGAGTTTTGCGGAGCTGGACGCGCGAGCCAACCAGCTGGCCCGGTTGTTGATCAACTGTGGCGCGGGCCCGGAGCGGATCGTGGCGCTGGCGCTGCCCCGCTCGCCGGAGATCGTGGTGGCCCAGCTGGCGGTGGCCAAGGCGGGGGCGGCGTTCCTGCCGATCGACCCCGGCTACCCCACCGAGCGGATCTCCTTCATGCTCGCCGACGCCCACCCGGTACTGGTGCTGACCCTGGCCGAGCTGGTCAGCGGGCTGCCCGCGGCGGACCAGCGCACCATCGTGGTGCTCGACGACCCGGGCACGGTGGCCGCGGTGACCGCGATGCCGGACACCGACCCGGCGACCCCGCTGCCGGTGGCGCACCCGGCATACGTCATCTACACCTCAGGCTCCACCGGGCAGCCCAAGGGCGTGGTGGTCTCGCACGCCGGGCTGGCCGGCTTCGCCGCCGCCGAGGCCGAGCACTTCCAGATCGGCCCCGGTGATCGGGTGCTGCAGTTCTCCTCACCCAGTTTCGATGCCTCGATCCTCGAGCTGTGCATGTCGCTGCCCGCCGGGGCCGCGCTGGTGGTGCCCCCACCGGGCCCGCTGCTGGGCGAGCAGCTGGCCGCGGTGCTCGCCCAGCACCGGGTGACGCACGCCCTGATCCCTCCCGTGGCACTGGCCACCGTGCCCGCGGAGATCGCCGCCACCGGACTGCCCGCGCTCAGCACCGTGATCGTGGGCGGGGATGCCTGCTCTGCGGAGCTGGTCACCCGGTGGGCACCCGGCCGGCGGATGATCAACGCCTACGGGCCGACCGAGTCCACCGTCGTGGCGACCTGGAGCCGGCCGCTGACCCCCGGCGGGGTACCGCCGATCGGCCGGCCGATCGCCAACACCCGCAGCTACGTGCTCGACGGGGACCTGCGGCCGGTTGCGGCGGGTGTCACCGGTGAGCTCTACCTGTCCGGACCCGGGCTGGCCCGGGGCTACCTGAACCGCCCAGGGTTGACCGCGGCGCGGTTCGTGGCCAATCCCTTCGGTGCGCCGGGCTCGCGGGTGTATCGCACCGGGGACCTGGTGCGCTGGACCATCGACGGCGAGTTGGAGTTCTTGGGGCGCGGCGACACCCAGGTCAAGATCCGCGGGTTCCGGGTCGAGCCCGGTGAGATCGAAGCTGTCCTGCGCCGCCACCGCGAGGTGGACGAGGCCGTGGTGATCGCGCGCAAGGATGGGTCCGGTGTCACCCGGCTGATCGGCTATATCGTCTCGGCGGCAGGTCGGGTACCGCAGCCGGGTGAGCTGCACGAGCTGCTGGCCGGCTCGTTACCCGAGCACATGCTGCCCTCCGCGGTGCTCGCGCTGGACGAGTGGCCGCTGACCCCGCACGGCAAGCTCGATCGCCACGCGCTGCCCGAGCCCCCCGCGGTGGTCCCGGCCGCCAGCTACACCGCACCGCGCACCGACACCGAACGCGTGCTGGCCAAGATCTGGGCCGACGTGCTCACCGTGGACCAGGTCGGTGTCGAGGACAACTTCTTCGAGCTCGGTGGGGACTCGGTCCGCAGCCTGCTCATCATCACCCGGATGAAGGCGGCGTTCGACGTCGCGCTGACGCCGCGTGACGTGCTGACCGCTCGGACCATCTCGGCACTGGCCGTGCTGGTGGAAGACGAAATCCTGCGCACATTCGAACGTGTTGCCTTCGGTGACGGCAACGACCAGTCCTAAAGGAGAAGCAACAATGCCGTCATCGAAAGAGAGCCGGATCTCCGCGCTGCCCGCACATCTGCGGGAGAGGATTCGCCGGCACCTGGCCGGTCAGGCGACGCAGTCCGACCCGATTGTTCCGGTGGACCGGAGTGGGTCGTTGCCGTTGTCTTTCTCGCAGCAGCGGTTGTGGTTTTTGCACGATTTCCAGCCCGGTGGTGCCCAGTACAACAGCGGGTTTGCGGTGCGG
>JBOHGE010000068.1:0-23802 GCA_050700055.1 Pseudonocardiaceae bacterium
CGTGATCATGGGGGTCGTGGCAGCGGGGGACGCCGGGGATGACTGCTCTTGATCACTCTGGCAGCTGTGCTGTCTGCTGTGCTCGCATAGCTCTGCCAGCCGGAGACAGCTACCTTAGCGACATTGCGGTCTGGCGGCGATGCGTGTCCAGGATCTTCGGGTGATGCCCTTTGGTGATCAGCTCGAGCCGGCGGTACAGCCCGCTGGTCCGATCAGCATCGCGGAAATTTGGCCAGCGCCCCCGCTTCCATGATTGCCAAATTGGCCTCGACCAGAATCGCCAGCCACGAGATTGCGTGGTCTCGCTGATATCGCTTGATCGAGCTCGCCGTCATTGCTTGCCGCGAGATGCGCTTGAGCTCGAAATGCGTGTGATCACTGCGGAACGCGCACGTATCGTGGTGCTGTCCATTCTTGAGCAGGCCGGTGGCGAGGCCGTTCTCCGCCAGGATGCGCACGCTGTTCGCGGCCAGCAAACCAGCACGCGCCCGACGTTCGACGTGCTCGCGACTCTGGCGTTCCGCGATCAGGCAGTCAATTTCTGCGGCCCGTAACAGGTTGCCGAGTACCAGACCGGCGGGGCCGGCGCCGATGATAAGGACGGTCGCACTCTCCCCGCGTGGGTGACCCGATGCTGGGTTGAGCCGGGATCCGGTCACCTTTCTGATCTTTCTTCGATTCGATCAGTGGTAAGTTGACGGGCGATGATCGACTGTTTTGCAAGGCGATCTTTCGCCGTGCTCCTGTACGTGAAGAGCACGCGGGTCAGGTGGTTGATACCACTGATAGGCGCTGATACCACTGATAGGCTGATACCACTGATAGGCAGAGTCCACCCAACGATCAGCTCGCTTGGGGGTGAGCCGGCCGATGCAGATTCCGCGCACCGGCGTCGGCCGTGGCACCATCGACCAGCTCAACGCCATAACCGAGCAACTGTGTTGCGAGTACTCAGCTGCGCCCGGCCGGCTGCGTGATCGTGCGCAGCAGCAGCTCGGGTACGTGCGACACCTGCTCAGCGGGACCACGCGGCTGGGGGAGCGGCGCGAGTTCCTGGTCATCGCCGGGTGGCTATCGCTACTGATCGGTTGCCTGAACTACGACCTCGGTCTGGCCCGGCCCGCCGAGGCCGCCAGGAGCGGTGCTTTCCAGCTCGGCCGGGCAGCCGGCCACGGTGAGATCGTCGCCTGGTCATTCGAGATGAGTGCGTGGTTCGCGCTCAACCGAGGTCGCCTGCGGTCGGTTCTCGACTACGCTGACGCCGGTATCACAGCTGCGCCCAGTGCCTCCGTTGCCGTGCAACTCGCCGCTCAAGGCGCTAAAGCGCATGCCCGGATGGGTCAGCACAACGATGCTCGCCGGGCACTGGACCGGGGTTTCCGCTTCCTGGCCGGCCACCAGCACCCCAGCCGACCAGAGAACCACTTCGTCATCGACCCCACCAAGTGGGACTGCTACGCGATGGATTGCTATCGCGTCGGCGGCGACAACGCCCGCGCCGCCGAGCACGCCCAGCAGATCCTGCGACTGTCCCAACGGCCCGACGGCAGCGACCGCAGCCCCCTGCGCGCCACCGAAGCACGGCTCACCCTCGCGGTCGTCTCTCTTCGCGACGGCGATATCGACCGGGCCACCGACTGGGCAGGTATGGCGTTCAGCGCTGACCGCAAGTCAGTACAGGACCTGTCCATAGCTGCTGGCGAGCTTTACCGTGAGGCTCAGGAGAGGTTCGGCGACGATCCCGCACTCAACACCCTGAACGACGTCATCTGGAGGCTGGCCGGCGGCGGCCGACTAACTGTGGATTCGGTTCAGAGAAGGCTCTGGATGAGCGCGGCGAGCCGGTCGTAGCTCTCGCCGGCCCCTTCCTCCATGCCGGACGTGGTAGACACCTTTGAACCCGTACTCGGTGCCGTCGGCGCTGCGGCTGACGTAGCGCGTGTGTGGGGCCGGTGGCCGACCCGGTCGTGGGGCGGGTCGGCCACCGGCTTGTCTTCACAGCGTGCGGGCCAGCTGACCCGCCAGCAGTCGGGTGAAACGTGACGGATCGCTCAGTTCGCCACCCTCGGCAAGAAGTGCCATCCCGTACAGCAGCTCGGCTGTCTCCGCTAACGTGGCGTCGTCCTTGCGCTCGTCATAGGCTTTCTGTAGTGCACCCACCAGTGGGTGCGTGGGGTTGAGCTCGAGGATGCGCTTGATGCTCGGCATGTCCTGCCCCATGGCCCGATACATCTTCTCCAGGGTTGGCGTGACGTCGTGCGTGTCGCCGACGATGCAGGCCGGTGAGGTGGTGAGGCGCGATGACAGCCGTACCTCCTTCACGTTCTCCTGCAAGGTGTTCGTCATCCAGGAGAGCAGGGTTGAGAAGTCCTTCTCTTGTTGATCGCGTTCGGACTCGGCCGTTTTCTTCTCTTCCTCGGTGTCGAGATCGACCTGCCCCTTGGCGATCGACTGGAGCTGTTTGCCCTCGAACTCGCGGACCGAGTCCACCCACATCTCGTCGACCGGATCGGTGAGGAGCAGCACTTCAAATCCCTTGGCGCGGAAGGCTTCCATGTGTGGCGAGCTGTCGATGATCGTCCGCGACTCGCCGGTCATGTAGTAGATGTGTTGCTGTCCCTCTTTCATGCGCTCCAGATATTGTCGCAGCGTGGTCAGCTGCTCTGCCTGGCCGGTTGACGCGAACGATGCGATGTCGAGGATCGCCGCACGATTCTCGAAGTCGTTGAGCAGTCCTTCCTTGATCGCACGGCCGAACTCTGTCCAGAAAGTCTGGTAGGAGTCGGCGTTGTCGGCCATCATCTCCTTCACCGTCGACAGGACCTTCTTGACCAGGCGCCGGCGCATCATCTGGATCTGGCGATCCTGTTGTAGGATCTCGCGTGAGACGTTGAGCGACAGGTCCTGGGCGTCCACCACGCCCTTGATGAAACGCAGGTACTCGGGCATGAGCGCTTCGCAATCATCCATGATGAACACGCGCTTCACGTACAGCTGGACACCGCGCTTACGATCCCGCATGAACAGGTCCAGGGGTGCGCGGGACGGGATGAACAGCAGCGCCTGATACTCGAAGGTGCCTTCCGCGTTCATGCGGATGGTCTCGAGCGGATCGTTCCAGTCGTGACTGATGTGCTTGTAGAACTCCTTGTACTCGTCTGCTTCGACCTCGTTCTTGGAGCGCGCCCAGAGTGCCTTCATCGAGTTGATCGTCTCGATCTCTCGGGTGGTCTCGTCATCCTTGGCCGGGCGCTCGACCTCCATCTTGATAGGCCAAGCGATGAAGTCAGAGTACCGCTTGACGATGTCCTTGATCTTCCAGTCGGTTGTGTAGTCGAAGAGCTGGTCCTCCTTGTCCTCAGCTTTGAGATGCAAGGTGACCGCAGTGCCTTGCGGCGCATCGTCGACCGGCTCGATGGTGTAGGTTCCCGCGCCGTCGGATTCCCAGCGGGTGGCGTGGCTCTCCCCGGCGCGCCGGGTCAGCAGCGTGACCTTGTCCGCCACCATGAAGCTGGAGTAGAAGCCGACGCCGAACTGCCCGATGAGATCGGGTGAGGCCGCCGCGTCCTTCGACTCCTGCACCTTGCGCAGGAACTCGGCTGTACCGGATTTCGCGATGGTGCCGATGAGACCTACGACGTCGTCACGTGACATGCCGATGCCGTTGTCCCGCACGGTGATCGTGCGTTGCTCCTTGTCGACCTCGATGCCGATGTGCAGATCAGAAGTGTCTACCTGAAGGTCCTTGTCACGGTATGCTTCTAATCGTAATTTGTCCAACGCGTCGGAGGAGTTGGAGATCAGCTCGCGCAGGAAGGTGTCCTTGTTCGAGTAGATCGAATGAACCATCAACTGCAAGAGCTGGCGTGCCTCAGCCTCGAACTCGAGCGTTTCGACCTGCGTGCTCAACGGATTCCTTTCTGCAGAGAATTCTTGACAAAGTGGTTCGCCTGAAATGGAGCCGTCCTCATCGCGCCGTTGTCGGTTTCTGGTCGCCGGCGAGGTAGCGGTGCAGTGAGGTTTTCGGGATGCCGATCTCGGCGCTGATCTGGCCGAGGGTATGCCCTTGGGCTTGCAGCCGCCGGGCCTGCTCGATCTTGTCTGCGGGGTGTGCGAGTGGCCGGCCGACATGCCGGCCGGTGGTGTCAGCGACAGTGCGGGCGTGCGCGGCGCGTTCGGCGGTGTAGGTCCGCTCCATCTCGGCGAACAGTGCCAGCATGAGACACGCGGTGCGGCCCATACCTCCGTCCGCGGTGTTGATCGGCAGCGGATCGGCCAGTGACCGGACCCCGATGCCGCCTTCGGCCATGTCGCGCACAAGCTGGAGAACCTCGCGCAGGTTGCGGCCGAGCCGGTCGAGGGTGTGCACCACGATCATGTCGCCGGCGCGGGCGTAGTCGATCAGGGCGGTCAGCCCGGGCCGGTCGGCAGTGGTCCCGGTGCGCTGGTCCCGGTAGATGTGCTCGATGTCGATGCCGGCGGTGGCTAACGCGTCGAGTTGGCGCTGCAGGCTCTGCTTTGTGGTGGAGACTCGGGCGTAGCCCAGATCCAGCCCCCGTGGCGGGTGCTGCTGATCGGCCTCCATATGGTGATCGTACCGGAAGTCGTCGCCGTAGCATGGTTGCGGAATGGCTGGTGGTATTCCGCTGGCCGGTCCCCTACATTAGGCGGCCCCGGCGTCACGGGGGCAACGTGACGCCGGGGCCATTAAACCCGATCCGCCCGGGCGCGGTCGGACAGATCGGGAGCTTTGCGACATGGCTGATCGCCCGTGGTCGCCGGCGAACGGCGACGCGCGGGTGCGGTGAGATCAGTCTGGGGACGTGGAAGGCCGATGCGCGGGCGACGGCGTGCCGCCGTCGGCGGTGGGGCATCGTCGACAATGCATCGAAGTCAGGCCAGCGGTAGCCCAGCCGTCGCTCAGCGAGATCGAAGGATCACCGTGAGCGGGGTAACCGCCTCCGACGTTACCGCCCGGGCTGGGCGCGGTGGTGGCCGGCGGGCTTGCCGGAACCGGTGCCACTGGACCGTCGCTGGGTGTCACTGGGCCCCACAGTGGTGGCTGCAGCACTGACCCGGCCTGGTCCGGCAACGAGCCGGCCAGTGAACCGGCGCGCACGGGGGCCGGCGATTCAGCCGGGATCCCGCCCACTATCCGGTGCGCCGGGGCGGCGCTGGGGGCAGCCGGCTCGGCCGGCAAAGGGACCGCCACGGGTTGGTGATCCACCAACCGCGATCGGGGCGCGGGTGCCGAATTCGGTACGGCCGGCGCAACGAGATTCGATACCGGCTCGAAGACTGGCGCCAGGGCGGGAATCTGCGCAGGCTGGACCGGAGGCTGGATGGGCAGCGGCGGGGCTGGCACGGCACGCAGGACACCTGCAAGAGCCGACTGGACCGTCGTAGGCGCACCGGCCGCGTCGCCAGCGCCCTCCTCGGTGGGTGGGGCCTCGATCAACGAGACCGCGCTGGTGAGCTGCCCGACGCTTTGTGGTTCGACCAAGTCCTCGTGTGCCTGGCCGATTCCGAATCCCAACAGCCACCCGGCGATGACCAGTCCCCCGAGCACGGCGACCCGCAGCACTGCGCGGCTCACCCCGCAGGACGCACCTTGTGCGCCACCTGCGTCGGGGATAGCGGTCACCGGCTCCCCCTCAACCCTTCCACGTGGCCGGCCCTGTGCCGGCTCGCCGTGCCAACATGCTGCTCGGTGGCCGGGCGAGCCGTGCGGACTCATCTCGCCTGAACGCACGTCACCTGAACTCACGTCGCCTGAACAACCAGGTATCCACACTACACGCTGTGACCGAAATATGGGATATCTGGATGGATAGTCACCGGCTGATCTGCGTCATCGGCCGGCCGAGGTGAGCCGAGTGATCGCCTCATCGAGCACCTCGTCGCGCTTGCAGAACGCGAAACGCACCAGATGCCGCCACCGCGCCGGGTCGTCGACGAAGGCCTGAACCGGTACCGCCACCACACCGCAGCGCTCGGGCAGCGTGCGGCAGAACTCAAGACCGTCGGCGTATCCCAACGGCCGGATGTCCGCGCAGACGAAGTAGGTGCCCGCACTGCAGCGTACCCCGAACCCCGCGGTGCCCAGCCCGGTGACCAGCCGGCGCTGCTTGTCCTGCAAGGCCCCGCGGTGGGTGGCCACCCAGGCATGCTCGGTGCGCAGGGCGTGCGCCACCGCGGGCTGCAACGGGGCCCCGCCGACGAAAGTGAGGAACTGCTTGGCCGCTCGCACCGCGGCCACCAGCCGTGCCGGCCCGCACACCCAGCCGATCTTCCATCCGGTGACGCTGAACGTCTTGCCCGCACTCGAGACCGACAGTGTGCGCTGCGCCATCCCGGGCAAGGTCGCGATCGGCAGGTGGTGTGCGCCGTCGAACACCAGATGCTCGTACACCTCATCGGAGATCACCAGCAGGTCGTGCTCGACGGCCAGCGCCGCCAGCGCTGCTAATTCGTCGTGGCGCAGCACTGTGCCGGTGGGGTTGTGCGGGCTGTTGAGGATCAGCGCCCGGGTGGCGGGGGTGACCGCGTCGGCCAGGGCATCCGGATCCAGCGTGAACCGGTCGCCGTCGGTGATCAGGGCCACGCTGCGCCGAGTCGCCCCGGCCAGCGCGACCGCGGCGGCGTAGGAGTCGTAGTAGGGCTCGATGAGCAGCACCTCGTCGCCCGGCTGCACCAGGGCGAGCAACGCCGCGCTGATCGCCTCGGTGGCGCCGACGGTGACCAGCACCTCGGTGTCCGGATCGTGCACCAGGCCGTAGCGAGTGGCTTGATGCTCGGCGATAGCCCCGCGTAGTTCGGGTATTCCCGGCCCTGGCGGGTACTGGTTGTGGCCGCCGGCGATCGCCGATCGGGCCACCTCGAGCATGCCGGCCGGACCGTCGGTGTCCGGAAAGCCCTGGCCGAGGTTCACCGCGCCGGTGCGCGCCGCCAGCGCGGTCATCTCCGCGAAGATCGTCGACGCAAACGGTTGCAGCCGGGGAACCAGTCCGTGAGTTCGCACGGCCCTTATCCTGCCGGGCCGGGTCCTGCCGGTCGGGGCACAATCGGCAGTGTGCAGCTGACGAGCAACGAGCAGGACAAACAGCGCGACCTACGCCGGATGAAGGCGGTCGCGCTGGGATTCCTGCTGGGCGCCGCGGTGGTGTACGTGGTGGCGCGGCTGGCTGAGGACACCGGTGGTGCGTGGGTCGGCTACCTGCGGGCCATGGCCGAGGCCAGCATGGTCGGTGCCCTGGCTGACTGGTTCGCCGTCACCGCGCTGTTCCGGCACCCGCTGGGGCTGCCCATCCCGCACACCGCGATCATCCCGCGCAAGAAGGACGCGCTGGGGGAGAACCTCGGCGCCTTCGTGGGCGCCAACTTCCTGGCCGATGCGGTGGTGCGGGACAAGCTGCGCCGGGTCGGGGTCGGCGCTCGGCTCGGCCGGTGGCTGGCCCAGCCGCGCCACGCCGAGCGGGTCACCGCCGAGCTCGCTACCGCGGTGCGGGGCGCGATGACCGTGCTGCGCGACGAGGATATCCAAGCCGTGCTGGAGAACGTCGTGGTCAAACGGCTTGTCGAGCGCCCTTGGGGGCCACCGCTGGGCCGGTTGCTCGGGCAGCTGCTGGCCGAAGGAACGCATCACAAGCTCGTCGATCTGGTTGCCGAGCGGGTTTACGAGTGGGTGCGGGACAACCACGGCGCGGTGCTGCGGGTGGTCAGCCAGCGCCTGCCGGGGTGGTCACCGCGGTTCGTCGACGAGCTGGTGGCCGACAAGCTGTATGCGGAGGTGCTGGCGTTCGCCTGGGCGGTGCACAGTGATCCCGATCACGCCATGCGCAAGGCGGTGGACACTTTCCTGATCGAGTTCGCCCAGGACCTGCGCACCGACCCGGCCACGATCGATCGGGCGGAGTCGGTCAAGCAGCAGGTACTGGCGCACCCCGAGTTCCAGACCCTGGTCGGGTCGGCGTGGGGAACCGCCAAGAAGATGCTGCTCGAGGCGGCCGAGGACCCGTCGTCGGAGCTGCGGCGCCGGGTGCGCGACGGGCTGGTCACCCTGGGTCTGCGGCTGGTCGGGGACGCCGAGCTGCGATCCAAGGTGGACACCTGGCTGGAGGGTGCGGCCGGTTACCTGGTGTCCAACTACCGTGGAGAGATCACCACCTTGATCACCGACACGGTGCAGCGCTGGGACGCCGAGGAGACCTCGCGAAAAGTGGAGCTGCAGGTCGGCCGGGATCTCCAGTTCATCCGGATCAACGGCACCGTGGTCGGCGCGCTGGCCGGCCTGGCCATCCACACCGTCTCGCAGCTGCTGCTCTGATGGGGTGCGGGAGTTCTGGTTCTCCGGGCCGGCTGCGGTCTGCGTATCCTGGGTGAGTGCTGCCGCAGTCGCTGGACCTCTGGGTCTTCGTGATCCTCTACGCGCTTGCCATCCCGGTCGGGCTTTTCGCGTTCATCCATGCCGCGCTTCAGCGAGCAGATGCCTACACCGCGACCGACAAGCTGACCAAGCCTGCCTGGCTGGGTATCACCGGCGGTGGTACCGCAGTGCTGCTCTTGTTCAACCCCGCTGCCTGGTTGATGTTCTGGTTGCTGGGGCTGGTGGCGGTCCTGGTCTATCTGGTCGACGTCAAGCCCGCGGTGACCGAGGTGCAGCGCGGGCCACGCTGGTGATGCGCCACCCCGGGTAACACATGCGTGATTGTGCATGTATGTTGTGCTCCGTGAGTGCTCACAGCCATGGGCATGGTGGTGCATCGTCCGACCGTCGTCGGCTCGGTTGGGCACTGGCGATCACCACCGGGGTGTTGCTGACCGAGGTGCTGGGTGCCGCTGCCACCGGCTCGCTGGCCCTGCTCGCCGATGCCGGCCACCTGGCCACCGACGTGCTGGGTCTGGTGGTCGCGTTGATCGCCACCGTGCTGGCACACCGCCCACCGAGTATCCGCCGGACCTACGGGATGGGCCGCGCGGAAGTCCTCGCCGCGGCGCTCAACGCGCTGATCCTGCTTGCGGTGGCGGGGATGGTCGCGGTCGAGGCGATCACCCGGCTAGGGGCTCCACCAGCGGTCCCCGGGGCTGCCCTGCTGCTGCTCGGGGCGCTCGGGCTGATCGGGAATCTGGCCGCGTTGGCGGTGCTCACCCGCGGCGGCCCCGGGTCTGGTGAGCCTGGGTCTGGTGAGCCCGGGTCTGGTGAGCCTGGGTCTGGTGAGCGAAGTCTCAATTTGCGTGGCGCGATGCTCGAGGTGATGGGCGACGCGCTCGGCTCGGTCGCGGTGCTCGGCGCCGCTACCGTGATGCTCACCACCGGCTGGCGTCAGGCCGACACCGTCGCGTCGCTGGTGATCGCCGCACTGATCGTGCCTCGGGCGCTGGTCCTGCTCCGCGAGACCGCGCACGTGTTGCTCGAAGGCGCTCCGCGAGGCGTCGACGCCGCCGAGGTACACCGGGTGTTGTGCGCAGTGGCCGGCGTGCGCGAGGTGCACGACCTGCATCTGTGGACGATCACGACGGGCCGGCACGCGGTATCCGCGCACCTGGTGGTCGACGAGACCCGATCGCTGCGCTGCGGGGACGCCTCGGTGCTCGACACCGCCGCCACCCGGCTGCACCAGCAGTTCGGGCTCATCCACAGCACCCTGCAGATCGAGCACTGCGACCACGCCTCCCACGAGCACGTCTGCTGACCGACCATCCGGTCAAGACCGGATGCGCAACCACTCCAGGGTGAACCGGTACTCGGTTTCCATCAACGTGCTGATGCTGTCGATGATGGTTTTCTCCACCTTGCCCCCGATCAGCGGCAGCGCGACCTCAGCTGTGAGCGCAGCCCCGAGCACGCATCCCGCCGGCTCCGGCTCCAGCCGCATCACTCCGGTGATCGTCCCGGGCGCCCCGTCGACCACCGCATGCACGCTGCCGCCGGAGTCGGTCCACCTCTCGGTACGGCGAATCGCCAAACCCCCGGGTAGCGCGGCACGGATGAAGGAGGGCAGCGCGCCGTCGGGCACGGTCTGGCGCAGCACGAGAGTGACACCGCGCTCGTCGCAGTCGTGAGACACCAGCTCGGCCCGCGGCCCACCCACCGCGCGCAGCTTGTCACGCAGGTAGTCCGGGTCGACCAGCACTGCCCGGACCCGCTCCAGCGGCTCCGGGTACCGATGCCGCACCCTCAGCTGCCTGGTCATGGTTGCCCTCTCTCCTCGCGTTCTGGATGCAGACTGCTCTCATCGGGCCCTGGATTACCGCGTTCTGCATTTGGACTGCGGGCGACACGCATCGCGGAGTGTTGGGCGCGGGGCTTGATGACGATGAGGTCCAGGTTGACGTGCGGGGGTCTGGTCACCGCGAAGGCGATGACGTCGGCGACGTCGTGCGGGGTCAGCGGGGTCAGTCCGGCGTAGACCTGATCCGCCCGCTGCTGGTCACCGCCGAAGCGCACCAGCGAGAACTCCGTCTCCACCATGCCGGGGACGACCTCGACGAACCGCACCGGCTGCCCGAGGTGCTCGCCGCGCAACGTGCGGTGCACCGCTGCTTGAGCGTGCTTGGCCGAGGTGTAACCCGAGCCGTTGTCGTACGCCTCCAACGCCGCGACCGAGGTCACCGTGACCAGCACGCCGTCCCCGGAGTCGATCAGCTTCGGCAGCAGCGCCCTGGTCATCCGCAGCGTGCCGAGCACGTTGGCCTCCCACATCCAGCGCCACTGGGTCTCGTCGGCCGCCAGCACCGGGTCGAGCCCGGCAGCGCCGCCGGCGTTGTTCACCAACACCCGCGCCGCGGGTACCTCCGCAGCGAAGGCGGCTACCGAGTCGGGGTCGAGCACGTCCAGCGCCAGTGCGGTCCCGCCGATCTCGCCGGCGATCTGCCGGCAACGCTGCACCCGGCGAGCACCGAGCACCACGTGAAAGCCCTCCGCAGCCAGCGCCCGGGCGGTGGCCGCCCCGATCCCGCTGCTGGCCCCGGTGACGACGGCGGTGGGTCGCTGCTCCGTCATGCAGTCGACCCTAGAGCCGGCACCGTCGTGGCACGATGAGCGGCACGGACACACCGGGAGATGCGGATGAGTTCGGCGGTGACAGCCACCGCCGAACGGGATGCAGTCCCGCTTGTTCCGAGCTCAGCTGGACTGACGTTGGGTGGCAGGCGCATCGGCCCGGCCCAGAGCGAGCGCGACAGCCGAGCGCAGGGCGGCCCGCGGGTCGGAGCCGGTCCCGGGATGGTGCCAGGCGAGGTATCCGTCGGGGCGGACGAGTGCCGCGCCTGCCGCACCCAGGCGGTAGTGCTGGGCGAACGCGCCGTCCTCGTCGAGCAGGTCATGGCCCGCCGCCAGCGCGACGATCGGCAGCCCGGTAGCGGCGAGCTCGACAACCGCTTGGTGCCACGGCTCGCCCTGCGGGCCGGTGAGCACGGTGAGGCGGCCCTCGAACAGGTCCAGCGTCGAGACGCGGGACCCGTCGTGTCGCACCCAGGCGTGCGGGGCGCGCTGCCCGGTGCCCGGTCCGGGCTCGATCACCGCGGAGGTGTAGCGAGTGCCGATGTCCCACTCCAGCTCATCGCCCTCGAACTTGATCTCCCGTCGCAGCGTGCGCAGCACGTTGCGGATGCCGATCGGGCGGCGCTCGGCCTCGTAACTGTCCAGCAGCGCCGCACCGGCCCAGCCGCGCAGTACCCAGCTGAGTTTCCAGCCCAGGTTGTGCGCGCCGTGGATCGCGATGTTCATCCCGGCGCCGCCGACCGGCGTGGTCCGGTGCGCGGCATCGCCGACGAGCAATGTCCGCCCGGCCCGGAACGTGCCGGCGACGTGGCCGTTCATCACGAAAGGCATGATCGCGACGATCTCGGGCTGCAGGTCGGGTAGGCCGGTGCCGGCCCGGATCAGCTCGGTGCACCGCTGGGGTGTCCAGTCCACGATCGACTCACCGCGCTCGGGATGACACTCCCGGCCGTAGATCCACTGGTCGCCGGTGCTGGTGGGCATGAACAACCCCGCGCCACCTGCGGTCGTGGCGAGGTTGAGCACACCCGGGAGCGCGGGCAGCCGGCGGGTGAGGTCGGCGCGGAAGGTCACCGCGACGTACTCACCGACCGTGCCGAGGTCGTCGAGACCGATGCCCAGCCGGGTCCGCACGGTGCTGCGCGGGCCGTCCGCGCCGATCAGGTACCCGGCTCGGATCCGTTCGGTGCGGTCCGTGGCGCAGTCGCGCAGCTGGGCATCCACCCCGGTGTCGTCGGTGGTGAGACCGGTCAGCTCGGTGCCGAACCGGACCCGGCCGCCGTGCGCCCGCAGGTACTCCAGCAGCACCGGCTCGAGGTGCTCCTGCGAGCAGTAACACGGCCTGGTCGGGCTGACGGCCAGCGCGGCCTCGTCAGTGGGGTAGCCGAACGGTGCCTCGGTCTGGTCCGGGTCGACCAGAGTGTCGGACATCACGAGGACTGGCCGGGCCCGCATCGCGCCCGCGCGGACCCGCTGCTCAAGGCCCCAGATGCGCAGCAGCTCCATCGTCCGGGTGGTCACGCTGGTGGCCTTGGGCAGCGGGGATACCCCCTCGTGCCGCTCGACCACCAGCACATCGACACCGTGCCGGACCAGCATGGCCGCAGTGGTCACCCCGGCCGGCCCAGCCCCGACGACCAGAACATCGCACACCCTGGCGGCAGACCGCACCGGTAGCTCCTTCCAGCGATGGCGCGCGTCGTGAACTCGACATCAGCGACGTTTGTGGTGCGGAGATGTCGCTCACGTCGAGTTCACGACGCAGACTCCCGTTAGGGGACGTTGAATTTGTTGGCTCGGGCTATGGCTAGGGATCGCCAGAGTTGGTCTTCCATCGAGTCGAATACGTGGTCCACCAGGGTCAGGGCAGCGTCTCGGCCCTCGGCGGACAGTGGCGCGGGGGCGACGCCGTCCACCTCGCCACCGGTGTTCGTGCCTGTTTCCGGCGCGTCATGCCGGCCGCTCAGATAGTCGAGACGCGCACCGGTCTCCTGCTCGACGGCGACGGCGAGTGGCCGGGTGTGGGCGAAGAACTGCTCGCCTGTCGACTCCAGGGCGGCCATCATCCACCACCGTACGGCCGGGTCGCGGTACCGCAGGGCGAGCTTGGCGAACTCGATCATGTGCTTCCGATGCAGGTCCATGTCCTGGTCGAGGAACAGGAATTCCAGCGTCGCACCGGCGGAGTACCCGAGCAGCCTGTCCAGTTCCAGTGCGTCCCAGTCGGCAAGGAACAGGTCACTGTGCGCGGAGAGTCGACTCGCCCAGGTGTTGATCGCCTGCTGGGCCGGGTCCTTCGGGTCCGGGTACGTCATGGCGTACTTGTTCAGGTCCCGGTAGCCCAGGATGTCCATCACCCACATCGGGATGAACCGCTTGAGTTTCTGCGCCGCGGAGAGCCCGTTTTCCGCGCGTACCCACTCGTAGAAGGGGTGCGCGGCGACCTGTGTTTTACGCTGGGCCAGCCTGTGGGCGACCTCGATATCGCGCTGGTCGCTCGGCTTGATCTCCAGCGGCGGAGCGGTCCACTCGACGGTCACCCGCGTGCGCTCGGTAGGACGGGCGGGCACGGTCTTGGTGTTCACGTAGGTGTTCGCATAGTGCAGGAAACCATCGAAGATCCGCTCGAATATGTCGAACATGCGGTCGCACAGTTCCTTGGAATGTGCGCGACGGTCCGCGTCGAGCACGGCTTCCTCGAACACGCCCTCGGTGTTCGCCACATGTCCGGACTCGAGGTCGAGGTGGTACGGGCCGAAGTACCGGTAGCTCAACCCGGTTCTGTCGGCGAGGGACACGGCGACCGCAGCCGTGTTGCTGAGGAAGACGTGTCCGGCGGCCTCACCTGCCTCGGAGTGGCCGAACCGGATCAGCGCGTCGTCGCCGTCCTCGACGGCCAGCGAGACGAACTCGATCCCGCTGCGCCGGAAGACCTCCTGGTCCGGAGACAGGAACAGCCACCACAGCATGTCACTTGCCTGCCAGCGGAGCTGCTCGTCGATATTCAGCTTGTGCCAGTCCTCGAGGAACATCCGGGAGTGTCGCTCGTCCTCCTGGGTGCCCAGGTTGATAACCCACTCGAACTCGTCCCGGGCCTGCGGAAAGCGCAGCACCCATCGGTTCATGTCCCGGAACTGCATGATGAAGAACGCACCCATCGGCGCAAAATTCAGGCGGTCCCCGATTGTCACGCGGTCATCGCGTAACCACTCGAATAAGGGATGCTTGGCGATGGCGTTCTGCCGGTTGTCCCGTAAGGACATTACCTCTTTCATGTGAGCTACCGCCTTCGGTCGGAATTTGATCTCGCCTCGCGCGGGTAACGCGGGGAAGCGCGACCGTCTCGCGCTTCCCGTGGCCGATGAAGTTATAAGCACTCTGGAAGGTCTGCAGCTCGCACTGCGCGACGCGATTTTCGACGGGTTCCGGAGGTCGTCGAGGCGGAAGATCCCGCGATTGCGCAGCGTGTGGTTTCAACCGCCAGTGGTCGGTTGAACTGTAACAATTATTTTTTCGACGGCAATCACCTCTACTGTACTGATTTCGACCATTTCAAAATGGTCGGATCTGGTACTTTCGGTACTGCTTTCCGGTCGATCTTCCGCAGAGCCGGCCGAACAGGGCGCCAGCGGTCACGGTGCGCAGTCGGGCCTGCCGGCGCTTGATGTGGAGATCCTGCGCTCCGCTTGCACCGTGCTTGCACTATCTCGTTAGCTTGAGCCCCAGAACAAAGCCGGGCTTGAGCTGGCTTGACGCTACCGGTTTGCCTTCCCGAGGAGCGCGGGCCAGATGTGCGACACATGCCCAGACGAACAACGACCCACCAGGCCCGGTGGTCCCGCGCTCTCGACCGATGGCCCGGCGCTCATACCCGCCGGTACCCCAGGACTGGCTTCCTGGCAGATCGTCCGCTACCAGCAGGCGCGCTGGGCACTGTCGGCTCGTTGCCTGTCGAAGGATCCCCAGCTCGCCTGGGAAGCCCTGGGTCACAGCCATCTTCTGCCGAGCAGTGCCGAGGACCAACAACGCTGCATCCGCAACATGGCCAGCACTGATCCGCCGGGTCATACCCGGTTGCGCACGCTGCTGGCCAAAGCGCTCACCCCGGAACGAATGAAACGGATGCGACCGCGGATCGTTCGGGTGATCAGAGTTCTCGCCGACCGCATGATTCCGGCCCGCAGTGTCGATCTCGTTCGGTCGTTCATTTTTCCGCTGCAGGTCATCGTCACCTGCGACCTGCTCGGAGTCCCGCCCCACCAGCGGGGCGACTTTCGTTCGTTCGCCGCCGGAATGCGGGCTCAGGTAGGCAGCGAAGGGTGTGTGCAGAACTATCACGAGGCGTATCGCCGGATGGGGGTCCTCGTCGCGGAGGTGCTCGCGACCAAGCTGGACCAGGTCCGAACCCTGGGCTCGCCCGACCTCCAGCCTGACGTCCTCAGCGCGATGGTCTCGGCGCGTGACGACTCCGACGGCCTGACCGTGCCGGAGATGCAGTCCATGGCCATGCTCATCATCAGCGCCGGGCAGGAGCCGACGATCGACTTGATCGCCAATGGCATGCTCGCCATGCTGCTCAATCCGGATCAGCTGCAGACGTTTCGCCGGCACCCGGAACTCCGTACTCAGGCGGTGGAAGAGCTCCTGCGGCATGAGCCGCCCATCCTGTCCACTCCCCGGATCGCAGCCCAGGACATCAAGATCGGTGGTACCGTCGTCCGGCGCGGGAGCATCATAGCGGTGATGATCGAATGTACGAACCGTGATCCCTCGCAGTTCCGGGAGCCCGACGCCCTCGATGTCACCAGAAAGCGTAATGAACACCTGACGTTCGGTCATGGCATTCATTACTGTATTGGTGCGCCACTGGCTCGGTTGCAGGCGACCGAGGCCCTCACCGCGTTGGTGACGCGCTTCCCGCACATCGCTCTGGCGCAGTCTCCGCAGCGACTGCGCTGGCGGTCCGTAGCGGGCGGTGCGGGTCTCGTCGAGCTGCCCGTCGCATTGGGCTCCCGTGCGATCCAGCCACCGTGGGCCTGACCGTCGGACGCTGATGGTGTTTCCCGCGGGAGTGTCGACGGCTCGGCATGCACTGCTGGGTCACCGACCGCACCCCACGACCGGCCCGCTCGGTCAGCCAGGGCGCGTAGCGCAGATCCCGCGTCACCTGTCTGGGCACGCAATCCTGGCGCAATCCTGGCGTAAGTGGAGCGCAATTATCGGGGGTCGCAGCGATGGTTCTCCAAGTGTGTCCCGTCGCGGCTACCGACAAAGCGAGCGGTTCGTAGGATTATTGCTTATTGCTTACGCCGGGCTTGCACTTGCTGCCTAAATTATGAACTGAGGTTGGGTTACCTCAACCGGTCCGGTCTACGGGCCGATCGGTAGGAAGATGGTCGTGCAGCGGCACGACCGATGTATCCGGTGTGGATCATCCGAATCGGTAATGCCGCCGATGCGGTGTTTTTTCCCGGCCCACTGGGGGCCACTGTGAGAGGGGTCAGTATGTTTGACGCAGTGAGTTTTGCCGAGGTCGACGGGCAGCACGTGGAGCTGCTCCCCGCACGTACCGTCATGTCGGTCTTCAGCCTGGACACGGGTGGCAACGGTGGCGACGGCACCGGCGGCGCCGGTGCCAACCTGCTGGCTGGCCTCGGCATCCTGGCGCCGGGCACCGCCAGTGCCGGTAACGGTACCGGCGGTGCCGGCGGGGCGGTCACGGCAGCACCACCGGCACCCTGAGCGTCGCCGGTGGTCGTGCCGGTGCCGCTCCCTAGCTGTGGCACCGTCATGTGATCACCGGAATTCACTCGGCTACCGGTGCGTGATCGTCTCGCAATCACATAATAGCGGGCGATACTGTCGGCAAAGGCACGGTAGCTTCCATGGTGGGGTGGCCGCAATCGCGGCCACCCCACCCGCGGTGTGGAACCCTTGTCTGGTTTGTGGAAAGTGCGATCCGCAAGGAGCGAGTGGGGGGCGGCTGGTGGAAGGCAGTGGGCGAAAATTATTGATCGCCGAAGATGGGTCAGGGGTGATAGACCACATCGGTGAGAGAGTCGATCTCCAGCCGGTGCGGATCCAGCTCGCCGGTCGGGTGACGGTGGCGTCTGCTGATGTCGTTGTTGATGAGCGGTTGCTCGGCGGACGGCAAGGCCGGATCGTTTTTGCGCTCCTGGTGCTCGAGCGTGATCGCCCCGTCTCGCGTGATGAGCTGGCCGCGGCACTGTGGCCCGACGGGCGGCCTCGTACTTGGGATGCTGCGCTGCGCGGCATCGTCAGCAAGGTCCGTGCTTTTGTGGTCGCTGCGGGCTTGTCCGGTGACTCGGCGGTTTACGGTGGTCTTGGTGCTTACCGGTGCCAACTGCCGGCAGACGTGGTGGTCGATGTCGAGTCGGCCTGCTCCGCGGTGGAGACCGCGGAGCAGATGTTGCGCGACGGCAATCCTGAACGGGCTATAGCACTGGCCGAGCATGCCCGAGAGGTCGTGTCGCGACCATTTCTTTCCGATATGAAAGGACAATGGGTCGAGGACGTTCGGGCCCGTCTGGACGAGGTACTGCGGTGGGCGCTGTGTGTGCTCAGCGAAGCCTACGCCCAGCACGGCCGGTATCAACTCGCGGTGTGCAGTGCTGAGAACGCGATCGCGCTCGAACCGTTTCGGGAACAGACGCATCGATTGCTCATGCGGGTACATGCTGCTGCGGGAAATCCAGCTGAGGCGTTGCGTGCATATGACCGTTGCCGCCGGCTGCTGGCCGATGAGCTAGGCGCCTACCCCGCGGCTGAAACCGCAGCCCTGCACCTCTCGCTGCTCCGTGAGCAGCCGTGAGATGACGTGACCGAGGTCAGATCTCTTTGCTGATCTCGTGCAGGAAGCTCTTGCTGTCGGTGGGTGGTTCGGCTTCGGTGCGCAGGTGGTCCATGACGGCCAGGTAGTTGTCGGTGTCGTGTTTTTTGTCGAGGTAGATGGCGCTGGTGAGTTGTTCGAGGTAGACGATGTCGGGTAGGTCTGGCTCGGCGAATCGCAGGAGGGTGAACTGACCGCCGGCTGCGGCGTGGCCGCCGGCGTGGAAGGGCAGGACCTGCAGGGTGATGTTGGGTTGCTCGCTCATCTCGATGAGATGTCTGATCTGGGCCCGGAATGCCGGTGGGCTGCTCAGTGGTCGCCGCAGCATCGCCTCGTCGATCACTGCCCAGTAGTCGGGTGCTCCTGGGTGGGTGAGGAAGTCCTGGCGGGCCATGCGCAGCGCGACGCGGCGGTCGACCTCCTCGACGCAGGTGTGTAGCTGGCACAGCTGGATCACGGCGCGGGCGTAGTCCTCGGTTTGCAGCAGACCGGGCACGAACTGGACTTCATAGGTGCGGATCACGGAGCTGGCCTGTTCGAGGCCCAGGTAGGTCTCGAACCAGCCGGACAGGATGTCGCCGTACTGGCGCCACCAGCCGGGTTCGTTGGCGCGGTGGACCAGGGTGAGGAAGGCGTCTCGCTCTTGTTCGTCGATGATGCCGTAGAGGGTGAGCAGGTCGGCTATGTCGCGCATCTTGAAGCCGACCCGGCCCAGTTCCAGTCGGCTGATCTTGACATGTGACGCGCGGATGGCCTCGCCGGCGGCTTCCCGGGTGATTCCGCGCGCCTCACGCAGCCGGCGTAGTTGCGTGCCCAACGCCATCCGCAGCACGGTTGATCTTCCGGAAGGCTGGGTCCGCGCATGGTGAGGATGAGGGTTGCGGTGTGGCTGAGCTATTCCCATAACTTCCATCTCTCGTCCTGCTGTTCGCCGACGCTTCTTCCGCCGGCCCCGGCCGCCGAGCCCCCGCACCTTCATGTGGTAGATGAACGTGCAAGTCCCGATTGTCAAGGCCGGCGGTGCCCCCCATTTGCCGTGCCCGGGCCTTATGCCTGTGCCGGTCACCGGTTCTTTAACAGTCTAGATATCGCCTCGTAAGTCCGGCGCAAGCGACGCTTGGGCGGGGATAAAAAGGCCACTTCCTGGCCGTCGCGCCCGGCCGCCCCGGCCGGTGTCACCACCGGCCGGCTTGGCATCAAAAGATCTTCACGGCGGGCTGAGTGCCCCATCGAGGTCAGTACCCGGGTAGCGAGCTACAGTTGCTGGATAGGCTCACACGGCGGATGGGGGCACCACTCGTGTCGGACAGCGGACACCCGCCGGACCGGCAACAAGGTGTGCGTATCGATACCAGCGTGGCGCACTCGGCTCGGCTCTGGGACTACCTGCTGGGTGGCAAGAACAACTACCCGGTCGACCGTGAGGTCGGCGAGCAGGTTCTGGCTCGCGACCCGGATCTGCGTGACGTCGCCCGCGCCGACCGGGGGTTTCTGATTCGCGCCGTCGGGTATCTGGCCGGCGAGGTAGAAATTCGCCAGTTCCTCGACATCGGCACCGGTTTGCCCACCGCCAACAACACCCATCAGGTTGCTCAGGCAGCCGCGCCGCAGTGCCGCATCGTCTACGTCGATAATGATCCACTCGTTTTGGCACACGCCCGAGCGCTGCTCACCAGTACTCCGCAAGGCGCTACCTCGTATGTTGATGCCGACGTGCGTGACCCTGATCTGATCCTGCAGGAAGCCGCCCGGACGCTGGACTTCACGCAACCAGTCGGGCTGATGCTGCTCGGGATTGTGAACTACATCATGGACACCGCCGAGGCGCACGCGGTGGTCATCCGGCTGCTCGATGCCCTGCCTTCGGGTAGCTATCTGGTGATGTCGCACCCGACCGCAGAGATTCACGGCGAGGCGGTCGAGGCGTCCATGCGGCTGTGGAATGACAGTGGGGCAGCGCCGCTGCGAACCCGGACCCGCCAGCAGCTCACCAGCTTCTTCGACCGTCTGGAGCTGCTGGAGCCCGGCGTTGTTCCCTGTTCGTTATGGCGCCCTGAGCCCAGGGACCTCGGCACCCCGGTGGCTGTTCATCAGTACTGTGGCGTCGGGCGAAAGCTGTGCTGAATGCGGGTCAGATCTCTTTGCTGATCTGGTGCAGGAGGTTTGTGCTGTCGGTGGGTGGTTTGGCTTCGATGCAGAGGTGGTCCATGACGGCCAGGTAGTTGTCGGTGTCGTGTTTTTTGTCGAGGTAGATGGCGCTGGTGAGTTGTTCGAGGTAGACGATGTCGGGTAGGTCTGGCTCGGCGAATCGCAGGAGGGTGAACTGACCGCCGGCTGCGGCGTGGCCGCCGGCGTGGAAGGGCAGGACCTGCAGGGTGATGTTGGGTTGCTCGCTCATCTCGATGAGATGTCTGATCTGGGCCCGGAATGCCGGTGGGCTGCTCAGTGGTCGCCGCAGCATCGCCTCGTCGATCACTGCCCAGTAGTCGGGTGCTCCTGGGTGGGTGAGGAAGTCCTGGCGGGCCATGCGCAGCGCGACGCGGCGGTCGACCTCCTCGACGCAGGTGTGTAGCTGGCACAGCTGGATCACGGCGCGGGCGTAGTCCTCGGTTTGCAGCAGACCGGGCACGAACTGGACTTCATAGGTGCGGATCACGGAGCTGGCCTGTTCGAGGCCCAGGTAGGTCTCGAACCAGCCGGACAGGATGTCGCCGTACTGGCGCCACCAGCCGGGTTCGTTGGCGCGGTGGACCAGGGTGAGGAAGGCGTCTCGCTCTTGTTCGTCGATGATGCCGTAGAGGGTGAGCAGGTCGGCTATGTCGCGCATCTTGAAGCCGACCCGGCCCAGTTCCAGTCGGCTGATCTTGGCGTGCGACGCGCGGATGGCCTCGCCGGCGGCTTCCCGGGTGATTCCGCGCGCCTCACGCAGCCGGCGTAGTTGCGTGCCCAGCGCCATCCGCAGCACGGTCGGTCCCCCGGCCGGCTGGACCGGGACCTGCCAAGCAGGCCGGTCGTAGTGTGGCTGAGCTATTCCCATGACTTCCATCCCCCTCATGACCCCTGGCATGCTAGCCCGATCGTGCCATCCTAAGAGACGCTACTGGAGCAACGCTGAACCTGTGGGTGATCGCGTGAGATCGTTGGCCTCCACGAACGTCCTAAGCTTGCGCGGGCCGCTCGTCGAACTCGCCCTTCTTCGTGCTGCGGATGAACGCGGCGATCTCGAGTCCGGAGTGGATCAACGCGGTACCGTCCGGGTGTTTGGAGTTGCGGACGGCGATCCGTCCGTCGGCAAGCCGGGCCACTTCGACGCAGCTTCCGCACGGGTTGCTGTAATGGCTCTTCTGCCAGCTGGCCTCGAGCAGCAAGGCCAGTAACATGTTGTTGCTGATCCGGTGCACCTTGACCTCTCCATGATGCCCACCACGGAAGCCGCCCGCAGCGGGACTTACTGCAGGTCACGCAACGCGTGGCCAACGTGCGTGGCGTGACCATCGGTCACTCAACGTTACTCCGGTTGGGGCTGGCGCTGCTCCGCGGGGGGGGGGGCACTGTGACGACTCGTCCGTCTACCGGTCCTCACTCAGGTCAGCGACACGGGCCGATACCGCTATGTTCGCATATCTGCGCTCGGTAGACCAGGAAGCTGGGCTCCTTCGGTAAGAGTTCTTTGTGCGGCACTGCTGCAAGCACACCGTCGCTTGCGGGTGTAGGTGCAATATTGAGGGAAATCATGCGAAACGTTGGTGTCGTGATCTGCGGCCCTCGGCGCCGATCGTCGATAACTCGCCGATCTCGACTCTGCGTTACCGGGCTGCTTGCATTCGAAGCCTAATGGGGGAATTACTTTTCAGGTATGGCGGGTTTACGGTCGCCTTGTCGGTGTGCGGCAACTTGGGGGACAGCTAGTGAGTGATAACAGGCTGGGGCGGTTGGTCACACAGAGTCTTGTCACGCGAAATCTTGTCACACAGAGTGTCGGGTCGATGAGCGCGATCCGCGTCGGGACGGACTTAAACCTCACGGCAGTTCGGATCCAGCTCGCCGGTCGGGTAATGGTGGAATCTCCCCATAGCGTGATCAATGAGCGGCTGCTGTACGGCAGTCAAGCCCGGCTGCTGTTTGCGTTGCTCGTGTTGGAGCGGGACCGCCCCGTTCCCCGCGACGAGTTGGCCGAGGCATTGTGGCCGGACGGACCGCCCCGTACCTGGGGGGCCGCGTTACGTGGCGTCATCAGCAAGGTCCGGGCATTCGTGACCGCTGCCGGGTTGGAAGATGCGGCGGCCTATGACGGCTTCGGCGCCTACCAGCTCCATCTGCCGGCAGAAGTAATGGTCGACGTCGAGTCGGCCCGCTGTGCCGTGGAGACCGCGGAGCAGATGCTGCGCGACGGTGACCCGGCGGCTGCGATAGCCCTCGCGAATCACGCCCGTACGGTCGCGGTGCGCCCGTTTCTGCCGGACGCGAAGGGGCGGTGGGTCGATGATATCCGCGACCGGCTGCGCGAGGTGCTCTTGTGGGCCCTGTGTGTGCTCGGGGAAGGTCACGCGCAGTGGGGTCGGCCCCGGCTCGCAGTGCAGGCCGCCGAGCAGGCGATCGTGCTCGAACCGTTTCGGGAACGGACGCATCAGTTGCTCATGCGGGCACACGCGGCGGCGGGAAATCCGGCCGAGGCGTTGCGGGTCTACGATCGTTGCCGCCGGCTGCTGGCCGAAGAGCTGGGGGTCAACCCCGCAGCCGAGACTGCGGCGCTGCACCTCGCGCTGCTGCGCAACGAAGTCTGACTCACCGAGCAGGCGCACGCCCATAAGGACGTGACCGCCGTTCGCTGGTCATTACCCGGGGTCACTTACGCGGGGCTTGCGCTGCGTACCTAGCTTGTTCTTGACGGGCCGCCGCGTTGTCGGAATCGTCGACCGGTCACATACGATGACTAAGCTGGATGAGGGCCGAAGAATGAGCGTGCGGGAGGCGGTGCGGATCGCGCTGCGGGGGTTGCGAGCCAACCGGTTGCGTTCCGCACTGACCATGATGGGCATTATCATCGGTGTCGCGGCGGTGATCCTGCTCGTCGCGATCGGCAACGGAGTGCAGACCTCGGTCAATGAGCGTATCCAACCGCTGGCTACCCTTATCACCATCGTGCCGGCGGACGGCAATATCTCCGGCGGTGTCGCCCCGAAGGATCTGACCGATGCTGATGTCGCGGCGCTGCGCAACCCCACTCGGGCCCCCGACGTCGCCAGTGTCACTCCAGCCGTCAGCGGCCAGGCAATGGTAGAGACCGACACCGTCGAGGCGCGCGGGTCCATTGTCGGGTCCACCGAGACCTGGCTCGAGGTCAACAACAGGGAGCTGGTGAACGGGTCGTTCTTTGACGAGACTCAGGTGCGCACTACCGCCAAAGTAGTGGTGCTAGGTCCCACCCTGGCGGGCAAGTTGTTCGACGGTGACCCTGCGGCTGCGCTGAATCAGACGGTCCGGATCAACCGCCAGACCTTTCGGGTCATCGGACTCACGGAGTCAGTCGGGGAGCCGGGCGACAATAGCGTGATCATGCCACTGAACACTGCCCGCCGCTACGTCTTCGGCGCGGGCGACGCGGTGAACCAGATCATCGTGCAAGCCACCCAAACCGCCGCCGTGCCGGACGCCCGGAACCAGGTCACCGACATCCTCAGCGACCGGCATCGGATCGCAGACCCGGCGAAGCGGGACTTCGAGGTCCAGTCCCTGGGCGCCCGGGTCAAATCTTTCAACCAGATACTCGACATCCTCACCCTGTTCACCGTCTCCGTCGCGGCGATCTCGCTGATCGTCGGTGCGATCGGTGTCTTGAACATCATGCTGGTCTCGGTCACCGAACGAACCCGCGAGATCGGCATCCGCAAGGCGATCGGCGCCACCCGCCGCGCGATCCTCGAGCAGTTCCTCATCGAGTCCGTCGTAC
>JBOHGE010000069.1:0-23336 GCA_050700055.1 Pseudonocardiaceae bacterium
GTCCTCGATCGAGTAGATGTCGTGGTGCGGCGGCGGTGAGATCAGCCCCACCCCGGGGGTGGAGTGCCGGGTCCGCGCGATCCACGGGTACACCTTGGCACCGGGCAGCTGGCCGCCCTCGCCCGGCTTGGCGCCCTGTGCCATCTTGATCTGGATGTCGTCCGCGTTGACCAGGTACTCGCTGGTCACGCCGAACCGCCCGGAGGCCACCTGCTTGATCGCTGAGCGGCGCAGGTCCCCGTTGGGGTCGCGGGTGTAGCGGTCGGCGTCCTCGCCGCCCTCCCCGGTGTTGGACTTGCCGCCGATCCGGTTCATCGCGATGGCCAGCGTCTCGTGCATCTCTTTGGAGATGGACCCGTAGGAGATGGCGCCGGTGGCGAAGCGCTTGACGATGGACGTCACCGGTTCCACCTCGTCCAGCGGCACCGGCGGGCGCAGGCCAGCACGGAAGACGAACAGGCCGCGCAGCGTCATCAACCGCTGCGACTGGTCGTCGACCAGCCGGGTGTACTCCTTGAAGATCTCGTAGCGGCCCGCCCTGGTGGAATGCTGCAGCTTGAATACCGTCTGCGGGCTGAAGACGTGCGGCTCGCCCTCCCGGCGCCACTGGTAGTCGCCACCGATGGCGAGCTCGCGGTGCGGGGGATGCACCCCGTCGGACGGGAAAGCATGACGGTGGCGCAGCGCCACCTCCGCGGCCAGCGTGTCGAACCCGACCCCGCCGAGCCGTGACGTGGTGCCGGTGAAGCAGGAGTCGATGACCTCCGGCCCCAGCCCGATCGCCTCGAAGATCTGCGCGCCGGTATAGGAGGCCACAGTGGACACTCCCATCTTGGACATCGTCTTGCGGACCCCCTTGCCCAGCGCCTTGATCAGGTTGCGGGTGGCGGTCTTGGCGTCGGTACCGCCGAGCAGGCCCCGGTCGGCGAGGTCCTCGACGGTGGCCATCGCCAGGTAGGGGTTGACCGCAGCCGCGCCGTAGCCGATCAGCAGCGCGACGTGGTGCACCTCGCGGGCGTCGGCGGACTCCACGATCAGACCGACCTGGGTGCGGGTCTTGTCCCGCACCAGGTGATGGTGCACCGCGCCGGTGAGCAGCAACGACGGGATCGGCGCATGGTCGGCGTCGGCACCCCGGCCGGAGAGCACGATCAGCCGCGCACCGTCCTCGACGGCCTCGGCGACCTCGACGCAGATCTCGTTGAGCCGGCTGACCAGCGCTGCACCACCACCATTCACCTGGTAGAGGCCCCGGACCGCGACGGCCTGGTACTCGGGCTGGTCGCCGTCGTCGTTGACGTGCAGGATCTTGGCGAGCTCGTCGTTGTCCAGCACCGGGAACGGCAGCACGATCCGGCGGCAGGAGTCGGCACCGGCGGTGAGCAGGTTGGGCTCGGCCCCCAGCTGCGCCTCCAGCGAGGTCACCAGCTCCTCCCGGATCGCGTCCAGCGGCGGGTTGGTGACCTGGGCGAACAACTGGGTGAAGTAGTCGAACAGCGGCCTGGACTGCTCCGAGAACGGGGCCAGCGGAGCGTCGTTGCCCATCGACCCGATCGGCTCCGCGCCGGTGCGGGCCATCGGCGCCAGCAGCACCTCCAGCTCCTCCTGGGTGTAGCCCATCGCCTGCTGGCGGCGCACCAGCGAGGCGCGGGTGTGCACCTCACGCTCGCGCTCGGGCAGGTCCGCCAGCCGGGTCAAGCCCCGGGCCACCCAGTCGGCGTAGGGATGCTCGGCGGCCAGCCGGCCCTTGATCTCGTCGTCGCCCACGATCCGGCCGGCGGCGGTGTCGGCGAGGAACATCCGGCCCGGCTCCAGCCGCCCCTTGCGGATCACGGTGGCGGGGTCGATGTCGAGCACCCCGACCTCACTGGCCAGCACCACCAAACCGTCCTCGGTGACCCAGAACCGGGCCGGGCGCAAGCCGTTGCGGTCCAGCACGGCGCCGATCACGGTGCCGTCGGTGAACGCCACCAGCGCGGGGCCGTCCCAGGGCTCCATCAGCGTGGAGTGGAACTCGTAGAACGCCCGGCGGGC
This sequence comes from Pseudonocardiaceae bacterium, assembly GCA_050700055.1. Classification (GTDB taxonomy): domain Bacteria; phylum Actinomycetota; class Actinomycetes; order Mycobacteriales; family Pseudonocardiaceae. The sequence continues at coordinate 2,035 of JBOHGE010000069.1, forward strand.
GGGGTCCATCTCGTCATGGTTCTCCCACGCCTCCGGGATCATCATCAGCACCGCGTGCGGCAGCGAGCGGCCACCGAGATGCAGCAGCTCGAGGACCTCGTCGAAGGACGCCGAGTCGCTGGCCCTGGGCGTGACGATCGGGTAAATGCGCGCCAGATCACCGGGAATGAGCTCGGTGGCCAGCCGGCTTTCCCGGGCCCGCATCCAGTTCCGGTTGCCGCGCAGGGTGTTGATCTCCCCGTTGTGCGCCACGAACCGGTACGGATGCGCCAGCGGCCAGGACGGGAAGGTGTTGGTGGAGAACCGGGAGTGCACCATCGCCAGTGAGCTGGTGACCCGCGGGTCGGACAGGTCCGGGTAGAACGTCACCAGCTGCTCCTCGGTGAGCATTCCCTTGTAGACGATCGTGCGCCCGGACAGGCTCGGGAAGTAGACGTCAAGATCGTGCTCGGCGCGCTTGCGCACGCAGTAAGCCCGGCGCTCCAGCTCCAGCCCGGTGATGCCGTTGGCACCGCTGAGGAACAGCTGCCGGAAGCGGGGCATCACCGAGCGGGCCGTGGGGCCCACCCCGACGGGATCGACCGGCAGCTCGCGCCAGCCCAGCACCCGCATGCCCTCCTCGGTCGCAATCGCCTCGACGGCCCGGCACACCTCGGAGGCGTCCGCCGGCAGGAAAGCAGTGCCCACGGCGTACCCACCCGGCCCGGGCAGCTCGAAATCGACGACTGCCCGGAAGAAGCCATCCGGGACCTGGAACAGGATGCCGGCGCCATCACCGGTATCGGGCTCTCCACCACGTGCACCCCGGTGCTCGAGGTTTCGTAGGGCGGTGAGTGCCTTCTGGACGATTCCGTGATCGCGACGCCCGGCGAGGTCGGCCACGAAGGCCACCCCACACGCGTCATGCTCATAGGCGGGGTCGTACAGACCTTGCCGGCGTGATGCGGACCTTTCAGGCAGGTGATGAGCAGTCACGAGCACCTCCCGTCGTCTCGATCCAGTTGATACACGCATCGGGACGACGCGCACCCATCTTCGGTAATCCGCAGGTTACCGCAGCGGGTTACCAAGTCGTTATCACTTGTGACAAAAAGCCAACGGCCGCAGCGCGCGACCGCCGGCCCCGCACCCGCTCCCGGATGCCGACGCTGGCGCCGTGAGCTGGCGGCTTACCATGATACCCGTCGGGGGTTCTGCCCGCTGTACACGCCGCCCAGCCTCGGCGAGCCGTGCTTGGTGACTAGCGAGCCGTGCTTGGTGACTAGCTAGCGGAGTAACTGCTTACCAAGCAGCGAGCGGGACTTCAGCACAGCGTGACATAGCGATTTCTTACCGACCCCGAGATCACCAGCTCGCCAGGAACGCGCTGAAAGCCGGCCCAGCGGTCACCACGGTACGGACCTTCGCCGAGTCGGTAATCTTTTGCGGTGATCGGGTACCCCGTCGGTATTCGGGTGCAGGAAGCGATCAGGAGGTCTGATGCGGTTGCAACGGGTCATGCCCGACGGTCCCGGATACTCCCGCCGACGTCGTGGACGAGGCTTCAGCTACTACGACGGGAACGGCGCTCCGGTAACCGACCGTCGCACCCTGGAGCGGATCCGAGCGCTCGCGGTACCGCCCGCATGGCGTGACGTGTGGATCTGCGCGCTGCCCGGGGGCCACATCCAGGCGGTCGGCACCGATGACGCCGGCCGCCGCCAGTACCGCTACCACGACGAGTGGAGACAACGCCGCGACGCGGCTAAGCACGACCGGGTGCTGCGGCTGGCGCGACGGCTGCCGAAAGTGCGGGTGCAGATCCGGGAGCAGCTTGCCGGACGGGGGCTCAGCTGCGATCGGGTGCTGGCCGCGGCGCTGCGGATGCTGGATATCGGCGCGTTGCGGATCGGCGGCGATGAGTACGCACCCGGGCCCGGTGATGACGAGGGCAGCTTCGGCCTGGCGACCGTACGCCGCGAGCACGTACGACTCCGGCGGGGTGCCATCGAGCTGCGATATCCCGCCAAGGGCGGCATCGACCAAGCGATCACGTTGCGGGATCCCGCCCTGCATGCGGTGGTGCGCTCGCTGCTCCGGCGCAACGGCGGCGGCGATGACCTTCTGGCCTACCGCACGAAACAAGGCTGGCATGACGTGTGCGCCGAGGACATCAACACCCGGCTCAAAGAGCTGGCCGGTGCCGAGTTCAGCGCCAAGGATCTTCGCACCTGGAACGCGACAGTGCTTGCCGCGGTCACACTCGCCGAGAGCGCCGCTCACGGCCTACCGACCTCGCCGCATACCCGGGCGCGAACGATCAACACCGCGCTGGACGAGGTGGCCGAGCACCTGGGTAACACCCGCGCGGTGGTCCGAGCATCCTATGTGGACCCCCGGGTGCTGGAACACTACGCCGAGGGCAGGACGATCCTGGCGGCAGTGCGCCGAGCGGGAACGAGTGCTCTGGCCGAGGAGGAGACTCGCGCGCGCCTGGAGCGAGCGTTGCTGCGCCTGCTGTGACACAGGGACAACGAGGACCAACCGTGGTCACTGAGACCATGGTGAAGCCGCGCTACGAGTTCAGCGGCCTAAGAACTCGGGCAAGGCTGTCGCAGTCGGCGACGGTGACGGTGACGGCGGGATGACGCAGCAGCCCAAGCGGGTCGAGGCCGCGCACCGGCTTGATGAAACGGATGCACAAGCCCTGCTCCCCGTTGGTCGCGCAGGTCATGCCTCGATCGGCAAATGAGAGATGCGCCGGACCGATCGTCTTGATCAGCGAGAAGGGGCCGGTGCGCGTCGTGGACATCACGTTGGACAGTGGTGTCCGCACCCGCCATGGACCGAATCTGATGTACAACGTCATGTCATCGACGCAGACTTTCGCGGTCCAGTAGGTCACTCCGAACAGCAAGGCTGGTAACCGGTAAAGGGCTGTGAAGCGGAAAGGGAAACGCCGAGTTAGTCGCATGAAGGTCGCATACCCTTAAGTCACCATAACGTCGTTGATGTCTGGTTCATGGAGAGTCGCCAGGAATAGGCCACCCCAAGCGTACGGTAGTGCCGTGGACACCTGGGTCGACGACAGCGTCTACGGCAAGACCGTGGATCAACTGCAGGCCCATACCGTGGGGCGGTACTGGATTGGTCGGCGGTCGCCAGCACCCGCGATCAACCACGGTGATTTTCACGTAACGCCGGCCGCGACTGTACACCGCATGCACATCAAACGTGCCCTGCCGGTGTGGATATGCGTGACTCACCACATTGGCCATCGCTTCGTAGGTGGCCAAGACCACTGCACTGACGTCGTCAGCACTAAGACCGACCTGCTGCGCCCAGGCAGTCAGCATGTGCCGGATGCGGGGAAGTTGATCCGCAACTGCCGGGACGTCGTCGTAGCGCAAGTCGGCCACTGCCAGAGGCGCAGTGCCATCCCTGGCGTTACCAAGACGCATTTCCGCGTTCGGCAACATGTCATTCATCCCCTTATGCATTACGGGCATGTCCTACGAGGGTTACCCAGTACAGCCGGTTCTACACGCCGGTTCCGTGGGTCACCTCAGCCAGCTGCCGGCTAGCAGGTTGTCAGGGTTGCCTGAGCGCTGCGTCCAACGACTCGAACACAGCGAGGTACTCGGTCAGCCCGGCAATCTGCAACGGTCGCAGGGTCATGTTGCCGGTCGCCACCACACAGAACCTCGTGGTATCCGCGGCCACCTCGCGTGCGGACAACAGCGCATTCATACCAGCTGACGCCAAAAACTCCACTTTGGACAGATCAACCACTACGGTCCGTGGCCGAGGGGCCAATTCCGTACGGATCATCTGCTCCAGCTGGCCGGCGGTGAGCATGTCGATCTCACCAGCCACCGTCAAGACCACAACTGGACTCCGAGACTCCACCGTGAGGCACAGGTCCCCAGGTTCCGCATCTCCGACGAGCGGCGAACTGGACGTGCTCACCCTGCCTCACCCCGCCTTCGAGTGACTGCGCTTACAGTAGCGGAAAGCTGCCACTCCATCTGAACACACGTTCCGTGTGGACCTGGCTGTACCTCGGCTCGATGAGCCAATGCCTTGATCATTGACAGCCCGCGTCCACGGGAGCCGGTATCGCGGGGCGGCGGGCGCCACCGGCCGTGATCCCGGACCGTGATCAGCACCCGGCCATCGGCAGTGCCTACCGCCAGCAGATCCACCGTGCCTCCTCCGGATGGGTAGGCGTGCTCCACCGCGTTCGCCAGCGCCTCATAGCTGGCGAGCACAACATCGGCCACCTGCACCGCAGCTAGGCCAGTATGTGCAGCCCAGCGCTGAAGGAGACGGCGCACCTCGACCAGAGACTTGGGCTGGCCAACGATTCCGATGCAGGCTAACGGAGCAATACTCACGTCGACCTCCACGCCGGGCCACAGCACCCCCACCAGCCGGGTGAGCTCCGCAGAAGCTCGGCCGGCCTCCGCGGACGGCCGGTGCGCGACGCCCGGTGACCGCGGCCCGTCAGGTGACGACACGGCCGATCAAGCCCCGGAAGCCGGCATGGCCGAGACAGGGGTATTGCTCAACGTTGCGCCTCCACAGCCCTCGTGACCTACCGCTCGATGCGAGCGAGGAAAAGCCTAAGCAGGCCGGACTCCTGGCCACGATCAGGGGCCTATCGGCGGGGTCGGCTGATGCTGCACGACGTCCTCCCGTCCGGCCGACTGGTCAGCGCCGAGCGCGGAGTCGAGGTCGGGGTAGTGAGCCAGTAGGTCCTGTATACCCGTGGTGTAAAAGACCCGCATGATCTGTGTCGTGGGATCTACCACGATCCGCAAGGGCTTGCTCCGCTGGTCCGCCTCCCAATTGGCGTCTGCCAGCACCGCGATTCCCGTCGAGCTCATGAACGTCACTTGGGTAAGATCGACGATCACCGGTTCGTCCGCTGGATCGCTGAGGGATTCGCTCAGTGCTCGTCGCAACAGCGAGCCGGTCAAGACATCCAATTCCCCGGTCACGCTGAGCACGACAGCGGTGCCACGCTGGGTTCGGGTGACCTCCAGCACTTCGGCATCGCCCTGAGTTCCGTCCTGGCCATCTGTCATGTGGTCCGACATTACCGGCCCGTGGAGATCATCAGCGTCCCCGCAGGTGACGGGGAGTGGCTAGTCGAGTGGCAAGCTGACCCAGACGGTCTTGCCGTCCGGGTGCTGTTCTACTCCCCAAGCCTGCCCCAGGCAGACCACCAGATGCAGCCCGCGGCCGTACAGGGTGTTGACGTCGATCGGTCGCGGCCGGGGAACGGGTGCCGGGCAGTAGTCGCGAACCGCGACTCGCAAGGCCGATCGGGTGCAGGTCAGGGTAAGCCGGCTGGAGCTGCCAGCGTGCTCCACAGCGTTGGTCACCAACTCGGTGCAGGCGAGCTCAGCGATCTCTCGGGCGGTTGAGGGGAGCAGCCAGGCGTCACAAGCCGTCCGCACGAGCATTCTCGCTACTGATGGCGCAGTGTTGCAGAAGGGCAGATCGCGGTGACATCGTACCTGCGGCGGGCGCACCTCCAAGATCTCCACGGCCGAGGCGAGATCTGCAGCCAACGGCACCATGTCGGCTATCCGTCCCGAGACCAGCATTGAACGCAAACGAGCGTCAGCACCGAACAGGACCAGCCGGGCCGATGGCCAGCCACCGCTCGCATCCAGCGCCGCCGGGAAGACGGTGACGAAGGCTGCCTTGAATGAGTACAGGCCCGTGACGTTAATGATTACACGTCCTGCTCCCAGCAGCGACTTGGTGGTGATCTGACGCACCCGCGGAATGGTTCGCAGCGACAGCTGCCCAGTCAGCCGCACCATGACGTGGTTGAACTCTTCACGGACCTCGATCGCGAGACCTTCCGGCATAGCGACACCAGCGTTCACCGAACCGATACAGCCAGTCCAGTGAAGCACAGCAGATACCGCTGCGCCTCTTGGCTGACAGCGAAAGACTGAGGGATGCCGGCTGGTGTCCGAGGGTTCAGGCCGAGGAGTTCACGGCGCTGTTCAACGCGATTTTCATCAACGTCACGAGCTTCTACGCTGGCCATGGTTTTGACCGAGGCGCTGGGCGTGGAGGAGTTCCGCCACTGCGTCAAGGTCTACGCTACCGGCGTCGATGCTGGATCAACTGTTCGAGGTGTGCCCGGCCGGTGAGGTCGAGAGTGGACCGGCAGGAGGTTGAGCGCTGAGCGTGGATCCGCCGTGCGGCGATGAGCATGGGGTGCTCGCCGTCCGCGTCCCGGCTGTGGATGAGCGTCCGCGCCAGCTGCATCACCTCGGGGTCACGGGTGACGTAACCGATCAACCGGCGGCTGCGGGTCCGTGGCTCGACGGGTTCCTCCGGGAACAGCAGCAAGTCACGTTCCCGAAGCAGGTCGGCGAGGTGCTGTTCCGGGATGGGTTGCTGGGTGGGTATCCCAGAGCAGATCCACTCCAACGGACGGCCCAGCATGCTTCGCTCCACCGAGCGCAGCTCCACTGTCCAGTTCGTTCCGACCGAGCAGCACCACCACGCGGTGAACACGGCGCTCATAGCGGCGTCCGCGACCGCAGGCAGGCCCGTCAGGAAAACGGGCGAGACGGCAGAGACCATGGAAGAAGCACACCCCCTGGTCACCGGCCGCGCCACCGGTGCACGGGTGAAACGCCGGCGGTCATCAAGCACCACGAACAGAGCCGTTTGTGCTTGGTGAGCTGCTCCGCGGTGAGCACCCATCATCTGGTGACGGCGCCAGCCCGCTCGATCCGGAAGGTGTAGAAGTCACCCACGTCGTGGTCGGCGGCGTCCAAGAAGCTGGGGACGTCCGCTCACCCGTCAGCAGGACGCCGTCGTGTCGACGGATGACCGCGGTGCCACGCGGACCGTTCTGGATACTACAGCGGCCCCAGCGAACGTGAGTTCGCGTCACACGTGATGTCACGCCGGCCGGCTGGCACTGTGATCTCCAGATAGATCCGCTCGGCCACCACGGCACGGCTTGCATCGAATTCTGTACAAATCGCTCCAGCCCGAGGACCCCGACCCTGGTGTCGGAGCCATTGATGCCCACGGTACGTGCGTGACGCAGCGCGGAGGGCGCCTTGCCCAGCGGGAAGACGAACACCACGCACACAGAGGGCAACCTCCTCAGCTCCTTCCACTGGACTCGCACCGCCGTGACGTCGAGCGACTATCTTCTAGCGCCCCTTGGACGCTAGAAGCGTGACACTTGAGCCGAGTTTTGCAGACGTCTCCCGCAATGCCCGCCCATCTCACACCTGGCCGTGAGTCGCCATTCGGAGCCGAATAGCGGTTCACAGCCGCCGCCGACCGCTATTCGGAGCCGAATAGCGGTTCACGTCGCTTTACTGATCAAGGTGACCCGCGTCTCGGCGGTCGGAGGCGCAGCCTCACTAGTGCAAGAGCCGCAACCGCCCGCACGAAGACGCAGCGCCCGCGGCGCTCTGGCCGAGGTCGTCAACTCCAAGGAACTCGACACGTTCGAGGTCGCACTCGACAACTCGAGATCCGAGCGCATCGCCGCTGCCGAGCGGCGCTGGGCGTGAAGGTCGTCGCCGACTCCCACACGCTCGTTCGCTACCTGGTCGCCCGGAACGCCTGAGCGAGCCCGCTCCGACCGACGCTTGAAGCTCGGCGCGATCCTGTTTTGAAAGAGGTATGCGCAAAGTGCCCCACGGAATGCTGTTTATGTAAAGCTGAACATATCTAACGGGGTTTCACCCCAGCCCGACGAGGCATGTCGTGGTCGGCTTCCGGTTTTCGGGCAAGCTCACGCAGGGACCCGCGGTCAGAGCGACCGACCGCCGCCACTCGCTACGCCTAGATGTGTTGATCTCGACGCGAAGTGCGTATGTGCAGGCCAGGTGCGCTGTCGTGCGCTGTGGTGCGAGCGCCATCCATGCTACGCCCGTCAGATCTGACCCGCGAGCACCAAACTTGACTCGATTTTACCGACTTTGCCGGACCTAGCCGTCTAGCTACACTAGATCACCAACGAACGGCAGGGATATCCACTGGTTGCGGCTGGAGTGCTTGAATGCGTGTGACCAGTCCCCGAAGTCGGCGCGCCATTTCTTCGACTGGCAACCGATTGCGATCTCCATGTCCAGCTAACAACCATTCGAAGCGAAGCCGCTCTACCGATCTTGCCAGCGATGAGGCCAACTCGGTTATGGAGTGCCAGGTGACGGTGTCGAAGACTTCCACATTTTTGCTGGCGCGTGACCAGTAGATGCTGTCTCCACTAAAGCAGTAGCGTTCGTCGGCGATATATAGCACAATGCCCTGAGTGTGGCCGGGGAGCGGATGAGCGATTACTCCCTCGGCGACCTCGATCGGGCCAGCGCCCCGCAGGATTTGATCGGCGTCTGGAGCCCTGGCGAGATCTCCTTCGTGAATACACAGTCGCGCACCAAAATGGTCGGCATACTGACGGCCATGTGCGGCGTGGTCGCCATGGGTGAGCAGGATATCAGTCACCATGCCAAGCGCCTCATACTTTGCCGCAAGCGCTTTGCTCCAGCGGGGAGTGTCGATCATGAGGATTCCTCTTGGGCGAACTAACAGGTACGAGTTGGCTCCTGCGTTCTCCTGAGAATTATGCCCACATAGGTAAACCTCATCATTCAGGCGCATCGGGAAAGGATCCCGGGCGGGATCGAGGAGCTCGGAGGAGTGCCGGATCGATCGAGTTGGGCAGGCGTACGCGGCAGCGTGTAAGGCATCGATATCCGCCTCGCTTTGTGGCTGGCGAAGGACCCTTGACATGCCATCAACTTCGCTGATCAATTCCGATGCGAGCTGCCGGGCAACATCACAGTTGATGCAACGATCGTCCACGTACCAGCCGACAGGTGAATCTTTTGAGCATGGCGAGATTCCCTTGAGTAAGTCACGGTTTGACCTCAAATGGTCGTAACGACAGGATTTTATTGTAGTGGATTTTGAGCCAGCAGGATCGTACAGGCCGGCGCGGCTAGCGCGGCAGACCGCGCAGTGAGTCCGGCAGACGATCCAGGTTGGATACGTTGCACCAGGTCTCCGCAAGCTCCTCGATCCCGTACAGCTCACCGTACTGGCGGCCGGCGTGGGTTAGCATCATATGCGCGTCGCTGGCCATCCCCTGTCCCAGGAAGGGAGCCAGGGTGTGTGCCGCGTCGCCCAGCAGCAGCACAGAGTCCGCATGGGTAAGCCGGGTGCACATTGCGACAGAGATGCGGTTGACCGAGGGCAGGCCGTCTTCGCTGTTGTCCAGAATCTCCGCGACATCAGGGAAGTGCCGTCGGAAGAACCGGTCGAGGTCGTGTGGGTGGTGCAGCTGGATGTCGCTGCCCGGGCACTCCGACGGCAGTACGAGTGTGGCGCATAGGGAACCGTCGAGGTTAGGCAGTGCGACCATGAAGAACCAGCCGCGTGGCCAGATATGGATCGCTGAGTGTGTTAGGTCCAGGTCGTCCACCGCCGGGCGGAGCAGGAGTTCGCGGTAGGTGGATTCCAACTCCCGTTCCGTGCAGGTGGTCAGCCGGGCGGCGGCCATTCGCCGGCGTACCGCCGAATAGGCGCCGTCCGCTCCGACGAGCAGATCGTAGTTGACCGGTGTCCGGCCTCGGTCGGCGAAGTCGAATGTGACTGTACGGTCTACGAAACCAACGTCCGTGCACGTCGCGTCGAACATGAACCGAACCGATGGTTCCCTTTCCGCCGCGCGCATAAGTATCAGGTTGAGGTCGTTGCGGCCGATCGAGTACGTGTGCCAATCCGGGGCGCCGTATCTCGTTGTCACCACTCGGCCGTCGACGCCATGGAACACGCGCTTGTCCATCGGGACGGCGGCCCCAGTGACCTCGGCATCGAGACCGTATGCGGCCAGCGCGTGCAGACCTCGGGGGGACAAGGATAGGTTGATGCTGCGGCCTTGCTCCATGATGCCCCGGCGGATGAAGTGCGACCGCTTCTCGTACACTTCGACGGTGTAACCACGCCTGCTCAACACGAGGGCAGTGAGGCATCCGACCGGGCCGGCGCCCACAACAACGGCCTTGGGACTTGACTCTGGTCCCGCCGACTCGTTCCCAGACATGTCGGTCAACCCGCAGGTCGACAGGTAGCGAGATCACTTGCGGAGGAATGTGTCCCGCGTGTGGACGGGGCCGCCGCGCGATCAATCAGCTCGTCGACCACTGCCACGCCCTGCGTTAGGCACAAGATCCTCTCGTCGTAGCCGACCGGACCGATCGGTAGATAAAACTTGTCGAGTATCGAGCTGGCGGACTGCGGGAACTTTGTACACCGTTCACAGGAAATGCCCAGCGGTCTGATGATGGCGTGCGCCGGATAGCCGAGAACGAAATCTTTGACGACGACATCGAGCTCTGCGTGTATCTCCGTTCGGACATCTCGAATATGCCGTACCCGGTCTGCTGCTGCGTGGTGAGCTGCTCGTCGGGCAGCTCGTCCGGGACGTAGTGCCGGAACTCGACATGCCGTGACTCCTTGAGCAGTATGATCACTTCGTACCGCGTCACGATCTAGCCCTGCTGTGGCCACACAGAAAATCGGCTCGCGCTCCCGCATGTATGGAGTAAGTGGAAAATGGGTTGACAGCGAATCCTGCCGCTCGTGGGTCGAAGTGAACCCGACGGCGACTGTTGCGCACTCAACCTGTCGACATGGCACAATTTACAACTTTGCCGAGGCTCTGACATGTAGGTCACCATGATCGAGAACATCCTTCGTGACGATCAAATAAATTGTTGGAAACGAGAGAAATCCGCCGGCAGGTAGCGATATCAGCGAATACACATCCAACTCCTAGCGCTGTTACGCCAATCTTGGTGAGAATTCACAGTCGCCCTACTATTATGTTGAAGGTAAAGACGCGGCTTCATCGCGAGATTTGTGCGCGTGTCTCCCTCCTCTCCTCGGCGGCAGCGACTCGGGGCCACGAAGCATCTTCTAGTGAAATACAACTCGCCGCGTTGCTCCTTCACAAATGACTCAAACCTGCGATGAAGTCCGGTCACGGTTCCACAGGAGCCGAGTCAAGTCGCAGCTAGTTCACGATCTATCTTCCATTAACTCGAACACTGGAACCAACTCACGCGAAATTACCACCATCCTTTGGGGTAAGCATCACCGGTGTCGTACTAATTATGACTATTTTGCAACACGTCTATCTGGTACTTTCCGTACTGGTACTATTGGGGAGTAGAGCTTCCAGCGCGCCCGAGTAGGGGGCGGGGTCGCCCTGCCCCCTCGCACACCACCGGACATACGGACCCGCATCCGGCGGGATCTGTCGGGCAGCAGTAAGGCATCACGACCTTCGGTCCGCCGCCGTGCGAGTCGGGGGGTCAATGCCACGTAGCCTAAGTTGATCAAGCAGTTGATCTGCGTGTTCTTGATCGGTTCGGCGTGGCGTGGTCGTGTTGGCCGGGTGGGCACGGCGCGGGGGTCGTTTCCGGGTCGGTGGCGGTTGTTAGCGATTGACGGGTTTGAGGTCGATGTGCCCGACAGCAAGGTCAACACCGCTACGCCGGCAGTAAGGGCAGCAAGTCCGCAGGGGTGCAGCGCCATGCGTTTCCCCTGGTCAAACCGGAGCCGACGCGGGGACTCGAACCCCGAACCTTCCGCTTACAAGGCGGATGCTCTGCCAGTTGAGCTACGCCGGCGGGTGCGGAGGTCCATGGTAGGCGCATCATCCGAAGAGATCAGCAACAGGCGGCCCACGCCGCTAGGCTGAACGGACGAGGGAGGCCGACCCGTGAGCGACAGCACCCCGACTACCGAGGCGGATTTCGTGGTGGTCGCCAACCGGCTGCCAGTGGACCTGGAACGGCTGCCCGACGGCACGCAGCGGTGGAAGCCCAGCCCAGGCGGGTTGGTCGCCGCGCTGGAACCGTTCCTGCGCTCCCGCCACGGAGCTTGGGTCGGCTGGCCCGGCCTGCCCGACATCGAGGTGGAGCCGTTCGTCGACGGTGACATCACGGTGCATCCGGTGGCACTGTCCACTCAGGACATCGTCGACTATTACGAGGGCTTCTCCAACGCGACACTGTGGCCGCTGTATCACGATGTGGTGGCTCCGCCGGTGTTCCATCGGCACTGGTGGGAGGCATACGTCGAGGTCAACGAGCGGTTCGCCGCGGCCACCGCCAAGAGCGCCGGCGAGGGGGCGACGGTATGGGTGCAGGACTACCAGCTGCAGCTGGTGCCCCGGATGCTCCGGGAGCTGCGCCCGGACCTGCGGATCGGGTTCTTCCTGCACATCCCGTTCCCGCCGGTGGAGCTGTTCATGCAGCTGCCGTGGCGCACCGAGCTGGTCCGGGGCCTGCTCGGTGCTGACCTGATCGGGTTCCAGCTGCCCGGGGGAGCGCAGAATTTCCGGTACCTGGCCCGCCGGCTGGTCGGGATGCCGGTGTCCAAGAGCGCGGTGGGGGTGCGCACCCGGTCCGGGCAGGTCGACGTCGGCGACCGTACCGTCCGGGTCGGCGCCTTCCCGATCTCCATCGACTCGACCGCGCTGGACCGGCTGGCCCGCAGCAAACCGGTGCTCCACCGGGCCGAGCAGATCCGTGCCGAGCTCGGTGACCCGTCGACTGTCCTGCTCGGGGTGGACCGGCTGGATTACACCAAGGGCATCGACGTGCGGCTGCGCGCGCTGGGCGAGCTCTACGCCGAGGGCCGGATCTCGGCCGACGATGCCGTCATGGTGCAGCTGGCCACCCCGTCCCGCGAGCAGGTGGAGCACTACCGGCAGATGCGTGACGGCATCGAGCAGGCGGTCGGCCGGATCAACGGCGAGTTCGGGCGGATCGGCCGCCCCGCGGTGCACTACCTGCACCGGGCGATCCCCCGCGAGGAACTGGTCGCGTTCTTCGTGGCCGCCGACGTGATGCTCGTTACCCCTGTGCGCGACGGGATGAACCTGGTGGCCAAGGAGTACGTGGCCTGCCGGAACAACCTGCGCGGCGCCTTGGTGCTGTCCGAGTTCACCGGCGCGGCGGCGGAGCTGACCAGCGCGTTTCTGGTCAATCCACACGATCTCGACGGCATCAAGCGGGCCATCCACCAGGCGGTCACCCTCGACCCCGAGGACGGCCGCACGCGGATGCGAGCCCTGCGCCGGCAGGTGATGGCCCACGACGTGCAGCGCTGGGCACGCTCGTTTCTCGACGCGTTGGACGCAGCCGGCAGCTGAGGGCGGTTGCGTAGTCTGCGCTCATGACTGCGCTTTCCGCTGGGCAGGCGGCGGCATGACCGCTGAGGAGCTTCCCACCGAGCTGCGCCGCGAGTTGGTGGCGGTCGCCCGCAGCCCGCGGCTGCTGGTCGCCTGCGACTACGACGGCACGCTGGCCCCCATCGTCGGGGATCCCGACCGGGCCTTCCCGCGGCCGGAGTCGGTGACCGGACTGCGGCTGCTGGCCGGGCTCGTGGACACCACCGTCGCGGTGATCTCCAGCCGGGCGCTGCGCGACCTGGCGACGCTGTCGCGGCTGCCCGGCGAGGTGCTGCTGGTCGGCAGCCACGGCTCGGAGTTCGACGTCGGCTACGTGCATGACCTGCCGCCGTCGGCCAAGCAGCTGTTGCAACGCCTGCACACCGAGCTGGCCGGCATCATCGACGGCCTGGACGGGGTGAGCCTGGAGGTCAAACCGGCCGGCGTGGCGGTGCATGTTCGGCGCGCCACGCCCGACGTCGCCCAGCGGGTGCTGGCCGACGTGCTGGCCGGACCGTGCACCTGGGACGGGGTCCAGGTGGCCGAGGGCAAAGCCGTGGTGGATCTTTCTGTGGTGCAGACCGACAAGGGTCGGGCTCTGGATGTGCTGCGCCACCGGGTCGGCGCGACCGCTGCGGTGTTCTTCGGCGACGATGTGACCGATGAGCGGGCCTTCGCCCGGTTGTCCGGGCCCGATCTGGGCATCAAGGTCGGCGATGGGGACACCATGGCCGGCTACCGGGTCGGCTCCACCGAAGACGTCGCGACAGCGCTGGTGTTTCTCCTCGAGCAGCGCCGGCACTGGCTCTACGGCGGGCAGGCGGTACCCATCGAGCGGCACAGCATGCTCGCCAACGGCCGCGCGGTGGCACTGCTGACCCCAGCGGGGACGGTGACCTGGATGTGCCACCCCGAACCGGACGCCGGAGCCGTCTTCGCCGACCTGCTCGGCGGCCCGTCAGCCGGCTACTTCTCGATCAAACCGGTCAAGGCCGGGCTGCCGTTGGGGCAACGGTACGTGCCGGGCACGATGACGCTGGAGACCCGGTGGTCGCGGCTGCTGGTCACCGATTATCTCGTACACCTCGACGAGGTGGGCCGCAACGACCTGGTCCGGGTCGTCTCGGGGCAGACCCAGGCGGTGGTGGAGTTCGTGCCACGACCGGGGTTCGGTCAGCTTCCGGTGCGGTTGGAGGCCGAGCCGTTTGGGCTACGCGTGCTGGGCACCTCGGATCCGATGGTGCTGCGGTGCCCAGGGGTGGATTGGCAGATCAGCAGCGACGGCTGCCACAGCAGCGCGCGAGCGGTCATCGAGCCCAACGGCGCAGACGTGCTGTTCGAGTTGCGCTGCGGCAGCGACGATCTGGGGCCTTCATCGATCGCCGAGGTCGAGCAGCGTCGCCGCGCGTCGGTGTGGTGGAGCGACTGGCTGGCCACCCTGACCCTGCCCGCAGTCGAACGCGACCTGGTGGCGCGCTCCGCGCTGACCCTGCGCGGGTTGTGCCACACCGGGACCGGGGCGATCATGGCGGCGCCCACCACCTCGCTGCCCGAGCAGCTCGGCGGGGTCCGGAACTGGGACTACCGCTACTGTTGGCTGCGCGACGGCGCGATGTCGGCCCGGGCGCTGGTGTCGGTGGGCTCGCTGGCCGAGGCCGACGGCTACCTGAACTGGCTGCATCGGGTACTGGGCACGGTTCCCACCCCGGAACGACTGCGTCCGCTGTACACCATCCGGGGTGGCCCGCTCGGCCCGGAAGCGGTGATCGACACCCTGCCCGGTTATGCCGGCTCCCGGCCGGTGCGGGTGTCCAACGCCGCCAACCAGCAGGTTCAGCTGGACGTCTTCGGCCCGGTGGTGGAGCTGATCGCGGACGTCTCGGCAGCTCGCGGTCACGTCACCGACCGTGACTGGCAGCTGGTGGTGGCGATGACCCGAGCGGTCACCCGACGCTGGCACGAGCCCGATCACGGCATCTGGGAGATCCGGGACGCGCCCCGCCATCACGTCTACTCCAAGGTGATGTGCTGGGTCACCGTGGACCGGGCGTTGACCCTGGCCACCGCTCACGGCCGGGATCCCGACCCCAGCTGGGCCCGGCTACGTCACGAGATCGCCGACGATGTGCTGGCCAAGGGCTGGAACGACGACGCACAGGCGTTCACCACCGCCTACGACGGGGTGGACCTGGACGCGGCGTCGCTGCATGTCGGGCTGTGCGGGCTGATCGATCCCCGAGATGAGCGGTTCGCTGCCACCGTCACCGCGATCGAGGCCGAGCTGCGCAGCGGTTCCACGGTGTACCGGTACAAGCACGGCGACGGCCTACCCGGGGACGAGGGCGGCTTCCACCTGTGCGCAGCCTGGATGGTCGAGGCATACCTCGCCTGCGGTCGGCGCGCCGAGGCCGAGCAGCTGTTCCAGCAGCTCGTCGACGTGGCCGGCCCCACCGGCCTGCTCTCCGAGGAGTACGACCCAGTGGCCGAGCGCTCCCTAGGAAACCACCCACAGGCGTATTCCCACCTAGGCCTGATCCGCTGCGCGCAACTACTGAGCGCATCACCCGCATCGCCCGCATCGCCATCCGGAGCCGAATAGCGGTTTCACGGCCGCCGCCAGCCGCCATTCGGAGCCGAATGGCGGTTCACGGTGATCCGCTCGGCGTGTCCGTTGCAAGACCAGCGTTCCGGTTGGCACGCCGAGGCCGCACCCCACCATCACGTCAGCCTCGACCTCACTGACCGTCGTTTCGGCGAGCGGCTCGTGGCCGGCCCTGGCCGCCGAGACGGGGAACCCACGCCAGTGCCCGACCTGGCGGGTCACGTCATCAGCTGCTCTCCGGATGCCACAGCACTGCACAGTGAACCCGCTCTGTCTAGTAATTCGACCGAGGGACACTCTATAGTGGAAGCGAAAACGGTTCTCATTTCATGATCGTGCGCATCCTGGGAGTTGCTCGTGGCCCACCCAACTCGCCGGCTCGCGGTGGCCCGCGGTACCACAGTGGCGCTGGCCCTGCTGCTCGGAATCGCCGGCTGTACCTCGGCCAACCCTCAGACCAGCAGAAACGACCGGCTGACGGTGGTCGCCTCGACCAACGTGTGGGGCAGCGTCGCTCGCGCCGTCGCCGGGGACGCCGCGGACGTGAGATCGATCATCAGCGACCCGTCGGCCGATCCGCACGCCCACGAGAGCAAACCCGCCGATGCGGCTGCGGTGACCAACGCCGATCTGGTGGTGTTCAACGGCGGCGGGTACGACGACTTCATGCCCGAGATCCTCGAGTCGGTCGCCGACAAACCCACCGTGCAGGCATTCGCGCTGGAAACCCGGAAACCCGCCGACGGTGCCCTCCCCAACGAGCATGTCTGGTATGACCTGCCGGTGGTGGGTAGCGTGGCGCAGCAGGTTGCCGAGCAGCTGGGCCGGCTGGACCCCGGGCAGGCGCAGCAGTTCACCGCCCGGGCGCAGGCATTCCGGACCGAGATCGAGGGCCTGGAAAGCAGGCTGGCCGACATCGCCCGAGCCAACGGCGGCCAGCGGGTCGCGATGACCGAACCGGTAGCTCAGTATCTGATCAGCGCGGCCGGGCTCACCGACGCCACCCCGTCGGAGTTCCTCGAAGCCGTCGAAGAGGAAACGGATCCGCCGGCAGCCGCCGTCGCCGCTACCAAGGAACTGTTCACGCAGCGGCGAGTGCGGGTGCTGATCTACAACCCGCAGGCCGAGACCCCGGTCACCAGCCAGATCCGCACCGCGTCCGAGGCCGCTCGGATCCCGGTGGTCACCATGACCGAGACCCTGCCGGCGAACACCGACTACCGCGGGTGGATGTCCAGCCAGATCGACGCCCTGTCCGCAGCGTTGCAAGGCCGACCATGACCACCAGGACCGATCACACACCGGCGCGGATCCCGGCCCGGACACCGGACTCACCCGCCGTCCGGCTGCGTGGCGCCCGGCTGGCCTACGGCCCCCGGGTGCTGTGGGACTCGCTGGATCTCGACATCGCACCCGGCGAGTTCCTGGCCCTGCTCGGTCCCAACGGCTCGGGCAAGACCAGCCTGCTGCGGGTGCTGCTGGGTGTGCTGCCGCTGTCGGCAGGCACGGTGGCGATCCAGGGCCGGCCGGTGCGCCGCGGCAACCGCACCGTCGGCTACATCCCGCAGCAGCGGGCCCTGGATCCGACGCTGACGCTGCGTGGTCGGGATCTGGTCGGCCTCGGTCTGGACGGCCACCGCTGGGGATTCGGACTCCCCTCGGCGCGGCGCCGCTCGCGGGTGCTCGAGGCGCTGGACGCCGTCGGCGCCCGGCACTACGCCGGCGCGCCGGTGGGGCTGCTGTCCGGTGGTGAGCAACAACGGCTGCGGGTGGCCCAAGCCCTGGTCGGTGACCCGGACGTGCTGCTGTGCGACGAGCCGCTGCTGTCGCTGGATCTGGCGCACCAGCAGCTGGTCAGCGGGTTGATCGACGCTCGGCGGCGCGCGGCGCGTACCGCGGTGCTGTTCGTGACCCACGAGATCAACCCGGTACTGCCCATGGTGGACCGGGTGCTCTACCTGGTCGACGGCCGGTTCCGGGTCGGCACCCCGGACGAGGTGATGAATTCCGCGACGCTGTCGCAGCTCTACGGCACCGACATCGAGGTGATCAAGGTGCGGGGCCGACTGCTGGTGATCGGCACACCCGAGGAGCACCCGTGAGCCTCGACGAGATCCTGCGCCGGCTGTTCACCTTCGGCGGCACCGGCGAGCTGCTGCGGCTGGACTTCGTCCAGCAGGCCCTGATCGCCGGAGCGCTGCTGGGGCTGATCGCCGGAGCGCTGGGCCCGCTGGTGGTGGCCAGGCAGGTGTCCTTCGCGGTGCACGGCACCAGCGAGTTGACCTTCACCGGCGCCACGGCGGCCCTGCTGGTGAGCAGCTCACTGGTCAGCGTGGGTGCGTTGGCCGGCGCGGTGGTCGCCGCGCTGGTGTTCGGGCTGCTCGGGTTGCGCGAGCGGGAACGTGACTCGGTGATCGGTGCGGTGCTCGCATTCGGCCTGGGCCTGGGCGGGCTGTTGCTGTGGTTGTATCCGGGGCGGGCGTCCAACCAGCTGTCCCTGCTGTTCGGCCAGATCGTAGGGGTCTCCCGCAACGATGCCTGGCTGCTGGGCGGCTGCGCCGCGGGTGTGCTGCTGGTACTCGCGATGGTGTGGCGTCCGCTGCTGTTCGCCAGCGTGGACGCCGACGTGGCCCGAGCCCGTGGGGTGCCGGTGCGCGGGCTGTCGGTGCTGTTCGCCCTGCTGGTCGGGGTGGCCACCGGGCTGGCAGTGCCCACCGTCGGCGCGCTGCTGGTGCTCTCCCTGCTGATCACCCCAGCCGCCGCGGCCGCCCGGCTGACCGCCAACCCCGTCACCGCACTGCTGCTCGCCACCTTGTTCGCCGAGGTCGCCGTGCTAGGCGGGATCGTGCTCTCCCTAGCGCCCGGCGCCCCGATCAGCGGCTACGTCACCGCAATAGCCTTCGCCATCTACCTGACCTGCCGCGCCCTAGCCCCCCTCCGCACCCTACGTTCCGATCCGCATTCAGCGGGCTCAGCGGGGCTATCGGGTACTGGATTACCCCGCTGAGCCCGCTGAATGCGGATCAGAACGCTCGAGCAGGCGGCGGGGGCCGGGGCCGTGGGCGGCGAGGTGGTCGTGGGGGTTGGCTAGGCGGCAGCGGTCGATGGACAGGCAGCCGCATCCCACGCAGTCGGTGAAGTCGTCGCGCAGCTGCTGGAGGTGGCGTATCCGCGCGTCGAGCTCGGCCTGCCAGGATCGGGATATCCGGTGCCAATCGTGCCGGGTAGGGGTGCGGCTATCCGGCAACAGTGCGAGCACCGCGGCGACGTCGGCCAACGGGATCCCGACTCGCTGGGCAATGCGGATCAGCGCCACCCGTCGAAGCATGTCTCGCTGGTAGCGGCGCTGGTTGCCCGAGGTCCGCCGGCTGCTGATCAGGCCTTGACGCTCGTAGAAGTGCAGCGCCGAGACCGCCACACCGCTGCGCGCGGAAAGCTGCCCGACAGTGAGCTCACCTGCTGCCACGTCGGCCACGACACTCGCCCCCTCAATAATGGTTAAGGATATCTTTGCACGACCCGCGCCCCACCTGGTGCGCACACCTCGCCGAGTATTCACTCTGATACAACAAGCAGCACCGATATCCCGACCAAGAGGTCGAGAAGGGGACGGATGAACGTCGTGTTCGACCGATACCGGCTGCATGAGCAGATCGGAGCCGGCGCCGCGGGCGTGGTCCGGCAGACCACCGACGAGCTGCCGTACCACATCGCCACCCCGGGCAGGGCACGTCGTGAACTCGACACCAGACAGGTCTCAGGCGCCCGAAACGTCGCTGGCGTCGAGTTCACGACACGGAGGAGCAGGATATTAATGCATGTGTATGGTTTTCGGGGTTTGAGGTGCCGGGGGCGCCCGGGGGCGCAGCTTCGGGTGATTGTCGCGTCAACCTCCCTCGGCGGCGCCCGAGAGGCTCTCGGGCGTGCGGGATTCGATAAACCGAGGCGTCATTTTCGCGTCGACGACAGGGAAGCCGCACGTCTCGCACTCCGAAATCCCGACACCGTCATCTGGCAGACCCTGGATGCCTGGGCAGCCGGTGATCGGTCATGGCAGGTCGGCGGCACGGAGACCGTCGAAGGCGGGCAGCGACAACCACCAGACCAGCCTTGAGGCGTCACTCACCTCCTGCCTGCGCAGGGTGGACAACGACGTTCATCCCCGTGACGGTCAGCCCGATCTTTGAATACTCCGACGGCGGCCACGGGACATCGCGCTCGAACAACGCGGCGAGCGCCGATTGAAGATCTCCGTTAGTGACCTCCGATCCCGTGGCGGATCCCCCGCCACTCGCTGCTGCCACTAGCAGTCGCGGTTCGGTCACAGTGAGCTGCCACCGTGCCTCCAGGACCACGTCCTGCGTCACCGGGCCGGCGTCATCGCCGTCCCGGTCCGGTATCTCACGACCGTCTTCCGGCGCCACGCCGGCAAGCGGAACACAGAGCAGCACGGAGAGCCCGGTGATCCTTTCCGCGGATTCACGATATATGTTCAGAGCATCGAGCACGCGATCGTCCGCTTCCGCGACCGCTGCGTAGCGAACCGTCGATCCTGACATGACGTCGGCGTGGTGGGCAAGTGCGTCGCGCACCGCAGCCGCCGCTCGTTCGGCGACCTGTCGGAGTTCTTCCATCACTGGATCCGATCTTTTGTGATGAAGTGACGTATATGCACCGGCTGGTCGCTTCCCTTCTTGTAGACCGCCACCGTGATATCCCCTCGACCATCCCCGTACTTGCCGATACGCAGCGCGCCGACGCTCGTGTCGAAGCCTTGCCCCTGCATCTTCCTGGCGTAGCCGTCAGCCTGCCCGCGAATATCGGCGACGCCGTTTCCATAAGTCCGCGACTGGCGGCTGTTGCTCGTGAATCGGGGCGGCTCCTGACTGCTACCCCCCGTTCCCTTCGAGCTGTTGTTCACACTTCCCGAGCCAGTGCCCGAAGGCACGCATTGGTATAGTCTCCCGTCCGGGCCGGCCCTGGTCTGGCCGATCTCATCAGGATCGCAGGGCCCAGGCGGGTTCGTCGGTGACGCCAAGGCGGACACCGCAAGCAGCCGCGGGGCGGCGTGGAAATCGACCTGAGCAGCCCCGGCCTCGGCCCCGGCGAAGCCGAGTAGCACGGCAGCGCCCATAGCTGACACCACAACACGACACAGTCCACGATTCATGACCGATACTCCCCTTTCCACGATTGAGCACTCCGTGTGCGACATCCGAACAGACGTTGTCGCACACGGGGTAATAAGACCAGAGCCGGCTCGGGAGGGGTCCCGACGTTGGGCGCCGGAAACCTCACACTTGCGATCACCGAACCGGAACCAATGACCGTAGGCGTGGCAGCCGCCCCAATCCCCAATGCCACTAAGTTAAGGGGCTGACCTGGGGAGATAGGCTTGGCGCTGCCCCAGAACCTCCCCGTGTCGGCTTATTGGTTCCGGATAAGGTGATTTGATGGCCTGGGGCATTTTGGCGACTCTGT
>JBOHGE010000070.1:0-21873 GCA_050700055.1 Pseudonocardiaceae bacterium
GTGTCACCGACTGTGGGTTCGTCGATCGGGCTCCGGTGCCGGATGATCTGCACGCTGGTCTGTGTTGTTCTGGGACACTGGACGGGACACTTCGCACGGTTGTCGAGTTGTCGGGACAGGACATGCGCCGACGGAGGTTCCTGCTGGGTTCCGCGTTCAACGCGGCAGCCTTCGCCGAGCCTGCGCTGTTGGCCCTCACCGTGCCCCCGACGGAGAGCACCGCCCGAGCCGGGGGTCGGCGGGTCGGCATGGCAGATGTGGAGATCCTCACCGAGCAGGTCACCCACCTGCGTCGGCTTGATTACCGTTACGGCTCGGGGCGGTTGCGGGCGCAGGTGGTGTCGCTGCTGCACCATGAGGCTGACCAGCTTCTGCACGGCACGTATTCGGAGAAGACCGGTAAGGCCCTGTTGACCGCGGTGGCGCAGGTCACGAAGCTGGCCGGCTTCACGGCGGCCGATGTGGGTCGGGCCGCGTTGGCGCAGCGCTATTTCATCCAGGGGCTGGATCTGGCGATGGCGGCGGGCGACCGGCGCTACGCCGCCGCCGTGCTCAGCGAGATGGCCAGCTTGACGGCGCAGATCGCATTCAACGCCCTCGCCGAGGACGACCGGCTCCGAAACGGGCGCCAAGCGGTGGCATTGGCTCGGGCTGGGCTGGCCGTCACCGAGGGCAGGGCCAGCCCAGCGCAGGCTGCTGAGCTGCACGCGCTGGAAGCGTGGGGTCTCGCCCTGTCCGGCGATGCCAGGGCGGCCCGTCGCGCGGTATTGGAATCCCAACGGTGCTACGAGTCGATACGCCCCGAGGACGAGCCCCCATGGGTGGGCCTGTACACCGAAGCCGCACACTCGGCAACAGTCGCCAAGTGTCTGAGCGGTATCGGTGAGCCTGCGCAGGCCATCAAGCTGGTCTCCGCGGTGTTGCGGGACTACGAGCCGTGGCGGGTCCGGGCACGTTGTTTCGCGCAGACCGACCTGGCCGGTGCGTATCTCCTCGGCCGTGACTTCGAGCAGGCCGCCGCGCTGGGCCGAGACGCTCTGCGCACCGCCGCGCAGGTCAGCTCCACCCGCACCCTCGACCGGCTGCACACCCTGCAACGCCAGATCCAGCCACTGCGCACCGCCTCCCCCCAGCTACGTGAGCTGGACGACCGCATCACCGACCTTCTCACCCGAAGCGCCGCCGGGGCTGAAACCAACCACTGAGTGCCTGCACACCGATGGTGCGCGTCGTGAACTCGACAGTGATGATTATCAGCGACATCTCAGCTGGCGGAAATGTCGCTGATGTCGAGTTCACGACATGCACCAGGGATGAGGGGCAGCGGATGGGTGCTGTAAGGATCGGCTAGGTCACCTGACCGGCTCGGCGTCCGGAGGTAGGGAGGAGGCTGGCGTGGCTGCGCTGCCGTCGTATGTCTCGGGGGTCTCGGAGGTTCCGCTGCTGGGTGACACCATCGGCGACAACCTCGATCGCACGGTCGCCCGGCACGGCGACCGCGAGGCGTTGGTGGATTGCCCCAGCGGTCGCCGGTGGACCTACTCGCAGCTGCGCGTCGAGGTAGATGCACTGGCGCACGGGCTGCTGGCCGCCGGGATCAGCACCGGGGACCGGGTCGGCATCTGGGCGCCGAACTGCCCGGAGTGGCTGCTCACCCAGTATGCCACCGCGAAGATCGGCGCCATCCTGGTCACCATCAACCCCGCGTACCGGACCCACGAGCTGGAGTACGTGCTCAGCCAAGCCGGGATCCGGATGCTGGTCGCCGCGGAGTCGTTCAAGACCTCCGACTACGCCGCGATGATCTCCGAGGTACGGCCGCGCTGTGCCGCGTTACAACAAGTAGTGCTGATCGGTTCCCCGGAGTGGGATGCGCTGCTGATGCCCGGCGGTGATGTGGCGCTGCTCGCCGGCCGGCAGGCGCAACTGTCCCCGGACGATCCGATCAATATCCAGTACACCTCGGGCACCACCGGCTTCCCCAAGGGTGCGACGCTGTCCCACCACAACATCCTCAACAACGGCTACTTCGTCGGCCGGCTGTGCGGCTACACCGCGGCGGACCGGATCTGCGTGCCGGTGCCGCTCTACCACTGCTTCGGCATGGTGATGGGCAATCTGGCCGCCACCACCCACGGTGCCTGCCTGGTGTACCCGGCGCCGTCGTTCGAGCCGGCGGCGACGCTGTCGGCCGTCGCGCAGCAGCGGTGCACCGCGCTGTACGGGGTGCCCACCATGTTCATTGCGATGCTGGCCGCCGGCGTCGGGTCCTATGACCTGTCATCGCTGCGGACCGGGATCATGGCGGGCTCACCGTGCCCGGTGGAGGTGATGAAGCAGGTCATCGAGCGGATGGGGATGACCGAAGTGACCATCTGCTACGGGATGACCGAGACCTCCCCGGTGTCCACCCAGACCCGGGCGCACGACTCCCTGGACCGCCGGGTGTCCACGGTCGGCCAGGTGCACCCGCACCTCGAAGTGAAGATCATCGACCCGGACACCGGCCGGACGGTGCCCCGGGGGACCCCGGGTGAGCTGTGCACCCGCGGGTACTCGGTCATGCTCGGCTACTGGGAGCAGCCCGATCAGACCGCCGAGGTGATCGACCAGGCCCGCTGGATGCACACCGGGGACGTCGCGGTAATGGACTCTGAGGGCTACCTCGCCATCACCGGGCGGATCAAGGACATGGTCATCCGCGGTGGCGAGAACATCTACCCCCGGGAGATCGAGGAGTTCCTGCACACCCACCCCGACATCCTGGACGCTCAGGTGATCGGCGTGCCCGACGCGCATTATGGTGAGGAGCTGTGCGCCTGGGTGCGGCTGCGCCCCGGCGCACCCGAGCTCACCACCGACGCACTGCGGGACTACGCCACCGGCAAGCTCGCGCACTACAAGATCCCCCGATACGTGCACGTAGTAAACGAGTTCCCGATGACCGTCACCGGCAAAGTCCGCAAAGCCGAGATGCGCAAACACCCCCACCCCCGCTCCTGACCGCGACATGGATGCTTGTCGCGGTTCAGCGGGTGCCGCAGACCGCGACATGGATGCTTGTCGCGGTGCGAACCATGAGTGCAAATGGTTTGCGTGGGGGTTGTGGATAAGTGGGTGAGTCGTGGGGGCTGTGGATGGTGGTTGGACAGGTGGGCGAGCTTGCGGGATGTTGCTCGGCATGGGGACACATCGGGGGTTCGAGGACCTGGCGAGACCGTTTCGGGGCTCGGCGGCCGTCGCTACCGGGGAGGTGACCGCCAGCCAGTTGCGCGGGCCGCAATTCCGTCGCATCTTCCGGGATGTCTACGTACCGGTGGCGCTGCCGTTGACCCACGAGGTGCACTGCCAGGGCGCAGCGCTCATCCTGCCCGCCGGAGCAGTGATCACGGGACGGTCGGCTGCCACCCTGCGCGGCTTGCCGCTGGCCCGCACCGAGGACCCGGTCGAAGCCGTCATCAGCCTGCAGACCCGGGTGTTTCGCCGGGCCGGCCTGGACCTGCGGCGGTGCGCGATCAGCGACGACGAGACCGAGACGCGGTCCGGAATCCGGCTGGCGACCCGGCAACGAATGGCCTTCGACCTGCTCCTCGACCGATCCCTGCCGGATGCGGTGGCCGATCTGGATGCCGCGCTGCGGGCAGCCCTGGTTGGCCGAGAGGAGATGCAGCGCTATCTGAGCGGGCGTCGCGACCGAGGGATCGTCCAAGCTCGCCGCGCGCTCGAGCTGGCTGATCCGCGAGCTGAGTCAGCTCAGGAGTCGCGGATGCGGGTGTACCTCGTGCTGGACGGGTTGCAGCCCGAAGTGCAGTACCGGGTGTACCACCGGGGCCGCCTCGTGGGCAGAGCGGATCTCGCCTTCCCCGAGCGCCGGCTCGCGGTCGAGTACGACGGGGTGTGGCACGGTGCACTGCTGCAGGTCGGGCGGGACCGAGACCGGCTGAATCGCCTGTATGCGGCGGGCTGGGATGTCGTTTCATCACCGTGCAGCACCTTCGCGAGCCTCGTCGTCTGCTGTGCACCGTCCGCGCGGCACTCGAGGCCCGCCAAGCATCTTGACGCCGCAGACCGCGACAAGCATCCATGTCGTGCTTCACGACGGCCTCCGGACCGCGACAAGCATCCATGTCGCGGTCTGCGGCCCCGCTGAACCGCGACAAGCATCCCTATCGCGATCCGGGGCGGCCTCTGGATCGCGATAGGGATGCTTGTCGCGATCCAGGGGTGGGGAGTGACGAGGTTTCATGTCGCGGGAAAGAAACCGCCCAAAGGGGGCCGGGGGTCGTTAGGGTGGGGGTACGCGTTCCGGGTGCGCTCGGGGCGCGTTCGCCTTGCTGGCCGCGCACTCCCGGCAGGCGAAATTCCACGAGGGAGCGGTGAGGTCAGTGCCGACCGGCAAGGTCAAGTGGTACGACGCGGGCAAGGGCTTTGGTTTCGTCACCCAGGACGGTGGTGCTGACGTCTACGTGCGGGCCACCGCGCTACCTACCGGGGTGACTGATCTCAAGACCGGCCAGCGGGTCGAGTTCGGGCTGGCCGATGGCAAACGCGGCCCGCAGGCCCTGTCGGTGCGGTTGCTGGAGCCGCCGCCGTCGGTGGCGGAGGCTCGGCGCCGGCCGGCCGAGGAGCTGCACGGCTTGATCGAAGACATGATCAAGATGTTGGAGTCCCGGGTACAGCCGGACCTGCGCCGTGGCCGCTACCCCGACCGCCGCAACACCAAGCGGGTCGCGGAGGTGGTGCGGGCCGTGGCCCGCGAGCTGGACCCGTGACCGGGAATGAACCAACCGCGGTCAGGTCTGCTGATCGGCTCGGCGGGTTGCCGGGGGTGGGCCCAGGGGTGGGCGCAGTGCAGTGCCCGCACCGAACCCGGGGATCAGCGAGGCTCCGCGCCGGATCAGCACGGTCTGCGCCAACCCCAGACCGAGCAGCACTGATACCGAGACGAACCCGATCCAGTAGACGGGCGGTAGCAGCACACCCAGCGCGCCACCCAAGACCCAGGCCATCTGCAGCACGGTCTCCGACCGGCCGAACGCCGAGGCGCGGGAGACCTCCGGCACATCCCGCTGGATCACTGCGTCCAGACACACCTTGGCGATCGCGCTGCCGGTCGCGGCCACCAGGGCGGTGACTGCCGCGGCGGCGATGCCCGGCACCAGCGCGGCGAGCACCGCCATGGTGAGCCCAGCTGCCACGCAGCCGATGGTTGCCCGATCAGGTTTGCCGAAGTGCATCCGGGCGCCGACCGCGTTGCCCAGGAAGCTGCCCACCCCGGCGGCCACCCCGACCACGCCGAGCAGCAGCAGCTGCCGTCCTGGCGAGCCCTCGGTCTGCGCCTTCACCGCGAACGCCACGAACAGGGTGAGGAACCCGGTGAGCACCCGCGCGGTCCCGTTGCCCCACAGCGCGACGACCACGCGGCGGCCCATCGGTTGCCGGCCCACCGGCTGGCGGTCAGCTGCCGCGGTGTTGGTCCCCAGTGAGGCCGGCACCTCACCCTCGGTCACCTCGACCCAGGACGGGATGCGCAGGCACAGGGCCGCTCCCGCCACGCAGACCGCCGCAGTGAACAGCAGCGCCCCCGGCGAACCGGCCAGCGCCCCCACCCCGATGGCGATGCCACCCGCCACCCCACCGGCGGCCAACCCGAACACGGTCAGCCGCGAGTTGACTTTCACCAGGGTGATCTGCGGCGGGAGCAACCGCGGGGTCACTGCCGCCTTGAGCACTCCGAAGGACTTGGTCAACACCAAAAAGCCCAGCGCCGCCGGGTACAGCAGCCAGTCGTCGACGTGCGTGGCCATCACGACCAGCAGTGCCGCGCGGCCACCGAACGACAGCGCCATCGCTACCCGCCGGCCGTGCTGCAGCCGGTCCAGCAGCGGGCCGGTCACCGGGGCGACCACTGCGAACGGGGCCACCGTGATCAGCAGGTAGAGCGCCACATTGGCCCGGCTCTCCGCCGTGGCGGCCGCGAAGAACAGCGTGTTGGCCAGTGCGACGGCGATGGCCGCGCTGGCCGCATAGTCCATCATCGTCGTGTAGGTCAGCGCGGACAGTCCGGATCGCCCGGCGCCGTCGGCTGTGGTGGCTCGGTGGAACAGTCGTACGCCGTCGCCGACCAGCTGCCTGCTGCGCCAGGCAGCCACCCGGGTGACGGTGATCTTGCGTGGGTACGGGGGGCTGCCCGATCCGGGCTGTGCCGGTGTCGAGGGCGGTACCGGAGCCGTCGCCGAGTCGTCTGCCGGGGGTGTACCGGGTTGCCCGCGGCCGGCATCGTGACCCTCTCCCGATGAATGCGGTGCCCAGGTTCCTGATGGCCGTGGGGTGCCGGTCCGGGGGGCATCGGGCACCCAGCGCCGTCCGCGGCCTACCCGGCGGCGGTCGCGTCCGGAACCAGGATGCTCCGCACCGGACGGGAACTCGGGTGGCGTCACCTACGCCATCCTGCATCACTGGCGGCAGCTGATCGCCGCATGTCACGCTCCATCAGGCCGGGACGAATCGGACGCGGAACAGCGATGGCCAGTTCTTGCCGGTGACCAGGAACTCATCGGTGCCCGGGATCGCCGCGATGCCGTTGAGCACGTCGGCGGCGGACTGCGGTGGGGGGTTGAGCAGACCGGATGCATCCACCACGCCGGTCACTGTGCCGGCCGCGGGATCGATCCGCAGGATCCGGTCGTCCTGGAAGACATTGGCCCACACGACGCGGTCTGCGCACTCCAGCTCGTTGAGCTGCCGTACCGGCACACCGTCGAGGCGCACCGTCACCTGGCCCACGGCCTCGAAGGTCGCCGGGTCGCGGAAGGTGAGCTGATCTGAGCCGTTGCTCATCACCAGTCGGTCTCCGTCATGGCACAAGCCCCACCCCTCGCCCCGGTATGGTACCCGGCGCCGCTCAGTCAGCGTCGCCAGATCGCGCTCGATCGCCAGACCGCTGGTATAGGTCAACTGCCACAACCGGTCGCCGGCGATGGTGAGTCCCTCGCCGAACAGGGGAGTGGGCAACGTCGCCTCCCGCAGCACGGCGGGGCCGGGCAGGGCGGTGGCCCGCACTCGGGACTGCCCGACCAACCCGCTGCCTTCGTAGAGCACCCCGTCGTGGATCTCCAGGCCCTCGGTGAACATCGTCGGATCATGCGCCAGAGTGGCCAGGACCTGGACCCGCAGCTGCTGCGCGCTCGAATTCGGGGTGCAACCGGCCAGGACCGCAGCCGGCAGCACGGCAACGGCGAGCACCACCGCGGCGGTCCGGAAAGGCAGCACGGCCACAGCCTCGCACAGTCATCTGCGGCCGGGTGGTCGACGTGCATCGCCGGTGCGGCACAATCGGGGAGTGACCGATGCTGACGAGCCAGCCTCCGACCTCATCGAGGCCGTCGAGCCGGCTCGACGGGCGGCGCAGGTCGAGGCGGGCGACAACGTGGTGGGTCGGCAGGTGGGGGCGCAGGTCGAGGACGGCGGTGCGGTCACTCATCTGTTCGAGGCGCAGCTGCCCGGTTACCGCGGCTGGCACTGGGCGGTCACGGTGGCTTCGGCGGGCCCGGGCTCTGCGGTAACGGTCAGCGAGGTGGTGCTGCTGCCCGGGCCGGACGCGCTGGTCGCGCCGGCGTGGGTGCCGTGGACCCAGCGGGTCAAGGCGGGGGATCTCGGCGTCGGAGACCTGCTACCGACCGACCCGGACGATCCGCGGCTGGTACCCGGCTATCTCAGCGACGATGACCCCGCGGTGGAACAGCTCAGCCCGGAACTCGGTCTGGGACGCAGCCGGGTGCTCACTCGCGATGCGCGCTTGGCGCTGATCCAACGATGGCGCGATGGTGACCGCGGCCCGGACTCCGAGATGGCCCGCAGCGCCCCGGACCGGTGTGTGACCTGCGGCTTCTATCTTCCGCTCGGTGGCCTGTTGGCCGCCGCTCTCGGCGTCTGCGGGAATGATCTGGCGCCGGCTGACGGGCAGGTGGTGCACGCCGAGTTCGGTTGCGGGGCGCATTCCGAGGTCCAGGTGGACACCAGCCCGAGCATCCCGGTGGCCGAGTTGGTCTATGACGATGCCGAGCTGGAGTTGCTGCCCTGGCCACCGGCGGAGTAAACGGGGTAAGCACCGATCCGTTCGGTACCGCTGCGCTACGCGAGGGGGTGCTCGCCGCCTGGCGGGGTTCCCCGACGCGGTTTCGGGAGGACGCCAACGCCGAGTCCGACCTCGTGGTGCTCGGTTACGCCGATCGGTTGCTCGTCGAGTTGGCGCAGAACGCCGCCGACGCCGCACAGCGTGCCGGGGTACCGGGGTACCTGCGGGTCACCGTGGCGCAGGGCGAGTTGCGGGCCGCGAACACCGGGGCGCCGCTGGACTGCGCCGGGGTGGCCGCGTTGGCCGCGCTGCGGGCCTCGGCCAAGCGTGCCGAGGCCGGCGTCGGCCGGTTCGGGGTCGGTTTCGCGGCCGTCCTGGGAGTGAGTGACGAACCGCGGGTGATCTCCCGCGGTGGTGGGGTGGTGTTCTCGGCGCAGCGCACCGCCGTCGCGCTGGCCGGTGACCCGGCGCTGAGCGCTGAGCTGCGGCAGCGCGGTGGCCGTCCGCCGGTGTTGCGGTTGGTGTGGCCGGCCACCGGCGACCCACCACCACCGCCCGGGTTCGACACCGAGGTCCGGTTGCCGCTGCGGACCGGAGTCGACCTCACAGCGTTCGGAGCCGAGGCGGGTGATCTGCTGCTGGCCTTGCCCTGGCTGCACCGCATCGACATCGGTGATCGGGTGCTGCGCCGCGAGGGCGAGGACCCGGTGCTGGTCCACGATGGCGCTGGGCTGCGCCGGTGGCGGGTGGTGCGCCGGGCCGGGGTGCTGCCGGCGGCCGCGCTGGCCGGGCTCGGTGCCGAGGCGCGGCCGCAGTGGAGCCTGTGCTGGGCGCTGCCGGTCGACTCCGACGGTGTCCCGGTACCGCTGTCCGGCGAGGTGGTGCACGCGCCGACTCCGACCGTCGAGCCGCTCACCCTGCCGGCCCGGCTGATCGCCACCGTGCCGGTCGACCCGTCACGGCGCCATGTCCACCCCGGGCCGGCCGCCGACCTGGTGCTGCACACCGCCGCGCAGGCGTACCCGGAGCTGGCTGCGGCGCTGGCCCCGGATCAGCGCACCGCGCTGGTACCGGCACCCGGGTTCCCGGCTGGGCAGATCGACGCCGCGCTGCGCGACGCCGTGCTCGACGCCCTGCGCCAGGCCCGGTGGCTACCCGGCACGGGCGGCGATCAAATCGTCGCGGCTGCGGCCTTGGTCCTGGACGTGCCGTTGCCCGAGCTGGCCGAGCTGCTCGCCGACGTCACACCGCACCTGCTCGATGCGGAGCTGGCCGCTCCCCGCCACGCTGCCGCGCTCGCTGCGCTCGGGGTGACCCGGTTGCGCCCGGCGGCCATCGTCGAGCTGCTGGCCGGGGTGGACCGGCCCCCGTCGTGGTGGCGGCGCTGTTACTGCGCGTTGACTGCCCTGCTCGACGCCGACCCGGCGGCCCGCGAGGAGCTCGGCGCGCTGCCGGTCCCGCTGGCCGACGGGCGCACCGTCACCGGCCCACGGGGGGTGCTGCTGGGTGACGTCGGGGCTGGGGTGACGGTGCCGACCGAGCTGCGGCTGGTGCATCCCGATGCCGGGCACCCGCTGCTGGAACGGCTCGGGGCCCGTCCGGTGGGCCCGGCGGAGCTACTGGATGCGATGCGCTTCGCCGTCGAGCGCAGCGTCGATGATGCCGAGGACGGTGCCGACGTCACGGGGCTGGCGGATACCGTGCTGGCGTTGGCCGCGCGGCTGGGCGAGCCGGTCACCGCCCGGCCCTGGTTGGGCGCGTTGGCGCTGCCCGACGACGCCGGGCAGCCGCGACGCGCCGACGAGCTGGTGCTACCCGGTGCAGCATTACGGGAACTGCTCGCCCCGGACGCGCCGTTGGGTGTGCTGGACGGCGTTGTTGCGGCCGCGCAGTCCGTCGCGGCGCTGCGTGCGGTGGGGGTGCTGGACTCGTTCGCGGTGCTCGAGGACGCCCATCCGGCCGAGCCCGACCACGAGCTGGACGGCGAGGAGCAGTGGTGGGCGCAGATCGAGGGTGACCCGCCGGTGCCGTTGCTCGCCGTCCGGGACCTCGACCTGGTCGACGGCGGTTGTTGGCCGGCCGCGTTGCGCCGGATCGCCGCCGATCCCGCCGGTCTCGCCGCGTTGCGCCAAGCCGGTGGTTACACCGGATGGTGGCTGGCCCGCCACGCCCGGTTCGCCGGTCAGCCACCGCCGCACTGGCGGCTTGCCGGGGCTGTTGCCCTGGAGGGGCTCTACGACGTGGTGCCGGCGTGCGGCACCGACGCGGCGTTGCTGGCCGCCGCCGGGGTGCGCACCGGGCTGAGCATCACCGGACCGGCCGACGCCGCTGATCTGCTGGCCCGCCTGGGTGACCCGGCCCGCATGATCACCCCTGCTGTGGTGCACGCCGCACACGCCGCGCTGGCCGGCGCCGATCTCGACCCGGCGCAGCTGCCGCCCCCGGCTCGGGTGCGGGCGGTGACCGGCGAGGTGGCCGCCGCCGAGCAGGCAATGGTGCTCGACGTGCCATGGTTGGCCGCGGTGCTGCCGGCGGGGCAGCTGGTCACCGGCGGTGACCCGGTTGTCCTGGCCGACCTGCTGGACCTGCCGCTGGTCTCCGAGCAGGTGGCGGTGGAGCTGCTCGACGCCGGTGCCGGGCGGGCGGTGCGGTGGGCCGAGCTGGTGGAAGTGGTCGCGGTGTGCGCCGCCGCCGGTCTCGCCGTCCCAGATGGGTCGGTGCGGCTACACGAGCAGCTGCGGGTGCGTCATGGCGACACCGAGCACGCGGTGCCGTTCTGGGTGACCCCGGACGGGACGGTGCACGCCACCGACCCGGTCCGGGCCGCCCTGCTGGTGCACCCGTGAGTGGCGATGCGACCTAGCGCAACGATTGCCACTCACGGGTGCACAGCACTCGGATTGGTTCGTGAGCACCGCCTGAGGGCGGCATGCAGGGCCCGTGCGGAGGTGTAGGCGGTGAGGTAACCGTCGCGGCATTCCCGGAGCAGGCTGGTGGCGCCCGGCGGTCGGGGGGCCCGGCTGCTGGTACCCGCCCGGGTACGGTCGTAGTGGTGCGCGGGGGCGCTGAGCAGGTCGGTGAGCGTTAGCAGCGCTCCGCTGACCTGGGTGAGCAGCCCACCGAGCGCGATCAGCTCCTCAGGACCCAGCACCCTCTTCGGTAACGCCCGGTTGACCTGATGGAAGGCGTCGACGACCCGGTCGAGCTGGTCGACGGGATCATTGCTGATGGGTGATGAGGAGACGGACACGGCAGCGCGCCGCCGGCTGGATATCCTGTTGGTCATGGCTTCGACAGCCACAGGTATGGCTCGGAAGGCGTGTAATGCGCCTTCCGGAGCGGTGCTGACAACGATGGGTGTAATAGTTGCACAATTCCTCCGACCCGGACCGCTCCACCCACCGACCCCAGATCTATTGACCCTCCCACTCGCGCCATGCGACTGATCTGGGGGTCTCGACTGTGGACGTGGTAACCATACCGCGGTGCACCAGCAGAGCCAAATATATCGACGCTCCGCACCGGTCCGATCACACAGTCAGTAGTCGTCACGTCGGCCTTCATCGCATCCGCCAGGACGGAGTATCGCGGCCGGATAAGCCGCTGAAGTGGGTTTCTCTGCGGTTTTCGGCTGGCTGCGCGGTTCCGTGCTCGTGGTGAGTCCTAGCCGTCTCGCTACGCGCTGTGTACCGGTACTCACCGTGCTGCGGCGCGAGACCAGCCACTGTTAATAGCGGTTGTGGATAAGTCGAAATCCTTGGTGTTGGCGGTCGCGGCGTAGATGTCCTAGGGCGCATGAATACGTCAGAGCGCGTCCTGTCGGGCACTGCGCGTGCTGCGCTGGGCGGCGCTGCGCTGGGCGCGAATCATCGCAAAGCCCAGCAATCCGAGTGCACCGCCGGTTACGCACGTTCCCACCCACACCACTGGTCCCCCGGTGATCAGCAGCACCATTGCGGCGGTGAACCAGGCCACGGTGCCGGCGCCGACCACCGGACGGGGGTCGGCGAGACCGCGGGGCAGCGGCGGGGCAACGGGTGACACAACGTTCACGTTAGCGCGCCCGGCCGCGGGCTGAATCGGGGTTGACGAGATGGAAAGGTTAGCCTAACTTAAATGCTGCCGGCTTCGTGGTGGGAGCCATGGCACGTCAGTTGGGAACACTCGGGCCCGACCGGAGGTCCTCCGGTCGGGCCCGATGCCCGGGCCGGCGCTCAGAACTCGGTGCCGTACCGCGGCGAGCGGTCCGCGGTGAACGCGGCATCCACCCGCCGCAGCATGTCCGGGTTGTCGATCTGGACGAAGCCGCTTCGGGCCAGGGTCGCTGCCCGGTGCCCGCCGAGATACATCGAGCCGAGCGCGGCGGGCCTCGTCCGCCTCGACCTGCCGTACCCCACCGGGATCGGTGCCCCAGGCCGGAACGCGGTCAACCACCGGTCGATCTCCACCACCCGGCTGATGGTCGCGGGTCCGTAGCCGAAGCGGCCGTAGATGCCACCCTCGCTCGCGGTGAGAATCGACACCGCCACCCCGTCCTCGATGAACCCGCGATGCTGGGCTGCCATCATCGTGCGCAGCACCCCGCGGCGCCGGTGTGTGGTGGCCACCGCGACAAAGGTGACGCCGGGGACGGCGAGCGCGCCACCGCCGGGCAGCGTCATGGTGAACGGGAAGTCGCCGGTGACGCCCACGATCTGCCCGTCATCGGCATCGCAGGCCAGGAGGAAGCGGTCCGGCTCGAACATCGGCCGCACGTCAGCGATGTCTTGCTCGCTGTGGCGCACGCCGAAAGCACGCCCATCGACCAGGGTGATGGCGGGTAGATCGTCATGCGTCGCTCGGCGCAGCACGGTCTGCACAGTCAGGAGTGTGGGCACCTACCGCCCTGCCCGGCAACCGGATTCGGGTACTGGCCCATCAGGCTGACGGCCAGGCGTGCACCGGCTCGTTGGAGTGCATGTGCTCGACGTAGCTGCGCAACATGCCGGCCAGCGCGGCCGGGCGGTCGGCGCCTTGCGCAGTCAGCGTCTGGACGGTGGCCCGCTGCCAACTGGCGCCGGTGCGACGTGTCACGCAGCGCTGCTCGATCACCGTGAGATAACGCTCCCGGGCGGCGTCGGACATGCCACAGCTGCGCAACCCGTCGTGGGCCAGCGGCAACAGCTTGCGCAGCACCAGTTCATCGGGTCGCAGCCACCCGTTGCCCGGCCAGTACAGCTGGGCATCCATGCCGAGCCGAGCCCCGGCGTACAGATTGTCCTGCGCGGCCTGGAACGACATCTGGCTCCACACCGGCCGGTCGAGCTCGGCGAGCCCGCGCATCGCGCCGAAGAACAGCGCGGCGTTGGCCAGCACGTCGATGACCGTCGGCCCCGCCGGTAACACCCGGTTCTCGATACGCAGGTGCGGCACCCCGTCGCTGACGTCATAGACCGGTCGGTTCCACCGCCACACCGTGCTGTTGTGCAACCGCAGCTCCGACAGCGCGGGTGTGCCGCCGGCGGCCAGCACCGCCAACGGGTCCTCGCCGTCGGTCTCCGGCAGCAACGGCGAGAAGTAGCGCACGTTCTCCTCGAACAGATCGAAGATCGAGGTGATCCAGCGCTCACCGAACCACACCCTCGGGCGGACCCCCTGGTTGCGTAGCTCCGGTGACCGGGTGTCGGTGGCCTGCTCGAACAACGGGATGCGGGTCTCGTGCCACAGCGCCCGGCCCAGCAGAAACGGTGAGTTCGCGGCCAGCGCCACCTGCACCCCGGCCAGGGCCTGCGCGGCGTTCCAATGCGCCGCGAAGTCCTCCGGCGCGATCTGCAGGTGCAGCTGCGCGGAGGTGCATCCGGATTCCGGGATGATCGAGTCCGCGGCGCACCGCAACCGTTCCGGTGGGACGCCGTCCAGCGCCACGCCCTCCATGTCGAGCTCGAGCTCCTCACGCCGGGCGGCCAGGATCTGCTTGTTGAGCAGGGCGTAGCGCGACGTGGGGGACATCCAACGCCGGTCGAAATGGTCTGCCCGCAGGGTCGGCAGGATCCCGATCATGACCAGGCCTACACCCGTGGCGTTGGCCGCGTCGTTGGCGCTGTTCAGCGCGGCCCGTAGCTCACGCTCGAGATCCAGCGTCTCGTCGGCGGCCAGCGGTCGGGGGGCGACGTTGATCTCGATGTTGTGTTGGCCGAGCTCGGTCTGGAAGGCCGGGTCATCGATCTGCTCCAGTACCACCTGGTTGGCCATCGCGGGATCGACGTTGTCGTCGACGAGGTTCAGTTCGAGCTCCAGCCCCATCTGTTCGGGGCCGGTGGAAAAGCAGTGCGCGGCGAGCATTCGGGCCAGCGCGTCCAGGCAGAGCTGGGTCTTCTCCCGGTAGCGCTGCAGGTCTTGCTGGGTGTAGATCGAATCGAGCACGTCTTCACCCATCCTCCCGCCACTTGGCGCACCTTCACCGTGACACAGCGCCGCCAGCCGTGGCCAGCCGCCGAACTGGTGGGGTTGGCCTGCTCGAATGCACACTTTGCGAGACTGACAGTGTGAGCGAGATCGTCGAGGTGCACGACGTGGACGACCCGCGGCTGGCCGATTTCCGCGACCTCACGGTTGCCGACCGGCGTCCGGACCGTCCCGGCGGCCGGGGTCTGGTGATCGCCGAGGGGGTCGTTGTGGTCCGCCGGTTACTGGACTCGCCGTACCCGACGCGGGCCGTTTTCGGGGTGCCCGCCAAGATTGCCCAACTTGCTGCCGACATCGCGGCGCCTTGCTACATCGGGTCGGCGGAGTTGATGGCGCAGGTGGTCGGATTCCACCTCAACCGGGGCGTGCTGGCGACCGCGGACCGGGCGGCGATGCCGCCGGTAGCGGAGTTGATCACGCGGTCACGCCATCTCGTGGTGTTGGAAGGCATCAACGACCACGAGAACCTGGGCGGGTTGTTTCGCAACGCCGCTGCCCTCGGGGTGGATGCGGTGCTGCTCGGCCCGCGCTGCGCCGACCCCCTCTACCGGCGCAGCGTGCGGGTGTCCATGGGGCATGTCCTGCGGGTTCCGTTCGCACGGCTCGACTGCTGGCCTGCAGGTCTCGGCGCGTTGCGGGCCGCCGGCTTCCGGATCGCGGCGCTCACCCCGAGCCTGGATGCCGTGCCGCTGCCCGAGGCGGGCCTGGACACTGCTCGGCTGGCCTGGCTGGTCGGGGCGGAGGGTCCAGGGCTGTCCGCCGAGGCATTGGCCGCGGCGGACCTGGCGGTGCGCATCCCGATGGCGCCCGGAGCGGATTCGCTCAACGTCGCCACCGCCGCCGCGATCGCCTTCGACCGTGCGCGCCGATAATGTAACCGCAATCTGGGGACAGAATGCAGTCACCGGTGGGTCAGGGGTGGGGAGAGCGGACGCCGAGGAGGACGTCCTCCCAGGAGGGGATGGCGGGGCGGGCTTTGCGGGGGCGTTTGGGCGGGTGGTACGGGGGGGTGTCGTCGGGGATGGCGCGGGGGGTGGGGGGCTGCTCTGCGGGTTGCGGCACGGGTGGCACGGCAACCAGCTGCGTGGCTGGTTGCGGATCGATCAGGCTGGTGGCGTGATCATTGAGGGCGGTCACGGTGCCGCCATGGGCGCCCGGGTGCAACGTCCAGTGTGCTCGGTTCTCGGACCGGCCGGCCTGCCAGCGCAGTTGGATGACCCACTTACCGTCCTCCCCGCGCCAGGAGTCCCAGGTTGTCGCTGCCACGTCGTGGCCTCGCCGGCGGAAGGACTCGGTGACGACCTCCTCGAGGGTCCGCACGTCGGGTCCATCGGCGCGTACCGGGTGAGCCTGCTGGGCCAGCATCGCGGTGCGGGATCGCTCCAGCAGCACGGGGTAGGCGAACCGCTCGACTCGCTGGCTGGA
The DNA here is from genome assembly GCA_050700055.1 of Pseudonocardiaceae bacterium. GTDB lineage: Bacteria > Actinomycetota > Actinomycetes > Mycobacteriales > Pseudonocardiaceae. The sequence goes on from JBOHGE010000070.1 coordinate 15,947, forward strand.
GACGCCGGCGGCGGTGGCTACCTGCTCGACGGAGGCGCCGGCCCTGATCCTGGACTGGATCTCGCGCGGTCGCATCGGGCTCTCCACCTCGATCTCGATCTGGCCGAGGCGAACAAGATCACCTCGTACCGCTGCGTGCAGGCTGTCATCGATAGGCAGGGTGAACTGTTCCTCGCCGCCGGAGTGGGGTGCGACCGTCTCCAGGATGACCGTGCGGTCGTCGGCACCCAGACCGACTACCCGCAGCGCGCGCATCCGCTGACCTCCGCATCTCCTAGCCCAGTCACGGTAGGCCGGTGGGTGACCGCACCGGGGGAGGCGCGCCGCAGCCGGTGCGGTCACCCCAACCGCTCGACCACCCAGTCGACGCAGGCGGTCAACGCGGAGACGTCGTCGGGCTCCACAGCCGGGAACATCCCGACCCGCAGTTGGTTTCGGCCGAGCTTGCGGTAGGGCTCGGTGTCCACGATGCCGTTGGCCCGCAACACGGTGGTCACGGCGACGGCGTCGACGTCGACGAAGTCCACGGTGCCGACGACCAGCGAGCGCTTGGCGGGATCGGTGACGAACGGCGCCGCGTAGGGCGAGGACTCAGCCCAGGAGTACAGCCGCGAGGAGGAGTCGGTGGTGCGCGCGACACACCAGTCCAGCCCGCCGCGGGCCAGCATCCACTCGATCTGGTCGACCAGCAACAGCAGGGTCGCCACCGCCGGGGTGTTATAGGTCTGATCCTTGCCGCTGTTGTCCAGCGCGGTGGTCAGCGACAGGAACTCCGGCACCCACCGGCCCGACGAGCCGATCTCACCGATCCGGGCCACCGCGGCCGGGCTGAGCAGCGCAATCCACAGCCCACCGTCGGCGGCGAAGCACTTCTGCGGCGCGAAGTAATAGACGTCGACGTCGGCAGCGTGGACCGGCAGACCGCCGGCGCCGCTGGTCGCGTCGATCGCCACCAGCGCGCCCTGCGACCCGGCCGGCCGGCTCACCGGCACCATCACCCCGGTCGAGGTCTCGTTGTGCGCCCAGCCGATCAGGTCACAGGACGGGTCGGCGACGGGTTGCGGGGCGTCCCCGGGCGGGGCCGAGATCACCACCGGGTCGGCCAGGAACGGTGCGCTCGACGTGACGGCGGCGAACTTCGCGGAGAACTCGCCGTAGGTCAGGTGCAGCGAGCGCTGCCGGACCAGGCCCAGCGCCGCGGCGTCCCAGAACGCTGTGGTGCCACCGTTGCCGAGCATCACCTGGTAGCCCTCCGGCAGCGAGAACAGCTCTGCCAGCCCCGCGCGGATCCGGGCGACCAGGGATCTCACCGGTTCGTGCCGGTGTGAGGTACCTATGACCGAGGCGGTAGACAACGCGGCCAGCTGCTCGGGCCGCACCTTCGACGGTCCGCACCCGAAGCGGCCGTCGGCGGGTTTGAGCTCGGCGGGGATGGTCAGCGCGGTGGTCTGCGTCATGCGAAAGCTCTCCCTCGTCACGGCACGAATGCCGCCAGCTTCGCAGGTTTTGGTGGCTTACGCTGCCCACGAGGATCCGGTGAGGCGTTCATACACCTCGAGGTAGCGCTGTCGCGTCTGCGCCACGATCTCCGGGGGAATGACCGGCCCGGGTGGCTCGGTGTCCCACCCCGTGCTGACCGACCAATCCCGGACGAACTGCTTGTCCAGTGAGTGCTGCGGTTGCCCGGGCCGCCAGCTCTCGGCCGGCCAGAAACGCGATGAGTCGGACGTGACCACTTCGTCTCCGAGCGTCAATCGTCCGTTGGTGTCCCAACCGAACTCGAATTTCGTGTCCGCGACGATGATGCCATTGTCCCAAGCGTGCTCAGCGGCTGTTGTGTAAAGTTCCAGCGTCAGGTCTCGGAGGCGTTGCGCGGTATCCTGCCCTGTTGTATCGACCACGTCGTCGAAGGTGATGAACTCATCGTGGCCGGTATCGGAGTATTTGGTGGTAGGTGTGAAAATCGGCTCGGGTAGCCGGCTTCCCAGGACCAGCCCGGGCGGCAATGCTATACCGGCGACGGTGCCGTGCTTCTGGTATTCGCGCAAGCCTAAACCGGCGAGATAGCCGCGCGCGATGCACTCCACCGGGATCATCCGCAGTGGCGTGACGCGGATCGCCCTTCTCGCGAACTCCGGTGGCACGTCGGTGGCGGAGATCAGATGGTGGGGCACTACATCGTTGAGTCTGTCGAACCACCACACTGACAGCTGGGTGAGCAGGGCACCCTTATCGGGAATGGGCGTCGGGAGGACCACGTCGTACAGCGAGATCCGGTCCGAGGCGACCAGCAGGACGTCACCGTCGATCGAGTACAGATCCCGCACTTTACCGGCGGAAATATGTTTCACACCGATCACCCATCTTCGGTCTCACCCAGCGCACCGGCACCGACTGGTTGGCCTGGATCGTCGACCAAGCCCGCGCCGACGAGCTGTTCCGCCGCGACCTCCTCAGGCACAATGCTCCCACCGACCGCGCCGCTCAGGAGCGCGAACTCACCGACGCCGCCGCTCAACTCCTGCGGTCGCACCCTCCGTCGGGCTACCTCACCACCCGGGGGCACGAGCGCACCAGCAGCCGATGCGTGACGACGCTCGGCGTGTTCGGTCCCCCCGGGTACGTCCTTTGCGTCACCGACTTCCCACCCCATCTGGAAACCCAGGACGGCACAGCGATCGTGCTGGCCGCAGGCAAGAAGATCACCGTCCCCGCCGACGCCCTGCCAGCTCTGCGCCCACTCCTCAGCGGGCACCCCGTCGGCGTCGAGGACGTCACCGCAGCGACTGGGATCGACACCGCAGCCCTGGCCGACGTACTGATCCGAGAAGGCGTCTGCGCCGAGCTCACTCCCGACCTCGCCGAGGGCTACGCCTACGTGGTCACAGCTGCGCACTGGCTGGGTTGTCGATCAACGGGCGACCGCTCATAGGGGCACTCACGGGGTGTCTCTCGGCGCTGGACCGGGCATCGGGGAGGTCGCGCCGCGCAGACAGGCCCTGCACAGTACCGCCGAGAAGCCGTTGGTATTGGTGAGACCCTTGGCGGGTATCGGCTGTCCACAGATTGCCGGGGCGTGGCCATGGGTGGTGGCGGCGATCACGTCGGTGGGTTGCAGCAGATGCAGGCGATCCTCCTCGGAGCGCACCCACTGCGGTAGCCCGACACTCGAGTCGCCGCTCCGGGGGGTGGGGCTCGGCTGGTCGCCAGGAACCGGAGGCACAGGGCTGACGGGTCTCGACCGGCGGTCAGCCGGAATCCTTGTGGGCACCGGGGGATCGGGGATTGGCCGGATGTCACAGACCAGCCGAGGGCTGGTCTGATCGACGGGCGGGCCGGTGCTGGTCACGGGCCGCATACCGGCACCGTCTGCCCTGCTGCGACCAGGGCTGATCGCAACTGATGGCAGCTGCTTTGTGCGGCCCGAGCCGGTCGGGTAAGTGCTGCGATCGTCATGTGATCTCCTTGGAGAGTCGCGCTCGCCGCGCGTTGCTTCGGTTTCGATGCTCCCTAGCGTGGTGTCGATCCCCGGTGGGGCGGCCTGGCGTGGGTGGGAATTTTTCCCCGCCTGTCACCATGGTGTTGACCTGGTCGAACACACCGCGGAGAGGTCAGGACTTCCGTCCGGTCAGGCCGTGGGGCTGCCTGCGTCCGGCCGGCCGGGGCTACCGTGTCGCCGCGGCGTCAGGGAACTCAGGTGGGGGTGGGCGATGGCACGCAAGGTGGGGATCTCGGCGAAGGCCGAGCGTGATCAGGTGCGCGACCGGATGCGGGGGTACGGGTGCACGGTGTCCCAGATCGCCACCGAGATGGCCCGCCGGTTCAACCTACGGCCCCGCACGGCCTGGCGCCACGCACTGGGCTGGCCGCAGTGGAAGCTGGCCCAGCGGTACAACTCCCGGCACTGCGGAGCCCGGCTGTCGGACAACCGGGTCAGCGAGTTCGAGGCCTGGCCGCACGGCGGCAGCCCACCCAGCCCGCGCTATCTCGCTCAGCTCGCCGCCACCTACGGTCACGGCTGCACTCCCGCAGCGCTCGTCGACGCCGACGACCTGGAGCACCTCACCCCTGCCGACCGCTGCCTGCTCACCACCGGCCACCCACCCCTACCCGGGACCACCGCGACGCTGGATACCGCCCCCCGTGTCACCGTGTGTGAGCACGCCGACCCCGGCCGTGCGGTGCAGCGCGCAAGCGGTGACACTGGTGTCGCCTGGGGGAGCCGACGCCTCGTGCGCTGCGACGCACGCGGCCTGCCAGTCCGCGAGGAGGTCATCGTGGCGGCCGAGGAATCCGCCCGGTTCCACCGCTGGAGTGCCACCACCAACGTCGATGACAACGTGCTCGACCAGATGGCCAACGACGTCGCCGAGCTCGCCCGCCGCTATCAGATCGATCCACCTGCCACGATTTTCGCCAGCTTGCTCGGTGCTCGCGACGACGTGTTCACCTTGATCGCCGGACGGCAGCAGCCCCGCCACACCACCAGCCTGTACAAGATCGCCGGACAGCTATGTGGTCTGATGGCCCAGGCCACGTTCGACCTGGGGCACCCGCATGCCGCTGATACTCACGCCTGCACTGCACTGCACTGCGCCGAGATGTCCGGCCACAACCCGCTACGAGCCTTCATTCGCTATGTGCAGTCCAACATGGCCTACTGGGAGGGGCGTTACGACGAGGCCGCCCAGCTCATCGAGTCCGCCCTGCCCGATGCCACCAGTGGCACCGCGCTGCTGCGACTGGCCAGCCAACAGGCCCGAATCCATGCCGCCCGCCGACAACCCGGCGAGGTCAGCCGGGCACTGGCGCTCGCCGCGACTGCACCCACCGAGCGCACTCCCGACGAACCAGGCATTCTCGGCTTCGACGCCGGGACCGCCGCCTACTACGCCAGCGAAGCCCACTGCACACTCGGCGGCACCGACCATCTGGACGCCGCTGCGGACTGGGCGCACACCGCCCTGGACGATCTCACCGGTCAGTCCCGGCCCAAGGCTCTGTACCTCGCGGCCGCCCGCTTCGACCTCGCGCTCGCCTATCTGGGCAGAAGTGAGCTGGACGCGGTCGGCGAGCACCTGGCCCCGATCCTGCACACCACCCACGCCGAGTACCGCACCGTGCCGATCATCGGGCGAGCCCGGTCCCTGCAGACCCTGCTGGACCGGCGCACCGACCTCGCCTCCAGCACCCTGACCGCCCTGCGCGACGACCTCGCCGAGTTCTGCACCCACCCCGCGCCCACGCCGGTCGGGTTGGAGCCGGGTTCCACCAGTTGACCGCCGGATCACCAGGGGGCTCGCCGATGCAGGTTGCGGTGTGTGGTCCCCGGCGCTGCACCGACGAGGACAAGGCCCGGGCCTTCGAGGTGGGGCGGCTGCTGGCCGGGGCTGGTGCCGTCGTCATCTGCGGTGGCGGGATCGGTGTGATGGCCGCTGTCGCTGCCGGAGCGCGTGCCGGCAACGGCCTGGTGATCGGCATCCGTCCCGGCGGCACCGCCGAGGATGCCTGCCCGGACCTGTCGGCGGTGATCGTCAGCAATCTGGGGGAGGCCCGCAATGCGGTCATCGTCTGGTCTGCTGACGCTGTGATCGCCATCGGTGGCTCGTGGGGCACCCTGTCCGAGATCGCTCTGGCCAAACGGCGCGGCGGAGTCCCGGTGATCACTCTCGGCGGTTGGACCGTCCTGGACCACAACGGTGACCCGCTGCCGGATCCGACTATTGCGGCCACCGATCCACACCACGCGGTCGACCTCGCCCTCGCCGCTGCGCGGCGATAAGCGATCCCCTTATCTCCAGAGGTCGAGTGCGCCGACGATGTCGGGGGCTGGGGGCAGACTGCTGGGTTGGCCTGGCCTGTCGGCGGTGGGGGTGGGGAGGTCGGTGCGCAGTTGGATGAGGGTGCGCCACAGTGTGAGGTCGTCC